>CALRLF020000033.1:0-44654 GCA_943368475.1 Allobosea thiooxidans
GTATCTAGCAAAAAAGTGTATGTAAAATTTGCATCGGCATCTTGCGATGTAGATAAATCTACCATTGGTAGCACAACTACCACAACGTTTAGAGGCTTAGCTTGGAAGATAGATAAATTATTATTTGACAATACATTTAATTATCTTTCTACTGAAGCTAAAACCTATTCAAATACATTTGATGCTATTGCCAATAATGAATATGTTTATGGCAAAAAATTTAATACGATAATGGCTGCTGGCTTAGGTACATCATTGGGTGGTGTTGCCATGCCAAGTGGACCAATAGATAACAGTTACATAGGTACAAAAATTGTTTCTGGCATAGCAGGTATTGGCGGATTTAAAATTGGTAACTCACAAATTGGTATTAAGGTAGGTGGAGAAAGCGGAAAATGGGGGCCAGACAATTGTTTTGAAAATGCAGCAGTTTTTAAAATAGACAATAAACCAGCTAAAGAAGAAAAAGGACAACGTTGGATACCTCAATTTAATCATGCCATACCCAATGGAGGGCATATTTTATTTCTTACAAGTGGTGTTAATCCAGATGCAACAAAGCAACATTTAATTTTTAGAAAATATGATGGTGATGCCAATGTTGTAAATGATAAGGCCTTCACATTCGATTATCAATGTATCATGTTTGCCAAGGAAATAGAAATGGCACCAGGAAAATTTGATTATGTGTTTGTAACACTACCTATCAATTACAAAAAATCAACTATTAAAACTAATCCTGCTAATCAATATGAATACATTCGTATTGATGGAACAACTTTTGAAACAAAACATCAAGTAACTATTACTGCACCACATTCTCAATGGAAAATTAATCAAGTTTTTGAAAAAGACGGAGCTGTTTATTTATTTGGTGATGCTGGAAAAACTTCTGATGAATATCAAGATTTTAGTGTACCTAAATCAAGCGATTATCCTAATTTTCAAATTGCCAAAATAACTAATGGAAAACTAGATTATGTGAATGTAATTAAAGAAGAAAATATTAAGGCTGCTATGCAAAATGTAAATGGAGAAAAAGTAAAATCCGATATGACGCTTAAATTGGTTGATTTACAAATAGATGTTGTTAATGGTAAACTGGTTTATAGTGGTCAGCAGTTTGAAGATAGTAAAAGAGGTGATGCAATTGTTTGTGCTGTTTTTAACGAAAGAGGAGAATTAGAAACATACCTACTAAAAGAAGCCGAATTTTCTAAAGGAAATTTAGTTTTTTCGGCTGATGGTAAAACAATGCATTGGCTAATTCAAGATGTTACCGAATATAATAAATGGGATAAAAAAACAGGAACAATTACAGCCAAAGATGCTAAGCAATTGCTTAACGCATTGTATGTAGTTAGTTATAGTTTCGATTCTAAAACCACCAAATATAAATCTTTAAAAAACGAAGAGTGGGGCATCCAATACAACAACACTATTTTGTATAACACTAATAATGAAGTCGTTTTGTTGGGCGGAAAAATCACTAAAAAAGCAAAAGAGAGTGAAGTGGTTTTTATTACTATCAAAAAGTAATCATTTAATCTTATGGAATAAAATACACTTTGGGGGAAGTTATTTTTATTTCTTTAAAAAAGCATCTGTATAGATGCTTTTTTAAGTCCCTCTAATATTCTTAAATAATTTTTAATTTTACTGAATAATTTTAATAACTATATCAAGTTTATTTATTCATATCAAAAATGATCTAGTAAATATTCACCACCTCATAAAACAGCTATTCTATGTTTAGGCTCATTGTATTATTTTTTTTATTTACCAATCTAACAAGTACAGAAGCTCAGAACTTAATGCCTTATAGAGATAATAAAAAAGAAAAATGGGGTTACAAAAATAAAGCTGGTAAAATTGTACTACCTGCCATTTACGATGACGCAGCAGATTTTTCTGATGGTGTAGCAGGGGTTGCAATAAGAAAAAAAGTATCAAAACATGATTATGAAGAACCTATTTGGGGCTTTATCGATGCAACTGGTAAATTAATATTGCCCTACAAATACAGAACAGCTCATTACCTTAAAAAAATGTATTTTAATGAAGGATTAGCAATTGTTACAGAAGTTACTGAAACCGAAAATAGCACCACTTTTGCATATGGATTTATAAATAAAAAAGGTATATATGTAGTACCCTGTAAGTATCAATATGTTATTGAATTTAAAGGTGGATTTGCTGCAGTAAACCTTGGAGGGTTTAATGATGGACATGGTGGTATTGATGGAGGATTATGGGGGTTGATTAATAAAGAAGGCAAAGAAGTGGTTGAACCCAAATATACTTTCTTATCATCTTTCAGTGGAGGCTTAGCCATAATAAAATCTTATGGTAAATATGGTTTTATGAATACCGCTGGCATTGAAGTTATTAAGCCTATTTACTTATATGCCAATGATTTTGTTGAAGGACTGGCAAAAGTAACATTAGGTACCAATGAAATGCCTAAGTATGGTTTTATAGATAAAACCGGGAAAGAAATTGTTGCCATTAAATATGATGATGCTAATAATTTTTCAGAAGGATTAGCAGCAGTAAAACTTGGTGGAAAATGGGGTTATGTAGATAAAACAGGTAAAATAGTAATACCCTGTAAATATGAAAAAGCAGGTAATTTTAAGAAAGGCAAAGCCACTGTAGAATTAAATGGACAAACATTTTCTGTTGATAAAAATGGTAATGGTTTAGATGAGTAAACTATTGTCTGCAAGCTTTAATGAACTTGATATTTTTAAGCCAAAATTGACAAAACTCAAATGGTAAATAAATTAAAACTAGCTATATTATTTATACTAACTTTTTCTGTTGGTATTTTATCAGCACAAGAACTTGTACCCTTTCAACATAGCAATGGCTTATGGGGCTTTAAACATAAAGTTTTTAAAAACGTAGTTATTGCACCCAAATTTAATTTTGCGTACACTTTTTCCAATGGGCTAGCAGGTGTTGGTAAAACAAATGCATTAAAACAATTGGTTTTTGGTTTTATTAATGAACAAGGTGTGGAAGTAATAGCTGCAAAATATACCAATGTAGGCTTCTTTTCAAATGGCTTAGCAGGTTTTATTAATGCCAATAAAAAAGTAGGATTTATTGATAAAACAGGTAAAGAAATAATCCCGGCCACATACGATTTTGCCAATGATTTTGCCAATGGTTTATCAGCAGTTCAACTAAATAAAAAGTGTGGGTACATTGATAAAACAGGCAAAATAGTAATACCACTGCAATACGATGTGGCAACTGATTTTCAAACAGAAATTGCCATGGTCAAATTAAACGGAACCATTATTCAAATAGATAAAACAGGTAAAGAAATACCCGTATTAACCAAAGATGGTTATATGAACCATTCATCGAATACCATAGCTATATCAGTAAATAATTATAAATCGGGTACAGGCTTTTCGGCAGAAGGCTTGGCAATTATACAAAATTCAGCTAATTTATATGGTGCAATAAATGTAAATGGTAATACAGTTATTCCTTTTAGGTACAATTCAATTGAAAGGTTACAAAACGGACTTTATGAAGTAAGCAGCTATAAAAAAAGTGGTATTGTTGATAAAAATGGGCAAATTAAAGTTGAACCTAAGTACGATTATATTGCTGAATTTACCCCCAATTTAGCTGTTGCAAGATTGAATGAAGAGTGGGCTTTTATTGATAAAGAAGGAAATGTAACCACCCCGCTATTGAGTGATATTTACTTTTTCGAAGGAGATTTGGCAAGAGTTAGAGTAGGTAAAAAATGGGGTGTGATTAACAAAGATGGACGTTTGATATTACCTATTCAATACCAATCTATTTCTATTGTTATGGGGTTAATTTATTTTAAGCAAGATGAAAAATATGGCTTAGCCAATGCCAATGGAGCAATTCTAGTAACACCTAAGTATGATGAAATAGGGTATTATGCCGATGGATTGGCCTACGTTAAATCAAATAATCTGTACGGTTACATTAATCATATTGGTGCAGAAATAGTGATGCCAAAGTATAGTAGAGCTTATGAGTTTATAGATGGAGTGGCCATGGTTAATTTAAATGAAGCAGTTGGTTTTATTGATACCAAGGGCAAAGAAATTGTTTCACCCAAATATACAATTGCCAATAAATTTTCTGAAGGTCTTGCTGTTGTTGCTACAGATAAGAAGTATGGTTATATCAGTAAAACGGGAACATTGATTTTGCCAATGAAATATAATAATGCCAAAGATTTTTCAGAAGGGTTAGCAGCAGTAGGTATTTTTGGGCAATATGGCTTTATTAATAAAACCGGTAAATTGGTTTTATCAGCGATTTATGATGATGCAAGACAATTTGTAAACGGGTTAGCATCGGTTAAGATTAATGGCAAGTGGGGTTTTATTAATGAAAAAGGTAAAATTATCATAGAGCCAAAGTATGAAGATGTAAAGTCATTTTCAGAAAATAAAGCTGGTGTAAAAATTAATGGTAAGTGGGGTTTTATTAATATACTTGGTAAGGAAGTAGTAAGCCCAAAGTATGGTGATGTTGAGTTTTTCTCAGAAGGAATGGCAGCAGTTAATTATGTGTCATTTGGGTTTAGATGGATTTTTATTGATACAACAGGCAAAGAAATTAGTAATGGCCCTTTTAGGACAGTTTCTGAGTATAAAAATGGTAAGGCTAATGTGGTAGACTTTAATTGGAGAGAGTATTATATAGACATGAAAGGCAATGAAATAAAACCCTATAAAAATACGCAAGCTGCAAAATTGTATACTGTATTTACAAAATCAACCAATAATAGTGGTGGCAATGCTAGTAGTACCTCAAATAATAGTAATAGACAGGTTACCAATTCTTTCACTGTAAGGTTAAATGCACAATGTAATATAAGTAAGTTTACCAATAAACCAGTTCCATACAAACTCAGTGAAAAAGTTATGTTTGAAGTAAATCCTTCCAAAATTGTAGCATATCTTCCATATCATATAACAGAGTGTAAAATACTTAGCAGTAAGTATACCACAGAAGGCTATTTTGAATACATATTTGATGACCATTATTCTTTTAAAGGCGTTGCCTTTAAAAATGATTTAAGTAGTGTTATATTCGTTAAACATAACGGTGAGTTAGAGATTTACTGTAATGTGCAGTAAATAAGAACCTTATCACTTTAATATGATTCATAAAGATGAATAATAAGGTCTGGCTTTTATCTCAACCTTGTAGCTCCTCAACTAGGATAAGCCGAATGCACTTAGTATAAAAAAGCATCGCTATAGATGTTTTTATGATTATTATCTTATTTCCTATCTTACTTAAATCCTTAATTTGCAGCAACAAAATTTTTACTGCTGAAAAAGAAGAAAAAAATATTTCTCAATTATATTATTGGTCCATTATTATTTATTTGGCTAAGTTTTTCTATTTATAAACAAATACAAGAACAACCCAATTTACCCGATGCATGGAAAGCCATTCAAAGCAGTTATCGTGGCCCCAATGCATGGAAACTATATACAGTACTTGCACTTATGTTTGTAAACTGGGGTTTAGAAGCTAAGAAATGGCAACTATTGGTTTCGGGGGTTCAAAAAATATCTTTTCTAAGAGCATTCAGGGCCATATTTACAGGTCAGGCTATTGCATTAAATACATTCAATGGTGTTGGAGAGTATGTGGGTAGAGTTGTTTACTTAGAAGATGGGAATAGGCTTAGGGCTGTTGCATTATCTATTGTAGGTAGTTTAAGCCAAATTATTGTTACTATGGTTATGGGCATTTTGGGGCTAATATATTTACGTATCAATATTTTAGATGAAACCCACCATTTACAGGGTCTTAGCAAATTTTGGATGGATGCAATGATGTACTCCATCAGTTTTTGGACAACTGTTTTTTTGCTTATCTATTTTCAGCTTTCTTGGCTCACCAAATTGATTGAAAAAATTCCCTTTGTTGCCAAGTATGTTATTTATATTCAAAAATTAGAAGATTTTCATTGGAAAGAATTAACAAGAATTTTACTACTTTCTTTTATACGGTACGTTGTATTTGTGGCACAGTATTTATTATTGTTAGAATTGTTTAATGTACAAGCCACTGTTTGGCAATTATCATGGATGGTGTGTGTGCTGTTTTTAGTATTGGCTGTTGTACCAACAATTCCAATTGCCGAGCTTGGTTTACGTGGAGAAGCCAGTAAACAGCTATTTGGATTAATCAGTAGTAATACTTTAGGTATTGTATTTACAGCAGTAATTATATGGTTAATAAACAGGGTAATACCTGCAATTGCTGGTAGTTTGTTTATGTTAGGTATTAAACTATTTAAAAAATAGATTATTTAAGCATACTATTTATTGTTTGCTAAATAATAAACAATTAAAAATGTACAGATGAAAAAAATAGTTACTTTTTTTGCAGCAATAATTGGTTGGGTTACCTTAACATCTGGTGATGATTTTTGTGGTATTCGCAATTATTCTTTCGAAAATGGAGAAAACATCACCTTCACTGTATTTTACAATGCATTGGGTATTTATGTAGATGCAGGTTCAGCTAACTTTACAGTTACACAAGAAAATATGGGTGCAAAACCTGTATATCATATAGTTGGCACTGGTACTTCTAACAAAAGCTATGATTGGATTTTTAAAGTTAGAGACCGTTACGAGTCGTATATAGATACAGCCAATCTTCAACCACTAAAATTTATTAGAAATGTAGATGAAGGTGGGCATAAAATTTATGAGAATATTACCTTCAATCAACAAACAAATTCTGCAATTACTACCAAAGGAATTTATAAAGTTCCCAATTGTGTGCAAGATGTGTTGAGTGCTATTTATTATGCAAGGAATATCGATTTCAGCAAATACAAAACCGATGATAAAATTCCTTTCTCCATGTTCTTAGACAACGAAGTATTTAATTTATACGTGAAGTACTTGGGTAAAGAAACGATTAAAACCCGTTACGGAAAATTTAGGGCAATTAAATTTAAACCACTTTTAGTAAAAGGAACCATTTTCGATGGAGGAGAAAAAATGACTGTTTGGGTAAGCGATGATGCCAACCATATTCCTTTGCGTATCGAAAGTCCAATTGTAATTGGCAGTGTTAAGGTAGATATGATGATGTATAGAAACTTACGTCATCCATTGTCATCAATGATTAGTTATCGTTAATTTGTGTTTAAATAATTTGTTTATGAGAAAAATACAACTATTGCTTGTTAGCACAATTGTATATTTTACTGCTTTTGCTAATGTAGATACTGTTTTTATTTTTAGTAAAGCCATGCAAAAAGAAATTAAAACAGTAGTTATAAAGCCAACTTCTTATAAAAAGAAATCAAATACTTATCCAGTGGTGTATTTATTGCATGGGGCAATGGGTGTTTCTACAAACTGGATCAGAAAAGTGCCTGAATTACAAGACATGGCAAACGAAAATCAATTCATAATTGTTTGCCCCGATGGTTCTGTAAACAGTTGGTATTTTGATAGCCCAATCGATAGTACATACAAATATGAAACGCATGTAAGTACAGAAGTGCCTGAGTATATCGACGCAAATTATCGAACAATTCCTAATAGAAATAATAGGGCCATAACAGGTTTAAGCATGGGGGGGCATGGTGCCATGTTTATTGCTTTCCGTCATGCCGAAAATTTTAGTGCATGTGGTAGCATGAGTGGAGCATTGGCTGTAAATTTAATTACTCGTGGATACGATATAAACAAACGCTTAGGTGATACCATTGCCAACAGAAAATATTACAATGATTGGAGTGTTCAAAAAGTAATCGAAACTTATCCCAAAGATTCATTGAGCATTATAATTGATTGTGGTCTGCAAGATTTTATTTATGGTATGAGTAAAGCTACACATGAGAAACTCGTTCAATTAAAAATCCCACACGATTACATTGAACGTCCTGGTAAACACGATTGGGCTTATTGGGCAAATGCAGTTCGTTATCAACTGCTATATTTTAAAGAACATTTCAAAAAGAAAAATAAATAGTTTAATAAAAATGGGTTTGCTAAAAGCAACCCCATTTTTATTATTAATCCTTCAATAATTTAACCACCTGTTTTGCCATCTCTTGTTTTCACACTTTTCTTACCACTATTTTTCTTTTCAAAATCTTGTACTTCTTTTGGTTTTTCTTTTTTGGGTTCCTCTTTTTTTACAGTTGTTTCAGTGGCTTTTTTATCCTCTCCTGGTAACTTAACCTTTCCTAAAAAATAAGTTTCTGTTTTTATAATTCCACCACCACCTGGTCGGTACCAAGTCCAGGTGCCATGCTTTAAACTTTTACCATCATTGGGTACAATTACTTGTACATATTTATTTTCATCGTTAATGTCTTCTACCATTAAAGTATCAAATGCGTTGGCAGGGTTCATGGCTCTCCAACTTTCTTCTCTTTCTAAACCAGCTACTGTAAAATATTGAGAAATGCCATCCATATTTCCCCATTTATAATTTTGTATAGCCACTAAATCACCCATGGTATTATATCTACGCCAAATGCCTTCTTTTCTATTATCAACATATTCTCCCTCCTCATCATAACCAGGGTTGCCCCTTAATGGATCCACATGAAGCAGCCATTTGCCACGTTTTTTATCATTTTGATCAGTACAATTCAATGTGTCTCCCTTAGATGTTAATTTATAAGTTTTACATTGAGCATTTAGCTGTAATGTAAAAATGCTTATAACAATTACAAATAATAATCGCATATTTCTATTATTTTAGTCAACCAAAAATAAAACTAAACTATGTGAACAAAAGAATAAATGTTTGGGTAGTCGGCTGTAATAATTCTATTCAACATTACCCGATAGCTATCGGGTGGTGTCGTTAACAATCTTGCTGACTAGTAGGGCACTCTTCAACGTTCTATTCTTTATTCACCAAAAAATTAGCTACAGTTATGTATAAACTACTTGTATTACTGACAATCGTTTTTTCCGTAAAAGTCATTGCTCAACCCAAACCAACACCGGCAACAGAAAGGTTGAAAAATGAAACTATTCGAAAACAATTACAAGAGAAAAGCTTGGTCAATAATATTCCTTTTCGAAACATTGGCCCAAGTGTAATGAGTGGTAGAGTGGTTGATATAGATGTAAACGAAAAAGACCCCACCGAATTTTATGTAGCTTATGCTACTGGTGGTTTATGGCATACAACCAATAACGGTCAAAGCTTTGCACCAATTTTCGATTCTGCCGATGTAATAGGGATTGGCGATATTGCTGTAAACTGGAAAACTGGTACCATTTGGGTGGGCACTGGCGAAGTAAATAGCAGCCGTTCTTCTTATGCTGGTATTGGTGTATATAAAAGTATAGATAAAGGAAAACAATGGACTTACGTCGGCCTCCCAGAAAGTCATCATATAGGCAAAATACAATTACACCCAAATGATGATAATACAGTTTGGGTTGCAGCATTGGGGCATTTATATTCTCCTAATAAAGAAAGAGGTGTTTATAAAACTACAGATGGCGGTAAAACCTGGAAACAAACTTTATACATCGATGAAAATACAGGTGTTGTAGATATTGATGCTAATCCAGTTAATCCCAATGAATTGTTTGCAGCAACTTGGTACAAAACCCGTACTGCATCTAATTTTGAAGAAGGTGGAAAAACAAGTGGTATCTATAAAAGCAACGATGGTGGCGAAACATGGAAATTGATAAGCAAAGAAGGTGCTGGTTTCCCAACTGGTAATGGTATTGGACGAATTGGATTAGCAGTTGCACCTTCAAAAAATAATGTAGTTTATGCAGTTGTTGATAATCAAAACAGGCAACCCGATACTGCAAAACGTAGAACAGATTCTACTCGTTATGCGTTAAAAGATTTTAAAGAGTTGAGCAAAGAAACTTTTGCAGCATTAGACAATAAAAAGATAGACACTTTCTTTAAGCGTAATGGTATTCCTGAAAAATATACTGCAGCTTCAGTTAAAGAAATGGTTGCAGCAGATAAGTTAAAACCTTCTTGTATTTGGGATTATTTGTATGATGCCAATACTGCACTTTTCGAAACACCTATTATTGGTTGCGAAGTTTACAGAAGTGATGATGCTGGTGTCACATGGAAAAAAGTTAATACTAAAGCTTTAAGGTTATTTAATACCTATGGATATTATTTTGGGAAAATATTTGTGAGTCCAGTTGATGAAAATAAAATGGCTATTACAGGTATCGATGTTCAATTAAGTACCGATGGTGGTAAAACATTTAAAAGAATGGATAAAGAAAATGTGCATGCCGATCATCATGTAGTTTGGATGAATCCTGCAAAAGACAGTCACATGATTATTGGTAACGATGGTGGTTGTAATATAACTTATGATAATGGAGAACATTGGTTTAAAGCCAATACACCACCTGTTGGTCAGTTTTATGCAATTGCTGTAGATATGGCCAAGCCTTACAATGTATATGGTGGTTTACAAGACAATGGAACATGGTATGGTAGTAGTAAAACTGTAGAAAATTATGATTGGTACGATAGAGGTCATAATCCATTCACTTCAATTAATGGAGGCGATGGAATGCAAGTGCAAGTTGACTGGAGAGACAATGCAACGGTTTATTCAGGCTCTCAATTTGGAAACTACATGCGATCTTCTACCAATAGAACCATTACAGCTGATGGGGCAATGAGCAGATTAAGAATACACCCTGCAAACGATTTAGGAGAACCATTATTAAGATACAATTGGCAAACCCCTATTTTATTGAGCAGACATAACCAAGATGTGTTGTACATGGGCAGCAACAAGTTTCATCGTTCTTTACAAAAAGGGGCAAGTATGGAAACTTTGAGTACTGATTTAACTACCAATCCAACCCAAGGCGATGTGCCATTTGGTTCTTTATCTACAATAACTGAAAGCTCATTGAAGTTTGGTTTATTGTACGTTGGTTCTGATGATGGTAATATTCATATTAGTAAAGATGGTGGCTACACATGGACTAATGTTTCGAAGAATTTGCCTAAAACAGTTAAAGGTTTGTATGTAACAAGAGTTACGTCAAGTAAGTATAAAGAATCGAAAGTATATGCTACTTTAAATGGATATAGAAACGATCATTTTAACAGCTATGTTTTTGTAAGTGAGGATTTTGGAACAACTTGGAAACAAATTAATAAAGATTTACCTGCCGAACCAGTGAATGTAATTATTGAAGACAATGTAAGCGATAGCATTTTGTATATTGGAACTGATGGTGGCTTGTATGTTACAATAGATGCAGGAAATTCGACTATGCAGTGGAATAAAAACATGCCTCAAAGCATTCCTGTACACGATTTAGTAATTCATACTAGAGAAAACGAATTGGTGGTTGGTACACATGGCAGAAGTATTTATATTGCTGCACTGGCCAATATTCAAAAGCTGCTAAAAGATCCATCATACAAAGAAAAAAGAGAAAAAGAAATTGTTGAAACCAATAAGAACTAATCTAAAATAGTAGAAAGTATGCTAAAGAAAATTTTTGCGTTAAGTGTTGTAGTTGTTTTATTTTCTGCATTTATTGTAGCAAAAAACGAAACAACAATCAATAATCGTTTGCAAACCGATGGTAAACAATTATTCATGGTAAACTGTGGCACTTGTCATCACCCAACAAGAGATTTAACGGGACCAAGTTTTTATGGTGTACGAAACCGCTGGAAAAATAAAAAACTGTTGTACGAATACATAAAAAATTCAACAGCAGTAATTAAAAAAGATGCGTATGCAAAACAGTTATTTGAGAAGTGGAATAAAACAGTAATGACTCCTTTTCCTAAGTTAACCAATGCCAATATAGATGCCATTTTCGATTATATAGATGGAGAAGCAAAGAAGAAAGGATTGTTGAACTAAACAATAGTTTATAAAAAGAGCAGCCACTTAAATTTAAGTGGCTGCTCTTTTTTAGGATAAATACTAATACACCAAATGTGGCCTTGCTTCTGCTAAGCCTGCATTAGTTACCTGCACATAATGGGGTTTAAATTCTTTAATCGTATTAGCACCGCCATAAGAAAATGCACTACGCACTCCGTCAAGTAAACCTTCAATTACAAATTTGGCTCCACCTTTAAAAGGAATAACAGTACTTTCTCCTTCAACATTTCTTTGCTCTTGGTTGTGTGCCATTTTTGTTTCTAAACTTGCAGCACCTCTGTAACGTTTGTATAAGCCACTTGCTTTTTCGATAATTTGTCCTGGGGCTTCTTTAGTGCCAGCAATTAAACTGCCCAACATTACACAACTGCTGCCCAATGCTAATGCTTTGGCAATATCTCCACTGGTTCTAATGCCTCCATCGGCCATTACTGGTAATGTTGTTACGGCAACAATTTCTTGTAAACAAGAAACATTGGGTACGCCAAAACCAGTTTTTAAACGTGTGGTACACAACGAACCCCCACCAACGCCAACTCTTAATCCATCAGCATTCCAGGACTCTAAATCTTTGGCAGCTTGGGCACTGGCAATATTGCCTGCAATAAAATCGACATGTGGTGGTAACACTTTTTTTAGCGTAGCAATGGATTGTTTTACATTTTCATGATGGCCGTGAGCCACATCTATTAAAATAATATTTGCTCCTGCATGTACCAATGCAATGGCACGTTCTTCAAAATCGCCATTGGCACCAACTGCTGCCATTACAGGAATGGATTTGGTGAATTGCCAATTGGCATCTGCTACATTCCAAAATTTAAGAATTGCATCGTTTTGTAAAGCAGCTACAACGGTTGCAACTTCTTTTGCTTGTTGTTCTATACTCATAAAACGATGAATACAACCAACACCACCCAACTCAGCAATGGTTATGGCCATTTCACTTTCACAAACTGTATCCATGCAAGATGCAACCAAGGGCATTCTTAATCCATAACGTTTGGTTACTTGTGTTGTGAGGTCAATATTTTTTCTAGAAGCGATATTTGAATAAGCTGGTACTAGCTGAATATCATCATAAGTTAATGCAATGTTGCTCATGTATAAATGTTTGCAACCAAGGTAATGTAAACTGCATATTCACCCAAAGTTATTTGGTGTTTTTTCATAAAAAAAGCAACTCAAATATTGAGTTGCTTTTTCATAAATACGAAAGTATATGTAATTAAGATTTTGGTAAAACCACTGCATCAATTACATGAATAATACCATTGCTGCCTTTTAAATCAGTTGCTGTAACGGTTGCTTTACCACCATTTTCATCGGTTAGAATTACTTTTCCTTCTACAACACTTGCAGTTAATTTTCCACCTGCTACTGTTGTAAGAACAACTTTACCACCACCTTTTTTAATAGCTGCTAAAACTGCTTTTGCATCTAAATTTCCTGCAACTACATGGTAAGTTAAAATACCTGTTAATGCTGCTTTACTTTCAGGCTTTAATAAACCTTCAACGGTGCCTGCAGGCAATTTTGCAAATGCATCATTGGTTGGTGCAAATACGGTGAAAGGGCCTTTACTTTTTAATGTTTCTACTAAACCTGCTGCTTTTACAGCTGCAACTAAAGTTGTGTGTGCTTTTGAAGAAACTGCTACATCAACTACGTCTTGTGCCATTACATTTAATGTAAACAAACTAGCTGCAATTAAAAAAATGCTTTTCTTAAATAATTTCATAACGATTTTTTTGTTTAATTTTTTATTAGAATATATTAAACGGAATAGCATGTTTTTAGTTCAGTAATAACTATGTTTTTTTATGAAAAACTTATAATAACTTGAAGTGTTGAATCAATGCTTGTTGTAATAGCTAATTGGATAAACACTAATTAACAAGTGAACTAGATAAAGTGGGCTAGAAAATTATTTGCCAAATGATCCAATGTTGGTGCTGAATATTTTTACTGCAATTGCCAAAAGTATGACACCAAAAAATTTACGTACTGCCAATAAACCTGCTTTCCCTAATGCCCTCTCAATCCACTTTAAAGATTTTAATGTAATGTAGATTACTGCAAGATTAATAAGTATACCTAAGAGAATAACAATTTCGTCGTAGTTGGCTTTTAAACTCATTACTGTAGTTAATGTACCACTACCTGCAATTACAGGAAATGCAATTGGCACTACTGTTCCACTTTTTGCATCACTATCGCCTTTAAATATTTCATGACCCAATACCATTTCAAGCCCTAATAGAAATATTACAATAGAACCGCCTACTGCAAAGCTCTTTACGTCAATCCCCAATACTTTTAAAAATGGTTTACCTAAGAATAGAAACAAGATCATTAATGCACCAGAAACAATCGTTGCCTGAAATGAACGAATGGTGCCACCCATTTTATCTTTTAATGAAATTAATAATGGAACAGAACCCACAATATCGATTACTGCAAATAGTGTAAAACTTACGGTGAGTAATTCGTCGAGTTTGAAATCCATAATAGTAGGCTTTACTCAAAAATAAAACATCCTGCTAAGAAGCAGGATGTTTTTATTCAAATGAGCTTGTGTTGAACTTTTAGAATTTGATATTGATATTTCAGTAAGTGTAAACAATCAATACACAAACAATCAGTATACTTATCTTCTATAAATACTTTTTCTTCATAGCTCAATTGTATTTGGCTGCACTGACATTCCAGCACATTGCCCACTTTACATTCAAAGCCTTTGTTACAACGGTTACAAGTTTTGTTTTCGTGTTGAGGCATGATTTTTTGAAGTTGAAATGTTTGACGGAGTTAATAAAGTTAACAAATAGAAAACCTTTATTAACCCTATCAACTGTTTTAACTTGTTAACCAAAGAAATTACCAATTCAATCTTACACCAGCATTAATCATTGTAGGAATTGCATTAAAACCCCTGATGTCGAAAAATTTCGTGTTTCCAATATTTTGTATATCGGCAAAAAATTTAACCTGTTTTTTCAACTCATATTCTGCGTAAGCATTTAGTAAAAAATAGCCATCTAACTCAACATCAGCTTTCTTATAACCTCCAACATCATTGCGTTTACTTACATACTTGCCAGCAAGACTTATATACAATGCTGGTGTAAACTGATAAGCTATGCTGGCATTGATATTGTGTTTAGGGCGACGTAATAAATACGTGTAACTGGTGTCTTTAAAGTTTACCCTGCTTTGTGTGTTTTCATCACTAGCTAAATAAGTATAATTACCTGTAATAGATAATTTACTGGTAGCTTGTACACTTACTTCATATTCAATACCACGAACCACTTGTTGTATAAAATTAAAGTAGCCTGACGTAATGCCTGGGTTAGGATTTCTATAATCTATTCCATCTTTAATATCTCTGTAAAAAAATACGATACGGTTACTTATTTTTTTATATTGCTGCTGAATCCCAATTTCATAATTCACTGATTTTTCAGCCAATAATGCTGCATTGCCAATTCCTCCACCTGCATATAATTGATACAAGGATGGTGCTTTAAATCCACTTGCTATGCTACCAAAGATTCGATAGTTATTGTTGATTGTATAGGAAGGATTAAAAGTGTACGTGTAGTTGCTGCCATATCTTGAATGGGTATTCAACCTTCCTCCCAATTCTATATTCAATTTTTTATTGGTGCTGCTAAATAATAAGGAACTGTATATTGATGTTTGGCTCATGGCAGTATCTTTAAAATTGGTGGTATAAGGTCCAAAAGAACTTAACGATAAATAATCGTTGCTCATATTGCCAATTCTAAAATCGCCACCATGTAATAACGTGAATCGACTGCCTAAATTGATGCTTGCAAAAACTTCAGCAAACTGTGTACGACCACTGTATTCGTTTTTTTCAAATTTGCTAAACCCTGCAACAAATCCACTATCATTCACATAACTTCTACCAATTTGAGTATATTGATAATTTCCGGTAATGCTTACAGCTGCTTTTTTATATACAAACCCAAAACCTGTACTAAACTGTTTATTGTTAATGGTATAATCTTGTTCATCTGTAAATACATTTGCATCAATATCGGCTTTGTAATGGCTGTTCATCACAAAGGCTTTAGCCAAAAAGTCATTGGTAAATTGGTATTGTACTGCAGCTTGAGCAACTTCTCCATTGTAACCATCGTTATCAAATCCTTTCTTTCCTGTACTGTCATACGCACTAGAAAATCCATTGGTTAACAATTTAGAAAAACGAGTGGTATAAGTTAGCTTATTCACCTTGCCATACACTTGTACATTGGTTTTTAGTGTTCCTAAATTACCACCACTAATAGTTGCTTTTGCATTGATTTTTTTGTTGATGTCTTTTTTTACAGTTATAATATTTATAACACCTGCAATAGCATCACTACCATATAAAGTGCTTTGTGCACCACGGCAAACTTCAATGCGTTCAACTTCGTTAATTGAAAACATGTTCAAATCAAAATCTGTTGTAATGGTACTTGGGTCGTTCATGGGAACACCATCCAATAAAATCAAGGTTCTGCCGGCATTAGAACCTCTCATAAAAACAGTTTGCACACTGCCAGCTGCATTGTAAGCACCATTAATGGTAATACCAGCCTGCTCATTTAATAATTGAGCAACCGTTTTGCCACTACTTTTTTCAATTTGTTCTTTGGTAATTACAGTAATTACTTTACCAGTTGTACTTTGTTTTTGTTCTACTTTGTTAGCAGTAGTAACCGTTACTTCATCTAGTGGTTTACCACTCAATGTGTCGTTTTGTGCAACAGCATTTAATGCTGCACCAAGTGCAATAAGCGTTAATAATTTTTTGCTCATTGTTATAAAATTTAAATGTGAACAATGAGCTTTCAGGAAAACAAAAAAACGGAGAAAAATAAATGACTGTAGCTATCAGCCTTTTAAATTCCATGCTTTTCACCCGAAAGCCGTGAATAATCCTGCTTTTCAGCAGTGCTGGCATTTGGCAGGTCTTCTGGCTTACAGCTATTTCAATTTGCCTTCCCGTTTTACACAGTGGCTTGTTAAATTGAAACGTTCCTTAAGCCCTCCTTCGGAGGGTTTGGGAGGCTGCTTCACAGCTACGGGGATAGCTCCTGATTTTAACAGGATTCCCTTTTAATCTTTTGAGTAAATTTTTATTAGATGAGCAGCAGGATTGCTATTTAGCATACGTTGCGTCGCACCCTTCAACGTTCAGCACTTTACTGAACCATTTACTTTCAAGAACCAAATCCAGTACAAATGTGCAGTCTGCATTTTTCTATTCAAAATATTCTTACCCACACTTAAATAATTTGTTGTTATTTTCATTTTTATAATTTTTCCACATACAATTGCTTATGCAACAGAAACAAACTTTGGGTTTATTTTCTCTTACCATGATTGTAATTAGCTTGGTAATTGGAATGGGTATTTTTAAAACACCTGCAACTATTGCAGCAAAGTCGGGAACTGAATCTATATTTTTTGCTGCCTGGTTATTGGGTGGTTTTATTGCTTTATGTGGTGCATTAACTTATGCAGAAATTGGCTTACGATTACCCGTTGTTGGTGGTTACTACAAAGTATTTGCACATGCATATCATCCATCCATTGGGTTTACAATTAATGCGTTAATACTCATTAGCAACGCTGCTTCTTTAGCTGTTGTAGCATTAATAGGAGCCGATTATGCCAGTGATTTATTGTTTGGGAAACCATCGGGTGTATTGTTTAATGTAATTATTGCCATTGTGCCAATTGGCATTTTTTATTTTGTGAATTTATTGGGATTAAAAACGAGTAGTCGTACACAAAATATTTTAACCATTATTAAAATTTCATTGGTTGTTTTATTAATCACGTCTTTGTTTAAAGGGGTAATTGTAGAGCCACATGGGTATAATACAACTGCACCAGTGTATGCCTATACTGGTAGTAATGCAGGATTGTTATTAATGTTAAGCTTGGTTGCAGTTTCTTTTACCTATGGCGGTTACCAGCAAACCATCAATTTTGGTGGCGAAATCAAGAATGCCAAAACCATGCAACGTGGCATTGTGATTGGCATTTTTGTAGTCATCTTTTTATACCTCTCTATTAGTTATGCTTATATACAGGTAATTGGTTTCGATAAAATGAAAAATGCAACAGCCATTGGTGCATTGTTGTGTGAAGTGTGGTTTGGCAAAGCTGGAGGTAAAGTATTTGATGCATGCATGTTTTTAAGTGTAATGGCATATGTAAATGTGTTATTGATGAGTAATCCAAGAGTTATGTTTGCCATGAGTGAAGACAAAGTTTTTCCTAAAATATTTTCTTATAAACATCCCAAATCTCAAGTACTTATTCCAGGGTTAACCTTGTTTGCGGTAATTGCTATGGTCATTACTTTTTTTGGAAAAGAAGTTGATGATGTGTTAAGCTTCAGCATATTTTTAGATTGTTTTGGCATGAGTTTATCGGCTGCAACTTTATTAATTCTGCGTAAAAGAAAACAAGGAGAAAGCAATGTAGAAGCTGGATTTGCTAAAAACATAACGCCTTTGCTTTGTGTGTTATTTGTAATTGCTTATGGCTTTGTTGCAACAGCAGTGGTGATTGATAAACCAAAGGCCGCATTAACTGGTGTAGTGCTGATGGTTGTTTTTATGATTTTGTATTTTGTGTTTTATCATAAAAAAGTAACACAAATAAATTCATAAGACTTTTTACCACAGAGCCACAGAGAACACTAAGTATCACAGAGATTTTTTAAAACTCAGTGTATCTCCTTTCCTCTGATACTCAGTGGTTAACAAAAAAATCATTTTACTTTTCTACTCATCAAAGGCTTTTCAACAATCAAATAGAAAATACTGCAACCAATAAGTACAACAGGCAATACTACAATTCCCTGTGCAAATAAATTTTTATAATAATTATTCAGCAGTAAAGGAGAAGTGATTTTTTCAGTAATAAAATACAACAACGCATAGTGTAAAAGATAGATGGAATAACACATGCAGCCAATAGCCATAATCCAGTTTGTGGTAAAAACTTTGTTCAATATTTTTCCTTTAAAAACTCCTGTGAATAAAAGTAAATAGCCAGTGTATTCATAGCATTGCATGTAAAATGAAACAGCACCAGCACAATAAATTATTAGTAGAAAACCTGCAATTCCACCAATATCAAACAAGAAATTTTTGCTACTGAATAATAGTTGATTGCTTAAATATATATCAGCCATTAACATCCCCAATAAAAAAATGGACAGATAAGGAAAGATGGAGTATTGCAAATGAGCATTGATGAAAAAAGTATCATTGGCCGCATAAATAAATCCACTTGCAAATAATAAAACAATAATAATGCTTCTACGTAAAGCAGTTTTTCTGATTTTAAATAATTGAATAATCAAAGGCAATAAAACATAAAATTGAATTTCAATTTCCAAAGTCCATGCAACAGGATTGATGGTACTTCTTCTGCCATAAATAATATTGTGACTATAAAAAAAACTGCTGAAAAAATGAGGCATTTCTGTTTTCCAAAGTTCACCTTGAACAATTATTCTAAATAACAATAAAATAGTCAACACCAAAAAATAGGGTATTTCCAATCGTTTTACTCTACGCCAATAATATTTTTTAAGTTCAACTTTTTGCCCATCATACAAATAGTATCTTATAAATGGAATAGATAAAATAAAAGCACTAATGCAAAAGAAAATACTCACACCATTGCCACACAATTCTAAAAACAATGGAACAGGGTTGCTATACGTAAAATTTTCATCTAAGCCGGAAAGTCGTACTATTTGTAAATTAAAATGGCTGAACAACACAGCAATAATGGCAATAAACCTTAACCCATCTATTTCTTTAATGATGGGTTGATTATTTTCAGCTCTTAAAAAATGATGAATCAAATTTTTCATCGCCATAAAAATAAACATCTCATACTTATTCTATAACTTTCATTTATGGATTTATCATACATATTGAATGAATATGCTGAAGAACGGGAAGATTATTTCCGAGCAGTATCGCCACCCATTGTTCAAACATCCAATTTTGCTTTTAAAACGGTAGATGATTTTCGTAAAAGTTTTGAAGATGAATACAGCACTTGGTTATACAGCAGGGGATTAAATCCAACTGTAGAAATACTCAGAAAGAAATTAGCAGCATTGGATAATGCAGAAGATTGTTTGGTGTTTAATAGTGGTGCAGCAGCCATTTTTGCAGCAATTTTAGCCAATGTAAAAAGTGGTGATCATATTGTAAGTGTGCAAGGTGTATATACATGGGCAAGAAAAATGTTTGAAGAAATTTTGCCACGATTTAATGTTACACATACTTATATTGATGGAACACAAATCGACAATTTTAAAAATGCAATCCAGCCAAATACAACAGTCTTTTATTTAGAAACCCCTAATAGCTGGACGTTTGAATTGCAAGATTTAAAAGCGGTAGCTGCATTGGCAAAAGAAAAAAATATAATCACCATTTGCGATAACAGTTATTGCACACCATTGTATCAAAAACCCATTGAATTAGGCATAGATTTAAGTTTACAATCAGCTACAAAATATATTGGCGGTCATAGCGATGTTGTTGCTGGTGTATTAAGTGGCAGCAAGAAAATGATTGAAAGAATTTTCAATAGTGAATACATGAATATTGGAAGCGGTATTCAGCCATTTAATGCATGGTTACTCATTCGTGGTTTACGAACATTGCCAACACGTTTAGAAAGAATTACTAAAACCACTGAAGCAGTTGTTGACTTTTTAAAAAATCATCCGCAAGTTGAGGAAGTGATTTTTCCATTAGATAAAAACTTTGCTCAGTATGAGCTGGCAAAGCAACAAATGACTGGTGGCTGTGGGTTATTGACCTTTATTATTAAAACAGATTCTGTTGAAAAAATTGAAACCTTTTGCAACAGTTTGCAACATATATTGATGGCAGTAAGTTGGGGTGGGTATGAAAGCCTTATTATCCCTAAATGTGCTGGAATAAAAAGAAAGGATTTTAATGCACAAGATAAATGGCACAGAAGCTTAAGATTGTATGTTGGGTTAGAAGAGCCAGCTTATATTATAGATGATTTGAGAAAAGGCTTTGCAGCAATTGGCCTTTTGTCATAAAAAAGTCAAATAGCGTAAATTTTTCTATTATTTTTGTTATGTTATGAAATATCTACTAACGCTTCTACTAGCTTTTGTTGCAATTGGTGCACATGCACAAAATGCAGGCGAAAAATGGGATTTACGCAAATGCGTAGATTATGCCATGAAAAATAATATTTCTGTTAAGCAGGCAGAAGTACAGGCAAGAATTACTGCTATTCAGGCAAAGCAATTGGAATTATACAAGTATCCATCGGCAAGTTTTAATACCAATTTGGGTCCACAGTTTGGCCGAAGTATTGACCCTACAACCAATACCTATTCAAATACTGAGTTATTTGCACAAAGTTATGGGGTGCAAGGTGGCATACAAGTGTACAATTGGGGTAGAGTAAAAAATGGAATTGCAGCCTCTCAATTCAATGTGCAATCGGCCATAGCCGACGTTGAAAAAGCAGCCAATGATGTTGCTTTGAATGTTGCTATTTATTATTTACAGGTGTTGGCTTCGAATGAAAATATCAATATCAGTAAAATTCAAATTCAGCAAACACAGGCAAGGTTAAATGATACTAAAAAAAGAGTTGACGCAGGTGCGTTACCAGAATTGAATTTACTTGAACTGCAGGCACAAATTGCAACAGATAGTACCACTTTAATGGCTAATGTAAACACCTTTGACCAAAATATTTTAGCATTGAAAGCTTTATTAAATATTGATGCTGCACAACCATTTGTGGTAGATACACCACCTATAGATAAAATTCCTTTGGAAAATTTAGCCGATTTAATGCCTGAAGCTGTATATAAATTGGCATTAACCAATCAGCCATTGCAAAAGTCAATTGAGTTTAGAATGAAAGCTGCCGAGAAAAATATATTGGCAACTAAAGCTCAAATGTATCCTACTATTTCAGGTAGTTATTCGTTAGGATCAACCTATAATAGTAAGGCTGTAAATTTTTCGAATGGTAGTAAAATTCAATACTTCGATCAAATTAACCAAAACTTTAGGCAAAGTTTGGGCTTGGGTATTCAGGTGCCTATTTTTAATAATGGACAAAATAAAAGCAACTACTTACAATCGAAAGAAAATTTGAAAGTGGTTGAGTTACAAAAAACTCAGGCCGATCAAACATTAAAAAATGATATCTACAGAGCTTATACCAATGCTGTTGCAGCAATGCAAAAATTTTATGCTGGTAAAAAGCAGGTTGAAAGTGCCGAAAAAGTGTATGATTTTTCTGTTAAGCGATATGAAATTGGTTTGTTGGGAACATTGGATTTGCTGATTAATCAAAATAATATGGTTAGGGCAAAGATTCAGCAGTTAAGCAATCAGTACGATTTTGTTTTTAGAATGAAATTGCTAGAATTTTACAAAGGACAAGGGCTTAAATTGTAAATAGAAATTGAATTGCTGAATAACGATATTTAGTTGAAGGGTCCCCTGCTATTCAGCAGGATTTTCAACGACGCAACTACAGCTGATAAAAGTACAACAGCTGATAACATAAATAAAGAAACTGTTAGTTATGAATAAGAAATTGATTTGGATAATTGTGATTTTGGTTGCCATAATTGGTACACTGATTGGGCTAAAAAAGTTTGGCATAATTGGTAAAGAAGAAGGCAAAAAAGTAACAGCCGAAAAAGCTGAAAAAAGAACCATTACAGAAACGGTTACAGCCAGTGGAAAAATTTCGCCAGAAGTTGAAGTAAAAGTGAGTCCGGATATTAGTGGAGAAATTGTTGAGTTGTTTGTAAATGAAGGAGACAGTGTTAGCAGGGGACAAGTGGTAGCTAAAATCTATGCAGATATTTATGCATCGCAAAGAGACCAAGCTGCTGCAGGTGTTGCACAAAGTGAAGCTGCTGAAGCCAATGCTACAGCTCAATTAAAGGCATTGGAAGCTAGTTTAGAGCAAGCCAGAAAAACCTATGATCGTCAGAAAAAATTATACGAAGAAAAAGTAATTTCTAAGGCCGAGTTTGAGCAGGCTGAACAAACCTATAAAACTGCACAAGCCAATTACAATGCTGCTAAAGAAGGCATTAAAGGAAACTTAGCTGCTATACAAAGTGCAAGAGCCAATTTAAATAGAGTTAGTAAAGATATGAGCCGTGCTGTTATTACTGCACCAATGAGTGGGGTTGTAAATATTTTAAATGTGAAGAAGGGAGAACGTGTTGCTGGTAATAGTTTTAGTATTGGTACGGAAATGATGCGTATTGCCGATTTAAGAAGCATGGTTGCTATTGTAGATGTTGGTGAAAATGATATTCCTAAAGTAAATTATGGAGATACAGCTTTAATAACTGTAGATGCGTATGGTAGTCGTAAGTTTAAAGGGTTGGTTTTTAAAATTGCCAATCCAACTAGTTCTACTACAAGTGCATCTGCATCATCTACAGAAGTTACTAATTATAAAGTGCATGTACGTTTGTTGCCAGAAAGCTATCAAGATTTAATTGTAAAAGGTCGTCCTTTTCCGTTTAGACCAAATATGAGTGCAACTGCTGATATTCAAACTAAAACTGAGAGAAATGTATTGTCTGTTCCATTAGCAGCTGTTACTACCAGAGATAAAAAAGGTGATATTGTAAGTGCAGAAAAAAGTAGCTCAACATCATCTGATAAAGGAGCTGCGTCAACAGAAGAAAAAGCAGCAACAAATGCAGATGATATTGATGAAGTTGTTTTTGTGTTAGGAGCTGATGGCAAGGTGAAAAAAGTGAAAGTGAAAACGGCTATTCAGGATTTGAATTATATACAAGTGATAACTGGTTTGCAGGGGAATGAAGAAGTAATTACTGGTCCATATACTTTATTAAGCAAAACATTAAAAGAAGGTGATAAGGTAAAAGTGGTAACAAAAGATAATTTATACGAAGGCAAGAAAAAAGACTAATAATAAATTAATAGCAACAAAAAAGACAATCTACTACAGATTGTCTTTTTTGTTGCCGTACAATTTGAAAATATTATAAATTAAAGGTTGCTTTTAATTGTGCAGTTACTTGTGTAATGATCTCGTCTGTTTTTTGGGCTAATGCAGGCAATTGCTCTACATTGGTTAATGTTTTGCCACTTAATTCAATGGCTCGTATATCTTCTTTTAATGAAACAATTAACATAGTATCGATTGTGCTCTTTAATTTATGAGCCAACTTACCTGCCTGCACCCAATTTTGGTTATTAACTTCGGATAACATTTCTTTTGATATTACAGGAATGGTATCTATAAATATTTGTACAAGACTTTTAATAAAATCTTCATTTCCTTCGGCAAGGTCGTGTACTAAAGATAAATCGTATAATTGGGTATCTGTATTCACCTGCTGTGTATTTAATGTTTCATTTTGGGTATCTGTTGTTACAAATCGGCTACCAAAAACATTACTTTTGTTTATTACTCTTTGCAACACATCAAACAACTCTTTTTCTTTAAAAGGCTTGGTTAAATAATCGTTCATACCTGCATCCAAGTATTTTTTTTCTTCGCCTTTTAAAGCATTGGCTGTTAGTGCAATGATGGTAATATTTTTTTTGGTTTCATCAGCAAAATTTCTGATTTCTTCGGTAGCTTCAATGCCATTTTTTTCAGGCATTTGAATGTCCATTAAAATTACATCAAAATCTTCTTCTTTCAGCATTTGAATAACTTCCGATCCTGTTGCTGCTGTTTTATATTCAAGTCCCCAATGTTGCAGCATTCTTCTTACCAATAGTTTATTTACCTCATTGTCTTCGGCAATTAAAACTTTCATTTTTGGTAATGTACTTTTCAAAACTAATGTAGGTTAGATTGTAAAGATATAGCATGCAACTAAGTATTTATTAATATTTAACTAAAAGCATGTTCTTCCATATACTTTTTACTAACGATTAATTCTTTGTTTTGAATCATTCTGTATATAGTGCTTTTGCCAACATCTAATTTTTTAGCCACTTTCATAACATCAGAGTTGTACAAATCTAAATAGTACTGAATTAGCTTAATAGTAAACTCTTTTAAAGTAGCATCTTTTACTGCAAAACTTTCTAAAACATTTTGTGTAATGATGCTTAAATGTTCGGGCAAAATTTCATTGCCTTCGGCCATTACACTAGCCAATTCTATGATAGACTTTAATTCTCTGATATTACCAGGAAATCCATGATTTAGTAATTTTTTCTTTGCTTCTACTGTAAAACTTTTTACAGGTATTTTATTCTCTTTGCAAAAGAGCTCCATATAATATTTAGCAATTAAAATAACATCGTTTTCTCTGTCTCTTAATGGTGGTAAGTGAATAGGTAAGCCTAATAATCTATAGTATAAATCCTCTCTAAAATTACCTTTTTTTACTTCTTCTAATAAGTTTTTGTGTGTGGCTACAACAATACGAACATCAATTTTTACAACTTCATTACTGCCCACCCTGCTAAGTTCTCTTTCTTGTAAAGCTCTTAGTAGTTTGGCTTGCATACTTAAATCCATTTCTCCAATTTCATCTAAAAAAAGAGTGCCTTTTGTGGCTTCTTCGAATTTTCCAATTCTTCTTGCAATGGCACCAGTAAAAGCTCCTTTTTCGTGGCCAAACAATTCACTTTCTAACAAATCTTTTGGAATAGCAGCAACATTTAATGCTACAAATGGTTGGTTTTTTCTTTCAGAATTATAGTGAATGCATTTTGCTACAACTTCTTTACCAGTACCAGTTTCACCTGTTACAGAAACAGTAATATTGGTTTTTACAGCCTTTTCCATTAAGCTAAAAACCCGTTTAATGCTAGTACTGTTGCCAATTATGCTTTTGCTGAAATCGTATTTTCGAGCAACTTCTTCTTTTAATATTTCTAGCTCATTTTTAAGTGCAGCATTCTCACGTAAATGCTGTACCGCATTCCACAATCTGTCTTTGGCATCTTCATCTTTTACAATATAGTCGTAAGCCCCTTTTTTGAGTAGATTGATGGCAATTTTTACGTCTTCCTGACCCGAAATAACTACAACTCTTGTATCTGGACTAAGTTCACGAATTCTCATTAATAAATCTTCTCCTGTAGAATCAGGTAAAGAATAATCCAGAGAAACCACATCAGGTTTTTCATGAATTGCTGCAAGAAATGTTTTGGCAGAATCAAACTTTTTAACCTGATAATCAGGGTTTAAGCTTAATGTGTACTCTAGCATAGAGCTATACCAGAGATCATCTTCTACAATAAAGATTTTGAATGGGCTTTGGCCTTTCATACGATTGGATATTTGGATATTGGTCTATAAACGAGATTTCTGTTTCTAAATTGTACATGGCTTGTTTTTGTGGGAATTTTTTTCCAAAAAATAGACTAGTTACATTCTTAGACGTTGTTTCAAAACTCAATTTCATAGTTTACCTGTAGATGGCTAATTTCATTGCTCTATTATGGGGTTTACCACAACAATATTTTGGCTACTGCTTGCTTTTTTATTCTATGCATATATAGGTTATGGAATTATTGCTGGTGTTTTTGCATTTGTATATGGTATTCTCAAAAAACAAGCACACATTGTATTAGACAATAACTTGCCCGAGCTTACACTTGTTGTTCCAGCTTATAATGAAGCTGATATTTTAGACCAGAAAATAAAAAATACACTTGCTTTAGATTATCCTTCGGCTTCGATCAAATTACTTTTTATTATAGATGGCAGTAATGATGGTTCTGAGAAAATACTCAATAATTATCCGCAGATAAAAGTATTATTTCAACCCCAACGACAGGGAAAAATGGCAGCCATTAACAGGGCAATGCAATTTGTACAAACACCCATTGTTGTTTTTTCAGATGCAAATACTTTATTAAATACAATTGCTTTGAGAGAAATGGTAAGGCATTATGCCAATAAAAAAATTGGTGGCGTTGCTGGAGAAAAAAAAGTGATGACCGATATTTCGGATAACCTAATTGGAGAAGGAGAAGGTTTATACTGGCAATACGAAAGTGCCATGAAACAAATTGACAGCGATTTTTATACTGTTGTTGCTGCAGCTGGTGAGTTGTTTTCTATTAGAACCAACTTATTTAAACCTTTACCTAACGATACTGTGTTAGACGATTTGGTTTTGGCTGTAAATACTTGTAAGCAAGGTTATAGAATTGCGTATGAAAAAAATGCATATGCCATAGAAGCCCCATCATTAAACTTAAAAGAAGAAAGAAAAAGAAAAATTAGAATTGCCGCTGGTGCTGCTCAAGCAGTTGCTAGGCTGGGGATTTTACCATCTGCTACAAATTGGGTACTCAATTTTCAGTATTTTTCAAGAAGAATTATTCGTTGGTTAATAAGCCCAGTTTCTTTACCTATAATTTTTTTTACGAACGCATTGTTGATTTTTTACTTTAAAGCACCCCAATTATACCAGTTAATATTCTTACTACAAATCATATTTTATGCAATGGCTGCAGGTGGTTGGCTAATGTATAAGCTAAATCGAAAAAGTATTCTTCTTTTTGTTCCTTTCTATTTTGTATTTATGAATACTTGCATGTTGGCTGGTTTTTTTAAACAAATTTTCTTTAAACAGCAAGTTGCTTGGGAAAAAGCCAAAAGGGTAAATATTGTTGAAGCAGGAAATGCTATATAAACTACTTATCTTCAATTCAAGTATTTTTGTTGATGTATGGAAGTAACAGAGCAAATGGTAGATAAGCTGGCTCACCTTGCTAGACTTAGTTTTAATGATACTGAAAAGCAAGCAGTAAAGCAGGATTTACAAAGTATGATTGCTTTTGTAGAAAAATTACAAGAGTTAGATACAACTGGTGTAGAGCCTTTATTGCACATGGGCAACAATACCAATGTTTTAAGAAATGATGTAATTAAGGGAAGTGTTGCAAGAGAAGAAGCATTGTTAAATGCTCCTTTAAAAGACGAACAGTTTTTTAAAGTGCCTAAAGTGATTAAGAAATAATTTTAAACAGTTTTATGAACGCAATTATTCATTTAGAAAATATTGAGAAAAGTTACTTCATGGGTAATCAGGCAATTCCTGTATTAAAAGGTATTTCGTTGGATATTTTTAAGAATGAATATGTGGCACTCATGGGGCCCAGTGGTAGTGGCAAAAGTACTTTGATGAACATTTTGGGTTGTTTAGATACACCAACTGGTGGCAAATATGTTTTAAACAACAACGATGTAAGTAAAATGGCCGATGATGCATTGGCCGAAGTAAGAAATACTGAAATTGGTTTCGTTTTTCAGCAGTTTAATTTATTGCCTAGATTAAGTGCTGCAGAAAATGTGGCATTACCCTTAATTTATGCAGGTATCAATAAAAAAGACAGAATGGAGAGGGCAATGGAAGCCCTTAAAAAAGTTGGATTAGAAGATAGAAGTCATCATAAAAGCAATGAGCTGAGTGGTGGACAAATTCAGCGTGTTGCCATTGCAAGGGCATTGGTTAATAATCCATCTTTACTGTTGGCAGATGAGCCCACCGGTAATTTAGATAGCAAAACATCGGTTGAGGTGATGGAAATTTTTGGTAAAATACAAGAAGCTGGCAACACTGTTGTCTTAGTTACACATGAAGAAGATATTGCCAATTATGCAAAACGTGTGGTACGTTTAAGAGATGGTTTAATTGAAACCGATATTGTTAGAGAAAAAGCATTGGTTCATTAACCTTTAAAGTGGAAATTTTGTGGGAGAGTTTGTACTCTCCTTTTTTATTGGTGAACTATTCAAATTTACTTTTGTTGTTGCTTTACCCCTTAATTAAACTATTGATTATTATGGCATTTAAGATATATACAAAAACAGGTGATGCAGGCAAAACAAGTCTTATTGGAGGCACTAAGGTTGCTAAAAGCCATATTCGAATAGAAAGTTATGGTACTGTAGACGAATTGAATTCTTATATTGGAGTTGTAAGCGATTATTTAACAGATGAACATAGCAAAACCATTCTAAAAGAAATTCAAGATAGATTATTTACTGTTGGCTCCTCATTGGCTTGTGATCCAGAAAAAGAACCATTGATGAAGTTGCCTGATTTGAGAGAAACCGATGTGGATTTATTAGAAAATGAAATGGATCGGATGAATGAGGTTTTACCAGCAATGAAAAACTTTATTTTGCCTGGTGGTCATGTGGCAGTCTCTACAGCTCATGTTGCACGTTGTGTTTGTCGTAGGGCTGAACGTATTTGTGTGGCCATGCAAGAAGCAGATATGTTTATAGATCCTTTGGTAATTAAGTACATCAATCGTTTAAGCGATTATTTATTTGTACTCTCTAGATATATTGGTCATTTACTAAATGTTGAAGAAATTGCTTGGAAACCGAGGGTGAGTAAGGGATAGAGTTTAAGGAAGAAGGTAGAGGGTTCAAGTTGGAAGGTAAGAAGTTGGGACAAGTAGTAAAGTTTTATAACTCCAAACTAATTTACCATCAACCCATCTTTCATGTGCAAAGTTCTGTTGCTTAAAGCAGCTAAGTCTTCATTATGTGTAACAATTAAAAATGTTTGATTAAACTCGTCTCTCAAACGAGTAAACAAATCGTGTAGTTCTTTGGCGTTTTTGCTATCCAGATTTCCTGTGGGTTCATCGGCAAACACAATGGCAGGATTATTAATTAAAGCCCTTGCAACAGCCACACGTTGTTGTTCTCCACCACTTAGTTGATTGGGTTTGTTCTCCATTCTGTTACCAAGACCTAAAAGTTGTAATAATTTTTCAGCAGCATCGTTTACTTCACTATTTTTTCTTTTTGCAATCCAACCCGGAATACAAACATTTTCCAATGCCGTAAACTCAGGTAAAAGATGATGAAACTGAAAAATAAATCCAATATGCTGGTTCCTAAAAGTAGCCAGTTTTTTACCTTTTAATTCGTGTACGGGCTGATTGTTTAAAAATATTTTGCCTTCATCGGTACTGTCTAATGTACCCAAAATATGCAGTAAAGTACTTTTTCCAGCCCCGCTACTGCCAACAATACTTACAATTTCGCCAGCATTTACCTGCATATTTACGCCTTTTAGTACTTGTAAATTACCATAGGTTTTATGAATATTTTCGGCCTGTAACATGCAGTAAATGAATTTAATAGTTGCCTAAAATACACAAACCTACAATAGCTAAGCTTTTTTTAAGCAAAAATTTACATTGCTGTAACGATATGCAATTTGGTAGTTTCATTTATACGGTTACATTTGCAAAAATTTAAGAGCTATGTTTTGGACATTAGAGTTAGCCAGCTATCTGGAAGAAGCACCTTGGCCAGCCACAAAAGATGAGCTGATTGATTACAGCATTCGTAGTGGTGCACCTCTTGAAGTAGTAGAAAACTTACAAGAGTTGGACGACGAAGGCACTGAGGTGTATGAAAGCATTGAAGACATTTGGCCTGATTATCCTAGCCAAGAAGACTTCATGTTTAATGAAGATGAGTATTAATACCCATTCTTTAAGTAATTATAATAAAACCATTCAGCAATGAATGGTTTTTTATTGTAAATTATTTGGGGAGACAAGCTGTAGATACTTTGTGCATCACAAGTTGCGTTGTTGTAAATCTTGCTGAATAGTAGGCATCCTTCAACCCTTTGTACTTTATTGAACAAATTATTTCTTAAATGTCAACTTAAAATAAATGAGCAAAGCACTTAATACCATAATAATTCCATTACAAATAATTACAGGTTTAAGGTGCAATCCAAAACCATAAACCAGCCAAATAATAGTACTGCTAAAAACTATTAACATCATTCCCATGCTTAAATCTCCAGCACTTTTACTTTGCCATGTTTTATAAACTTGTGGTATAAAAGTAATGCTGCTTAAAAAGGCTCCAATTAAACCCATTGTTTCAGCTAATTCGTTGGTCATAGTTTTTTGTTTGTACTGTGAAACTAAAAATAAAAGCCGGTACAACAAAAATGTACCGGCTTTTATTATGTTGAATAATGTTCTGAAAGTTGAAGAGTGCGACGCAACAGCAGTTTAATAGTAGCAATACTGCTGGTTATAAAATTTACTTATTCTTCTCCACTAACACCTAATTTTTTCATTACATAATCGCTAACACCTGTGTTTACATAGCCACCATCGTGAAAGAGGTTTTGCATGGTAACCATTCTGGTTAAATCGCTGAATAAAGTAATGCAATAGTTGGCACAATCTTCGGCACTTGCATTACCTAAAGGAGCAATGGCATTTGCATAATCGTAAAAGTCGCCAAAGCCTTTGATACCAGTACCTGCAGTAGTTTTTGTAGGTGATTGAGAAACGGTGTTTACACGAACTTTTTTCTCTAAACCATAATGATAACCAAAGCTGCGTGCAATACTTTCGAGCATGGCTTTAATATCGGCCATATCTGTATAAAAAGGGAAAGTACGTTGTGCTGCCATATAACTCAAAGCTACCACACTGCCCCACTCGTTAATGGCATCTAATTTTTTTGCTGTTGCCAACATTTTATGAAATGAAAGTGCACTTACGTCAATGCCTTTCATAAAATAATCGTAATTACTTTCGGTGTAAGGAATTTTTTTACGAATGTTTACACTCATACCAATTGAGTGTAAAACGAAATCTATTTTACCACCTAAAATTTCCTGAGATTGAGTGAAAAGATTGGTTAAATCAGCTTCGCTGGTTGCATCGGCAGCAATAATTTGAGAACCTGTTTTTTCAGCCAGTTTATTGATTTCTCCCATACGCATGGCAATAGGAGCATTGGTTAATACAAATGTTGCACCTTCTTCAAAAGCTTTTTCAGCTACTTTCCAGGCGATTGAATTTTCATCTAAAGCTCCAGAGATAACGCCTCTTTTGCCTTTTAATAAACCGTATGCCATTTTATTTGTTTTTGGTTTTAAAATGAGGTGGTAAAAATAATGTTTACTAACGATTAGGGAAGAAGAATTTAGTATAACAATACATTGCAATAGAAAACCACAGTAGTGAAGTAATCACAACAGCTAAAATCCATGAAAAAAAATTTTTGCATCCCTCTTTGGGTCTCATTTTTTGCTCTAACCATTTGCTGAAGAAAATGATAGGTAGAGAAAAGAGTAGAGCTTTGCCGAGTAGTAATAAATGGCTGTTGTACATGTTGTATTTTCAATAATTAGTCTTCATTTGAAATGTATTTACCAAATGTAGTAGTAGCCATTTAGGTTTAACAATTTTGAAGGAAAATAAGAACTGCTTTTAGAAAAAACATGGATCGAGAAATAAAAGTTTAGCCTGAGTATAAAAAAATTTTGCGACTATATTTAGTTAAATAAAGCATTTTATTGAACAAAGAATGTTTGTAATGCTTTAGGTTGCTACAAAAATGATACATTCAAAGAGTGTAGACTTCTATAAAGGTTTCAATATATTACTAATCTCATTCCAACACCTTCATCATCGCTTCAGCTTTTAACAAGCATTCTTCGTATTCTTTTTCAGCATCGCTGTAAAAAGTAATGCCACCACCAACTTGATAGGATAAATAGTTGGTAGTTTGATTGTACATAATACTGCGTATCACCACATTGAAATCAAAATCTTTATTGGGTGCTATATAGCCCACACAACCACTGTAAATGCCACGTTGGCTTTGTTCGTATTGCTCGGTTAATTCTAGTACTCTTTTTTTAGGAGCACCTGTCATGCTGCCCATAGGAAAAGTGGCTTGTAATACATCAGCAAAGTCTGTAGATGGTAACAACTCACCTCGAACTGTAGAAATCATTTGATGCACTTGTGGAAAGGTATATACAGCAAACAATTCATCAACTTGTACTGAACCTTCGGTACAAATTTTACTTAAATCGTTGCGTACCAGATCTACCACCATTACATTTTCAGTTTTGTCTTTCAAGCTGTTTTGTAAACTAGCTTTATTGGCAGCATCGATATTCTCATCACTCAAATTTCTTTTAAATGTGCCTTTAATGGGCTGGGAAATAATTTGAGTGCCTTCTTTTTTTACATAGCGTTCGGGACTGGCACATAGCAAAAATTTATCTGCCAATTTATAATAACAGGAAAATGGATTGGGAGAAACTGCAGCTAGTTTTTGATACGTTTCTAAAGGGTTAATGAATGCTTTTTCAGTATAAAACTCTTGACAAAAATTTATTTCATAACAATCTCCACGACGTATGTGTTGTTTCAGCTGCTCTATAATAGCTAAGTACTTTTCGTTTGTAATTCGAGGGGTTATGTGGAATTTGGAATTTGGAATTTGCAGTTTGAGGTTTTGTGTATTACCTAATTCCCAATTCCTAATTCTTGTAATTTTCTCAAAAATACTTTCAGGCTTATTTTCTATACAACTAATCACTACTTCTTTTTCCTTCAGTTCAATAACAATTTTGGGTTGAAAGAAAAAAATAGTTGGAAATTGAATTCCGTCAGGGTGGCAGGATGTTAAGTTGTGTAATTGATTTTTGAAATCATAGTTCACATGCCCAAATAGCCAATCGTTTTGGGTAGCAGTATAAGTTTTAAATTCTTGTAGGTTGCCGTTGCTAAAACTGCTGTGTACATCAACAGCCAATAAACATTCTATGCTGTTGTGTGCAGCATGGTATTGATGGTTGTCTAAAAAACAACAAATGTTGAACTGGTTAGCCCAACTCAACATTTGTTGTTTAAATTCAGTAAAACTAGTAATGGCAAAATTTGCCGTGGTTCTATTCACTACTTTTTGGTGTAATTAAAAATCATCGTCGTCGTCGCTAAAATCATCGTCTCCATCATCAAACAAATCAAACTCTTTAAAGTCTTCATCAACTTTAAAATCGTCTTCATCGCTAGTTTTTTTGCCACCAGTAGCTTTTGCTGCACCACCTTTAGCTTTAGGAATATCAAACTCATCGAAGTCAGGATCCCAGCTATCTTCTTCTTCACCTTTTTCCCAATCATCTTCTTTATCATCCACATCAGCATCGTCCTCATCGTCCTCATCATCTTTCGATTTTTTAGATGAAGCTTTAGTTGCAGTTTTTTTAGATGGCTTTGTATCAAAGTCATCATCATCTTCTAAATCATCGTCATCATCTTCTAATTGTTTTTTACTTTTAGACGATGGTTTTGCCGCACTTTCTTTTGCAGGCACTTTAGGTGTGGAGGATTTTATATCCTTATCAGATTTTGTAGGCATGGTTCTAATAAGATTTAATTTAGTGGTGTAAAATTTCAACGCAAAACTTTACCAACCAAAATTTTTTAATTATTTTTTTGAAACTTATAAAATGATTAATTGCTCTCTTCCTGGTCCATTAGAAACGTACTTTACCGGAGCACCAATGTACGCATTAATAAAGTCTATATACACTGACATATCAGCAGGTACATCTGCTGCATTTTTCAAAATAGAACTATCGCAATTCCACCCTTTAAAGGCTTTGTATTGAGGTTCTATTGTTGCTTTACTTATTTGAAAAGGCACTTCATCGGTTAAAATACCATCTACTTTATAAGCAGTACAAACATGTAATTCTTCAAAAGCATCTAATACATCGGCTTTGGTCATTACAACTTGTGTAATACCATTAATCATGCAAGTGTATTTTAAAGCTACTAAATCAATCCAGCCACATCTTCTAGGTCGACCTGTTGTTGCTCCAAATTCGCTACCAATTCTTCTTAATTCTTCGCCAGTTGCATCATTTAATTCTGTAGGAAAAGGACCACCACCCACTCTTGTGCAATATGCTTTGGTAACACCAATTACTTCATTAATAAGTTTAGGGCTAATGCCTAAACCTGTACATACGCCTGCACTAATGGTATTTGATGATGTTACAAATGGAAATGTTCCAAAATCGATATCCAACATGCTGCCTTGAGCACCTTCTGCTAATACTTTTTTACCTTCTGCTATTTTTTTATTAATGAAATATTCTCCATTAACAATGTTCAAGGTTTTTAAAAACTCTACTGCTTCAAAAAACTCCGTTTCCCAAGCCGAAATGTCTTCAGTGAAATTAAAATTATTCAATAAAGTTTGATGCTTGGCTCTTAGTTCTTTGTATTGCTTATCAAAATCAGCACTCAGCAAATCGCCTACACGTATTGCATTACGACCAGTTTTATCCATATATGCTGGGCCAATACCTTTTAATGTACTGCCAATTTTGCTATCCCCTTTTTGCATTTCACTTGCTTTGTCTAAAGCTCGGTGAGAAGGAATAATAACATTTGTTTTCTCAGCAATAAATAAATTAAGCTTTACGTCAACCCCGAAAGATGCAACTACATCACACTCACGTTTTAAAGTAACAGGGTCTAGTACTACACCATTGCCAATAAGATTTACGCAACCTTTATGAAAAATGCCAGAAGGTATTTGGTGCAACACTACTTTTTTACCTTCTACATATAATGTATGACCAGCATTTGGGCCACCTTGAAAACGTGCAATAACGTCGTAATTGGGAGCAAAAAAATCTACAATTTTTCCTTTGCCTTCATCGCCCCATTGTAAGCCTAAAAGTACATCAACCATATACTGTTTTTATATGGGGCAAATGTAAGTGTTGAATAAATGGAAACAGAAAACAATTCATAAAATGTGGAGAGAAATACGAGTATTTTTTTTTGGTAGTGAGCTACAATACCACTATCAACTTCAGTGGCGTCGCACACTTGTACAGAAGAATTTAACTCAACTATTTAGCTGATAATTTAAAAAAAATAATTCACTTAGGTGAATATACTATTCTACTACCAATATTTTTGATACCTGCTGTTCATTTTGCTGAACGACCACCGTATAAATACCTTTTGAAAGATGGTGGTCAATAATTAATTTACCATTGTTAGCAAATTGAAGTTCTTGCTCTTGTAACTTTCCTGTTATATCAAAAATTCTAACTTGTATTAGTGATGTGTGTGAAAAATTTTTTAATTCAATATTTATGGGCTTTTTTATTGCAGGATTAGGAAAAATGTAGCAGTTTAAACTGCTATTTAAGTTGTTAAATGAGATTACTTTAGAGAATTCATAACTGGCATCTTTATCAACCATTTTCAGCCTGTAATAATTAACACCTTTAGCTAAAGCAACATCTGTAAATGAATATTTTTTAGTTGCAGAAGGATAAATATTTGTTATTGAACTAAAGTTATTTCCGTCTAATGACTTTTGAATAATAAAATAAGCAAAATTACTTTCTGTAAGGGTATTCCATTCTAATAGTAATTGATTGTTTATTGAAATGGTTTTAAAGTTATCAATTGCAACTGGTGTAACACTACTTATAAAAACCATTTTTATGAGCGTATCACTATTGCAATTGTTCGATCCTTTAAACGAATGTTTTACATTATAAAACCCAGGTGCATTGTATATATGTGTTGGGTTCATTAATGTGCTTGAATTTCCATCTCCAAAATCCCAGCTATAACTCACTATTGAAATTCCGTTTGCAGGTAAAGAGTTATCAGTAAAACTTACTTGATTGCTATTTTGGGTATATTGAAAATTTGTTATGCCACATTGAGCATTTAGTGTTGATATAACTACAAATAATAAGCTAACAGCTAAGATAAATTTCATAAAAATAATTTCGTTGCAATATTACTATTATTTATATCATCAAGCATTCATTGCTCCACCATGTACAAAGCGTTGCAGGGTGCCCTGCTATTTAGCAGGATTTACAACGACGCCTCAGAAGCTAAATAGAAATTCTACAGCTTGTTACCAAAAAACAAAAAGCCACCTTTCGGCGGCTTAAAGCTTTATTTTAAAGAGAAAATTATTCTCCGCTATGTGGTTTTACTAAACCCAATTTAGCTTCTAAGCTAAGTGTTGCATGTGGTACAGCACGTAATCTTGCTTTATCTATTAATTTACCTGTAACACGACAAATGCCATAGGTTTTATTTTCGATACGCATGATTGCTTTTTCTAAATGGTCTATATATGTAATGGTACGGCTGGCCATTTGGCTCAATTGCTCACGCTCCATACTTAAACTACCATCTTCCATGGTCATATAACGACCTTCTTCAGTTTCGCCACCCTGATCGTCTTTACGGGTAATTAAACCCTGAAAATATGCCAACTCTTTTTTAGCAGCTTCTAACTTTTTATTAATTAACTCTCTGAATTCGTTTAATTCGGTATCGCCGTATTTTACAAGCGGTGTATTTGGTTTATGCGTTTCCACTCTTTTTTCTAATGATGTGTAACTTGGATTATAAGGTACACTTGTTTTAATTGTTGTTTTAGGAACTTTTACATCTTTTACAGGTTCTTCCTTTTTCTTCATGGGCTTTTGCTTCATGGGAATAACTGTAGTCGATTTTTCGATACCGCTCACCTTTACTGCAACTTTAACTGGTTTAAAGGGCTTAGCTGCTTTTGCAGGTTTTGCTGGTACAACTTTTTCGGGCTTCGCTGGCTTTTCAACTGCTACTTTCACTGGTTTTGTTGGTTTAACCTCAACTTTTGCAGGTTTTGCAATAGGTTTGGTTTGTTTTACAGGTTCGGGTTTTGCCTTTGGTTGGGGCTTAGCCGAAGCTGCTTTTTTTACTGGTTTTGCAGCAGGTTTAGCTGGTACAGGCTTTGACACAACTTTGGGTTGAGGTTTAGCCGGAGCTGCTTTTTTCACTGGCTTTGGTGCAGGTTTGGCTGCTTTAGCTGGTGCCGATTTTGCCACAACTTTTGGTTGAGGCTTAGCCGGAGCTGCTTTTTTCACTGGCTTTGGTGCAGGTTTAGCTGCTTTTACCACTTTTTTCGGTGCAGGTTTTTTTGTAGCCATGAGCTTTATCCTTTTTTAGTTACTGCTATTTTAAGCAGAATACTATTCACCTCAATTTCAGTGCTTTGTTGCAAAAGCGTAGGCACCCAATCGATAGAATCTGCTAGAATTTCGCCGCAAATATAGGTTTTATGTTCATTAAGAGATTTTTGTATGCCTTCGGGCACACCTTCTTGCTCTAATTGTACGAATATACGGTCTGTAAGTTCAAAATCATTTTCTTTTCGAATATTTTGTACACGATTAATTAACTCTCTTGCATCTCCCTCACTTTGAAGGGCTGGCGTAATCGTAATATCCAGTGCTACAGTGAGTTGTGCTTTGCTTGCTACGCTCCAACCAGGAATGTCTTCAGCTGAGATTTCCACATCGGAGGAAGTAATTTGGAATTTGGAATTTGAAATTTCTAATTCTATAGTTCCTGTTTGTTCTAACTCGGTTATTTGATGTTGAGTGAAATTGGCTATTTGAGCAGCAGCTTCTTTCATATTGGCTCCTAATTTAGCTCCTAGAGTTTTAAAGTTGGCTTTTATCTTTTTCTTTATAACTCCTTCTGTTTCAGTAATGTATTCTAGTTCTTTTACGTTTACTTCACTCTTAATTAAGTCTTCTACTTTTTCCAATTGTGTTTTCATAGTAGGGTTCAACACAGGAATCATTACTTTTTGCAATGGCTGGCGAACCTTGATATTCACTTTTTTACGAAGTGATAAAACCAACGAACAAGTATCTTGTGCCAATTGCATTCTCTCTTCTAAAGCTGCATCAATTGCTGATGCAGTATAAGTAGGGAATGAAACATGGTGAACAGAACCTGCATTAAACCTATTGGTTACTGCATTCAAATTTTGAAAAACCGCATCGGCAAAGAATGGAGAAATTGGTGCAATTAAGCGTACAATAGTTTCTAAACATTCGTACAAAGTTTGGTAAGCCGAAATTTTATCGGCCTCATATTCGCCTTTCCAAAATCTTCTTCTGCACAAACGAACATACCAATTGCTTAAATGCTCATCTACAAATTCTTCTACCAAACGGCCAGCCTGTGTTGGTTCATAATCGTCCATTGACTCAGTTACTTTCTTAATCAATGTATTTAAAGACGATAAAATCCAACGGTCAATTTCAGGTCTTTGTTCTAACGGAATATATGCTTCTTTAAAAGCAAATCCATCTACATTACTGTACAATGCAAAGAATTGATAAGTATTGTACAATGTTCCAAAGAACTTACGTTGAACTTCCTGAATACCGGCAATATCAAATTTCAAATTATCCCAAGGAGAAGCATTGGTAATTAAATACCAACGGGTAGCATCGGCACCATATTTTTCAATAGTTTCAAATGGATTGACCACATTGCCCAAACGCTTACTCATTTTGTTGCCATTCTTATCTAACACCAAACCATTACTTACCACAGTTTTGTAAGCTCGGCCATCTACTTTATCAGTTGGTAAACCTGCTTTTTGCAATTCTTCAATTACACTTTCTTTAATTAAAGAACCAATTGCATGTAAGGTATAAAACCAGCCACGAGTTTGGTCAACACCTTCAGCAATAAAATCGGCAGGATAATTATTGGCAAAAATTTCTTTGTTCTCAAAAGGAAAATGCCATTGGGCATAAGGCATGGCACCACTATCGAACCAAACGTCTACTAAATCTGGTACACGTTTCATAGGTTGGCCAGTTGGTGATGTAAGTATGATATGATCTACCTGTGGTTTATGTAAATCGGTGATTTCTTTTATTGGACTATCGGCATGAATTAAACCATTTAATTCAGCAATAGAACCAATACAAATTTCTTCTGTGCCATCTTCTGTTTGCCAAATAGGCAATGGCGTTCCCCAATATCTACTTCTGCTCAAATTCCAATCTACCATATTTTCTAACCAGTTGCCAAAACGACCTTCACCGGTTGATTTTGGTTTCCAGTTAATGGTTTTATTTAATTCTACCATTCTATCTTTTAAAGAAGTGGTTTTAATAAACCATGCATCTAATGGATAGTACAAAATTGGTTTATCAGTTCTCCAACAATGGGGATAGCTATGTTCATATTTCTCAACTTTAAAAGCCCTGTTTTCCTTTTTCAGCATTACACAGATGTCGACATTTACATCTACATAATCTTTTTCGTCTTTGTAATTTTTTACATAACGATTGCTGAATTCGCCCAAACCGTCTACAAATTTTCCTGCTCTATCAACCATCGTTAAAATACCAATACCATATTTTTTACCTACACGATAATCATCTGCACCAAAAGCAGGAGCAGTGTGAACGATACCTGTACCATCTTCGGTGGTAACAAAGTCGCCACAGATTACCCTGAATGGTTTTGCATCTGGTGTAATGGATTGAATAACTTCTAATGAGTTGGCTTCATAAGGCATTAACTGCTCGTATTCACAGTTTTCAATTTGAGAGCCTTTGAATTCAGTTAATATTTTCCAAGGCAACAGCTTAACGGTTTCATTATAATTCTCAAAATCGCCATTCTCCCCTTCTTCCTTAAAGTATTTAGCCAATAAGGCTTTCGCTAAAATGACATTTACTGGTGTATGTAAATATGGATTGAAGGTTTGCACCACAACATAATCAATATTTGGCCCAACGGTCAAACCTAAGTTTGAAGGTAAAGTCCAAGGGGTAGTTGTCCAAGCCATGAAGAAGGCCTCCCTAGATCCCTCCGAAGGAGGGACTTCAGAACTCGAATTATCTATAGCATCAAATATTTTTTTTGCCCCTGCATGATTGGCATTAGCCCCTCCTTTGGAGGGGTTGGGGAGGCGGAACATCGCAACAGCACTAGTATCTTTCACATCTTTATACGTACCTGGTTGATTTAATTCATGAGAACTTAAACCAGTACCTGCAGCAGGAGAATAGGGTTGAATACTTACACTTTCGTACAATAATTCTTTGCTGTACAATTGTTTTAAAATCCACCACAAGCTTTCGATATAGTTATTTTCGAAAGTGATATAAGGGGTATTCAAATCTACCCAATAGCCCATTTTCTTGGTGATGCTGTCCCACTCGTTTTTATAACGCAGTACAGCTTCACGGCATTTTTGGTTGTATTCTTCAACTGAAATTTTCTTGCCAATATCTTCTTTGGTAATACCCAATTCTTTTTCTACACCCAATTCAACAGGCAAACCATGCGTATCCCAACCACCTTTACGTTTTACCTGAAAACCCTGCATGGTTTTGTAACGGCAAACCAAATCTTTCAAGGTTCTTGAAATCACGTGGTGGATGCCAGGCATTCCATTGGCACTTGGTGGACCTTCATAAAATACAAATGGTGTAGCACCTTCTTTTAAATCGATACTTTGCTGAAAAGCATTTGTTTCGTCCCATTTAGCCAATATTTCCTTTTCTATTGACGGAAGATTTAACCCTGAAAATTCTTTGTACTTGCTCATCTTTTGGTTAAAGGTTTAAGGTTTAAGGTTTAAGGTTAAATAACGAATAAATAACTTCAAACAATAAACATTTAACTGTAAACTTTTTAGGTGGGCGAAGTTAAGGATTATAGAAGAAAAGTTGTAAGGCTTATCAATTGGCAATTATGGCTAATTGAAAATGAGCTTAAAAGCTTGCTTTGTTCATTTTTTTGCTTGCAAAAATTGCCAGAATAATTGCAGTAATTACAGCCCATGCAAAAGGAGATTTAATTGTACCCATGTTGGAAAGTATACCTATATTAAAATAACCCCAAAATACTTCAAAGAAAATAGCAATAGTGCATATTAGTGCAAAATGTACCCAGTTATTGTTTTTATTGTATTTCAGGTAGCTCCAAGTTCCAATGAAAAATACAATTCCGAAAATTATTGGTGTAAACCAAGCATCTACAAATAACATTCTACTAAGAACAGCAGATATAGTTTCAATTGCAAAACCAAGCAAGAAGACGTATAAATAATTGTTTGAATGGAATAGTGTTTCCCAACCCAATTTTTTATTTACGGATTGGGTTGAGAGTAAAAAAGAAAATACTAGCAATGATGGAACAGTTCCTTTAATGATTGTTTCAGTAAATCGATTACTGTAAACAATAGTAGAATAAATTCCTTCGTAAACACTACTTCTCAGGCTACCATTTTCTATAAGTAAGCTTATTGTACCTAGTATTGTTGCAAATACACCAACAGTCGCTATGTTTTTATCGAGTAAATTATTTTTTATGAAAAAGGTTATCCTATCACCATTTTTGAAAACCAATATTGTTAGAAGTATCAGCAATAGATAAGTAGAAGTAATAATCATTTCTGCCATACTAATGGTTAAACTTCCTTCTGAAACAAACTTAACACTATAAAAAGTAGATAGGTAAGTAATTAGTTTTATTAAAAATGCCAAACTAACTCCAATAAAAATAAATACCCATTCTTTATTTAGCATATTGATACCATTCACCTTTTGAAATTCGATTGCCAATTCCTCTTTTTTACCAAGGCGTAATTTGGCAACTTCAAAAGCTTCTTCTTCTGAAAGTCCTTTCTTTGTAAGGGTTTCAACTGTTTCGAATAAATGAGTACTCAATTCTTTCTCATCTTCGTTGGTAACAGTTCCCTTTGCTGATATTGCAGCAATCAGCTTATTTACTGCATGGTTAAGTTGAAATTTGTTATCCATAAAGTTTCCAGTATTTGATTTACAGATTGCCAGTTTTCTTTTTCAGTTTGTAATTGCTTTTTACCGGCATTGGTTAGTTTGTAGTATTTTCTTTCTCTGCCATTTTCAGCAGTGTACCATTTTGCACTTATCCAGCCTTGTGCTTCCATTTTTTTAAGGATAGGGTATAATGTTCCTTCTGCAAAGTCAAGTTTGCCATTGCTTGCATCTTTAAGGTTTTGAATTATTTCATAACCATAGCTTTCTCCTTTTGACAATATTGTTAGTATTAAAGGGAAAGAGGAGGCTGCAATTAAATCTTTTGGTATTTCAGGCATAGTAGTTCTATGTATTATAGAATGAAAATACATAGAACTGCTAAGTATTTAAAATATTTTTTAAATCGACATGCAGTTATTTCTTAAAACAAAAAATCCTATAAGGTTTTTAAAACCTTACAGGACTCATAATTAGTCATTATACTCTTTTACAATTTATAGCCTACAGTTACTGTAACCTGCGTTGGAGCAATGGGGTTAATACTGTAGTTTTCGTGTACATAATAGTTGAGAATGTTGGTTATATTGGCAACTTTTCCCATTAGTGATAGTTTTTTGAAATTGTAGCCAATACTTGCATCGATGGTGGTAAACCCTACTACTTCAAAGTTTCTTAAAAAGTTTTGTGTTTGCCCTTTGGTATTGTTGAAGCCAGCAAAACGGGTGCCTGTATAAAAAGCAGATACGCCTAATTTCAAGCCTTTTATTTTTCCTGTACTAAATGTATAAAATGCTGATGTGTTGGCTGTGCTGGCAGGATTGTTAATTAATCTTTCTCCTTCAATAAAATTGCCTTTTGCATCTGGAGTTTTGGTGTAACGAATAAAGTTGTAGCTATAACCTGCTGTAACATCCAATCCTTTTACAGCATGCAATACAAAGTCTAATTCAACTCCATCACTCATGGTTTGTCCTGTTAAGGCTCTTAAATTAGTATTGTTATTAGGAGTTATACCATCTGCAGCAAATAAAGCAGTTTGTGCAAGGTTATTGTTTACAATTCTGTACAGCGTAAGATTGGCGAATAATTTTCCTTTAAAAAATTCATTTTTAATGCCAGCTTCAAACTGATCGACAATAGATGGAGCCAATGCATTGCCAAAAACATCAGTACCAGAATTTATAGTAAAGGAATTGGCATAACTAATGAAAATAGAAGTTGTATTGGTTGGTCTGTACACCAACCCAACTCTTGGTGAAAAAGCCTGATCAACCTTATTGCTGATAGCTTTTGTATGTAGTTGAGTGGCGTAAGTAAGTGAATCAATCGGACGGGCATCCTGATAAGAAAAACGAATACCTGCCAATAACTTAACCTTTGCACTGATGTGAATTAAATCCTGCATATAAGCTCCAATTCTATTGGTTGGTGTACTGATTAACCTCACTTCTTTTGCAATAGGAATATCTGTTCGTTGTGTGAATTTTGCAGGATTAAAAATATTAATTGTATCGTAAATAGTTGGGTTATTGTACGTAGTTGCTTCAACAAAATATCTTTCGGCATCTATACCTGCCAACAATGTATGTTTCAGTTTGCCTGTTGTAAATTTCCCATTTACATTTACCTGTGCAGTATAATATTTTTCATTGGTAAGGGTTTTGTTTAATGGTCTTGCCCAATCGCCATTGGCAGCAGCTTGTATTCTTTCTATCGAATAATAATCTCTGCTGTATTGCTGATATGATAATGCAGCAGTCAGTTGCCAATTGTTATTGAATTGGTGCTTTAATGTTGTATTAGTAGATGTTTGCTGCGTTTTAGCATATTGCCAATTGGTTCCAAAAAATGTTGAACGAGCTACATTGGGAATTTTTGTGTTGTCGTAAGTGCCAATGCCAAAATCAGGGGTGAACTGGTGATTCAAATAATCGGCCTGAATAATTAGTTCAGTTTTCGAATTCAACTTAAATAAGAAAGAGGGATTTACATAATACCTAATTGAGTTTGGAATGGCTCTGTAGCTGCCAGCATTTTCATAAGTAGCATTCAAGCGGTAAGCAATATTTTCATTAACTGGTCCATACACATCAACTGCAGGTTTAAAGAGATTAAAGCTTCCAGTTCTAATACTTAATTCGGCACCCTTGGTGAATTTTGGTTGCTTGGTTACCAAATTCACAACACCACCAGGTGCAACATTGCCAAATAGTATGGCTG
>CALRLF020000034.1:0-42732 GCA_943368475.1 Allobosea thiooxidans
TCGATAAATTTAATATTCCACAACATTTATTTTCTTCTAATCAAAAGCCTGCTTTAAAACATAGATTGTTTGTATTAAGATTATTAAGAAAAGCAGGCATTGAAGGAATGGGCATTATTGTTGAAAAGGGAGATGTGTTTAACGAAAAATATCTATTGAATATTAAAGAGGATAATTATTATTATGGTTACTTACAGAGTTATAAATACTTTGATGATATTAAAGAACATCTTCAAAAGGATTTCACCTTTAGAGAGCCATTAGATTCACCTTTTTTGCAAGAAATAAAAAGTGCCAATTCTGTAGCAATTCATGTTCGTAGAGGTGATTATATTACCAATAAAAAGGTTCGTAAAAAAATGGCTTTATTAGATATTGCATATTATAAAAAAGCCATAGAAACTATTGAATTGAAGGGGTCTAAAAAAGGGTTAAAATATTTTGTTTTTACCAACGATGCAGCATGGGTAAGCAACGAATTAATACCAGCACTTAATTTGCCTGCAACTGTTGTTAACCATAACCATTATACAAAACCAGCTTTCTTAGATTTTGAATGTATGCGTAATGCAAAATATAATATTATTGCCAATAGTAGTTTTAGCTGGTGGGCTGCTTATTTAAATGAACAATCTTTAGGTGTTATTGCTCCTCATCAATGGTATAATGTACAAGAAAATCATTCAGAAAATTGTTATCCAAAAAAATGGGTAGTCATATAAATAGTAAAATATTTATATTTTTCGTAATTCTAGGTCAAGAAATGATACTATATAATTTTTGAGAAAAATAAGCATTTCAAATTATTAGCTAAGGGTAACAATAAATGAAAGCGGAGTCCTTTAAAAGTGATATTTCATTAGAAAGTATAAATAACTTTTTGGTTCAATTAGCAATTATTGTTTTGCTTTTAGGATTCCCTATTTTAGTGGTAACTGGGCAAAAGCTGCACTATTATATATTTGTTTTAATAGCACTCGTTCAGTTAATCATTAATATTCAGCCTTACTTTAATTCTGTAAAGTTTTACTATTTTCTTGCCCTAGCAATTCCGCTAGTTTTTTTCCTACTTAAAAAGTCAGTAAATGAGCCTTTCATATTTTCTTTACTGCCTTATGTAATTGTCCCATTCGTTTATTTTAACCGCAGCTTTCAACTTTTCAATCTTGATACGGTATTAAAAATATTTCAAGTAGTTACCATTCTAAATTTTATAGGAGTTTTACTACAAGTTGTGGGTTTTCAATCAATATTTTTAGATTTGGATCGGGTAAAAACAGACGGGATTGATCATGATAGATATGGCTCTTTTGCTGGAGGAACATTGGCATTGGGTCTTATTTCTTCAATCAGTTTTATTTTTTCTTTGTATAAAATTGTTTATGAACGCAACAAAAGTTTGATACAAATTGGCTTTACCATTATCTCGTTTGCAACTCTAATATTGGCCCAATCGAGGCGATTTTATATTTTAGTTTTTATTATTGGTGTATTGATGTTTTTGTTCGATATAAATAAAAATACCAACATTAATAAGATATTAAGAATTGGCTTATTTACTTTTTTGGGGTTATTGATTTCTTTATTTTTCTTATATTCTATTAGAGCAAATAATTACTATTTATTACGCTTATTCTCTATTGTAGACTTTGAAAATGACGGGGCAAACTTAGAAAGAGTTGCTAAATGGTTATTGGCAATTAATTCTTTTTTAAATAATTTTTGGTTTGGAATGGGCTTGGGTGCATCGGGTACAATTGGCAAAAATCTTACTGATGATGATAGTAGTGTCGACATTTTTTCTGCTGAAAGTTATTTCATCAAGATTTTTGTTGAGGGAGGGGTAATATTTGGTGTGCTATGCCTACTTTTTTTAATTGTATATCTAGTAAAATCTTTTAAAAATTTGCAAAACTCTCAAAAAGCATTAGCTGCCTACATTTACATTTTCTTTTTTTTAGAATGTTTTATGAGTACATCGCTTGAATCAGCTTTCCCTTCTATCATTTTTTGGATTTGTGTTTCAAAACTATTTGCCACCAATGAACAAACTAATGACGAGTATTTCCAAGTAATAAATCCAGAAACTGCCTAAGATTGAACTTTCCTTTAGTATCTGTTTGTATTCCTACTTATAACAATCCTTTATCTGTAAAGCGAAGTATAGAAAGTGTGTTAATGCAAACATATACTGCTATTGAAATAGTAATTACTGATGATAGCAGTAATTACGAAACAGAAAATTTAGTTAAGGAATTTTTTGTTCAGCCATTTATTCGATATATCAAAAATCCTATTGCCTTAGGCTCACCTGCAAACTGGAACGAAGCAGTACAACACGCAAGAGGTAAATACATTAAAATACTGCATCACGATGATTGGCTTGCTACCAACAATGCAATAGAAACCTTTGTAACAATTGCAGAAAATACAACTTACAAAAACTCACTTTTTTTTTGTAACAGTACCAATGTTTACAACATAAATAATCAAAAGCTAATTAGGCCAACAACTCATTTTTTAAATAAAGTTCAAAAAAATCCAAATACAATTATTTATCACAATAGCATTGGCAGCCCGAGTATTTGTTTTTTTGAAAAAGCCTATTTTTTTGAATTTGATATTGCAACACGTTGGTATGTTGATGTAATTTTTTATTCGGAGTTTCTCAAAAAAAATCAGCATCAATTGGTACATATAGATAAAGCATTGGTGAATATTACAGCAGGTAACGCAAGCCAATTAACACAGTTAATACCAACAGAAGAAAAGTTTGCAGAAGCTATTTATTGTTTTAAAAAATATGTGAACCTAGAAAATGAGCATCATACTATACTATTTAAAATTAGTTTTATTGAATTGGTAAAACGATTTAGCGTAACAGATGCAATGTGGGAAAAGTTTGCTTTTACAGAGTCCGAAAAAAAGTACTTATTACCATTATACAAGTTTTCAAAAATTCCATTGCCTAGAACTTTTTATACCATTATCAGAAATATATTAGCTAGCTATTTCTAAACTTTCAATTTGAAGAATTTACATTTATATATATCTAAAGTTGTAACCACCTTATCTACTTTACTATTTAATATTTACTTAGCTAAGGTTACCGATGTTGCCTATTTTGGTATTTTTAGTTTGTTCTTAAATTTATGCTTCTTATTTAATTTAATAAACGATTGGGGGCTGCCTACATACGGTCCTTTAGAAATTAATCAGTACAATTCAACAGCAGATAAGCAACAATATTTAAAAACCATTATTAACTTTAAAATGGTTGTAACAGTAATTACTGCTGTTGCTTATACTTTTATAATCGCATTGCTTTATCAGCAACATTTTTTTTTATTAATTTTTGGTGTATTGGTTATTGTAGCCAATTTATTTAATCTCGATTGGGTTTTGCGGGCCTACCAGCACTTTGTGATAGTTTCAGTAAGGCAAATACTAAATGCTGTACTTAATTTATTGTTTGTATTGGTTATCTACTTTTTTAAACTTAGGGTAGAATATGTTTTTTTAACCTATGCATTATCATTAATGTTTAGTTTTTTAGTAGGTATTTTTTTTATGTATAAAAAGGGGATTATTCATTTTCCTAGCGATACAATAAAAAAATGCATATTAGACTTTTGGGGTATTGTAGTTAAAACCAAAAGTGCTTTTTCTGGTCTACTAGTTTTTAATTTATTGTACACACTTAATTTTCCATTACTTACTTATTTTTCATCAAATAAAGTAACCAGTGCTTATGCTAGTTATTATTTAATACTATCTAGCATTTTGGCTGTAGTTGCAATTGCACAAGATATTTTTTTGCCAAAATACAATGTAAAAAATCAGGTTTCTTTTTTTAAAGCATACCAAAAAATTATTTTTACTGGAAGCACATGTGTTGTCATTATATTGTGCATGATGCCATTTATTTTCAAGTACATCTATCCCAAAAGTTTTATAGTAAATATTCATATGGTTATACTTACTGCCCTATTGGGCCTTATGTATAGTTATAGACTTATTTACGTGCAGGCTTATTTAATAAAAAATCAGTACAAATATTTTTTAGTGCTAAATGCAATTGGTATTGTAACTTATTTATTGGTTACCAGTTTTTTTATAGCAACAAATAATTATAATGAGGTTACAGCTCTGTTAGCATTAGTAGTGGCAGAAATAATAGTTGTAGTAATTTCGATAGTACAACAAAACTTTATAAATACTGCACTGCTATTAAATATTTTAGTAGCAGCATCAATTATCACTTATACATTATTTTTTTACACTTTTTTTCTTTCAGTTTTTATATATAGTATTGCTCTTTTAATAGCGGCGATTATTTTTTATAAATTTCTTACTTCAAATAGCATCTTACATGAAACTGATTGATTCGTTCAATTTTGTTCAAAATGAGAGAGATAATTTTGTTCAGCAATTTGCATCTAGCCTTCCAGCTGGAATTACTGTACTCGATGTAGGTGCAGGCACATGTCCATATAAACATTTATTCAAGCATTGTAAATACATAACACACGACTTTTGTCAGCTAGATCCAGGTTTGCAAAGAAGTGGCGAAGAGTATGGGAAAATTGATGTTGTTAGTGATATATTATCAATTCCATTAGAAACTGCTAGTATAGATGTTATTATTTGTACTGAAGTTTTAGAACATGTGCCAGAACCAACTTTAGCTATTCATGAAATGTCGAGATTGCTTAAGTCTGGTGGGCAAATTATTATTACAACACCACTTTGCTCTTTTTTACATCAACAGCCCTATCATTATTTCGGAGGCTTTACACCTTTTTATTACGAATTGGTTTTAAACAATGCAGGGTTTGCTAATATCGACATTGCATTTAACCAACGATATTTTAGCTATTTTGTTTTTGATATATTTAGGTTCATTAAAATGGCATTAAAACTTCCTATTTGGTGGCTAATTATATTAATTCCTTTTATATTGCTTATTCTTCCTTTGGCGGTTTTACTTTTTGTAAGTAGAAAAATATTAGATAAACTAGACAGCACTAATCAATATACTTTTGCATTGAAGGTAAAAGCCATTAAAAAGTAGCACTTTTCTTAATAATTAATTATTTATAAACGAACGATTCGCATGCAATCAATTTTAGTAACTGGTGGAGCAGGTTTTATTGGAAGTCATCTTTGTACAATATTATTAGAACAAAAAGGCGTAAACAAAGTAGTTGCATTAGATAATTTTTTATTGGGTACCGCAAGTAATGTTGAACATTTAAGTACGAATACTGCATTTAGCTTGGTTAAGCATGATATTAATGATACTAACTTTTTAAATCAATTATTTCAAGAATATCAATTTGATACAGTTTTTCATTTAGCTGCTAATTCAGATATTAGTATTAGCCATAATAGCCCATCAATAGATTACTTGCATACATTTAATACAACTTGGCATGTATTAGAGGCCATGCGAATCAATAATTGTAAGCAATTAATTTTTGCTTCAACATCTGCTATTTATGGGGACACGACTGAAGATATTCATGAAAATTTCGGTCCACTGCAACCCATTTCTCATTATGGTGCAGGTAAATTGGCTTCAGAGGCTTTTATTTCTTCATTTGCATATAATTATAATATTACTACTTGGATTTTCAGGTTTCCAAATGTGGTAGGCAAAAGAAGTACACATGGCATTATTTATGATTTTTTGAATAAGCTCAAGAACAATCCCAATACGCTGGTCGTATTAGGTAACGGACAACAAGAAAAATCTTATTTGCATGTATCTGATTTAATCGATGCCATTATTTTTTGTAAGACAAAATTTAATGATGCTTATAATGTATTTAATGTTGGAGGAATTGATACTATTAATGTAAAACGAATTGCCGAATTGGTATTAGAAGAAACCGAATCTACACAAACAATTGAGTTTACTGGAGGCGATAGGGGTTGGATAGGTGATGTGCCAAAATTTAAATACAATATTGAAAAAATTAAAAGTACAGGATGGCAGCCTAAGCTAAATTCCGAGAACGCAATTAGACAAACCATTCAAGAATTAACCGGAAAAATTTAAGTTGTGATTATTAGTCGAACTCCATTTAGAATAAGCTTTGCAGGTGGTGGTAGTGACCTGAAGTCCTATTATGCTCGGTTTGGTGGAGCTGTATTAAGTACAACCATAGATAAATACACTTATTTATCTATGCATCCTTATTTTGTTGAAAATAAATATTTTTTAAAGTATTCATCCAATGAATTGGTTGATAATGTTGATGCAATTCAACACCCCATAATAAGAGAAATATTTAAGCATTTTAATATTAAAGGAGTCGACTTTAGTAGCAGTGCCGATATTCCTTCTGGCACTGGTTTAGCATCTTCATCAGCTTTTGCAGCAGGACTTATTCATCTGTGTGCAGCATATAAGGGTATTTATTTATCAAAGCATGAAATTGCAGAATTGGCTTGTGATATAGAAATTAATAAACTACATGAACCTATAGGAAAGCAGGATCAATTTGCATGTAGTATTGGTGGTTTAAATTTTATAGAATTTCATGCCAATGAAAAAGTATCTGTAGAAAAAGTTGCCTTAAGTGCAGCGAATACAAGCCAACTAGAATCAAATTTGATGTTGTTTTATTTGGGTAAAACAAGGTTGGCGAAATCTATTTTACAAGAACAAAAAAATGTAATTGAAGAAGGTAGAAAAATAGACAATTTAAAAAAAATGGTTCAGTTGGCTTACGATTTAAAAAAGGAAATGGACAATCAGAATATTGAAGCCATGGGGCAAATATTGCATGATGGATGGATGTATAAGAAAGAATTGGTAAGCTCCATCTCATCAAACGAAATTGATGAGCAATACGAAAAAGCTAGAAATGCAGGAGCAACAGGGGGTAAGTTACTTGGTGCAGGTGGCAGCGGTTTTTTATTATTTTATGTAGAGCAACCTAAACAAGAACAAGTTAAAAAAGCATTGTCAAATTTAATTGCAACTCCCTTTAACTTTGACGACACAGGAACAACAATTATTTTTTAGTAATGGAAACAATCGTATCAAATTATATTCAACAGTTACAATCAACTTTACAACAACTCAATATTCAAGAGTTTGTACAAGTTGCACAACTGTTACAAGCTGCAAGAGACCGTGGAAGTAAAATATTTATTTTTGGTAATGGAGGTTCTGGTTCAACGGCTTCTCATTTTGCTTGCGATATCAATAAAGGTGTATCCTACAATAAAGAAAAAAGATTTAGAGTCATTTGTTTAAATGATAATATACCCACTCTTTTAGCCTATAGTAACGATGTTGGATATGATGTTGTTTTTAAAGAACAACTGATAAATTTTGTTGAGCCAAATGATGTGGTAATTGGCATAAGTGGCAGTGGCAACTCACCTAATGTACTTTCAGCAATCGAAGTAGCCAAAGAACACAAAGCCCTTACAGTTGGCATTACAGGCTTTAATGGAGGCAAACTAAAATCTATTGCCGATTTTAGTGTAAATGCTCATATAAATGACATGCAACTAAGTGAAGACATTCATATGATATGGGTTCATATAATGATGAAATGTTTGAGCGATGTTTAGTACCTCTGTGTTAATGTCTTCCTTTTGGAAAGAAAATCCTTCTTATTTAAATGAAGCACTTCAAAGTTTGCATCAACAAAAACTTGCACCTAATGAAATAGTAATTGTATATGAAGGTGAAGAAAATCCTGCAATAACTGCTGTTTTTACTAAATGGAAAGAATTGTTTACAAAAACAGCGTTGAATATTGTTCAGGCAGGTGAAGCAAAAGGATTTCCTGCATGCTTAAATAAAGGACTGTCAGTTGCAACAGGAGATTATATAATTCGATTTGATACAGATGATTATTGTAATGCAGATAGAATAGAAAAGCAAATTTCATTTTTTATGCAGCACCCCGAAATTGTATTAATCTCTGCCCCAATGGAAGAGTATGACGATGAGTTAAAATCTTTATTGGGAATTAGGCAAGTGCCACAAACACATAAACAAATTACAGCATATGCAAAATGGAGAAACCCATTTAATCATCCATCGGTAGCATATAAAAGATCGGTAGCAATTGAACTTGGGGGCTATCCAGATGTAACAGCAAATGAGGATTATGCTTTTTTTTGTAATTTTCTTGCAAAGGGATATTTAACAGCTAACTTAACAGATGTAATCGTAAAAGCTAGGGCTGGCAATGCATTTGCTAGCAGAAGACGAGGTAAAAGATATTTAAAAGGAGAAATACAAGCTTTAAAGTATATACAAAAAATTGGCTTTTATTCATGGACAACCTATCAAATTCATTTTTTTACAAAAGTTTTTTTTAGAATAATGCCTTCTAAAATTGTGGAACTATTTTACAAACGTTTTTTAAGAAAATAATTCATGCAAGCAATCATTCTAGCAGGTGGTTTGGGAACTCGTTTAAAATCGGTTGTGGCCGATAAGCCAAAAGCATTATCGCCAGTTGCTGGAAAGCCTTTTTTATATTATGTGATTGAGTATTTGAAAAAAGAAGGCGTAACCGAGTTTGTTTTTTCACTAGGCTATTTGTCTGAACAAATTCTAGATTTTTTGCAGCAAAATTATCCCCAGCTAGCTTATAAATATTATATCGAAGAAAGCCCATTGGGAACAGGTGGAGGAATTAAAAAAGCAATTGCATTAGCAACTGATGAAGATGTATTGATCGTAAATGCAGATACCTATTTTGATGTAAATCTGCCTGCTATGTTCCAATTGCACAAACAATCAAACGCTCAATGCACTATTGCATTAAAAAAAATGATTGATTTTGATAGATATGGAGCAGTAGAAGTAAATGAAGCCAATAACATTATTCATTTTAAAGAGAAATCTTTTGTACAAGAAGGGTTAATTAATGGTGGTTTTATTTTTTTAAATACACGATATTTTAAGGAAAAAACTGCTCAGTTGCCTGAAATATTTTCTTTTGAGAAAGATTTTTTAGAGGTTAATCTGCAAGCTATGGTTGTAAAAGGGTTTGCTTCTGAGGGTTATTTTATAGATATTGGTATACCTGAAGACTATCAAAAAGCAGAAATAGCTTTTGCCACTTTCCCTCATTTATTCGTTTAATTATACATTAATTAACTGCGTTGGTTAAATGCATGCTTTTTATATACTGCATTTCCTTAACTTGCCAGCCAAATTAGCAGAAAACTAGCATGAATATTTGTGTAATCGGAGGCTCTGGATTTATTGGTTCCCACTTTATTAATTCTATTGCTGACCATCATAGTGTAACGAATGTAGATAAACAATTGCCTGCCCAACAAATTGGTGATGTTATCAACATTCAAGCCGATGTAAGAGATTATGAATCTTTAACAAAAGCAATACCTGATACAACTGATTATATTATTCTGTTAGCCGCAGAGCATAGGGATGATGTTTCTCCAACCTCTTTATACTACGATGTAAATGTAGATGGAGCCCACAATGTACTAAGGGTAATGGCAGAAAAAAATATTGAACATATCATTTTCACTAGTTCTGTTTCGGTATATGGCTTGAATAAAAAAAATCCCGATGAACTTTCAGGTATCGACCCATTTAATCACTATGGTAAAAGCAAGTATGAGGCTGAAAAAGTATTGAGACGTTGGTTCGATAATGATAGAAATGGGAAATCACTCATTATCATTCGTCCTACAGTAACCTTTGGTCCAGGTAATAAAGGCAATGTTTATAACTTGCTGCAACAAATTGCCAGTGGTAAGTTTGTAATGGTTGGTAGAGGGAAGAATAAAAAATCAATGGCTTATGTAGAAAATGTGGCTGGGTTTATTGGCCATTGTTTAGATAAGAAATTCAAGGGTTATCATTTGTTTAATTATATAGATAAACCCGATTTAGCCACCAAAGAATTGGTACATCATGCCGAAGCTGCACTAGGCAAAAAAATTATTCCTATTAAAATACCTTATTTCATCGGTTATAGCGGAGGTATGTTTTTAGATTTTGTATCCAAACTCACTGGCAAAAAATTTTCGATTAGTGCAGTACGAGTTAAAAAGTTTTGTGCAACCACACAGTTTTCATCAGTAACCATTCAAACAACGAATTATACCCCCAAAAAAACGTTGGCAGAAGGGTTAGAAATCACTATAAAGAGTATTGTAAATAATCAGTAAGCAAAAAAGCATGAAAAAGGCATTAATCACAGGTATTACAGGTCAAGATGGGGCATACTTGGCAGAGTTGTTATTAAAAAAAGGGTATGAAGTGCATGGTATTAAAAGAAGAAGCTCATTGTTTAATACTGGTAGAATCGACCATTTTTATGAAGACCCACATGTACCACATCGTCATTTGACTTTGCATTATGGAGATTTAACCGATAGTACGAACCTAATTAGAATTATACAAGAAGTACAGCCTGATGAAATTTACAATTTGGCAGCTATGAGCCACGTACATGTAAGTTTCGAAACACCAGAATATACAGCAAATGCCGATGGTATTGGAACCTTAAGAATACTAGAAGCTGTTCGTTTATTAGGCTTGGTTGAAAAAACTAAAATTTATCAGGCTTCAACTTCTGAGTTATATGGATTGGTACAAGCTGTTCCACAAAGTGAAACAACACCTTTTTATCCACGTAGTCCTTATGCAGTAGCAAAAATGTATGCTTACTGGATTACAGTAAACTATCGTGAAGCCTACAACATGTATGCTTGTAATGGTATTTTATTTAACCATGAATCTCCTAATAGAGGTGAGACTTTTGTTACCCGAAAAATTACCAGAGCTGTTGCAAAAATTGCTTTAGGCTTTCAAGAAACTTTATACTTAGGTAACATGAACTCTAAGAGAGATTGGGGCCATGCAAAAGATTATGTAGAAGGTATGTGGCTCATTTTACAACAAGAAAAGCCAGAAGATTTTGTTTTAGCAACTGGTATTACCACAGAAATTAGAGACTTTGTAAGAATGGCTTTTGCTGAAGTAGGTATTGAATTGGGCTTTAGAGGTGAAGCAGAAAATGAAGAAGGATATGTTGTTGCCAATAATGGAAAATTCAATGTAGAAATTGGTAAAGTTGTTGTGAAAGTAGATCCAAGATATTATCGACCAACAGAAGTTGATTTATTAATTGGTGATCCAACGAAAGCCAATACTAAATTGGGCTGGAAACCAAAATACACTTTAGCCGAAATGGTGAAAGAAATGGTGGCTAGTGATATTATAATCTTTGAAAAAGAAAGGTTTTTGAAAGACAATGGATTTATCACGAAGAACGCTTTTGAATAAAAATGAATCAGCAATCTAAAATTTATATAGCAGGACATAGAGGCATGGTGGGTAGTGCTATTGTTAGAAACCTGCAACAAAAAGGGTTTAACAATATTGTTTATCGAACTTCTGCTGAACTAGACTTACGCAATCAACAAGCAGTAAATGATTTCTTTGCAACAGAAAAGCCAGATATCGTTGTACTCGCTGCTGCTAAAGTGGGTGGTATTGTTGCCAACAATACTTTTCGGGCTGATTTTATTTACGAAAATTTGATGATTGAAGCCAATATTATTCATGCGGCTTATGTACATAAAGTTGAAAAGTTATTGTTCTTGGGTTCTTCTTGCATTTATCCAAAATTGGCTCCTCAACCATTAAAAGAAGAATATCTTTTATCGGGTTATTTAGAAGATACGAATCAGCCTTATGCCATTGCAAAAATTGCAGGTATAGAGCTGTGTAATAGTTACAGAAGACAATATGGTTGTAATTTTATTTCGGCTATGCCTACCAATTTGTATGGCCCAAATGATAATTATAATTTGAACAATTCTCATGTTTTACCTGCTTTATTAAGAAAGTTCATTACTGCAAAAAAACAAAATGCTACATCTGTAGAACTGTGGGGAACAGGAACGCCCAAAAGAGAATTTTTGCACGTAGATGATTTAGCAGAAGCCTGTTATTTTTTACTAAACAATTATAATGAGGAAGGGTTGGTAAATGTGGGTGTTGGAGATGATGTAACTATTTTAGAGCTGGCACAATTGGTACAAAAAGTGGTAGGCTATGAAGGTACAATTGAATTAAATACTTCTAAACCAGATGGGACTCCTCGTAAATTGATGGATGTTGCTAAAATTAATAAGATGGGCTGGAAAGCTTCTATTTCTTTAGAAGCAGGTATAACAAGCGTTTACGAAGAAATTAAAGAAGCACAATGGGATTAATCCTCTCATTTTTTTAGAATGAAGCCTAATGTAATTATTGTTTTAAATAGATTGGTAATTGGTGGTCAGGCTGTTGATACAATTCCTTTAGCATATTATTTACAAGAGTATTTTAATGTACTCATTCTATATGGAGAAAAAGAAGCCGATGAAATAGAGGCTTCTTTTTTATTAGAACAATATCCCAATTTGCAGGTTAAAAAAATTAAGCAACTAAGTCGAACAATCAATCCTATCACCGATTTAATTGCTTTTTTTTCTATTGTTCAGCAAATTAAAAAGCACAAAGCCAGTATTGTTCATACACATGGATCTAAAAGTGGTTTGTTAGGCCGATTGGCAGCTTGGCTCTTAAGTGTTCCTGTAATTGTACACACTTTTCATGGGCATTTATTTCACTCATACTTTAATTCGATTGGTAATTTTTTTATAAAAAATATTGAACGAGTTCTTGCAAGAATATCCACCCATATTATTGCATTAAGCGAAGAGCAGTTTAAAGAAATAACGCAAACCTATTCGATTGCAGCTGCAAACAAAGTAACCATCATTCCGCTTGGTGTAGATGAAAAAACGCTACAATTATCTGTTAAAGAGAATAGAGAAAAATTCAGAACAAAATTCAATCTTTCGTCTACCGATATTGCCATTGGCATTATTGGCAGAGTTGTACCCATAAAAAATCATTTTTTATTTATAGAAATTATAAAACAGATTTTAGCAACAAATAACATTAATGCGTATTTTTTTATTGTAGGCGATGGAGCCACAACAAAAGAATTGATGCAGTATTTGACAAATTCAGGAATTAAATATGCCAATAAACTAGCAGATGGTTCTAAAATTATTTTTACTTCATGGATAGATGATATGACATCTGTATATCATGGTTTAGATATTGTTTTGCTAACTTCTTTTAACGAAGGAACACCATTGTCAATCATCGAAGCACAGTTTTGTGGCAAACCTGTTATAGCCAGCAATGTGGGTGGCGTAAAAGATACCTTTGCAAATGGCAAATCTGGTTATTTAATTGATGGATTTAAGGTTGAAAACTATACCGAAAAACTACAATTGCTAATCAATAACCCTGAATTGAGAAATAATATGGGCAATGCTGCAATTAGCTTTGCAACAAATACGTTTAATAAGCAAAATGAAGTACTTGCTATTAAAAAACTTTATTTGCAAAAACTATCTTCATCTCAATCTTAGCAAATGAAAATTCTGGTAACAGGAACGGCGGGTTTTATTGGTTTTCATGTAGCCAACAAATTGGTTGCTGATGGTCATACTGTTGTAGGAATAGACAGTATTAATAACTATTACGACGTAACGCTAAAAAGTAATCGATTAGCAGAGGCTGGCTTTGAAGCAGGTTTGATTGCGTATAATTCTAAAGTACAAAGTTGTAAGTATTCCAATTATTCATTTATACAGTTGCAGTTAGAAGATGCAGCATCCTTACAATTATTATTTACAATTGAAAAATTTGATATTGTTATTAATCTTGCTGCACAAGCTGGTGTAAGGTATAGTTTAACACATCCATCAGCTTATGTAAATAGTAACATTGTTGGCTTTGCCAACTTATTAGAATGTTGCAGGCATTTTGGCATTAAACACTTGGTTTATGCAAGCAGCAGTAGTGTGTATGGGTTAAACGAGCAAGTTCCATTTGCAACAACACACAGTACCAATCACCCAGCATCTTTATATGCAGCCACTAAAAAAAGTAATGAATTAATGGCACATGTGTATAGCCATTTATTTAATATGCCTGTTACTGGATTAAGGTTTTTTACAGTTTATGGTCCATGGGGAAGGCCAGATATGGCTCCTTTTTTATTCACAGATGCCATTTTGCATGAGAAGCCAATCAAAGTGTTCAATAATGGAGATATGATGCGTGATTTTACTTATGTAGATGATGTGGTAGAAGCCATTAGCCGAGTTATAGAAGTTGCACCAGTATCTAACCCGAATTGGGATGCAGAAAATCCAGATGCATCTACTTCTTCTGCCCCATATAAATTATACAATATTGGCAATCATCAACCTGTAGCTTTAATAGATTTTATTGAGTGCATTGAAAAGGTAACTGGTAAAAAAGCAAAAAAAGAGATGTTGCCTATACAACCTGGTGATGTACAGGCTACATTTGCAGATGTAAGTGGATTGGAAAATGATTTTAATTTCAAACCATTTACTCCATTGGAAAAAGGGATTGAACACTTTGTTAACTGGTATAAAAATTATTATAAAATTTAAGTATTGATATGAGTAAACACATTTTAATTACAGGTGGTGCAGGTTTTATTGGATCACATGTTGTAAGATTATTTGTAAATAAATATCCTGAGTATAAAATTGTTAATCTAGATGCACTGACTTATGCAGGCAATTTGGAAAATTTAAAAGATATAGATCAAAAGTCCAACTATACTTTTGAAAAAGTAAATATTTTGGATGCTGATCAATTGAAAGAAGTTTTTGAAAAACATTCTATTACCGATGTAATTCATCTTGCAGCTGAATCGCATGTAGATCGTTCAATTGTTTCTCCATTAGATTTTGTGTACACCAATATTATTGGTACAGTAAATTTATTAAATACAGCTCGTCATTATTGGAAAGAAGATTACAGCAAACATTTGTTTTATCATGTTTCTACCGATGAAGTGTATGGAGCATTGGGTGATGAAGGTTTATTTACAGAAACTACTCCTTATCATCCTAACTCACCTTATAGTGCAAGTAAAGCATCTTCAGATCATTTTGTAAGAGCTTATGCCGAAACTTACCACATGCAAACGGTTATTTCTAATTGCAGCAACAATTATGGTCCGTTCCATTTTCCTGAAAAATTAATTCCACTATTTATCAATAATATTATTACTAAAAAATCTTTACCAGTTTATGGAGATGGAAAATATACCAGAGATTGGTTGTTTGTAAAAGACCATGCTTTGGCAATTGACTTGGTTTTTCATAAAGGCAAGGTAGATGATACATATAATATTGGTGGCTTTAACGAGTGGACGAATATTGATTTAATTAAATTGCTTTGTAAATTGATGGATGAAAAATTGGGTAGAGCCGAAGGTGAAAGTGAGCAATTGATTACTTATGTAAAAGATCGTCCAGGGCATGATAGACGCTATGCTATTGATGCTACAAAAATTAATAAAGAATTGGGTTGGTATCCAACAGTAACTTTTGAGCAAGGTTTAGCTGAAACCATTGATTGGTTTTTGGATAACCAAGAATGGTTGAACAATATTACATCTGGTGCTTATGCCAATTATTATGACTCAATGTACACGAATAGGTAAGAGGTGGAAAGTTAAAGGCTAAAGGTGGAAGGAGTAAGGTAAAGGGTTAAAGGGTGAATGAACTTGAATCGTTAGTGGTGAATCACAAGTGCAAAGAAGAAACAAGAATTGCAAGCTTTGGAGCTTTTCTAAAATAGAATAATCAATAATTTATAATCTGTAATTTTTTAAGAGGATGAAGGTTGAAGCAACCAAACTAAAAGACTGTTACATTATTCATGACACTGTTTTTGAAGACAGCAGAGGCTATTTTTTTGAAAGTTTTAATCAGCAAACTTTTGCTAAACTAACAGGATTGGATGTTCATTTTGTGCAGGATAATCAATCGAAATCTTCTAAGGGTGTTTTAAGAGGATTGCATTTTCAAAAAGGGGAACATGCACAGGCAAAATTGGTTCGTGTATTGCAAGGAAGGGTTTTAGATGTGGCAGTTGACATACGTCCTGATTCGCCAACATTTGGCCAGCATGTAGCAGTTGAATTAACAGCTGAAAATCATTTGCAATTATTTGTACCAAGAGGCTTTGCTCATGGATTTATTGTGTTGGAAGACCACACTGTATTTTTTTACAAATGTGATAATTTTTACAATAAAGCCAGTGAAGGTGGATTGATGTTTAATGATGCTGATTTGAATATTGATTGGATATTAAAAGGAGAAGAGTTTATTTTATCGGAGAAAGACCAAACAAATCCAACGTTGAAGGATTTGAAAATTGAATTGGGTATTTTGTAGTTGAACGTAAGCGTAAGGGATTGAAGTGAAAAGCTGCCATGTGTAACATGGCACTTGAAACGAAAAGCCCGACCCGCATCCAGCGGGTTACGCAATAAAATATACATAAATAAAAGCTATATGAAAGGAATTATTTTAGCAGGTGGCAGTGGTACAAGATTGTATCCTATTACCAAAGGGATTAGTAAACAACTAATGCCCATTTATGATAAGCCCATGATTTATTATCCTTTGTCGATATTGATGTTGTCGGGGATTAGTGAAGTATTGATTATTACAACCCCTGACGATTCAGAACAATTTCAGCGTTTATTGGGCGATGGAAAAGATTTAGGTTGTAATTTTTCTTATGCAGTGCAAGCCGTACCGAATGGATTAGCTCAAGCATTTGTAATTGGTGCCGATTTTGTGGGCAACGATAAAGTAGCATTGGTTTTGGGCGATAATATTTTTTATGGGGCAGGATTTAGTAAGTTGTTACAATCGTTCAATGATTTAACAGGAGCAGCAGTTTTTGCTTATGAAGTAAGTGACCCAGAGCGTTATGGTGTTGTTGAATTTGATGCAAATAATAAGGCAATTTCTATTGAAGAAAAACCAAAGGAACCCAAATCGAATTATGCTGTACCAGGTTTATATTTTTACGACAATTCGGTAATTGAAATTGCTAAAAGTATTGCTCCAAGTGCTAGAGGCGAATATGAAATAACCGATGTAAATAGAGTTTATTTAGAACAAGGCAATTTACAGGTTGGTGTAATGAGTAGAGGTACTGCTTGGTTAGATACTGGAACATTTGATAGTTTAAGTGATGCATGTGAATTTGTACGTGTAATTGAAAAAAGGCAAAGCCAAAAAATTGGTTGCATTGAAGAAATTGCCTATAGAATGGGCTTTATAGACCATGCTCAATTAATGCAATTAGCCGATAAATATGCTAAAAGTGGTTACGGAGAATATCTACGAAAAGTGAAAAAATAATAAAAAAAGGAACTTCGGTTCCTTTTTTTTATGTTTCATCTTTTAAAATTATTTAAGCTTTTCTCAACCTTTTATTAGTTTCTATGTTTCATTAGAAGAAAAATGTGTGTATGAACGCTTTTACCATTAAAGATTTAGAAAATCTAACAGGCATCAAAGCCCATACGATTCGTATTTGGGAGCAACGTTATTCTTTTTTGAAGCCACAACGTACCGATACGAATATTCGTCACTACAGCAGTAATGAGCTTAAAACAGTATTGAATATAGCTTTATTGAATAAGTACGGGTTTAAAATTTCTCATATAGATAAAATGGATGAAGGACAAATGAAAGAACGCATTCTTTCATTGTCTAATGCTCAAGCTCAACAAGAAAGAGTGGTGAATGAGCTCATTCAAAACATGGTTGATTTGGATTTGGATCCTTTTGAATTAGTACTTGATAAATACATTCAATCGAAAGGCATAGAAAGAACCATAACCCAAATTATTTTTCCTTTTTTAGAGCGTATTGGTATTCTATGGCTTACCAACCACATTAACCCTGCTCAAGAACATTTGGTTACGAATATTATACGTCAGAAATTAATCATAGGTATAGAAGGGGCTCATAGTCATATACGTGTTAATAAAACCTTGCTACTTTTTTTACCTGAAGGCGAACATCATGAATTGGGTTTATTGTTCATGTACTATTTATTAAAAAGTAGGGGTATAAAAGTGTTGTATATAGGAGCAAATGCACCATTAAAAGATATTGAATATGTTGCCAAATTAAAAGAGCCCGATTATATCTACTGTCATCTTACATCAGTTGCTCATAATTTTAATTTCGAAAAATTCTTGAATAACTATCATCAAAAAATGGGTGATTTCAAACTAATTATTTCTGGATTACTAACACAAGGTTACAAGAAAAAAGTGCCAGTAAATATTGAGTTTAAAAAATCGTTAGGTGAGGTTATGGAATACATTGCATCTTTATAATTTTCACAAATAATTCTCTAATTATCATGGTTACAGCTACTTATAGTTTAAGTCTGCTATTACCTTTGCTCACACTCAATTTTTTTGATGCAGGAAATAATTAAAGTAGAAGGACTAACCAAAAAATTTAACCAGTTTACAGCGGTTAACAACCTGTCATTTACAGTAAATGATGGAGATGTATATGGTTTTTTGGGGCAAAATGGTGCAGGTAAAAGTACAACGATACGTATGTTGCTTACATTAATTGCACCAACATCGGGCAATATTTCTTTGTTTGGAATGCCTTTGCAAACACATAGAAACGAAATTTTAAAACAGGTGGGGGCAGTTATTGAAAAGCCAGATGTGTACAAATATTTATCTGCTTACGAAAACCTCAAATTGTTTGCCCGTTTAAGCGGTATGAAGGTTACACATCAACAATTGATGGAGCAATTAGAGGTTGTTGGACTTGCAGCTAGAGCCAAAGATTCGGTAAAAACTTTTTCTCAAGGAATGAAACAACGTTTGGGAATTGGTATTGCCTTAATACATAATCCTAAATTGATTGTATTGGATGAACCAACCAATGGTTTAGATCCACAGGGAATTGCTGATATCAGAAATTTAATTTTGCATTTAAGTAAAGAACAAGGGAAAACAATTGTGGTTTCCTCTCATCTGTTAAGTGAAATAGAGCAGGTGGCAACTAAGGTATTGATTATTGATAAAGGCAAAAAAATAATAGAAGATAGTGCAGCATCTTTATTTGATCCAACACAAACCATTGTAGAAATTGAAACAATAAATAATGCTTTTACTTTGGAACAATTAAAAGCAAGCAATTGGAAAAATAATATACAGTTAAATAGAAGCCATTCAGTTGTTTTAAAATTGGATAAACAACGAATTCCTCAATTGCATAAAGATTTGGTACAAATGAATGTGGCTTTATTGAGTTTACAACCCAGACATAGTTTAGAAGATTATTTTTTACAAGTAACATCAGGAAAACAACATGTGGACGCTTTTACAGATTGAGTTATATAAAATTTTTCGTAGACCCAGAACCTATATTGCTTTTGCGGCAATTACATCATTAATTGTAATTGTTCAACTTGGATTAAAGGTTGACGGTAAGGAGTATGCAGATTTTGTAATGGCCGATTTAAAGAATAGTTTTAGCATTGATGGTAATACCATTAATGGGTATTTTGTTTGTTACATATTATTGCAACTTTTATTGGTGCATGTTCCTTTGTTAATTGCATTAATTGCAGCTGATATGATTAGTGGAGAAGCAAATGCTGGAACTTTACGTTTTTTATTAACGAAACCTATTAGTCGATTTCATTTTATACTAGCTAAGTTTTTTGCTGCCACCATATACACTTTGGCTTTGTTAATTTGGTTGGCGGTACTTGCTTTGTTTGTAAGTATGATAATTTTTGGAACAGATGATATGTTGTTGCTGAAAAATAATTACGTTGTTCAATTACAAAAAGATGATATTTTTTGGCGTTATGTAGGTGCATTTGGCTTTGCAGCTTTGGCAATGACAACAGTTGCTGCATTGGGTTTTTTCTTATCTCAGTTTGCTGAAAACTCTATTGGTCCAATTGTTGCAACCATGAGTGTGATAATATTCTTTACCATTTTAAGCACCATGAGTATTCCATTGTTTAATTTGGTGAAACCTTACTTATTTACAACTCATATGGTGGCGTGGAAAGAGTTTTTCGATATTAAAGTAGATGCAAATAATGAAACCATAAAAGGTAGCATCGAACACCCTGAAAAAATAGTTAGAAGTATTATGGTACTTGCTGTACATATCATTTTATTTGTAGGTGCCAGCTTGTATGTATTTAAGAAAAAAGATGTGCTTAGTTAAGGTAGAAGGTTTAAGGTGTAGGGTAAGAAGGTCAATAGTCAATAGTCAATAGTCAATAGTCAATAGTCAATAGTCAATAGTCAATAGTCAATAGTCAATAGTCAATAGTCAATAGTCAATAGTCAACAAAATGAAACAATTTTTAAAGATAGTTTTTTTAATGCTAATAGCTAACAGTTTAATGCTAACGGCTTTCTCTCAAGATATGACTGTGTTGGTTAAAAAAGTAAAAGCTAAGCTAGATGCTGTAAACGATTATGTTGCTGATGGAAAGATGAAAACCGATGTAACTTTTATCAAAGCTCCAATTGGTAATGTAAAAATTTATTACAAAAAGCCCAACAAGTTTAAGTTGAAAAGAGATGGTGGTATATCTATTTTGCCCAAAGGTGGTGTTACTGTAAATATAAGTTCGGTTGTAACTACCGATGATTATGATGTGTTGTATGCAGGTGAAGAAATAGTAAATGGTGTTAAAACAAAAAAAGTAAAACTATTGCCAAGAAATGATAATAGCGATGTTGTATTAACTACTATGTTTATAGATGAAGCTAGTTTATTAATTCGTAAAGCCATTACTACAACTAAAGAAAATGGTACTTATGAAATTGAAATGAGCTATGGTAAATACAGTAGTTACGGATTGCCAGATAAACTAATTTTTAGCTTTAATACCAAAGACTATAAAATGCCAAAAGGTATTACAATGGAGTTTGATGACGACGACAAAAAGTCAAAAGATGTAAAAGATAAGATGAAAAATAGAAAAGGGAAAGTCGAAATAATATATTCCAGCTACATAGTAAACAAAGGATTAGACGATAGTGTATTTAAATAGGGGCTTTTAGTAGTTCGTTTTCCAGCATGGGCAATTTTTCAAAAGCGTATGTGCCATTCATAAAACATATATTGGTATTTACTTCATCTTCTACAAATAAGTAATTGTTTGCTACATCTGTCCAAACGGGTAATGTAGAAAATTTTGTAAACGCATCTGTAATAAATGCTGGCAAAAAATTTGTCAGCATTTTTATTTTGTTTTCATCACTGGTAAGTCCTTTGCCAACTTCAATTCCTGCAAAGAACAATTGATCGTTAAAAAACTGCAGTTGAAACAATGTATTCTCATACACGTAGCTTCTACGGTAAAAAAGTATTTCAATGTTTTTGTTACCATTCTTATGAAAAAATCGACATCTGGGTTTACCCCATTTACCAATTACATCTTGCGAAGTGATATTAAAATTTAAGTCGGGGGGAATAATTGATTGCCCTGTTTTTAAAATTTTATCTTCTATTTGTTGCTGTTGAATATGCTTGTAAAAAAGAATAATTTTTTTAGAAAAAACCTTTGTATGGTAAAACCAATCATCGTGAGTAGCAGCTATTTCAGGCTTATCAAACAGTTCTTTTATTTTCTTAAAAAAGTTCAATATATATTGTTTATGTAAGAACGACTAATCTTCTTCTTTGTTTTGTATAGTTACCAAAACTTTATCAATACGGTGCTTATCCATGTCTACAATTTCAAATTCAAAGCCTCTCCAAATCATTGTATCACCAGTATTTGGAATTTCTTTCATCTCATGCAATATAAAACCAGCTAAAGTGTCAAAGTCGTGTTCAGCATCATTCATCCATTCGGTTTTTTCTACTTTATGTAAGAAGTCGTAAAACGGAATTTGAGCATCAATTAAAAAGCTGCCATCGGCTCTTTCCGTAATTTCATAATCTTCTTCATCGGGCTGAGGAATATCGCCAACAATCGCTTCTAAAATATCGTTTAAGGTAATCAAACCCTCAATACTGCCATATTCATTTACAATAAAGCAATGGTGAATTTTGGTTTCTTTAAATTTTTCTAATACCTGATAAGCCGTATTGTTTTCAGGCACATACATTGGCTGACTCATAATATCGGAAAGTAGTTTGCCATTGTCGTTTAAGAACAAATCTTTTACCGATACTATGCCTTTAATATTATCAATACTGCCTTCACAAACTGGATAAACCGAGTGTATTACTTCAGTCATTTCATTTCTTACAATACCAATGGGTTTACTGGCATCTAACCAAATAATATCACTTCTGTGGGTCATTAAAGAGGTAATATTTCTATCGCCTAAATGAAATACACGTTCAATAATTTCCTGCTCTGCTTCATCAATTGTTCCTTGTTCTGTTCCCTCACTAATTATGGCTTTTATTTCTTCTTCTGTTACATGCGAATCGTTGGTTTTAATGCCAAAAATGCTGGAAAGAAAATTGGTAGATATACTTAACAACCATATAAAAGGGAAAGTAATCATGGAGATTATTCTCATTGGTCCAGCCACCCATTTTGCAATGGCTTCAGGTTTACTTAAGCCAATTCTTTTAGGAAGCAATTCGCCCAATACCAATGATAAATAGGTAATAAAAATTACTACAATTACTGTAGCCAATGTATTGCTATAAGGTTTTAGAGCATCGAATTTTTGCAACCAAAGAATGATATCGCTTTTTACTTTTTCGCCAGAATATATACCAGTTAAAATGCCAATTAAGGTAATACCAATTTGAACAGTAGATAAAAATGTGTCTGGATGATTGGCTAATTCCAATGCAGCTTTGGCTTCTTTATCTCCACGATTGGCCATGCCTTCTAATCTTGCTTTTCTTGCAGAAATAAGGGCAATTTCGGCCATAGAAAAAAGGCCGTTTATTAAAATTAATCCAATTATAATGAGTATTTCGAACATGTTATGTAACAAAACTAAGTATCTGGTTCTTGTAAGCCTATATTATTTTTTAACGTTAGTCTAATAATGTGTATTAAACTGCTGCCTATTGCTCTTTGGTACAAGGGTGCCCTACTATTCAGCAGGATTTACAACGACGCTACTGAAGTTGAGAAAAGTGCTGCAGTTGACTACCCCAAAAATCATACTTCTATACCATATAAATGATGTGGTAAAGAAAAATATTTATTGAATAAATTGGCAATTAAATACCCAATAGCACAACCCACCAATCCACCACCCAATACATCCAAAGGATAATGGACACCAACATACACTTGGCCATAACAAATGGTGGCAGCCCAAGCAAAAAACAACCATGTCCATTTTTTAAATGCTGGCTTCATAGTCATATAAATAAACATGGCAGCTGCAAAGTGATTGGTTGCATGAGAAGAAGTAAAACTGAAACTAGACGGACAGCGGTTGATTCTTAAATGACCTTTGAGCATAATGAACATATCATTGCAAGGCCTTGTTCTTTCTAAAGTATTTTTTAAAAAATTACTGCTTATTTGGTCGGATAATGCAGCTGTAACAATGAGTGCAATAATCCAGGGAAAGGATTTCCAGCCAAAATTGATGGTTACAAAAAGCAATAAAAAAATGTATAATGGTAACCAGGTGCTGCTATCTCTATACCAAGGGAAAACAGCATCCATAAAAGCATTACTGCCACTATCGTTAATGGCAAGAAACAGGCTTTTATCGGCATGATCTAACCATTGCCAAATTTTTTCAGTAAATCCAATCCATAAAGTTGCCATAATCATAGTTGTAAAGATAATGCTTGATCAACGGCAGATGAAGCATCTATTTATTATTTACATTTGTTGTTATGATGCGTAAATTGAAGATACCCAGGTATATTGTTTGGATTGCACAAACGGGTATTATATTTTTATTGTTAATGAGTTTTTTGCGTTGGTTATTGGTTATTGTTTTTAAGACCAGCAGCACTAAACTAATTTCGTTAAAAGCTGCTTACTGGTTGGGTTTTAGGTTCGATTTAAGAATTGTTGCCATAGTAATGTTGTTACTTTTTATTGTAGGCAGTATTCCTGTATTGCACCCCATTAACAAAAAATGGGGGCGGAGAGTTGCGATGACAATCTGGACGATTTTCATAGTTGTGCTGGCTGTTTTCTATGCAGTTGATTTTGGTAATTATGCTTATCTGCATCAACGTGTAAATGCAAGTGTGTTAAACTTTTTAGAGGATGCCAAAATTTCTTTTGGTATGATGTGGCAAAGCTATCATTTGGGTTGGAATGGTTTAGCACTGATAGGTTTTGTAGCTTTATTTATTTGGATTGTTCGTTTGAGTTATAACAATATTCTTAGTAAAACCAATGTAAGCACCAAGCGAAGTTCAGTATTGTGGAGCATTGTATTTGTGCTATTTATGGCATATAGTATTGTTGGCAGGTTGGTGGTTAAAGGTGGTCAATATCCTTTGCGTTGGAGTGATGCATTTAGTTTGGGCAGCGATTATGCAGCCAATGTTGCTTTAAATCCTTTTCAATCTTTTTTCAGTACACTCAGTTTTAGAACAGCCACTTACGATGAGCAAAAAGTAAAAGCCCATTATGCTTGGATGAGTGAATATTTAGGTGTTCCTCAAAATGAAAGAGATAGTGTAAAATTAAATTTTAATAGAACAGTTGTTCCTGACGCAAATGATACTACAGCTCCTCAAATTAAAAATGTGGTATTGGTTATTTGTGAATCTTTCTCAGCCTATAAAAGTTCTATGTATGGCAACCCATTAAATACAACTCCATTCTTTGCAGAAATGTGTAAGCAAGGTGTGTTTTTTAACAGGGCATTTTCTCCTGCTTATGGCACTGCAAGAGGTGTTTGGGCAACAGTTACAGGTGTGCCTGATGTACAGTTTGGCAAAACATCGAGCCGTAATCCTGCTGCAGTAAATCAGCATACGATTATCAATGATTTTAAAGATAAAGAGAAGTTTTATTTTTTAGGAGGAAGTAGTAGTTGGGCAAATATTCGTGGGTTGCTTACCAATAATATTGATGGCTTGAAATTGTATGAACAAGGCAGTTACAAATCAAAAGAAATTGATGTTTGGGGTATTAGCGATAAAAATTTGTTCTTAGAAGCCAATACTGTTTTGAGTAAACAACAGAAACCTTTTTTTGCAGTTATACAAACAGCCGATAATCATCGTCCTTATACAATACCAGAAGAAGACAAAGCTGATTTTGTAAAAAAATCTGTAGCAAAAGATACGTTGAAGAAATATGGTTTTGAAAGTGAAGATGAATACAATGCATTTCGGTTCACCGATTTTTGTTATCAAAAATTTATCGAAGCCGCTACAAAAGAAGCCTATTTTAAAAGTACGTTGTTTGTTTTTGTAGGTGATCATGGTATACGTGGAGATGCAGGTGATATGCTGCCTAAAGTATTTACATCGCAAGGGCTTACCAATATGCATGTGCCATTGTTGTTTTATGCTCCAGGTATTTTACAACCTGCAACCTATGCTACACCTGCATCTCAGTTAGATGTGTTGCCCAGTATTGCACACCTTTGCAATATTGGGTATGTAAATACCACATTAGGAAGAAACTTATTTCAAACTAATCAACAAAAAAATAACCACACATTTATTTTTGATGAAATGGCTAAACAAATTGGTGTATTGAACGATGATTTGTTTTACAACTATCAAGTTAAAAATAATAAGTTTAACAATTTGTTGAGTATGGTAAATAACAATGCTGTGCAAAATGATAGTGCCAAAAAGCAAATGCATTTTATCACCGATGCCTTTTATGAAACCGCTAGGTATATGTTGCTCACCAATAAAAAAAACAAATAATCATCTATGCTGATTAAATGGCAAATGCCCAAAACTATTCAGTGGGTGGTAAAATTGTTTTTTATTTTCCTGTTGGTGTTTACATTGTTTCGAATTTCTACATTCATTGCTTTTAAGCCAGCTGATGTTAGTATTGGCGATGTTTGGTCTTCTTTTGCAATGGGCATTCGCTTTGATATTCGTTGGATTAGTATTTTATTGATTCCAATTGTATTGTTCAGCTTAATTCCCAAATGGTCTCCTTACAGTTCTGATGCAGCAAGAAGAGTTTGGGTTATTTATTTAGCCACTGCCACTTTTTTATTGATGTTTTTCTTTGGGGCAGATTATGGGCATTTTGCATACGTAAGTACCAGACTTAATGCCAGTGCATTAAACTTTTATGAAGATGCTAAGATTTCGTTTCAAATGTTGTGGCAATCTTATCCATTGTTTTGGATGGTATTGGCATTAATAGTATTGGCATTTTTATTTTACCGATTGTATAAAAAAACACACCAACGTGTAGAGCATGTAAATAGTAAAATTGATATTATTTATAAAAGAAGATGGTATGCTGTGGTGTTGTTATTTATGGCATTGGGTGTGTATGGAAGTTTTTCTTTCAGGCCACTAAAATGGAAAGATGCATTTGTATTTAAGGATAATTTTAAAAGTTATTTGGCATTAAATCCGTTACAAAACTTCTTTACCACACTGCGTTTCAGAACGCCGCAAGCCGATGACGAATTAATGAAAGCTGCTTATAGTCAGGTAGCTGATTTTTTGCAAATTGAAAAGCCCGATCAGAAAAATCAATCTTTTGAAAGATGGGTTTATCCAACCAGTAGGGCGTTAGAAAGTAAGCCCAATATTGTATTGGTAATTTGTGAAAGCTTTAGTATGTATAAAAGCAGCATGAGTGGTAACCCATTAAATGCAACGCCTTATTTTAATGCACTCACTAAGCAAGGTGTCTTTTTTGATCGGTGTTTTACACCCCATTTTGCAACTGCAAGAGGTGTGTTTGCAACTATTACAGGTATTCCGGATGTTCAATTGTCTAAGTTCAGCAGCAGAAATGAAGAAAGTATAAATCAGCATACCATCATTAATAATTTCGAGGATTACAGTAAACACTATTTTATTGGTGGAAGCAGCGAATTTAATAATTACAGGGGGTTATTAAATAATATAAAAGGGGTTCAACTGCATGAAGAAGGAAGTTACACTTCACCTAAAGTAAATGTGTGGGGCATCAGCGATAAAGATTTATTTAATGAAAGCAATGCTGTTTTAGCAAAAGAACAAAAGCCATTTTTTGCCATTATTCAAACAGCCGATAATCACAGACCATATACTATTCCTGAAACTGATAAAGATTTTATTAAGAAAGAAATACCAAAAGATACTTTAGAGAAATATGGTTTTTTGTCTATTGAAGAATATAATGCATTTGCCTACATGGATTATTCTATTAAGCATTTTATAGAAATGACTAAAAAGGAAAAATATTTTCAAAATACTATTTTTGTTTTTGTGGGAGATCATGGAGTAGAAGGTAATGCAAGAGCCATGTACCCTGATGTGTGGACGAAAAATAGGTTGAGTGATGAGCATGTACCATTATTGTTTTATGCACCTGCTTTATTGCAGCCACAGTACCACCAGGAAATTGTTTCTCAAATTGACGTATTGCCCACTGTTGCTGGGCTAGTTCATCAGCCTTATTTGAATACTACTTTAGGTAGAGACGTTTTGAACCCCAATAAAAAAGGAAATGGAGCATTTGTAATTCATCATGATGAAGGGAAAATTGGATGGGTAAACGACTCTTTTTACTTTGTAAAAAACATCCGTTTCGAGCAGGAGCAATTGCTTCCTTTAAGGAACAATAATATTAACTGGAGTAAAGAGGAAGATGCAGCCATTAAAAAAAGGTATTCAACTTTTACCACTGCTTTTTACGAAACAGCAAAATGGATGTTGTTGAACAATAAAAAGAAGTAAGAATTTTAACATTTGAAAATTAGTTACTTCAGCACAGTTTATTAAATTAGCCAAATAAACTATTTGTAATGAGAATTATTCTGCTATTACTTTTTGTAAGCAACCTACATGCACAAACCACAACACCAACTCAAAAATTAAAAGCATCAATAGATACAGTGCTTGTATTAAATGGCAGTAAGGTAAGAATAACAAAGGCAAATGGTATCGATAAAATTATATATGTGCAAAAAAACGCTGATTCTACGAATAAGAATAATATGCCCAATGCGTTAAAAGGTTTTCATGATGCTCAATCAAAAGTTGGCAATAATGGTCAAGGGTTTGATATTCATCAGTCGACGGTCGATAATATGCCAGTTTTAAAACCCGATGCTCAAAATTTGGCAACCTTACTATACAGTATAAATAAACAGCCTTGCCAACCAGGAACGGGAAGCATGCAAGTAACAGAGGAAACACCCTTGCAAAACTTCAAATATTATAAACCACTTACCGATAAAGAAAAAAAGCTATTAGAACTCTTCAAATCGAAATAATCACTTCAATTTTTTAGCTACAATAATTAATCTGGGTGATTTTTTAATGTCATATTTTCCTAAATGATAATCACCAAAAACTTCTTGTATTTGCATGTGTTGATACGATAACATTTCGGTAAAATCACCTAAGCTAAATTTGGCAACTTTCTCAGTATACAAGTGTTTCATGGTTTTGTTATTGCCATCTATCACTTGTATCTGTTTGTAGAAATGGCTTTCGTCATGCCATTTAGTAATATGAAATTCAGCATCATCAATAGGTATAATCTGGCTTTTTATGCTATTGTCTGCTGCATGATGTACATTCAAGTAATCAATTACAAAAACACCTTCTTTTTTTAAACTTTGTGCAATTGTTCTAATTGCATTATCGTGTTCTCTTTTAGTTCTAAAATAGCCAAAGCTGGTAAAAAAGTTAAAAGCATAATCAAAATAGTTTATCCAAAATGGCAAACGCATATCATGCTGATAAAAATGCAGCATATCGTTTTCGCTTTCTTTTGCTTCCTCGATGGAAGGAAAAGAAAGATCAATGCCTGTTACATCAAAACCCATTTTAGATAAAGCTATGCTATGTCTTCCTTTGCCACAAGCTACATCTAACATCATTGTGTTAGGTTTTGGCTGTAAATGCTCAATTAATCGCTGAATGAAGGTAACTGCCTCTCTATCATCTCTGTATTTGTAGAGTTGATGATAATAAGGCGATGAAAACCAATCTTTATACCAAGATTTTTCTAACATAAAACACAATAATTAAGGCGAATATAGGATGCAAAAAAACAGGAAAACTTTTCATTTTTTTTAAACTTGTAAACATCTTAAAAAGTAGGTTAGTTTTTGGTATGTTTGCCCTTTCAAAACGGTATTCTATGGCACTCATAAAAAGTATTTCAGGAATAAGAGGAACAATTGGCGGCAAACCCAGCGAAACATTAAGTCCTTTAGATATTGTACGTTTTACAGCAGCTTACGGCACATGGTTATTAAATCAATCTGTGGGTAACAAAAAAGTAGTTATTGGTAGAGATGGAAGAATTAGTGGTGCAATGGTGCAAGGCATAGTTGTAAATACATTAACTGCTTTGGGAATTGATGTAGTTGATTTGGGTTTAAGTACCACACCAACGGTAGAAATGGCTGTTGGTTTTCATGAAGCAGCAGGTGGAATTATTTTAACAGCAAGCCATAATCCTAAAGAATGGAATGCATTAAAATTATTGAACGGTAAAGGCGAATTTATTAGTGGAGATGATGGTGCAGCATTACTCGAAATAGCTGCAAAAGATGATTTTACCTTTGCGTCAGTAGACAAGCTAGGTTCTTATACTGTTGATGAAACTTCGTTAGATAAACATATAGAAGCTGTAATAAATTATCCTTTGGTAGATGTTGCTGCTATTAAAAAAGCCAAGTTTAAGATTGTATTAGATGCTATTAATAGTAGTGGTGCTTTTGCAGTGCCTGCATTGTTAAAAGCGTTAGGCGTTGGTTCAAAAGATATTACTGTTTTAAATGCAGAAGTAAATGGAAAATTTGCTCACAATCCCGAACCATTGCCACAACATTTAACAGAATTATGCAATGAAGTAAAAAAACAAAATGCCCACATGGGTATTGCTGTAGATCCTGATGTGGATAGGCTTTGCTTTGTTTGTGAAGATGGAACTTTATTTGGAGAAGAATATACATTGGTAGCGGTTGCTGACTATGTTTTAAAGCATAGAAAAGGCAATACTGTAAGCAACATGTCTTCTACAAGAGCATTAAAAGATGTAACTATAAAACATGGTGGAGAATATACTCCAAGTGCTGTTGGCGAAGTGAATGTGGTAAATAAAATGAAAGCAGTTAACGCTGTAATTGGAGGAGAAGGTAATGGCGGAATTATTGTACCCGATTTACATTATGGACGTGATGCACTCATTGGTATTGCTTTGTTTTTAACACATTTGGCTCACGAAAAGAAAACGGTTCGACAACTAAGAAACAGTTATCCCGATTATTTTATGAGTAAGAATAAAATAGAATTGGAAAGAGATGTAAACGTGCAAAAAATATTTGGAGAGATAAAGAAAAAATACAAAAACAATCCTATTAACGTAGAAGATGGTTTAAAGATTGAATTCGACAACGATTGGGTGCATTTACGTACCAGCAATACTGAGCCAATCATTCGTATTTACAGTGAAAGTAATTTTGAAACTACGGCCGATAATATTGCAAAACGCATTATGCATGATATTAAAGAAGTGATGTAGAATAAATGCTACAAGGTTTATTTTTGAGAATCTCACTTATATAGGTGAGATTTTTTATTTTTGCTATCAGCTGTTAGTTCATTGTTCAGCACCTGTTGCGTCGCACACTTGTACTGAAGGATTGTAAATTGTTGAATAAAGTACCGAACCCTGAAGAGTGCGACGCCAGTAAAGCAACATTGAAAAACTACAGCTGATTACCCCAAAAATTACCACATGACTGCAACGAGAATTTATTTTGATAATGCTGCTACTACATCATTAGACCCTCAGGTTTTAGAAGCCATGATGCCTTATTTAACTGAAAAGTTTGGCAACCCTTCTTCTATTTATAGTTATGGTAGAGAAAGCAGAATGGCCATTGAAAATGCTAGAAAAAGTGTAGCTAAGATTTTAAATGCTCACCCTGCAGAAATATTTTTTACCAGTGGTGGTACCGAAAGTAGCAATACAGCTATAACAGCAGCTGTAAGAGATTTAGGTTGCAAGCATATAGTTAGCAGTGTTATAGAACATCATGCAACTACACATACTGTTGAGCATTTGGCAAAAATTGGAGAGGCAAGGTTGAGTTATGTAAAGTTATTGCCCAATGGTCATGTAGATTTAGCAGATCTTGAAAGCTTACTTGCGTCAAGCCCAGAAAAAACATTTGTTACTTTAATGCATGCCAATAATGAAATTGGTAATATTTTAGATATACATGCAGTAGGCAATTTATGTAAACAATACAATGCTATTTTTCATAGCGATACGGTACAAACTGTTGGACATTTTCCGTTTGATTTAAGAAATACACCTGTACATTTTATTACAGGAGCTGGACATAAATTTCATGGACCCAAAGGTGTTGGCCTATTGTATATTAATGAGAATGTAAAAATTACACCATTTGTGCATGGAGGTTCTCAAGAAAGAAATATGAGAGCAGGAACAGAGAATTTATATGGGATTGTAGGTTTTGCAAAAGCATTAGAATTGGCTACAATAAACCATGAACAAGACAGTACTTACATTAATAGCTTGAAACTGTATATGATGGAGCAACTACAAAAAAATATTGCTGATATTGCTTTTAATGGCGATGTATTAGGTAAAAGTTTATACACTGTTTTAAGTGCTAGTTTTCCTAAAACAGAGAAGAGTGAAATGATTTTGTTCAATATGGATATTAATAATATTTGTGCAAGTGGAGGCAGTGCTTGTACCAGTGGTGCAGATGCTGGCAGTCATGTAATTAGAGCTATCAATAACAATCCAAATCAAGTTACTGTACGTTTTAGTTTCAGTAAATACAATACCAAAGAAGAGGTGGATGTAGTGGTTGAAAAACTGGCAACAATGATTTAATGATTGTTGTTGCGTAGTATAATTGAAACGGATGTTCCTTTACCTTTTTCACTATCTATTTTAATAGTGGCTTCCATGGTTTTAATAAGGTCTTTAATAATCATATAACCTAATCCGTGTCCTTTTTTATTATCTACATTGGCAGATGAAATAATAAATCGGTCTTCTACAATATTTTGTATTTGTTCTTTAGACATACCGCTGCCACTATCGGTAACAGTAATAATATTTTCATTTTCTTTTACTTTGTTGCTAACGCTGATTTGCCCCGATTCGGTAAAATGAATGGCATTTGTTAATAGGTTATAAATTAAAATTTTTAAGGGCTCGTAGTATTGATGTACTTGCAAATCAACATCTACATTATTCATCAGTTGAATATTTTTTTGTTTAGCTAAAGATTTTAAAATACTGAAAACTTGATTGGTTAGTTCATGCACATTAAAAGATTCCTTTACCATTCTTCTGTTTTCATTTTGGTATTTAATCCAGTTAAGAATATTGGTAGAAAGTAATTGTAGCTCTTGAGAAGTATTGGTAATTTCCTGAATGGTTTCTTGTTGTAGCTCTTCCGTCATCAGTTTTCTTTTTTCCAATAAATTCTTCCCAGCTACTGTTACAAATTTTAGTGGTGTAACAATATCATGGCTAATAATTGAAATAAGTTTTGTTTTAATGGTATTGTTTTTTTCTAGTATTTCGTTTTGCTGTAGCAGCTCTTTTGTTTTCTCGGTTACTTGTATTTCTAATCTTTGTTCTCTTATACGGTACTGTTGGGTTCTAAGTTTTAAGTAAAATGCAATGCCTGCTAAAATAGATAGGGAGCAAAGTATAAAAAACCACCATTGTAAATACCAAGGTGTTGTAATGTTAAAGCTAATTTCTTTATAGCTATAGTTGTTAAACCCAAACCCATTTAGTTTGCGAATTTTTAAAATATATTTTCCTGCTGGCAAATTGGTTAAAATAATTTCAGATTCATTGTTAGAGTTAATAGATTTCCAATTGCCATTATTTAACTGGTACTCTAAATAAATATTTTCTTTATTGCACCAGGCAGAATAAGCTAGTTTAATAGTTATTTCATTTGTAAATGCTGGTAATGCATTTGATGTAAAGTTTTGTAAGTTTGTTCTAGTATCATCTACAATAATTTCATCAATAAATATATTGCCTTCAGGCAATGCAGGTTTTGCTGTTTGTGGGTTTACCCAAAGTAATCCATCCATTGTTGGAAAAGAAATGGTTTTGTTTTTTAAGACCAATGCACATGGGTTGCAACCACCATTTAATTCGGTCATTTCTAGACCATCTTTTTTACCAAAATAATGGTAGTAAACAGATTGTGTGTTTTTATTATACACCTGAATTAATTCATCGATACTACATTTAAAAAGACCATGATTGGTGCTCATCCAACAATATCCATCTTCATCTGGTACAAAACAATGTGTATATCGTAAATACTTGTTTTTATCCAATGGCATTTCTTTCAAAATATTATTTTTCCATATATAAAACCCTGAACCATAAGTGCCTAAAAAAACATAATCTTTGTATTTCCAAATACTTCTAACGCAAGTATTATTTTTTTTAAATAGTGTGTCTAATTTGTTATTGGTTAGGTTTAAAGTTAATAATCCCGAACAGGTTGCAACAGCTAAAATATTAGGTTTAATTTCTTCTAAAGCAAAGCTGGTAGTTAACTCAGAGTTTTTAGGATATTTATGTAAATATTGTATGGTATCGTTTATTATTTTTCCAATACCATAAGGGTTGGCGATATAAATTACAGTACCAATTTGTTTAATTAAATGGTCGCCAATAATCTTATCAAAAACTTTGGTAACACCAGTTTTATAATTGTATTGTTTTAAATAATTTTCTGCTTTTAAATTATAAACCTCACTAAACCAAAGTGTAGAGTCGTTATTGGGAAAAATATGAAATGAAAATTTAGTGTTAATAGGAAGTTTGATGTTTGCATTGGAATTGTTACCAATAATATCCGCTTCATTAGTAAGAATATTGCCATTAGCAAGTTCTACTTGTGCATAATAAGCATTACGAGAAAGAGCATTTGGGGTATTTCTTTTTTTTGATTCAACACTGGGAGTGTTAGCTACTATTAAACCTTTAGAATCAGTTCCAATAAACAAGGTTTTATTTTTTTCGCTGTATTGTACAAAACGAATCAATGCATCGGATAGAATATTATCGGCAATTAACTCGGCAATTATTTTTTCATCTGTAAATCGTAGTATCCAAGCTTGACCATTTTCGATGATAATAGGATTGCTCATGCCAGGCTCCCAGAAAAAATTAGAGGTATTTAATTTCGCTGTAAAAAAAGTGCCATCTAGTTTATAAATTTTATTTCTTTTTATTTTTTTAGCTGCTATATCTATTAAAAAAGTTTCGTTTAGTTGGTTAATAAAAAGAACATTTTTATTTATACAGCTTAATTTTATTACTTCATTGTCTTCTACTGGAAACTCTATTGCTTCTTTTAAACTGATTGAATTGTAAAACAATTGTTTTTTAGTTCTTATAATACATGAGGTGTCGCTAAGAGCCAGTGTTTTATCGTTTACAAGAGAGAATTTTTTTGGTTGAAGAATTGAACTATGTTTTGAGAAAAAAGTTTCGGAAACGGGTAACAAATAATAACTACCACTATATGAATTACTGTTTTCTTTAGCTTTTTGCCATAATTCAGGCTTGTTTTGGTTAATGAAATATAAGTTACCCGACAAATCGGCAACATAAATTTTGTTTTGATAATTGCTCCCCATAATTAGCATTCTCTCAGAAATAATATTGGCTGTATTTTCTCTGGTGAAAGATTTAAAGTCAACACCATTGAATCTAACAATACCAGCTTCTGTAGCCAACCATAAAAAACCTGTTTTTTCATCCCACTGAATTCCTTTTATTCCATTGGAGGGTAAACCATTATCGGTAGTAAACTGTTGAATGTTTGATTTTATAATTACTTGAGCATTGGTAATTTTAACAATGAATATTATGTAAAATAATAGGAGTATTTTTTTTTGCATAAACAGTTTGTAATAGCAATTTACTGCAAACCATTTAATAATTCACATTGTATAATGTAGCTAATTCCATTAGCTCTTTAATGTTGCCAGCATTTGTTTTTTCGTAAATGCGATTTTTAATTGTAGAAACTGTATTCATCTTTAAATTCAGTGTTTCAGCAATGTCTTTTGTACCAATACCTTTTAAAACATAATGTAGTATTTCCAGCTCTCTTGGAGCCAATACAGTAAATGGATTATCCTGATGCTGGATATTGTTTTTTCTAATAGGTATTTCGTTGTTTATAAACTTTTGTAGTACCTGCACAATTTCTTCTTCACCTGTATTTTTAGATAAATAATAGTTGATGCCATATTGTTTTAATGCTTCTCCATATACTTCGGCAGGTTGCATGGAGAAAACCATAATATTTAGATGAGGGTATACTCTTTTAATATTGGGTATTACTTCTAATGTACTACCATCCGATAAAATAATGTCTAAAACTAAATGTGTGTAGTTGTGTTTTACCAACTCTTTCATAAGTTCTGCACAAGTACCTGCTTCATGAATATCAGCATAACCAAGATTCAATTGCATGTATAATTTTAAGCCCTTTCTTATCATGCTATGATCATCTGCTATTAAAATACTAGGTTGCATATTGTAAGTTCTAAAGGTAATTAGGTATTGGTTTTTATCTTAAAATAGTTAGCATTCCACCAATGGCTTCTTTGCTGTCTTTTGTAAATTGAATAACATAGGCATAAGAACCAACAGGAACAGGTTTCCCATTATGTGTGCCATCCCAAGGGTTGTTTTTATAGTTTCTCCATTCTCCAATTTTTTGCCCACCTCTGGTGAATATACTTACAACTGCATAAGGATAAAACTCTAATCCTTCTACTATCCATTTATCATTCAAACCATCACCATTGGGCGAAAATGCATTTGGAATGTTGAGTTTGTTAACTACAGTTATTTTAATTGAGTCTGTATTAAAACAAAAGCTCAGTTTATCCATTGCTTTTATACTATACACTGTTGTAGTAGCAGGGTTGGCAATGGGGTTTAATACAAAGGCAGAAGATAGAAATGATGCTGGTGTCCAGGTGAAATCATAGTTCGATGAATTATTGATTAATGCATCTAAAGTTGTACTAGAACCAGTGATAATGCTTTTATCAGAACCAGCATCAATTACAGGTGTGGTATTGATAATTAAATTTTTTGTAAATAAAGCAGACGTACATCCACCTGCATTTTTTACGATTAAACTGGCAACATAATTACCTGCATTGGTAAATGCATAATTTATGGGTGGAATAGCAGTAGAACTGTAATTGCCAATTTGCCAATTCCATTGTGTAATTGAAGGATTTGTAGCTGCATTGAATGTGATATTCTTGTTTTCGCAAAGTGTATCTCCAATAATTGTAAAGCTGGCTGTTGGATTACTGCTAATGATTGGTAGAGTGGCAATAGCTGTATCACTTGTACAACCTGCACCATAACTTACTACATGTTTAATAGGAATATTTGTACCAGTGTTTGCATAAATATGTGTAGCAATATTTGTACTGGTTGTAGATAATGTTTGTCCATCACCAAAATTCCAAAACCAAATTGGTGGATTTCCTGTACCAACACTTACGGATGACGTAAAGCTAAATACACTATCTATACAGGGTTTTCCTGTAAAAGAAATAGATGCAGTTGGTTTGTTATTAACACTAACCGGTATTTTGGCTGTATCGCTAATGCAACCATTGTTTGAAACAGTAACTAACTTAACGAGATAGTTGCCAACTAGTGTATAAGTATGGGAAAATGCAGTGTTGTTAGTGCTTACAAGTGTTTGTCCATCGTCAAAATTCCAACGCCAGTTAGTAATAGATCCAGATGCAATTGATGAAGAATCTGTAAACCTAATAGAGTCACCTATACAAATATTTTTATCGTAGCCGAATTTTGCTAAAGGTTTAGGGTTGATGGTGATTGTTTTAAATGAAGTGTCACTAATGCAGCCACTATTTGAAGTAGTTACCAGCTTAATTGTATAAGTGCCAGCATTTGCATATACATAATTAAAAGGGGTAGCAACAGCACGTGTTAAAGTATTTCCATCTCCAAAATTATAATACCATGACGCAATACTGCCAACAGTAATAGATGAGGTGTCAGAAATAAGCATAGAGTCTTTGGCACAGCCAATGGATGTTACGCCTAGTTTGGCAACAGGGGAGTAGTTAATGTTAATTTGTTTGGTTGTATCTCCAGCACAACCATTATCGGCATAAATTCTATAACGAATATTTTGTGTACCTGGCGTATTAAATTTCTTTAAGGTGTTGGCTGTATTGGCTGTTGTATTGTCATCAAAATTCCAGAGATGCTGAAGAATATTAAATCCTGCTGCTGAAATGGCACTTGAAAATTGAACAGTATCTTTTAAACATCCAGCATTGGTATAAGTGAAATCTGCTTTTGGACCAGGCTTTACTACCACTTTTACACTTGCTTCTTCTGTTTGGCTGCATTGCTGAATAACTGCTGCACTATACGTTATAGGTATATAGTATGTGCCTTCATTGGCAATAGTAAAATCTTGTTGAAGACTGTAAACATAGTAAGTTCTGCCATTAATAATTTCAGTTCTAAGTAGTGTTGGATTATTAATAATTGAATCTGTGTTGGGCGTAATACCTGCAACCTGACTTAATTTCCAATGAATGGAATTTGCAGGGAAAGCCAATTTTACAAATAATTTTATAGGAGTTTTAGGGCAAGTAAAAGTATCAACAGTATTGCTAGTGTTGAAGGTATTCTGAATTACACTGTAGTTATTTAGATTATTAATTAACGTGCCAACATTATATCCATAACTTTCATAATTACCCAAACCATATACGGTTGCTGTAAATGCTGAATCGCAAGTAATAGTGTGTTGTGCAGCAGGGCCTGCTAATCTGCTTATTGCTACTGAATAAGAAGGATAATTGGGGTGAGGAATAATTAAACTTGGTGCTAGTGTGCTTCCGTCAACCTTTAAGGAGCCAATAGCAATTGTTGGAGCATGAATAGTAACATATACATAATCAATACTTGACTTTCTACTTGTATAAAATAGTACAGATTTTTGACCTTGTTCTATTGGGCTTAAGTAAAACATTTCAGGATCACCATATGATGGAGGTGATGGGGTTGTTGTTGGATAATTCCAACACTGATTTTTATTGGGTGTGTATTGTGATACAAGAATTGGTTTATCTGCTGTAATATAATCACCACCTGTGGAATCAGTGAATTCGTAAAAAAAGTTTTTTATTAAGCCAGATAATACAACTCCATTTCTTTTAACAATAGTTGCGGGATCTTGTACACAAACTCGATACATGTTTCTGTTGGTTTCCAGAATATTTGTATTGGTGTTATTAATGGTATGATAAGTTAAATATCGAGTTCCCCATGCTTGAGAAGGAAAGACTTGCTGGTGTATAAATTCTCCTCCATCGCCTCTGCACAAACGAATTCCCCCTGATCCTGAAAATACAGCTACAGGATGGCAAATACCATCACTGCCAGGTTTTGAAATCACTTTACTTCCTGTCATATCCTTGCTTGCAGCCCATGCCTGGCTGTTGTTAGCAACGAGCTTGCCAAATACATGATACGATTCCCCTTTATTTAACGTAACTGTATATGTTTGGTTGGGTAACCAACCATTTTTTGTAGTATCGGCAGGCGTAATTTCAACTTTAGTATTGTCTTCTGATGCAATTACATAAAACCAAGAATACCAGTCTGCACCATTTGCTGTAGTAGTATTAATTGTGGGTAATGGAGAAGCTGATGTATTTTGATAGTAGTTAATGGAGTAATAACTATATCCATAGGTTTCTACAGGCATAAGCATTGTAGCACCTGAAACCATTGTTGCATACACATGAGCATATACAGCTACTGGTACAGTACTTTCAATATGGATATTTCTATTTTGTAATCCATCTGTTAATGTTCGAGCATCATTAGCTCCTGTTTTAGGAATAAGAATTGTTGCATCTACGGTATTTGCAGGAATATTTAAGGTTTGGGTATAACCTGTATTGGTAACAGTTACAATTACTGTTGCAGCTTGTTCAGTACTCACATACAATGCAAGTTCTTGTGTATTTACAGGCGATTCATGAAAAAAACTATAATCAAAACCGTATGCTAACCAAAACTCTTTACCACGGTTGGATTTATCCTGACCATGAACATTAAGCATGCTTAAACTGATTAGTATAAAAAGTAGAAACTGTTTCAAATATTTATTATTTCAATAAACAATATTCTAAATTAAAATTACAGAAGACTGTAGAATTAATTCTACAAGCATCTTTTAAACTATGCGGTATTCTTGCTCAGAAATTATTCTACAAACAAAACAGAATCTACTTATGAACAAGATTAGCTTAGGGAGACTGCAGTATGGCTTATTGCTATTGTTGCTTACTTTCTTATCTCTATCATCAAATGCTCAGGTTAACTATACCATGAGCAAGTGGCGTTATAGTGACCCCAAACCTTTAGGCTTTACAGTACTCGATGTTAAGTTTTACGACAATAACTTTGGTATAGCCGTTGGTGGTAATGGTGGCATTGCCAGAACTTTAGATGGAGGAGCTAAATGGCAATATGGTGCTTTTACATTTACATCGGCTGCTGGCTTAATTACGAATGGAGCTTTTGCAGATATAAGTGTACCAACTGCTACAACAGCTTATACAGTGGGTGAAAGAGGTATGATGGCAAAAACCAGTGATGCTGGTTTAACTTGGACTTTTGTAAACAATCCACTATATGCTAATTCAAGAAACATTAACACTTGCTGGTTTTTTAATAAAGATACAGGCTATATAGCTGGCCAGTGGAACACAGCAGATTCTTTGCCTAAGCTATATCGTACTAGAAATGGTGGTTTAACTTGGGATTCTCTTGCAGCTCCATTACCCAATGGAACAACTAGGGTTGGTTTTATAAACAATGCTACTTATCCCCCTATAGATTTACCAATTACGGCAAAGGCTAAAGAAATTATGCGAATGCACTTTTTAAGCCCTAATATTGGTTATATTTCTGGAACTGGTAGTCCGTTGTTTCCTAATTTAGGTATACCCAATATTACAAACTCCACAACTTGTGCATTATCAGGTACACAAACTACAGGTTCGCACAATGCAAGTCTTTTATGGAAATTTGAAAATGGGAATTTAATAGATTATTCAATTAGTAAAGAACGATTGGGTTATACAGGATTTCCTACTAGCCCATTCAATTGTACTTCTAAATTTGGTACTGTAACTTCTACAGTGCAGCAGTTTAGAGCATTTACACCTATAAATGATTCACTAGTATTATTGATGTCTTTTAACAATAATATTGTTATTCGTGTTCGTACTGGCCGTAATGACAGCACACAAAATATTAATAGACCAGGTGTATTTGATAGAGGTAGGTACGAAATTACCAATACTGGAAATGCTGGTCCACCTCCAGGTTATCCTGCAATTCCTCCAACCGCTCAGCAAGTGCTATTTGCTTCAAACCCTTATAGGCTAAAAAAAGCCAGCAATGGTAAAATTTATGCAGCAGCTGGGCAAGGAAGATTATGGACGTCTGTAGATACCGGTAGAACATGGAGACAAGAAAATAGCTTGCCTCAAGGAAGAAATTACAGTGGTTTTGCTACATGGGCATTCGACTTTTTACCTAGTGGCAAATTAATAACAATGGGACAAGGTGGTGTAATTGCAGATTCTATTCCTGGTGGTTCTTTTCAAAGTAATTATGTATTTGTTGGAAGCGGAGGAAACAAAGTAGATTTTCTAGATTGTAACAATGGCATTGTTACAGGTGGCTCAGGTATTGCAGTAACAACAAATGGTGGTAACTCTTGGGTTAATAAAGACAGAGCAGATTTTGCAGCTTCGTTTTATTCAATAAATGGGTTTCATTATACAAAGCTAAATAGAACATATTTTGCTGTAAGCAATGGTGTTATTTATGGTTCTACAGATCAGGCAACAACACTAGACCCACTTTATTCAAATTTCAATTATCAAATGAATGATGTTGTTGGTTTTGGAAATGATACTGTTTATGCTGTTGGATACAACACTTTTAGTATTGCTGCTGCAGCAAGAAAAACTACCTTCTTCAGATCGTTTAATAATGGTGTTACTTGGCAGCCTATTGATATAGTTCCTGCATCTGGAACAACTACAGCTGCTGCAAATGCCAGTAATATGGCATTTCCAAGTCGTAATGTAGGTTATGTATGTGGTACAAGAAATACGCTTTACAAAACAAGCAATGGTGGTACAACTTGGACAAATATTAGCCCTTTCCCCAGCTTAAATGCAGGGCCAACAGGCTTTCCAAATGCTTTTGTTAGTTATACTGATATTTATGCAGTAGATGAGAATATAGTTTTTGTAGTAGGTAATATGTTTACCAGTACAGGTATCAGAAGAGTGTATAAAACTATTGATGGAGGAACTACTTGGACTGATATTACAAGCAATATGCCTGCTTTGCTTCCTGTAGGAAATATGCTAACCATTTTATTTCATGATGCCAATAATGGTTATGTAGCTGGAAGCAATGTAATATTTACAACTACAAATGGTGGTGCAAGTTGGAGTATGGAAGTAGCACCTCATGGTAATTTAAATAATACCATTGGTTTTGCACCACGTAGTGTTACTTCAACGGTTCCATTTGCGAATAGAAAAGTATTTATTGCTGGATTAACTTTTGGAAGTGGTGTTCCTACTATTATGGAGTATGGTGATACGTTAAATGTAAATGTTAATTCAGCTGAAACTTTGTTAAATGCCAATTGTACAAATCTTACAGCTGGTAATATAACAATTAATGCTAGTGGTGGTTTGGCACCTTATTCTTATAGTATTAATGGTGGTGCATTCCAAACATCCAATGTATTTAGTGGGTTAACCCAAGGACCTAAAACAGTTACCATTAAAGATGCCTTTTGTGGCACTATAACTAAAACCGTGAATGTTGGCTTTACCGATAATCTTACTTTAACTACAACACCTGCTGTAGATACAACAGTTTGTGCTGGAGCTCCAGTGCCTTTAGTTGCAACAAGCCCTGCCTCAACTGTATATTCATGGTCTCCTGTTGGAGGTTTAAGTGGTGCAACTGTAAGTAATCCAACAGCAATTGTAAACAGCAATACCAATTACACAGTTACTGCTACTTTAAATGGTTGTGTAAGAACTAAAACAATTCCAATTAAGATTAAGCAAAATCCTATAATTAGTGCTGGTCCATCAAAGACAATTATAATTGGTGATTTTATTAATTTAGAAGGTTCGGGTGCAGCAGGTAATATTACATGGACACCAGGAGCTTACATTAGTAGTGGTGCTAATACTTATACGCCATTGGTTAATCCTCCTGCAACATCAGTATTTACATTAACAGTTACCGATGCCAATAGCTGTAAGTCTACCGCTAACACAACTGTTACTGTATTACCTTATTGCGTAAAACCAATGGGAGCATTTACACCTAATGGAGATGGTATTAACGATAAGTGGTTAACAACAATTTCTGGTGGTGCTTGTGCTACTAAAGTAAATGTTGTTGTGTACAATCGATATGGGCATACCGTTTATTCAAATGAAAATTATCAGAACGATTGGGATGGTACATATAAAGGTGAAAAATTACCTGATGGTACTTACTACTATTAC
>CALRLF020000035.1:0-42677 GCA_943368475.1 Allobosea thiooxidans
TTTAGAAAAGGCTTTTTTGTTTTTAGAATTGTATGCTGATTCTAATGTGATTAACTGCTTACTGTTTTATCATATCAATGACTAAATCAAACTCCACTTATCGTTTTATGCATTAGGTACTATAATTATACGATTTAGTTTATTGCTATAAATCTGCTCAGTAGCATACTGAACCTTGAAGGGTGCGACGCAACTAATGATCACTCTACTACAACAGCTCATATCATATAAATCTATTTTTCTTATATCATTTCGAAAATTGGTTTTATTTAAGTAATGGACTTGAATATTTTTATTTAATTAATATTATTTTAGTATATAAACAATTTTATAACCTGCAATTCTTTTCTACGATAGTTTAACAGCGATTCAGGGTTATTTTATGTTTTTAATCTTTAAATATATTTTTCACTAGGCTGCGTTTGAGTTGTTTTGAAATAGTATGAAACAAGGAGTGTTTTGAGTTTTAGTTTCAATTTTAGACACGTTTTTTATAAAATTAACAACCACTTATCACTGGTAGAATAACTGCATTTTCCATTTTCCTTTTAATCTATTATGTTTGCTACTCTCTTAAAAAATTAAACCAATGAATTTTAAAAAAACGAACAACATTGTAGGTTGGTTAGTAGCTTTAATTGCTTGTAGTACCTATATTTTAACTGCTGAAGCTGGTGGTAGTTTGTGGGATTGTGGTGAGTTTGTGAGTAGCTGTTTTAAGTTACAAATTCCGCATCCTCCAGGAGCTCCAATGTTTGTATTATTAGGTCGATTATTTATTATATTATTTGGTGATAACCCAATGACAGCAGCTAAAGCAGTGAATATCATGAGTGCTTTGGCTAGTGGTTTTACCATTTTGTTTTTGTTTTGGAGTATTACTCACTTTGCTAGAAGAATTGTACATACCGATGTTTCAAAAGAACTAACTGGTATCCAAATTTGGAGCATAATGGGTGCTGGTATTGTTGGTGCTTTGGCCTATACATTTAGCGATAGTTTTTGGTACAGTGCTGTTGAAGGTGAAGTATATGCATTGAGTTCTTTTTTTACTGCATTAGTTTTTTGGGCTATTTTAAAATGGGAGCATGAAGCTGATCAAAAAGGTGCCGACCGTTGGATAGTTTTTATCTTTTTTATGATGGGCTTATCTATAGGCGTTCACTTATTGAACTTATTAACCATTCCAGCAATTGTAATGGTGTATTATTTGCGTAAGAAACCGGAGTTAAACTATAAAGCGATTCGTAAATACTTTGTTTTGTTCACAGTTATTGGCGGTGCATTAGCATTTATTGGTGGTTTAATAGCTGCTAATGCAGATGCTACGGACAGAGTTCCTATGGATGCAACTCTTGCAGGACTAATGATTTTTGGAACCATTGCTGCTATTGGTATCTTGTACTTTGTTGAATCTTTGAATAAAGACAAAAAAGAGTACTACGGTGGCATGTACATTTTCTTTGTAATTGGTATTATTATTACTGGAGTTGTTCAAGTAGTAGTTATACAATATTCAATTAAAATGGCAGGTGCGTTTGATAGATATTTTGTAAATGGTATGCACTTGCCTTTCTTTAGTGGGTTCACTACTTTCTTTGTTTTATTGGCAGTTGCCATTTGGTATGGCTTGAGAATAGCAGCTAAAAAAAGTTGGCATTATTTAAAGTTGGGATTGTGGTGTTTTAGCTTCATGTTAATTGGTTATAGCACTTATTTAACAACCATGATTCGTAGTAGTGCTAATCCATCTGTTGATATGTACAATGTAGATAATCCAATGAGTTTGGTGGGTTATTTAGGTCGTGAACAGTATGGCGATTTTCCAATTTTATATGGACAAAAATTTACTGCTCGTCCTTACGATTCAAAAGAAACAGGTACCAAATACCAAAAAGGCAAAGACAATTATGTAGAAATTGGAAAAGATTTTAAATACGTGTACGCTGCTGAAGATAAAATGGTTTTCCCTCGTGTTTGGGATGGCAGTAACGACCAATATCATGCTGATTATTACGCTACTTTCTTAGGTATTGGTAAAAACCAAGATGGTACGTATGATAAAGAGCCAACGCAAATTGATAACATTCATTTCTTAATGGGTTATCAAATAAATTTCATGTATTTCCGATATTTTATGTGGAATTTTTCCGGAAAACAAAATGATGTGCAAGGTACATATCAAGGCAATGTGAGAGATGGTAACTGGATTACAGGTATCAATTTTATTGATAACTTGAGATTGGGTGAACAAAGCAAACTACCGGATAGTTTAAAAAAGAACAAAGCACATAATACTTTATTTGCTTTACCATTTATTTTAGGTTTGATAGGCTTGTTCTATCATTTTAAAAGAAAAGGTGGCGATGCTTTTGTAAACTTATTGTTGTTCTTCTTCACAGGTTTTGCCATTGTTATTTATTTAAATCAAGCAGGTAATCAACCACGTGAACGTGATTATGCCTATGTAGGAAGTTTTTATGCATTTGCTGTGTGGATTGGCTTAGGTGTTTTACAAATTAAAGATTGGTTAAGTAAAGTAGCTGGACAAAGTCTTGCACCAACATTGGCAACAGCTGTTTGTTTATTGGCTGTACCTGTTTTAATGGCACAACAAGAATGGGATGACCATGATAGAAGTAAAAAAGTTATTGCAAGAGATTTAGCAAAAGATTACTTAGAAAGCTGTGCTCCTAATGCGATATTATTTTCGTTTGGAGATAATGATACCTACCCTTTATGGTATGCACAAGAAGTTGAAGGTATTCGTCCTGATATTCGTGTAATCAACTACAGTTTATTGGGCATCGATTGGTACATTAATCAGCTGCGTTATAAAGTAAATCAAAGCGATGCTATTGATGTTATTTGGAGTGCTGACCAAATAGAAGGACGTAAGAGGGATTTCATTTTATATTCTCCGAAACCGAATTTCCCTGAAAATACTTATTACGATTTATATGATTTAATGAAGAATTATGTAGGTAGTGATAAGCCGGAGTATATGGATAATTCTAGAGGTGAACCGTTGAACAGCTTCCCAGTTAAAAAAGTATCTGTACCTGTTTTAAAAGATGTGGTTACAAAAAATGGAACAGTTAATGAAAAGGATACTGTAGCAAATGAATTGAGATTCGATATTCCACGTACATCATTGCAAAAAAATGATTTGGCTGTATTGAATATTATTGCTGCGAATAAATGGAATCGTCCAATTTATTTTACCAATAATTCTCCATACCAAATTAATTTAGGTTTTGAAAAATATTTAAGAATGGATGGTTTAAGTTACAGATTGGTACCTGTAGAAAACACCAATACAGCTGTAGCAGGAGATTGGCCATTTGTAAATACCGATTGGGCGTACACCAAAATGATGAAAACTTTTGCATTTGGTAATGCCGAATTAAAAGGTGTTTATTATGATGAAGAAAATAGAAGGCATTTAAATTCTATAAGAGAAGCTTATACTGATTTAGCTTTTGACTTAATTAATAGAAATCGTAAAGAAGATGCTAGAGCTGCATTAAACCGTTGTGATAAAATGATGCTTGAAGAAAACTTTAGCTATGGTCAAGTTAGTCGTGGTAACCAGCATAATAGAAATGCAATGCGTTTCTTAGCTGCATGCTACAGTGCTGATGATAAAGAACTCGCTGCAAAAGTGTTGAAAGGCTTGAGAAAAGATTTGAACCAGCAACAAGATTATTATGTATCGTTGGGTGGAGGAAAAATGGATAGAGCAGCTTACGATAAGTTGATAAAAGAATATATTTTCCGTTACAATACAGCTCGTACAAGACAAGATCAGGTAATGGCCGATCAAATTTTGGAAAATGGATTGAGTGGACATCAACTAAAAATGACTGATGAAATTCGCATGAGTTATAGTATGTTGTTAGAAGTTGAACAAATGGAAAAAACATATGGTACTCCAAAACCAAGTTCTTTAGAACCTGCAGCAAAAGATTCACCTAAAGTGAAATAATATTATTTCTTATATCGAAATATCCTGTCAGCTGAAAATGTTGACAGGATATTTTTTTGCCTGAACTTTATAATATTCGTGTTTTTTAAACTTAAACAAGTTGTGTATGTTTATAAATAAGATGCTATTTTAAACTTACCAACTTTATTAACTAGTTAACTATTCAATTTTCTTCAATGATCGGCAATCGTTTTATTCAATTCAATCCAAGTGAAAATAGCAAAAGCAAGTTTGAACAAATGCTGGATATTTTCATGCAATTGCTTACATACACCAATGGCGATGCAAGTGAAGCACTAAGTTGGATGAACGAATTGGATAAGAAATACCAATTTACAACTAGTGAATATGGTATGGGTGATTTTATTCAGGATTTAAAAGACAATGGTTACTTGAATGAGAATCCTGTTGATGGTTCAATGAATATTACAGGTAAAAGTGAGCAAACGATTCGTAAAAAAAGTTTAGAAGAAATTTTTGGCAAGCTGAAGAAAACCAAACAAGGCAATCATCAAACATTTAAACATGGACAAGGTGATGAAGTGAGCCCTGATACAAGAAGTTTTCAGTTTGGTGATATGCTGGAACAAATTGATTTTACTGAGAGTATTCGTAATGCTCAAATCAATCATGGGATCGACTCTTTTAACATGAAAGAAGATGATTTGCAGATTCGGGAAACCGATTTTAAATCGCAAACATCAACCGTATTAATGATTGATATTTCTCACTCCATGATTTTATATGGAGAAGATAGAATTACACCAGCCAAAAAAGTAGCGATGGCATTAAGTGAGTTAATAACTACTAAATATCCAAAAGATACTTTGGATATTGTTGTATTTGGTAATGATGCCTGGCAAATTGAGATTAAAGATTTGCCTTATTTACAGGTTGGGCCTTATCATACCAATACAGTTGCAGGATTAGAATTGGCCATGGATATTTTAAGAAGAAGAAAGAACAGCAACAAGCAAATTTTTATGATTACAGATGGTAAACCAACCTGTTTAAAAATAGGAGGGAAGTATTATAAAAACAGTTTTGGCTTAGATAGAAAAGTTGTGAACCGTTGTATAAACTTAGCTGCACAATGTAAGAAGTTGAAAATACCGATTACCACTTTTATGATTGCCAGTGACCCTTATTTACAAAGCTTTGTACAGGAGTTTACAGAGATGAATAATGGTAAAGCATTTTTTGCAAGTTTGGATAAATTAGGGGCATTTATATTTAAAGACTTTGAAAGTGGGAAAAGGAAAACGGTGTATTGATAATTAACCACAAGGATCACTAGGTTTTCACTAAGTGCACTAAGAATTATTGTGAACTTTGTGTTCTTTACTTTGTGCCTTTGTGGTAAAATAGCTCAATAAAGTTATTTAGTTGAAGTGTGCGACGCCACTACAGCTAAATTGAAATACAAAAGTTTAGTACAAAAAATAATTATGAATATTAGTAAGATTGTAACATTAGGTCAGTTAAAGAAGAGTGGGTATAAAACTTTATCGGTGAAAGATGAAGTGAGAAAAAATTTGATTGGTAAAATTCAATCAAAAGAAAATCCATTTACTGGAATCATTGGGTACGAAGACACAGTAATTCCAGATACAGAAAGAGCTTTGTTGAGTAGGCACAACATCTTGTTTTTGGGGTTACGTGGGCAAGCAAAAACACGTATGGCTAGGCAAATGGTAGATTTGCTAGATGAATATATTCCAACAATAGCAGGTAGTGAAGTAAATGATGATCCATTAAATCCATTAAGTAAATATGCCAAAGATTTAATTGCAGAACATGGCGATGAAACACCTATTCATTGGGTGCATAGAAAGGAACGTTATGGAGAGAAATTAGCTACTCCTGACGTGAGTGTAGCTGATTTAATTGGTGATATTGATCCTATAAAAGCAGCCAATTTAAAATTGAGTTTTGCAGATGAACGAGTGATTCATTATGGCATTATTCCACGTAGTAACAGAGGCATTTTTGTAATTAATGAAATACCCGATTTACAGGCTAGAATTCAAGTGGCATTGTTTAATATTTTGGAAGAAGGCGATATTCAAATTCGTGGATTTAAGTTAAGAATGCCATTGGATATTCTGTTTGTATTTACTGCAAACCCTGAAGATTATACCAATAGGGGAAGTATTGTAACGCCTTTGAAGGATAGAATTCAAAGTCAGATTTTAACGCATTATCCAAAAACGATTGATGAAAGTTTAGCCATTACTGAACAAGAAGCAAATATTTTGCAAGAACAGCAAGATAAAGTTGCAGTAAGTGATTTGGTAAAACGGTTGGTAGAACAAATTGCATTTGAAGCAAGAAGCAATGAATATGTAGATAAGAAAAGTGGTGTAAGTGCAAGATTAACTATTGCTGCTTATGAAAACTTAGTGAGCAGTGCCGAACGTAGAGCCATCATCAATAATGAAGTTAAAACACAGGTTTGGATTAGTGATTTGGTGGGTGTAATTCCATCGTTAACAGGTAAGATTGAGTTGGTGTATGAAGGTGAGCAAGAAGGGCCTTATCAGGTAGCTGTAAATTTAATTGACAGGGCTATTCGTACTTTATTTGTACAATATTTTCCTAACCCTGAACAAGCAAAAAAGAAAAAGGCTACAGGTAAAAAAAGTGTAGAAGAAAAGCCTGATGATAATCCGTATAAACTAATTACTCGTTGGTTTGATGCTGGTAATCATGTAGATGTTTTGGTTGATATGAAGGATGAAGAAAAAATACAGGCGTTGTATAAAGTGGATGGACTCTTTGGATTGGTGAAAAAATATTTTCATGCAGCCAATGACAAAGAAAATGCTTTGTTGATGGAGTTTGTTTTACATGGGTTATCGGCTTATTCATTAATAAGCAAAAAAATAATTGAAGGGAGAATTGAGTTTAAAGATTTAATGGGCAGTATGATGAACTTAGATTCGATGAACTTTAGTGATGATGAATTGGAAGAAGATGATTTTAGGTAAAGTGTTTTTAGGTTGAGTGAGTATTTATTGCTCACTCAATTTTACATCAATCACTTTCATTTGTAAACTCTTTTCGCCATTAAACTCGTTTAAGTCTAAGGTGAAAACAATATCCAATGGTTTATTTTCCTGCAATAAAGAAAATTTATTGGCCATATTAAATCCAATACCTGTTAAATGAATATCTTTTTGTTTTACCGAAAAACGCAAGTGTTGTTCTTTTACAATTTTAGAAAAGCCTGTATCTCTTAAATTTTTGGCAACAAAAACAGGTCGCATGTTTTCGGGTCCAAATGGTTCCATTTGAGTGAGGATATTATAGAAAGAAGGAGTGAGTTCTTCAAATGAAACTTCGCTATCAATAATAATTTCTGGAATCAATAATTCTGGAGCGATTGTTTCACTAACTACTTTTTCAAATGCATTACTAAAGTTAATTACCTGCTCGGGGAGTAACGTCATGCCAGCTGCAGCAAAGTGACCACCATAGCCCAATAAATGTTCTCTGCAAGCATGTATAGCTTCATATAAATTAAATCCTGCTACACTTCTTGCACTGCCACCAACAATTTCTCCACTTTTAGTTAGTACAATGGTTGGACGATAATAAGTTTCAATCAATCTACTAGCAACAATACCAACAACACCTTTATGCCAATGTTCTTGATAGAGAACTGTTGTTTTTCTGTTTATTAATGTTGGATTTTTTTCTATAATTGCCAATGCTTCTTCGGTAATGCTACTATCAGCTTCTTTTCTATCAGTATTATCACTGTGTAAAATTTCAGCAAATTCCATTGCTTTGGTTACATCTTTTTCGATGAATAGTTGAACTGCTTTTTTTGCATCATCCATTCTACCAGCAGCATTAATTCTTGGTGCAATAATGAACACCAAATTGCTAATGGTCATTTCTTTTTGAACATTCGCCAAATTCATCAAAGCTTTAATACCAGTGTTTGGGTTGGTATTTACTTTTTGTAATCCATAATAAGCCAATATTCTGTTTTCATCAACCATTGGAACAATATCAGCAGCAATAGCGGTTGCAACTAAATCTACAAATTGCAAATAACTATTTTCATTTAGCTTCAATGTTTCTGCCAATGCCTGCATTAATTTAAAACCTACACCACAGCCACACAATTCTTTGAAAGGATAATTACAATCTTTTTGTTTAGCATTTAAAATTGCTACAGCATCAGGAATATTTGCATCAGGCAAATGATGGTCGCAAACAATAAAATCAATACCTAGATTTTTTGCATAAGCAATCAGCTCAACACTTTTAATACCACAGTCTAATGAAATAATGAGCGTTTGATTATTTTCTTTGGCGTAGTCAATACCTGCTTTACTAACACCATAGCCTTCTTTGTATCTATGTGGGATATAATAATCTACATTACTGTAAATATTTTTCACAAATTGATACATCGATGCAACGCTGGTTGTTCCATCTACATCGTAATCACCAAATACCAAAATGTTTTCATTATTGTTGAAGGCTGACGTAATTCTATTAACAGCTTTATCCATGTCTTTCATTAACCATGGATTGTGTAAATGTGTTAAGCTTGGGCGGAAATAGTTTTTTGTTTTTTCATAGTCATCCAAACCACGTTGAACCAAGATTTTACAAAGCGTTTTATTGATTTTTAAAGCTTGCTGAAGGTGCAATACTTTTTCTTCATCTGCCTGTAATATGTTCCAACGTTTTTGCATAAATTAGTCTGTATAAACATATTAAAATTAGTAAACTCTGTCTGTAGTATAACGAACCAATTCTTCTAAAGCATCACGAACATCCGATTGAGGAAATTGATGTAAAATAGCCAAAGCTTCGTCACGGTAAGCAAACATCTTTTTAGTTGCATAATCAATGCCACCAAGAGCATTCACCTGATCAATTACATATTTTACTTTATCGGGTTGGGTATTTTCGTTTTTTACAATGTAAATGATTTTCTTTTTCGTTGTAGCATCGCAATTATTCAAAGCATAAATAATTGGTAGCGTTAACTTTTTCTCTCTAATGTCGTTGCCTGTTGGTTTACCTATATCTGCAGAGCCATAATCGAATAAATCGTCTTTAATTTGAAAAGCCATGCCTACTTTTTCTCCAAACAAACGCATTTGTTCTATTTGTTCATCGTTCTCAAAAGTCGATGATGCTCCTGCTGCACAGGATGACGCTAATAAGGAAGCAGTTTTACCTTTAATGATTTCATAGTAAATCTCTTCTTTTAAATTCAAATTTCTTGATTTCTCAATTTGCAATAATTCGCCTTCACTCATTTCTCTAACGGCATTAGAGAGAATTTGAAGAACTCGATGGTCTTTATTGTTCAAAGAAAGCAATAAACCTTTTGAAAGCAAGTAATCGCCAACCAATACAGCTATCTTATTTTTCCAAAGTGCATTAATCGAGAAAAAACCTCTTCTTTCCATTGCCTCATCTACAACATCATCATGAACCAAAGTAGCAGTGTGTAATAGTTCAACTAAAGAAGCTGCTCTATAAGAGGTATCATTAATGGTTCCTCCCAATTTAGCTGATAATAGCACAAACATTGGTCGAAGTTGTTTTCCCTTTCTTTTAACAATGTATTGCATAATTCTATCCAACAACGATACTCTGCTTTTCACTGCTTCTCTAAAGTGAACTTCAAACAATTTTAGTTCTTCGCCAATAATCTGTTTCGCTAAATTCATTTCTTTCTATAATAAAACTGCAATATACCTTATTCAACCTAATCCAATGCAACGTATTGAAATAGACTGTTGTCATATGTAGCAGACTAAAAAAACTTTAATATTTTGATATTTTAACGGGTTTGATTACTTTTGTTCAAATGTTCATAAATATAATTCAACATTTTATTAATAAATCATGATTATGGCAAGCAAAAAGTACACTTTATTAGCAGTTTTGTTTGTTGCTTTACAAGTAACAAGCTTTGCACAAGGTAACGATTGGGGTTGGGATTGGAAAGATAGTTCTAAGGTTCCAGCAAAACGTATGCCTCAGCACAACGAGTTTTTAAACAACAATTATCCTTATCCAGCTCAACCACGCAGCCAATGGGAATTGGGTTTCACTGGTGGTGCAGCAATGATAATAGGAGATGTAAAATCTAAAGTTGGCTTTGGTGGAGGTATCAGCCTTAGAAAAGCGTTAAACCACATTTTCTCAGTTCGTGGTCAGTACTTAGGTACTTTCAATGCAGGTAATCCAAGCACTTTTGGCTTGGCAACAGGACAAAGAGAATATAAAACTAAAACCCATAGCGGTAATTTGGATGTGATTCTTTCTCTGAATACTCTAAGCAACTATAGAGGTAACCCAAAAACAAATGTTTATGTTTTTGGTGGTTATAGCTTAATTGCAAGCCAAGTAACTCAGAAAAGCGTTGCAGGTGTAGAAAATGTTTTTTATGGTTTCGGTCAAGCAAATTCACAAGCTGGATTACTATCTACAATGTGGGGTGCAGAAAGAAATGGTCGTAAAGGTTGGTCATTAATGCAAGGGTTTTCAACTGGTGCTGGTTTTGCTTACAAATTAAACAATAAGGTAAATATTGGTTTAGAGCAAAGATTTACTTTTGTTTCTCCAGGATATGATTACTCAGATGGTATTAAAGCTGGTAATAGCAATGATTTTTACAGCTATACTGGTGCTAGAGTAAATGTGAACATAGGTAGCACTGCTAAAAGAGTACAACCTTTATACTGGATTAATCCTAACAACTTTGTTTACAATGAGTTGAATAAACCTCAACACATGAAAATGCCTAAGGTTAAATTGGATGATGCAGATGGAGATGGTGTAACTGATCAATTCGACTTAGAACCAAATACACCAGCTGGTGCTAAAGTAGATTCTCATGGTCGTGCAATTGATACTGACGGTGATGGTATTCCTGATTACAAAGACAAAGAAATTTTGACTCCTCAGAAATGGTTCCCAGTAAGCAATGAAGGTGTTGGTACAGCTCCTGAACCATCTTGCTGCAAAGAATTAAGAGATGAGTTAGCTAAAGTTAAAGAAGATATTGCTAATGGCGTAGCTGCTAAGAATAATTGTGCAATTGGTGAATTACCAAGCGTACAATTTAAAGGCGGTTCTAAATTAACCAAAGATGCACAAGCTGTTTTGGCTACAGTAGCTCAAAAAATCAACGCTAACCCTACTTGTAAAGTAAAGGTTGTTGGTTACGGTTCCACTGACAAAAAAGCTCAACAATCTAGTTGGGAAAAAGTAAATGCTGTAATTAAATATCTTGTTGAAAAACAAGGTGTAGCTGAAAGCAGATTTGTATTTACTTATGGTCAAGAAGGTGATGCTAATACTGTAGATTTACAAGGAACAACAGAAGATGGTCCTAATACAGTTCCAGCTCCTCATCCAAATTTAAAAAGTAAAAACTAGTTTATCCACATTTCTACCGAAAAGCCTTCTTGCAAAGCAAGAGGGCTTTTCTTTTATTAACCATTGTGGATTAATATCTTATGTTTTTTTCGAAAATGCAACCATTTCTTGCAATTAACAATCATAGAGTTGCGTTATAGACACATTATTCACATTCCAGTGTCCTGCCCCTATGTTTATTCAACATTTTATTTATGTTAAAACGAAAGATTTTATTTTCTACTTTAGTCATGCTTTTTGCAGTGACCTTTACGAACGCTCAAATGGGTGGCGTACACAACTATTCTGATACATCCTACATTGCTCCTAGGGATATGTCTCAGCAAGCTGATTTTTTAAGTAACAAAGGCAGTTTTCCATCAAAACCAAGAGATCAATATCAATTTGGTGTTTTTGCTGGATTACCCTACGTAGATGGAGACTGTCCAATGGCATTGCATGGTGCAGGAACAGGGTTACAAGCATATTCTTATGGCTTGGGTGTCCATGTTCGAAAAGCAATGGGTTATGTTTTTTCCGTACGTGCTTCTGTAGCGTATTACAATATGCTAGGGTTAGATTATCAAGCAAATGCAAATTTGAATAATAGTCCTAAAATAGTAGAGCTTTATGCAAATGCACCTAAAGGCTATGTTCACAATCATAGAACAATGGCATTTGTTCCGTCTTTAGAAGGATTAATTTCTTTAAGTAATATCATGTTTCATACGAAGCAGAAAAGGTGGAATATTTATGGATTATTTGGCTACAGTACACTAATCTATAATACCAAAATGAATATTATGGATCAAAATGGAGCCAGATATTTATTTGAAGATGTAACTCGGTTGTATTCTCAAGGAGCTTCTCGTGTTGAATTGAGAAGGCTTTTAAGGAATATGATGGACAATTCTTACGAAACCAAAGCAGATGTAAATGATAGACGACCAGGCTTTGGCAAGGATTGGCATGTAAGACATTGTTTCAGTTCGGGTGCTGGTATTGAATACAGAATGGGAAAAAGCTGGTCGTTAAATTTTGAGTATAAACGAATTCAAACCAGAGATGATTATGTTGATGGTTGGTATAGACAAAGTGGAGATTTGAGGTATCCGGTTTTCACTTCTGAGTGGGATAATGTTGCTTTTGGGCAAATTGGAGCAAACTTTAATATGGGTAACTCTAAGAAGCGTGTTCCTCCATTGTGGTGGTTAAATCCATTAGAATCGGTTTATGCCGATCTAAAAGATAGTAAGAAGGCAATAGCCAGCATGTTTAAAGTTAAAGATGATGACCATGATGGTGTTTTAAACGAATTAGATTTAGAGCCAAACACTCCAGATGGTTGCCCTGTTGATACACATGGTATTACTGCAGATACAGATGGAGATGGGGTGCCAGATTGTAAGGATAAAGAGAAACTAACTTTGCAAAAATGTTTCCCTGTTGATGCTGATGGCGTAGGCAATTGTCCTGAACCTGCTTGTTGTGATTCTTTAGCCAAAAAGATTGAAAAATGTTGTAATGGAGGAGGAAGAGACAGTAGCAATTCTAAAGATTGTACAATTGGTGAATTGCCATCAATTCAATTTAATGCCAATAACTTTAAGCTAACTAAAGATGCAGAAGCTGTATTGGCAGTAATTGCTGATAAGTTGAAAAATAATCCTAACTGTAATATCAAAGTAATTGGCTATGGGGCAAAATCTAAAATGCAACAACAATTAAGTTGGGATAGGGTGAATGCAATTATTAGATATTTAGTAGAACAGCAAGGTATTGCAGAAAATAGATTCATTTTTGAATATGGCAAAAGTGCCGATGGTGATGATCTTACCGTAGATTTAGTTGGCACGATGGAGTCTGGTCCTAACAATGTTCAACCTCCACATCCTGAGTTGAGAAACAAAAGCAAGATAAAAACACCTGTTCGTAAAAAAGGCGTTTTTGGCAGATAATATTAGTTATTGATTTTAATACAAGGGCCCTTAATATAAATATTGAGGGCTTTTTGTATTATTCTTAACTAGTGAAGTACTCATTCTAAAAGAACAGTACTTAAATTGCCGCCAAAACCATACTTTTGCAAACTTCCATGAAACAGGTACTTACATTTTTATTTATTGTTACTGTTGCTTTTGCATCTTGTACATCAAAATTTGCTAAAATTCAAAAAAGCAAAGATTATCAGTACAAGCTTAAAATGGCTGAACAGTTTTATGCAAAGAAAAAATATAATTTTGCTCAAATTTTATTTGAGGAAGTATTTCCTTATATAAAAGGAACAGCTCAGTTCGAAGATGTGTATTACAAATTTGCTTATTGTTCTTATTACGAAAAGGATTATCTGAACTCAGAAAACTTGTTTAAAAGTTTTGTAGAAACCTTTCCGAATAGTCCAAAAGCAGAAGAGTGTGAATATATGAGGGCATATAGCTACTTTAAACAATCGCCTAAAGTTGAACTAGATCAAACAAATACAAACAAGGCAATTGGGTTAATGCAGGCCTTTATTAATACACATCCTACTTCGCCAAGAGTAAAAGAAGCTACTGGAATTATGGATTTGTGTAGAGAAAAGTTAGAACAGAAAGACTATAAAAGTGCCGAATTATACTATAATCTTGGTTTCTTCAAAGCCGCAGCTATTAGTTTTTCTAATGTGTCAGAAAACTTTCCTGATTCAAAAAAAGGCGATGAATACAAGTTACTCGTAATTAAGTCTTATTATAAATACGCAGAAATGAGTATTCCTGAGAAACAGACTGAGCGTCATGAAAAGGTAATTAGCGAATGTGCCGATTTTATTGAGCGTTTCAGAGATAGCAAATATTTTCCGGAAGTTGAACGTTATAAAACATTATCGAATAACTTTATTAAAAATTCAAAAAATGAGCAAGTTAAGAAGGCAGCTTAGTGCCAATACGAACAGTGTGGTTGAAACAAAAAATCTGATTGACATTAAGGCTCAAACAGGTAACTTGTACGAATCAATCTCTATAGTTGCAAAACGTGCAAATCAAATCAATATCTCTTTGAGAGAAGAGTTGCATAACAAATTAGAAGAGTTTGCTAGCCATACAGATAGCTTGGAAGAAATTCATGAGAACAAAGAACAAATTGAAATTTCTAGAGCATACGAAAAAATGCCTAACCCAGCTATTCTTGCAACACAAGAGTTTATGGAAAACAAAGTGTACTACAGAAAAAATGAAGAAGATTTGTTTAGATAGTAAACAATTATGTGTAACATATTTTTAAAAACGACAGTAATAATACTGTCGTTTTTATTTATTTTCATACTTCAAATAACGCATGCTTAAAGACAAAAAAATATTGATTGGTATTACTGGTAGTATAGCTGCTTATAAAGTAATTCTATTGGTTAGATTACTGGTGAAAGCTGATGCTAAAGTAAAAGTTGTAATGACAAGAGCTGCTACTAACTTTGTACCGCCACTAGTATTATCCACTTTATCAAAAAATAAAGTATTGGTCGATTTAGCCGATGAAAATGAGTGGGCAAATCATGTAATGTTAGGTCGCTGGGCCGATGTTTTTTTAATTGCACCACTGAGTTGCAATACATTGGCTAAAATGGCCAATGGAATTTGTGATAATCTATTGTTAGCAGTTTATTTATCTGCTACTTGCCCTGTTGTGGTTGCACCAGCTATGGATGAAGATATGTGGAATCATCCAGCTACGAAATATAATATTGAACGCTTGAAAAATTATGGAAATAAAATTTTAAGCGTAGGAAATGGAGAATTGGCAAGTGGTTTAGTAGGAGAGGGAAGAATGGCCGAACCTGAATTTATATTGAATTATATCATTGAAAATTTTGGTAGAAAAAAAATTTTTGAAGGCAAAAAAATATTAATCACGGCAGGTCCAACTTATGAAGCCTTGGATCCTGTTAGATTTATTGGCAATCATTCATCGGGTAAAATGGGTTTTGCATTGGCTGAAGCCTTTTATTTGCATGGAGCCGACGTAACTGTTGTTTCAGGTCCTACTAATCAACAATTATCTTACTCAGGCATTAAAAATATTCCAGTTGTATCTGCCGAAGAAATGTACAAAGCATGTTTAAAAGAATTTAAAAAAACTGATATTGCTATTATGAGTGCTGCTGTTGCTGATTATAAACCTGAAGTAGTTGCAAACCAAAAAATCAAAAAGAAAGAAGACGGATTTAGCCTGAAACTTACAAAAACGCAGGATATATTATTTGAGTTGGGTAAACAAAAAAAGAAAAATCAGTTTTTGGTTGGCTTTGCATTAGAAACAAACAACGAGGAAGCAAATGCTTTAGATAAGTTAAAGCGTAAAAATACAGACTGTATTGTTTTAAATTCACTCAATGATTCTAAAGCTGGTTTTGGGTATGATACCAATAAAATAAGCATTTTATACAAAGATGGAACGATTTATCCATTTGATTTAAAGACCAAAAAAGAGGTTGCCAACGATATTCTTTCATTTGTTGAAACACATATAGGATGAGTAAAAAAATATTGTTTTTAGTTTTTCTATTGATGGGCTACGCCTCAATAACAAAGGCAGAAGAGTTACAAGCTAAAGTAACAGTTATTGCAAGCCGTGTTCCCTCAACGGTAGATAGAAAAATATTTACAACATTGCAAACACAGTTAACTAATTTACTGAACACCCGTAAGTGGGGTAATGATGTTTTTAAACAATCAGAAAAAATTGAGTGTAGTTTTCTCTTAAATATAGAAAGTGTACAAGAACCAAATGTGTATAAAGCATCATTAACTGTACAAGCTGCAAGGCCAGTTTTTAACTCTGGCTATCAGGCAGCATTAATTAATTTTATGGATGCTGATCTTGTATTTAAATACATCGAGTATCAGCCTGTAGAATTTAATGATAATAGGGTACAGGGCACTGATGCATTGGTATCTAACTTAACTGCTGTTTTTGCTTTTTATGCTTACATGATTGTTGGGATGGATTATGAATCGTTTGCTCCACGAGGTGGCGATGCTTTTTTTCAAAAAGCACAAAACATAGTAAACAATGCACCAGAAGGAAAAGGGATTAGTGGCTGGAGAGTTTTTGATGGATTAAGAAACAGGTATTTTTTAGTAGAAAATTTACTAAACAGCCGTTATAATATTATTCATGATGTTATTTACTCCTACTACAGAGCTGGATTGGATAATATGTACGATAAAGAAGCAGAAGCAAGATCAAATATTCTTCAAGCATTAACACAATTGCAAGCCTTCAATAAAGAAAATGCAAACACGATGTTCTTGCAATTTTTTATGCAAAGTAAATCAATGGAGCTTATTGGTATTTTCAAAAAAGCTACTCCCGATGAAAAGCAAAAAGCTAGAGATGTTTTAAGTTTATTAGATGTTGCCAATTCGTCCAAATACAAAGAGGAATTAAAATAATGAAATTCATATTCTCTTTTTTAGCAATTATAATTGTTGTTGCATCTTGCAAAGATGGTTCAGCTAGTAATACTATTCCATTAAATACAATGAAAGTAATTGTTTGGGACATGGCATGTGCCGATGAATTATTTAATGAGCATCAAGCAAGAGATTCAGCCTATTTAAAAATGCCACAGGAACGTTTTAAGTTGTATGAGCAAATCTTTGCAGTGCATAAAATTTCTAAAGAAAAATTTTACAACAATTATCTTTATTATCAAACACATACCGATCAGTTTAAAACATTGATGGATTCTGTACAGGCTTATGGAGTAAGAGAAAGATATAAGCCATCTAAAACCATACTTACCACTCCAGTTTCTGCTGTAAACTGATAGCTCTTACTGTATATTTGTTTTTAAATTGCTTGACAATGAACAAAGTAGCTGCAAATGCTCAAGAAGCTATTGCAAATATTGAAGATGGAAGCACCATTATGTTAGGAGGTTTTGGTTTAAATGGAATTCCCGAAAATTGTATTCATGCTTTGGTTGAAAAAGGCGTTAAAAATTTAACCTGTATTTCTAATAATGCAGGAGTAGATGATTTTGGCTTGGGATTATTATTACACACAAGGCAGATTAAAAAAATGATGAGCAGTTATGTTGGTGAAAATGCTGAGTTTGAAAGACAATTATTAAGCGGAGAATTAGAAGTTGATTTAATACCTCAAGGTACATTGGCAACAAGAATAGAAATGGCAGGCATGGGCATACCAGCATTTTATACACCTGCAGGTTATGGAACAGAGATTGCACAAGGTAAAGAAATTAGAGATTTTAGTGGAAAAATGTATTTAATGGAACATGCTTTACATGCTGATTATGCAATTGTAAAAGCATGGAAAGGAGATACCATGGGTAATTTAGTTTTCAGAAAAACCACAAGAAATTTTTCTACCTCTATGGCTAAGGCTGGCACTATTACCATTGCTGAAGTTGAAGAGTTAGTAGAGCCAGGCATGTTAGATCCTGACGCAATTCACGTTGCAGGTGTTTATGTACATCGAATTTTTCAAGGAACTAACTATCAAAAAAGAATTGAACGAAAAACCATTCAATTAAATTCATAAACATTTATTCATGTTTGTAAGTGCCGATCATCTTGCAATAAAATATGGCATCGACGATAAGATTGCAACTTTTTTTGCTGATAGAGAACCTCCAGCAAATAATTTATATTGGCATGGCAAGCTATTGTATTTACGTTTCGAACCAGGCTATTTATTTATACCTGCAATGGTAGATACCTTGTTTAAATTAGGTGTTCCTCGAAATATTTTATTGGGAGATGAATACATAAACTTATTAGAACAAATTGGACATATAGCTGCCTTAGAAGAAACAAAAAAAATAAGCTACAAACAAGCAGTTGAAGATTGCATTGCTCTTACATCTTCAACTGCTGCGAATCAATTTTTCTATACTGGTCTTGTTGATTATATAAAGGGTGGTGAAAATAATTTTATACATCCCTTGCTCACTGGTTTCCCTGCTTTACATAGAGGAGATATTTTTTTATTTTCAGTATCAATTTTGGATATTGATGATGCAACTGCCGAAAAAATTGTGATCTATTGGTTTGCATTAATTGGTTCTTTTTTATTATTAGACGATGCAGAAGATTTAGATAAAGACAGAGAAAATAACGATGAAAATACTTTTTTAGAAAGTGGTTTAGATAAAAAAGGAATAGATAAAATTAAAAATCTGCTTTCAAAAAATCTTGCTACACTTAAAACCATTAATAAACCTTTGGCAAGAACAATAGATGGTCAATTTATTAAAATGGCTGAATTGCCACACATACAACAATACTTAAATCAATAATTATGGCACTCGATAAATATGGTATTGCAAAACGCATTGCACAAGAGTTGAAAGATGGTATGTATGTTAATTTGGGCATTGGTATTCCAACCTTGGTGTCTAATTATATTCCTGCAGGAATGACTGTTATTTTTCAAAGTGAGAATGGCATTTTGGGCATGGGGCCTTATCCAACTGAAGAAGCAGTTGATCCAGATTTGATTAATGCAGGTAAAGAAACTGTTACACTGATTAAAGGAGCTGCTTTATTTGATAGTGCAGAAAGTTTTGGAATGATACGAGCTGGTAAAATTGATTTAACAGTTTTAGGTGCAATGGAAGTAAGTGACACTGGTGATATTGCCAACTGGAAAATACCTGGTAAAATGGTGAAAGGAATGGGGGGAGCAATGGATTTAGTAGCGAGTGCCAAAAATATTATTGTTGCCATGATGCATACCAACCCTAAAGGGGAAAGTAAATTATTGCCACAATGTAGTTTGCCATTAACAGGTTTAGGTTGCGTTAAAAAAGTAGTTACAGAATTAGCAGTATTGAATATCACCCCCAACGGTTTTGAGTTGCTTGAACGAGCTCCTGGTGTTAGTGTTGATGAAATAGTAGCTAAAACTGCTGGCAGGTTAAATGTACCTGCTTATGTGCCAGAAATGGTTTTATAAAACTCTATATAAGAAGTATATTCATTGCTTTAAGATGGTTTGTATAAATACTTCTTTATTTACAACTACTTTAAGTACATAAACACCTTTAGGTAAATTATTTGTATTGATTGTGTTGTACCCACTTTTAATAGATGTAATTTCTTTAATATTTCTTCCGCTAATGTCAATTATTTTCCCCTTTAATGCTTGAGTGTAAGATGATTGAATAATTAATTCATTCTGAAATGGATTAGGTAAAACTTTCAAAAATTTGTTTTGCAAAATATTACTCACACCTGTAGCAAAAGATGCTCCACCCAAAAAGAATGTACCCAAAGAGCTGGTATTAAATTCTACAAAATACCCATTTGCATAAGTACCAAAAATGCCACTAGTTGTTAAAGCCAAAGTATCGTAAGTAGCACCTAAAGCTGTAATGCAAGCATTAGCAGATGTTCTGAAAACTTTTAAATCGGCTATTGAAGTAATTAATGGATCGGCAGTTTTTAGAGTATTAAATTCAGCAGTAGTTATGTAGAGTCTTACTGTTATTGGATTTGTGATTGTGGCAGTATTGCTAATAGTTACGTTTCTGTTTAAATAAGCTCTGCCATTATTGGTTCTTGTTGTATTTGTTGTATAATAAGAAGCACTTAAAGAACCTAAATTACTATTATCTCTAATTGAAGCAAATAAGTTTAAAGTATCAATTGCTGTTGTAATGCTGTATGCTGTATCAGTTAAATGCAACCAGTTATTGCTATTAGAAGAATTGACTGCTTTAGATGATATACAAGTGTTACTTGTTCCTTTTGCAACAATACTATCTCCATTCAAGTAATTTTCTAAGTTGGTGTAACCGTTTGCATTGTACATGTTTCTATCGTTGGCATCATTACTGTTTAATCCTCTAGCACTTTCCCATGCATCAGGCATTCCGTCATGATCAGTATCTGTGGGTGCAGTTAAGCTTGCTAAAGTGGGCCATGCATTAACTGTATTTGCAAAAGGTGTTCCATGTGGGTAGCCGCCTTGCACATCTATTATTCTACCAGTTCTATTTTTAACATCATTAATAATTCTTGCATCAAGTGTATCTCTTTTTGGTAACGAACAACCGCCAGTTGCTAAAACATAATTATAAGCATCTAAAGCAGCATGTGTATTTACTGCAATTGTTGCAAAAGGTACTGTAGCTTTTGCAGATGTTGTATCTGCATAAGAACCTCCACTCATAGCAGCTCCCAACCAGTTGTTATTGGTATTTGCTGTAGAACCATCTACATAATTGCCAGATAAATAATATTTTCCATAAGGTAAAACAGGAGTTGCTTGTTTGCCAGGGTTAATGACTTCGTATCTTATGCTTACGCCACTAGAAGAACCTGTACTAGTGGATGGGCCATATTTGTAATAATTATTTACAATATTATAATTGCCACCTTCTCCGCCATTGGTATTATAGCTTGCCCAATTGTATAAAACATTGTTTCTGAAATCAGCATTTTCTAGTCCAGTTGTAGCTCCATTTCCAAGATTTCTACTTCCATCAAATCTTGGAACACGGCCTTGCAGGTGAGCAAATAAATTGTGGTGAAAACTAGCTTTTTGTCCACCCCAAATTCCACCATAACCATGGCGTTCAAAATCTGTATCGCCCGTTTCAAAATGGTAAGAATAATTCAATGGTTCACTCATCATACACCATTGAATGGTTGTACTATCGCCTCTATAAATGGTCATGGCTTCATCTGTACTCCAGCTACTGGTACAATGGTCTATAATAATATTTTTGTAACCTGTTCCTCCAAAAGCATCATCTCCACCACTTCCATCTAAGGGCATGCAACTTGCTGTAAATGGTGCAACAGGAACACCACAATTTGCAGGCGAAGTAAGTAATTGATTTTTATCACCCATTCTAAATCTAATGTAACGCACAATAATATTATTGCCATTTAGTGCAACAGGGTAATCTGCTAAACAAATTCCATCTCCAGGAGCAGTTTGGCCAGCAATAGTTGTATTAGATTTGATATTTAATTTAGAGGTTAAACGAATAGTACCACTTACCCTAAATACAATTGTTCTATGGGTAGCAGTTGCGTTTATAGCATAACGTAAACTACCAACTGTATTTACATCGGTTAAATTGGTTACTTCAAAAATAGTAGTAGGTACTGAAGTTGTGCCCCTGCCACCAGTTGTAAATTTTCCATAACCCTCGGCTGTAGGAAAAGCAGGTTGCTGAGCATATAAAAAAGATACTGATGCTGTAAATAACATCAGTATCAGAAAAAAAATACTTTTATTAAACATCGACAATTTAGTTTTTTATAAACTTAATAGTATTGATATCGGAATTGTTGATTGTTAAAATATAAACTCCGTTATTCAGTTTAGAGATATCAACGGTTGATTGCGTTGTACCAGAAACTAATTTTTGAGACAACAATTGCTTTCCGTCAACTCCAGTAATTGTTACTGTGCTATTGGGTTTCGCTGCCAAATGTGTAACTGTTAGATCATTAGTTGCTGGATTTGGATAGATACAGATACTTCCTTTCAATTTATTATTGATAGTAATTGTTTTACTAAAAGTGTTTGAACCATCTTTATCTACTATTTTTAAACGATAGTAGTTAATATCTTTTGCTGGACTGGCATCTATAAAATTATAATTATTACTACCAGCATTTACCTTGCCAAGTTGATTGAATGTTATGCCGTTATTACTTCTTTCTATTGTAAAATGGGCAGTATTTATTTCATTAGTTGTTGTCCAGGAAAGCTTTACCTGATTGGTTTCGTTGGCTGCATTAAATGAAAGAAGTGTTACTGGTACTGCAGCATTACTTACACCTTTAGCCATTACATCTTTTACTTTAGCATAACGTCCTGTACTACTGCTTCCACAACTAAAATATAAACGAATAGTTATTGTTTGACCTGCTGTAAGTGTAATACCATTTGCTCCATTTATCGCAAATCTGTAATTAAGTGTTGTGCCACTGGATTCATTAGAACCAATTACTGCATAATTTGTAAAACCACCATTTGCACTTGCTGGTACAGGTAAAGAAAGCCCATCTGGACCTATTCCACCTGAATAGTATGTTGAGTCTGTTGCAAAACCTGATAAAGAATAAACCAATGCTATTCTTGTATTACTTGTAGAACTTTGGTATCCTGTATTTAGTATAAATGAATCCACTCTAATAGAATAGTTATTTGCTGCAGTTACCGTAAACTGTTCATAAAATGTTCTGTTCAATGTGCCTCCTGGTCCACCAGAAGCTGTAGTCCACAGTCCATCGCCAGCAGAGGATGAAGCAAAAGCCTGGCCAAATGTGGGAGAATAAGCAGTAAGCCCAGCAACAGTTGTACCATTAGACAAATAAAGTTTATTTAATGTTGGTGCACTTGCAACAGTACCCAATCTTACATCTGCACTGTCGTTGCCATTTAAAGTCATTGGCCATCTTTGTAAAATTGATGATACAGTTAATGGTGCTGTTTGAACAGTTCCTGCAACTGCCATGTTTACACTTGTAGCACCTGTGCTGGTGTGTGTAATGTTTCCATTGAATGTTCCTGCTGAGGCCGAGTTTAGTCTTACTGAAATTGAAGTGCTGGCAATATTTCCATTTACATCTGGTGTTAGTAAAATAGGCGTACTACTATTGTTCCATGATGTACCACCATTACTAGAAATCTCATAACCAGCAGGAGCAGTAATAGATACAGGAGTTGTTAAATTAACACCTGAAACTGAATAAGTTTGTGTACTTGATGGAGTTCCTAAGCCTTGTAAAAAACTACCTAAAGAGCCAGTTGCTGTAATGGTTGGTGTACTTGAGATAGCAATTGTATCTGAGCTGTGGTTGGTTAATCCAGCTTTTGTAGTCCAAACATAATAATAAAATGTTGAGCCTGGAGGAGGTATTGCCTCAGAATAATTATAGTTAACAGTTGTATCGTTTGCAGATGTTTGTTCGGCAACTTTTGTAAAGTTTAATCTATCGCTGCTGCGAAAAATTTCATATTTTACATTACTAATTGGCCAACTGATGTTCCATGTAAATGTGGAGTTAGCTGCACCTTTTACACCTTTAAAATTCGATGTTACCAAAGGTTTTGCTGTATAAGCACAAACCTCTGCTATTGTAGCACATGGATCCCATGAGCCAAAAATGGCAGCATTGGTATAGCCAACTGCTTGTGCAGCTGTTAATTGTTGAGACCATGCTACACGCTGACTAACGTCTACCAATGAGCTATCAAATTTTCTACTTCTATACTCTGCATAAGTAATTAAAGAGGTAACTGTGTTGCTATTCCAAACATCCCAGCCTTGTGGCTTGATAGATGAACTCATAGTTGTATTTATAAAAACAACTTTAGTATTAGATGCAGGTGAACTTGTTCCATCATTTTGCCATGGACGACCCATTACATAACTGGTGGTTCCTCTGTTTGCAGGGATTACACAATCTCTAAATACATAGCCATAGTTTTGTCCTGCTGGTGTATTTGCAGCAGTTATATAACTTCCACTAAGACCATCAACTCTGGTTTTGGCATAAATAACACAAGAATCAAATACTGATGCTGCGGCTCCAAAAATAAAATCTACAACACCATCAATATAACAATTTCTAAAATATTGAAAGTTGCCATTGCCATTGGTTAACACAGTATCTTGACCTCCAAGAAAACGACAGTTTTTAAATACACATCTTGTTGCGTTCACATTAATTGCTAAGGCTTGTGGGGCATCGCCAGTTGTGTTTTCAAAAGTAATATTTACAGCTCCACAATCGGCTGCATTAAAAGTTACGCTTGCACTATTACTGGTGCCATAAGTTCCACCACCAGGCATTGCTTTACCTGAATAGTCATCCCAACTTAATGTTACAGTACCAACATCTTCGCCTATTAAATAAATAAATGGTTTATTAGATGGGATACTTATTTTTTCACGATACTTCCCTTTTTTGATATAAATTTTATATGGAGTTGTTCTACCTGTAGGTGCTGCATTAATTGCAGCTTGAACTGTTGTATGATTACCTGAACCGTCTTGTGCTACAGTTAAATCATATTGTGCATTAGCAGTTGTAAATAAACAAATTACAAGAACAATAGAAGATAAAATTTTTTTCATGATGACAATTTTGTAATAGCAATCAGTTAATAAATACGTTTGAAGAGAACCACATAATTATTATTTTTTTTTTTGCTTGTTTTGTATTTTTATGCAAACGTTCCCATTCGCAGAAATGATTAATCGATTGGGTTTTACAGGTAAGAATCTTTCAACACCAATACATTGCTTATTTGCTTGCTTTTGTAATAGTACTATTCGATAATGGGATAGTAGTACTAACAAAAAGAGGTACTAATAGCACCTCTTTTTGTTAATATACATATGTTAAGTATTTATTTTTTTAGCTTAAAGTGTATACTTCCTTGTAAGCCAATACTAGATAATTGTACCTTGCCTTCACCCACGCCAGTTAAAGGAATTTTTGCAAATGAGGCAAGCTGCCAACTCCATTGGTTATTAACAGTTTTTCTATAAGCAAATGCCAAATTAACTATAGAAAGAAGATGATTGTTTTTATTGCTGTAACTATACATGGCTGTTTTGGGAACACCACTTACTGTGTATTCATACAAATAATCTTCAGATTTCATGAAATAATTACTGATACCAGCTACTGCAATCCAGCTTGTATTGCCTTTTGCTTTTAGGTTATATTGAATGTTTATAGGGACTTCAATTACACGACAATTGGCCGCTATATTATTTAGCTTACTAAACCACGGTAAATAAGATATTTTTTTATAATCAACACTATCTGCATTGTATATTTTTTTTGCAATACCAATACCTGTGCTAATGCTTATTTTTTTATTAATGAAGTAAGTTACACCAAATCCAAAAGCAGTGCTAATAGCATCTGTCTTTTTAAACTTCACAGTTGTCATATCTGCGGATCCAGTAATGCTGATTTCAAAATTTGACAATACCGATTTTTTTGTTTTGCGTTTTAAGATATTGCTTACAATACTCTTAGTACTATCTGTTTTTGTAAGGGTAGAATCTTTATTTTTTTTCTTTTGGGCAGTTGCAACCGTGTCTTTTTCTATAGATGTTAGCTTTGTTGTTTTGTGCTGTTTTTCGGTTTTATTGTTTTCATTAACATTAACAAATTTAGTTTCGCTTTCTGTTGTCTTTTGTACTGGTTCTTTTTTTGTTCTATCTTCTTCATAGCTGAAATTCGGAGCTGTTTTTTTTGAGGCATTTAAAACCTCAGTTCTAAGGGCTGTGTTATTGTTTTTCTTTTTTGCGATTGATTCTTTTGAAGTAAAATCGTTTGCAATTGAAACCCCTTTTCGAAGAGTTATTGATTTCTTTTCTTTACTTGTAATTTCTTGCAGCGATGAATTAGTTTTCTTGTTAGTAACTATAGTTTTATTGTTGTAAATTTTTTGTTCAATTGTATTATTGTTATTTTTCAAAATGGCAGGTAATGTTTTTTTATTGGATTCTACTTGCAATGAGTTATTTGCCAAAAGACTTTTTTCGGAGTTTTGCAAATTAGTATTAGGTAGATATAAAAAGTAAGTAGCAGTTCCCAATAGCATCAGAGCTAATGGACTTAACCACCACCAATAAAATATACGGCGACGTTTTTCTTTTTTATCCAGTAATACTTCCATCTTTTGCCATGCTGCTTCATTAAAAGCAATTTTTACATTAGATGCAGCATCCTGAATCAAGTCGTCAATTTTTTCATCAAACTGCTGTTTGTTCATATTGCTCATTTTTATGTAACCCACTTAACATTTTTTGCAAATGCATTCTTGCCTTCGCTAGATTCGATTTTGATGTTCCTGTTGCAATGCCTAATTGCTTACTAATTTCATTGTGTGTAAACCCATCTAATACATATAAACTAAAAACAGTTCTATACGATGGAGGCAGCCTTTGCACACTGGCGATAATTTCTTTGTAAGATAATTTATCAAGATTGGTTTCTTCGATTGAGGGGATCATTAAAACAGCTTCATTTAATTCTGTATTTTGAAGGTGTTTTTTATTTTTTCGAAAATGATCAATTGCTGTATATACCATTATTTGTTTTAGCCATGCTTTAAAGGCTGCAAATGGATTATCGTGTTTGCACTCAAATTTGTGTAATTCGGTAAAAATTTTCAGAAATCCATCATTTAATATCTCTATTGTATCTTCTTCACAAGATGTATAGCGTAAACAAATTTCGGATGCATATTCAAAAAAGAAAGTATAGAGCCTTTTTTGGCTTTCTTTGTTCTTATTTTGGCAGGCTTCAATTAGGCTAATTAATTCTTCTTTGTTCAAATTATCAGTTAAATCTTTTTTTGTAGAGTTACTGTTAGGTAATTTACTACCTAAATGCAAAACATTGCCTTTTTTTTGAGATTTTACTATATTGAACTTAGTATTAAACAAATGCTGAAAATATTAAAGAGAGGTTAGGGTAATCGTTTTATTATCGTATAATCTGCTTGAACGGTTGCTTTAACTTTTTTATTCATTGTTTTGGGCAACTTAATAAAGTTAATTTTGCACTTGAAATATAGTTGGTTAACAACTAAAAAATTGGCTTCTATTTGTATAAGTCTATGACAATCATTCATTTAGAATTCTAAAAATTCCTTTTTTGAATTGAAAATCTACACTTACCTTTGCCGCCTTAACAATTTTGGAGTATTGTATCCCTAATTTTTTGTATTGAGCTAAACTGCACCTTGTCTTATCAACAATATGTTTTGATAAGAACGTACAAGTAATGCAAAATGATTAACCACCATTTTGCAGGCTATGGAAGCCAATGGCAAAGAATAAAAGGGACAACGAAATTCTAATTACATCTTAAAATTAGCACATAGTATTATGGCAATCAAAAGAGAATTCAACAAACCCAAATCAAGCTTTTCTCAAATCACCATTAGTTTGGCATCCCCAGACAGCATCTTAGAAAGAAGCTTTGGCGAAGTATTAAAGCCTGAAACCATTAACTATCGTACTTATAAGCCTGAAAGAGATGGTTTATTTTGCGAAAGAATTTTTGGTCCAGTTAAAGATTACGAATGTGCTTGTGGCAAATACAAACGTATTCGTTACAAAGGCATTGTTTGTGATCGTTGTGGAGTAGAAGTTACAGAGAAAAAAGTTAGAAGAGAAAGAATGGGGCATATTAAACTGGTGGTTCCGGTTGTGCACATTTGGTACTTCAAAAGCTTACCTAATAAAATTGGTTATTTATTAGGCGTTAGTTCAAAAAAATTAGAAAGCATTGTTTACTACGAACGTTATGTAGTAATACAAGGTGGTGTAAAAGAAAGTTTAGGTACTGGTGATTTATTAACTGAAGAAGAGTACTTAGATATTTTAGATAATTTACCAAAAGACAATCAGTTTTTGCCTGATGAAGACCCACAAAAGTTTATAGCTAAAATGGGTGCTGAAGCAATTCATGATTTGTTAGAAAGATTGGATTTAGATGAGTTGAGTTATCAATTGCGTAATGCAGCTGCTAACGAAACTTCTCAGCAACGTAAAGCCGATGCATTAAAGCGTTTGAGCGTTGTTGAAGCTTTCCGTGATTCTCAAGAACGTATTACCAACCGCCCAGAGTGGATGGTAATGCAATATATTCCTGTAATTCCACCAGAATTACGCCCATTGGTTCCTTTAGATGGTGGTCGTTTTGCATCTTCAGATTTAAATGATTTATATCGTCGTGTAATTATTCGTAATAACCGTTTAAAAAGATTATTGGAAATTAAAGCTCCAGAAGTAATCTTACGTAACGAAAAACGTATGTTACAAGAGGCTATCGATTCCCTATTCGATAACTCCCGTAAATCGAATGCTGTTAAGGCTGAAGGTGGACGAGCATTAAAATCTTTATCCGATGTATTGAAAGGTAAACAAGGTCGTTTCCGTCAAAATTTATTGGGTAAACGTGTGGATTATTCTGGTCGTTCTGTAATCGTTGTAGGACCTGAATTGAAGATGCATGAGTGTGGTTTACCAAAAGATATGGCTGCCGAATTATTTAAGCCGTTTATCATTCGTAAATTAATTGAAAGAGGTATCGTAAAAACAGTAAAATCTGCTAAGAAATTAGTAGATAAAAAAGAAGCTGTTATTTGGGATATTCTTGAAAATATATTGAAAGGACATCCAGTAATGCTTAATCGTGCCCCAACATTGCACAGATTATCCATTCAGTCTTTCCAACCAAAATTAGTAGAAGGAAAAGCCATTCAATTACATCCATTGGTAACTGCATCATTCAATGCGGATTTCGATGGTGACCAAATGGCCGTTCACGTTCCATTAAGTAGTGCTGCAATATTAGAAGCTCAATTATTAATGTTGAGTTCTCACAATATTTTGAATCCGCAAAATGGTACACCAATTACCCTACCTTCTCAGGACATGGTACTTGGTTTATACTACATTACCAAGGTTAAAAAATCTACTCCTGAAGAAAAAGTAAAAGGAGAGGGTAAAGCATTCTACAGCCTAGATGAGGTAATCATTGCTTACAATGAAGGAGCAATTGATTTGCATGCAGGTATCAAATTAAGAACACAAGTACGTGAAGGCGGCAAATTGGTTAAAAAAATAATCGATACAACCGTTGGTAGAGTATTGTTTAACCAATTTGTACCTGAAGAAGTAGGTTATGTAAATGCATTGCTTACAAAGAAAAGTTTAAGAGAAATCATTGGTGATATTATTAAAATTACCAACGTTCCTAAAACTGCTAAATTCTTAGATGAAATTAAAACCCTTGGATTCCGTATGGCATTCAAAGGTGGATTATCATTTAGTGTAAATGACTTGATTGTACCTGAAATTAGAAACCAGTTATTGGATAGTGCTAAAGATGAAGTAAATGAGGTGTGGGAAAGCTATAACATGGGTCTTATTACCAATAACGAACGTTACAATCAGGTAATTGATATTTGGGGCCGTGTGGATATGAAAATTACCGAAAGTTTAATTCGTGAAATGACCTTAGACAAACAAGGGTTCAACTCTGTATTTATGATGTTGGATTCTGGAGCTCGTGGTAGTAAAACACAGGTTAAACAGTTGGTGGGTATTCGTGGATTGATGGCTAAACCAAGAAAATCTGGAAGCACAGGTAGTGAAGTAATTGAAAATCCAATTCTTTCTAACTTTAAAGGAGGATTGAATGTATTGGATTACTTTATCTCTACCCATGGTGCTCGTAAAGGTTTGGCGGATACTGCCTTAAAAACTGCGGATGCTGGTTACTTAACCCGTCGTTTGGTAGACGTTGCTCAAGATGTGGTTATTGCAGAAGATGATTGTGGTACATTACGTGGTATTGCTACATCTGCGTTAAAAGATAATGAAGATGTTATTGAACCATTGTCAGATAGAATTGAAGGTAGAACATCATTACATGATGTTATTAACCCAATTACCGATGAGTTAATCATTAAAGCTGGAGAGGAAATTTCATCTGATGTTGCAAAACAAGTAGAAGAAAGTGGTATTGAAACTGTTGAGATACGTTCAGTACTTACTTGTGAGGCTAAACGTGGTGTATGTGTAAGATGTTATGGTAAAAACTTAGCAACAGGATACATTGCACAACGTGGTGATGCTGTCGGTATTATTGCTGCCCAATCAATTGGTGAGCCTGGAACACAGTTAACATTACGTACTTTCCACGTGGGTGGTGTTGCTGGTAGTGCAAATATTGAAAGTGGTTTAAATGCCAAATTCGATGGTACTATTCAGTTCGATGGTTTACGTACAGTTGCTACTACCAACAATGAGGGTAATAAAGTAAATATAGTAATTGGTCGTACTGGTGAAGTAAGAATCATGGATGTTAAAAACGATCGTTTATTAATCACCAACAACGTACCTTATGGTTCTACATTACAAGTAAAAGATGGTCAACAAGTTAAAAAAGGTGAAACTATTTGTACTTGGGATCCATTTAATAACGTAATCGTTGCAGAACAAGTTGGTACTGTGAAATTCGAAGGTGTTGTTGATGGTATTACTTTCCGTGAAGAGAGCGATGATCAAACTGGTCACCGCGAAAAAGTGGTAATCGAAACCAAAGACAAAACCAAAATACCTACCATTATTGTAGAAGGTAAAGAAATTAAACATTATAACTTACCTGTTGGTAGCCATATTGCCATTGAAGAAGGCGATGAAGTGAAAGCTGGTCAGGTATTGGTGAAAATACCACGTGTGTTAGGTAAATTGAGAGATATTACTGGTGGTTTGCCTCGTGTAACTGAATTGTTTGAGGCAAGAAATCCAGGTAATCCTGCTGTTGTTTGTGAAATTGATGGGGTTGTAACTTTTGGTAATGTAAAACGTGGTAACCGTGAAATTGTAGTGGAGGCAAAAGACGGAATGATTAAGAAGTATTTAGTTCCATTGTCTCGTCAGATTTTAGTTCAAGATGGTGACTTCGTAAAAGCAGGAGCTCCATTATCTGATGGACAAATTGCTCCTTATGATATCCTAAATATTAAAGGGCCGTTTGCGGTTCAGGAATATGTTGTAAATGAAATTCAGGAAGTTTACCGTTTACAAGGTGTAAGAATCAATGATAAACACGTAGAAGTAATCGTTCGTCAGATGATGAAAAAAGTGGAAATCGTTGATGCAGGAGATACAAAATTCTTAGAAGAAGATCTAGAAGACAGATTTGATTTTATTGAAGAAAACGATAGAATCTACGATAAGAAAGTAGTTACAGAGTCAGGAGAAAGCACAAAAATGAGAGCTGGTCAAATTATTACATTACGTGAGTTAAGAGAAGAAAATTCCATCTTACGTCGTGCTGATAAAAAACTGGTTGAAGTTCGTGATGCGAAGCCTGCTACAGCTACTCCTGTATTGTTAGGTATCACTAAGGCTTCATTGGGCGTACAAAGCTGGATTTCGGCTGCATCGTTCCAGGAAACCACCAAAGTATTAAGTACAGCTGCAATTAACGGTAAGTTGGATCATATGATTGGCTTAAAAGAAAACGTTATTACAGGTCACTTAATACCAGCTGGTACTGGTCAACGTGACTTTGAAAACATCATAGTTGGTAGCAAAGAAGAGTATGAAGTACTTTCTGCAACCAGAGAAGCAATGAGCTTTGATGATGATGAATAACTAATTCAAAATAGCTACAAAAAACAAAAAAGCAGGCCCTAAAAAGCCTGCTTTTTTTATAGCCAAATATTTATTTTAAAAAAAAGAGAAAATAATTGAAAAAAACTTTGCCCATTAACTTTTAGTCCCTTACTTTTGCAACCCCAACGAAAAATTGGGTTTCCACTATGTCTCAGAGAATAAGAATCAAATTACAGAGCTACGATCACAACTTGGTAGATAAATCTGCTGAGAAAATTGTGAAAACTGTACGTAGCACAGGTGCCGTTGTAACAGGACCAATTCCTTTACCTACTCGTAAAAGAATTTTCACTGTATTACGCTCACCTCACGTTAATAAGAAAAGTCGTGAGCAGTTCCAATTATGTACGCACAAGCGTTTGTTGGATATCTACACTTCTTCTTCTCGTACTGTAGATGCCTTAAGTAAGTTAGACTTACCTTCTGGTGTTGAAGTGGAAATCAAAGCATAACACTCAGTTCATCCTGAGATAAGTTCTTAAAAAATCTGTCATCTCTCAATTTATTTGTTTCTGCAAATAGAAAAAAGAGCTCTGAAAAATAATTAATCTGGGAAATTAAAAATATCCAGAGTAACATATAAACAGGCCCTTCGAGGTTTGTTTACTACCGGTACTTCCTCTTCATTCTTTACTGATTGAAAACAACGGAAAAGGTCGGTAGCAAACAAGGATTGAATTCTACGTTTCATCTGTAGAATGTCCTTTTTACCTCAGCGGGGCATAAACCGCAAAACGATGAAAGGTATTATTGGTAGAAAAATTGGCATGACCAGCATCTTTATTGAAGATGGTAAGCAAACAGCTTGCACTATCATTGAAGTTGCTCCAAATGTTGTTACACAAATTAAGACCATCGAGTCTGATGGCTACAATGCAGTTCAATTAGCAGTTGGCGATAAGAAAGAAAAACACGCTACAAAAGCTGAAATTAATCACTTCGCAAAAGCCAATACTCCTGCTAAAAAATTTACAAAAGAATTTCGTGATTACTCTATAGAAAAAGCTTTAGGCGAAACTGTTACAATAGACATTTTCGAAGAAGGCGATAAAATAGAAGTTGTTGGTACAACCAAGGGTAAGGGTTTCCAAGGTGTTGTTAAACGTCATGGTTTCTCTGGTGTTGGTGAAGCTTCTCATGGTCAACACGATCGTCAAAGAGCTCCAGGTTCTATAGGTGGTTCTTCTTATCCTTCAAGAGTATTCAAGGGTATGAGAATGGCAGGAAGAATGGGTGGAGACAGAGTAAAAATGAAAGGATTGAAAGTAGTGAAAATTTTTGCTGACAAAAATTACATCCTAGTAAGTGGCTCTATTCCAGGTCACAACAACTCAATCGTTTTAATTCAGAAGTAATCACACTTTAATTGTAGTAAGATGCAAATAGATGTATTAGATATAAAAGGTCAAAAAACAGGTAGAACTGTTGAATTACCACAAGAGGTATTTGGTATCGAACCAAATGACCACGTAATTTATTTGGCTGTTAAGCAATATATGGGTGCTCAACGTCAAGGAACGCATAAAGTAAAAACACGTGCCGAAGTAAAAGGGGCTAGCCGTAAGTTACACAAACAAAAAGGAACTGGTGGAGCTCGTAAGGGTAATATTCGTAACCCTTTATATAAAGGTGGTGGTACTATATTTGGTCCCAAACCACACGGTTACGATACAAAATTAAATCGTAAAGTAAAAGATTTAGCTAAAATTTCTGCTCTTAGCTACAAAGCAAAAGAAAACGCAATTTTAGTAGTTGAAGATATTACATTAGATACTCCTAAAACCAAGCAATTGGTAAATGTTATGAGTGCACTAAATGTAGCCAATAAAAAAACAATTTTGGTTTTACCTGAATACAACGACAACGTTTATTTAAGTACTCGTAATGTACCAAATGTTGCTAGCACTTTACTAGCTGACATCAACACTTACGATATTGTTAATGCCGATGTTTTGGTATTAACTGAAAATACAGCCAAAATTTTTGCAGAAAACGAAACTGCAGAAGCTTAATTAGAAAACGTTTCAACTGAAATACAATGAAACTTACAGAAGTATTAGTAAAGCCAATTTTAACTGAAAAAGCTAACGCACAACAAGAAAAATTGCGTCGTTATGCTTTCAGAGTAAATAAAAAGGCCAACAAATTAGAAATTAAAAAAGCAGTAGAGGAGTTTTATGGTGTAACCGTAACCGACGTAAATACTGCAGTAGCTCCAGGCAAAAACAAAACTCGTTACACAAAAGCAGGTTTTATACAAGGTGCAAAATCTTCTTATAAGAAAGCTTTTGTAACAGTAGCTGAAGGCGAAGCAATCGATTTATACGCAAATATTTAATTATAGTAAGCGAAGCTGAAAATTTCGCAATAAAAAGTAAAGAACATGGCATTAAAGAAATACAAACCAATGACCGCAGGTACACGCTGGAAAATTGGTAATGCTTATGCTGAAATTACTACCAATAAACCTGAAAAAAGTTTATTGGAGCCGATAAAAAGAACAGGTGGTAGAAATGCTCAAGGTCGTCGCTCAATGAGATACATTGGTGGTGGTCATAAAAAGCAATACCGTATTATCGATTTCAAGCGTAACAAATTTGATATAGAAGCAACTGTTGTTTCTATCGAATATGATCCAAATCGTACAGCATTTATCGCTTTGTTGCAATATGCTGATGGCGAAAAAAGATACATTATTGCCCCTCAAGGTTTACAGGTTGGTGCAAAAGTGATGTCTGGAAATGAAGTAGCTCCTGAAATAGGAAATGCTTTACAAATGAAAAATATACCATTAGGTACTGTTATTCACAATATCGAAATGCAACCTGGCCAAGGTGGTAAATTAATCAGAAGTGCAGGTACATCTGCTCAGTTAGCAAATAAGGAAGAAAAATATGCAGTTCTTAAAATGCCTAGCGGTGAGTTAAGAAAAGTATTAATCAACTGTTTTGCAACTGTAGGTGTGGTTTCAAACAGCGACCATAATCTAGAAACTGCTGGTAAAGCAGGTTTGAACAGATGGAAAGGTGTTCGTCCACGTGTAAGAGGTGTTGCCATGAACCCAGTAGATCATCCGATGGGTGGTGGTGAAGGTAGAGCTTCTGGTGGTCATCCACGTAGCAGAACTGGTAAGTATGCTAAAGGTGAAAAAACTAGAACAAGAGGTAAGGGTAGCGATAAGTTGATTATTCAACGTCGTGACGGAAAAAAATTAACTAAGTAATTATTAAAGTTAAAATATCCTGAGAAATTAGGAGAATAAACGAAAACAACAATATGGCTCGTTCAATTAAAAAAGGTCCTTACGTTGATGCAAATTTAGAAGCGAAAGTTTTAGGCATTAATGATGGTAAAGCAAAAAAAGGTGTTATTAAAACTTGGAGTCGTCGCAGTACAATCACTCCAGATTTTGTAGGACATACATTTGCAGTACACAATGGAAATAAATTTATCCCTGTTTATGTAACTGAATTTATGGTAGGGCACAAACTTGGTGAGTTTGCTCCAACCAGAAACTTTAAAGGACATTCAGGAAGTAAAAACTAAATCAGTTTGAAATCTCCAATTTCAAATTTCAATTCAAATAACAATGGAAGCAATAGCTAAATTAAATAACTACCCAACCGGCCCTCGTAAAATGAGATTATTGGCCGATGTTATCAGGGGTATGGAAGTAGAAAAAGCTTTGGCTATATTGGAATTTCATCCTCAACATAATGCTAATCCATTAGCAAAATTGTTGAAGAGTGCCATTAGCAACTGGGAGCAAAAAAACAATGGAAGCAGTGCTGCAGATAGTAGTCTGATAGTTAAAACTGTTTTTGTAGATGGTGGTCGTGTTTTGAAAAGAATGAGACCAGCACCTCAAGGACGTGGCTACAGAGTACGTAAACGTAGCAATCATGTAACAATAATTGTAGATTCAAAAAACTAATTGAAACCATAATATGGGTCAGAAAGCAAATCCAATTGGTAACAGGTTAGGTATCATCCGCGGATGGGAAAGTAACTGGTACGGTAGTAAGAAAGATTACGCTGGAAAGTTAATCGAAGACCATAAAATCCGTACCTACCTAACTGCACGTATCAACAAAGGCGGTATCGCTAGAATTGTAATTGAGCGTACTTTAGGAAAGTTGATCGTAACCATACATACCAGCAAGCCAGGTATCATCATCGGTAAAGGTGGTGGAGAAGTTGATCGCATCAAAGAAGAGTTAAAAAAATTAACTGGAAAAGATGATGTTCAAATCAACATTCTAGAAATCCGTCGTCCCGAACTTGATGCAACAATTGTAGGAGATACAATTGCACGTCAAATTGAAAATCGTATCAACTTTAAAAGAGCTACTAAAATGGCTATTGCTTCTACGCTTCGTATGGGTGCAGAGGGAATTAAAGTTAAGTTGAGTGGTCGTTTGGCAGGTGCCGAAATTGCACGTAGCGAAGAGTTTAAACAAGGTCGTACTCCATTACATACTTTTCGTATGGATATAGATTATGCTAACGTTTTTGCTCAAACAGTTTACGGTAAAATTGGTATTAAAGTTTGGATTTGTAAAGGAGAAGTATTGGGCAAACGTGATTTGAATCCAAATTTTGTTAGCGGTAAAAATGATGGTCCAGTTGGTGGAGAAAGAAGAGACGATAGAAGAGGGGGAGGAGATAGAAGAGACGACAGACGAGGTGGTGGAGACAGAAGAGATAATAACCGTGGTGGAGGAAGAGGAAGAAACTAATTAGCTAATTAGCAAATGTGCAAGTATGCCAAATCATAAAAGCACTTAGCATATTGCACATTAACAAATTGTATAAAAATGTTACAGCCTAAAAGAAGCAAACACAGGAAACAGCAAAAAGGACGTATTCGTGAAGTAGCGAAACGTGGTACTTCTATATCATTTGGTTCATTTGCATTGAAAGCTTTAGAGCCAATTTGGTTAACTAACCGTCAGATTGAAGCTGCCCGTCAAAGTATGACACGTGCAATGAAGCGTGAAGGTAATGTTTGGATTAGAGTATTTCCTGATAAAATTATTACCCGCAAACCAGCTGAGGTAAGGATGGGTAAAGGTAAAGGTAACCCTGAATTTTGGGCAGCAGTAGTAGAACCAGGACGTATCATTTTCGAATGTGATGGCGTAACTGAAGCAACTGCAAAAGAAGCAATGGGATTGGCAGCACAAAAATTACCTATCAAAACAAAGTTTGTAATTAGAAGAGATTTGCAAGCTTAATATAAAAACCGAATTGCAATGGCAACAAAAAAATTTGATTTCAACAAAGGGCTAAAAGATATCAGCGAAGCTGACTTGAAAGCTCGTATAGCAGAAGATACACTTCGTTTAAAGAAGTTAGAATTTGCTCATGCAATATCTCCATTGGAAAATCCAATGACCATTCGTGGCGTAAGAAAAGATATAGCACGTTTACACACTGAGTTGAAAAAAAGAACATTGGCTTAATAAGTCACAATCAATAGAATACTATTGATTCCATTAAAGAAAATTTGGTGTGCAAAATTGCATACCGCAAAAGCTAAAAGCTTATACAATGGTTGAAAGAAATTTACGTAAAACGAGAACTGGTGTTGTTACCAGCAACAAAATGACCAAAACAGTTACTGTTGCTGTTGAAAGAAAAGTAAAACACCCAATCTATGGTAAGTTCGTTAAAAAAACTACCAAGTTTCATGCTCATGATGAAAAAGATGAGTGTACTATTGGCGATATCGTTAAAATTATGGAAACTCGTCCTCTTAGTAAAACTAAGCGTTGGAGATTGGTTGAAATAATAGAAAAAGCTAAATAAATTGTTTCTGATTTGAGATTTGAGATTTGTAATTCTATAAGAATTTAAATATCAAATCTGAAATTTCAAATTTCAAATTCTAATAAAATGATTCAGCAAGAAAGCAGATTAAACGTAGCTGATAACAGTGGAGCTAAAGAAGTACTTTGTATAAAAGTATTAGGTAACAGTGGTCAGGATTACGCTAAAATTGGTGACAAAATTGTTGTTACTGTTAAAGATGCAATACCTGCAGGTGGTATCAAAAAAGGTACAGTTTCAAAAGCTGTTATCGTACGTACAAAAAACAAATTACGTCGTAAAGATGGTTCTTATATACGTTTTGATGATAACGCTGTTGTGTTATTAAACAATTCTGACGAACCTCGTGGCACACGTATTTTTGGGCCAGTAGCTAGAGAATTACGTGACAAAGGATATATGAAAATTATATCTTTAGCTCCAGAAGTATTATAAAATATTTTCGGCTTAGCCAAAACAAATAATTGAAATAATCGGCTGCAGTTTAATCAGCCTAAAGCTAAATAAAATGAGTACAAGATTTAAACCCAAATTCAATATCAAAAAAGGCGATACCGTTGTTGTTATCGCTGGCGATGATAAAGATTTGAAAAAACCAAGAGTGGTTTTGGAAGTAATTGTTGACAAAGCCCGTGTAATTGTAGAAGGTGTTAACATCGTTACAAAACACACTAAGCCATCTGCTCAAAATACCAAAGGTGGTATTGTAAAAGTAGAAGCTCCAATTAGTATTTCAAATATCATGTTGTGGGATGCTAAAGCAGGAGCGGCTACTAAAGTAAAACGTAGCAGAGAAACTGGTAAATTGGTTAGAATCTCTAAAAAAAGTGGTGAAGTAATTAAATAACATATTTTATTCCGTTGGTAATGGAATATAAAAAATAGAACTATGAGTACTACAAAATATTCTCCTCGTTTAGCAGATAAGTATAACAAAGATGTTATACCTGCTTTAATGAAGAAATTTGCATATAAAACAGTTATGCAAGCTCCTAAGTTAGAAAAAATTTGCATCAATCGTGGTGTAAATGGTGCTGTAAACGATAAGAAATTAATCGACATTGCAATTGGCGAATTAGAACAAATTACTGGTCAGAAAGCTGTGCCAACTCTAAGTAAGAAAGATATTTCGAACTTTAAATTACGTAAAGGCATGCCAATTGGTGCTAGAGTTACTTTACGTGGTGAAAAAATGTTTGAATTTTTAGATCGTTTAGTTTCAGTTGCTTTACCTCGTGTACGTGATTTTAAAGGTATTAGTGATAAAGCTTTTGATGGTCGTGGTAACTACACTTTGGGTGTAACTGAACAAATCATTTTCCCCGAAATAGATATTGATAAAGTAACTAAAATTACTGGTATGGATATCACTTTTGTTACTACAGCACAAACCAACGAAGAAGCATACGAATTACTAAAAGAATTGGGTATGCCATTCAAGAATATTAAAAAAGACAATAACTAATATATGGCAAAGAAATCAATTGTTGCCCGTCAGGCTAAACGTGAAAAATTAGTTGCTAAGTTTGCTGAAAAAAGAGCAGCTTTAAAAGCAGCTGGTGATTACGCAGCTTTAGACTTATTACCTAAGAATGCTTCTCCTGTACGTTTGAAAAATCGTTGCCAGTTAACTGGTCGTCCTAAAGGATACATGAGATACTTTGGTATTTCAAGGATTATGTTTAGAGACATGGCTTTAAACGGTAAAATTCCAGGTGTTAAAAAAGCAAGCTGGTAATATCAACTATAACTTCCCGATACATCGGGATGCATAGAAACAATTTTTTAGAACTGATTAATTTAATACAATGGTAACGGATCCTATAGCAGACTTTTTAACTAGAGTACGTAATGCTCAAATGGCTGGTCATAGAATTGTAGAAATTCCAGCTTCAAACTTGAAGAAAAGAATTACTGAAATTTTATATGAGCAAGGCTACATCTTAAAATATAAGTTTGAAGATGATACTAAACAAGGTTTAATCAAAATAGCTTTAAAGTATGATGCTGCTACTAAACAACCAGCTATTCGTTCTTTAGAAAGAGTAAGCCGTCCTGGTTTACGTCAATATGCTAAGCCAGCTGAAATTAAAAGAGTAATCAATGGTTTGGGTGTTGCAATCATTAGTACTTCTAAAGGAGTTTTAACTGATAAGCAAGCTAAGGCTCAAAATGTTGGTGGAGAAGTTCTTTGCTACATTTCATAATAAATAATTTAATGGGTTGTGATAATTAAGCTTCTTAGTCGTGGCTGAACACTAACCTAAATTTTTCATCTATAAATTAAAATCGACTATGTCTCGTATAGGTAAACAACCAATTACAATTCCTGCAGGTGTTACAGTTACTGTAGGTGCTGATAATGTGGTTACTGTAAAGGGCCCAAAAGGTCAACTAACTGAAACAATCGATAGAGATATCACCGTAGAGGTTAAGGAAAACGAAATCATCGTAACTCGTCCAACAGACCAAATTCGTCACCGTGCAATGCATGGTTTATATAGATCTCTTTTAAGTAATACTGTAAAAGGAGTTACTGAAGGATACAAGAAGGATTTAGAATTAGTGGGTGTGGGTTTTAAAGCTGCTAATACTGGTAATATTTTAGATTTAGCATTGGGCTATTCTCACAATATTATTTTCGAAATTCCTAGCGAATTAAAGGTTAACACTGTTACTGAAAAAGGTAAAAATCCATTAATTTCTTTAGAAGGAATTGACAAGCAATTAATCGGTCAAGTTGCTGCTAAATTAAGAAGCTTACGTAAGCCTGAGCCATACAAAGGAAAAGGTGTTAAATATGCTAACGAAATATTAAGAAGAAAAGCAGGCAAAGCAGCAGGTAAATAATTAATTAATTTTTCTTCCGGCAGCATCGGAAGATTCAAATAGAAAATCATGAATACTAAATTAGAACAGAGGCAAAAAATCAGATACCGCATCCGTAAAAAAGTTGCTGGCACTGCAACCAAGCCACGTCTTAGCGTATTTAGAAGTAATATGGAAATTTACGCTCAATTGATTGACGATGATAATTCTGTTACTTTAGTTGCTTCTTCTTCAAAAGAGAAAGAAATTGCAGCACAAAAAGTAAACAAAGTTGGTAAAGCAAAATTAGTTGGCGAATCTATTGCACGTAAAGCTCTTGCTTTAGGTTTAGAGATCTGTATATTCGACAGAGGTGGTAATTTATACCATGGTAGAATTAAGGCTGTAGCTGATGGTGCAAGAGAAGGTGGATTGAAATTCTAATTACAATCAAATTTATTAAAGTAAGATAATGTCTAAGATAATCGATAACAAAATTAAAGCCGGTGGCGACATTGAATTAAAAGAAAAAGTTGTTGCTATTAACCGTGTAGTTAAAACTACTAAAGGTGGTCGTACTTTCTCTTTCTCTGCTCTTGTTGTAGTAGGTAATTCTAATGGTGTTGTAGGACAAGGTTTGGGTAAAGCAAAAGAAGTACAGGAAGCTATTACAAAAGGAATTGAAGATGCAAAAAAGAACTTGGTAAAAGTGCCTATCATGCATGGCACAATTCCTCACGAGCAATTATCTAAAGCTGGTGCTGCTAAGGTTTTAATAAAGCCTGCTGCTCATGGAGCTGGTGTAATTGCAGGTGGTAGCATGCGAGCAGTTTTAGAAAGTGCTGGTGTTACCGACGTTTTGGCAAAAAGCTTAGGATCTGCTAATCCTCATAACGTGGTAAAAGCTACAATAAAGGCTTTAACCACTTTAAGAGAGCCTATCCAGGTTGCTAAAACTAGAACCATCAAATTAAGTAAAGTATTTAACGGATAATCTAATTTGAGATTTTTAATTTCAAATTTCAAATTCATAACAATGGCAAAGATTAAAATAACTCAAATTAAAAGCGGTATCGATAGAAGTGAGCGTCAAAAGCAAACTTTAATCGCTTTAGGTTTAAAGAAAATAAATGCTTCTCGTGAAGTTGAAGCAACTCCTCAAATTTTAGGAATGGTAAATAAAGTAAGCCATTTAATTAAGGTAGAAGAGTTAGCGTAAGCTTTTTGAAAATCTTGAATTCCAAATTCCATTTACTTAAAGTGTGGTATTTGGAATTTATTTTTTAATAATTTTATTAATTGCGAGGGGTGATTCCCCGAAAGTTCAAAATCAATAAGTAATATGAAACTACACAATTTAAAACCTGCAGTAGGTAGTACACACAAAGAAAAAAGGATTGGTCGTGGTGAAGCATCTGGTAAAGGTGGTACATCAACTCAAGGTAACAAAGGTGGTCAAAGCCGTGCTGGGTACTCTCGTAAAAATGCGTTTGAAGGTGGTCAGATGCCAATTCAACGTCGTGTGCCTAAACGTGGCTTTAAGAACATTAACCGTGTTGAATACGTAGTATTTAACTTAGGCCAAATAGAGCAATTACAAGAGAAATACGCATTGAATGAATTTTCTTTAGAAAATTTATATGTTAATGGCTTAATTAGCCGTACAGACAAAGTAAAAATTTTGGCTACTGGTGAAATTAAATCAAAATTAGGTTTCAAAGTAAATGCAATTAGCGAAAAAGCTAAAGCCGCTATTGAAGCTGTTGGCGGTACAGTTGAAATTGTAAAGTAATTTCCACTATATTGCACGACGCATCAACGATGCGTCTTTTTTGGTTTAAGGGCATTAACTATTTCAATCGAATTATCAAGTGAAAAAATTAGCACAAACATTCAAGAACATATGGAACATTGAAGAGCTACGCAGCAAAATCATTGTTACATTAGCATTGGTATTAACTTACAGATTTGGAACACACATCGTTTTACCTGGTATTAATCCTTTAGCATTAGATGCGATTAAGGCCAATAATAAAACAGATGGTTTATTAGGATTATTTGATGCATTTGCGGGGGGAGCATTTTCTCAAGCTTCTATTCTTGCTTTAGGTATTATGCCTTATATCTCTGCTTCAATCTTTATGCAATTGATGACAATTTTGGTTCCTCAGTTACAAAAAGTACAAAAGGAGGGAGAAAGTGGTCGTAAAAAAATTAATCAATGGACAAGATATCTTACTGTAATTGTAACAGCTTTTCAGGCAGGTGCATATATAGCTTATCTAAATAGTCCTGATTATGCTCCAGCTTTAATACCTGCCTTCAAACCTTTCTTTGCTTTTTCTACAATAGTAATCTTAACTGCAGGTACATTATTTGTAATGTGGTTGGGAGAAAAAATTCAGGATAAAGGTTTAGGTAATGGTACTTCAATAATAATCATGGTTGGTATAT
>CALRLF020000036.1:0-41709 GCA_943368475.1 Allobosea thiooxidans
ATTTCAAATTTGTATTTCTATTTATATTCTCCATAAACTTTTCTCAAACAATCAGCAATTTCACCCAAGGTGCAATAATTTTCTACAGCACCCACCACCAATGGCATTAAATTATCTGTTCCTTTGGAAGCAGTTTCTATAGCTTGTAAGCATGTAGCAACTTTAGCACTATCTCGTTTTGCTTTTAAAGTATTCAGTTTGTCTATTTGCAGCTGACGAATGCTATCGTCTATTTTAAAACCAGGAACAGGCTCTTCTTTGTCAACAGTAAATTTATTTACGCCTACAATTATTTTATCGCCACTTTCAATATTGCGTTGGTATTCGTATGCACTACGTGCAATTTCATTTTGCATAAAGCCTTCTTCAATAGCACTTACACTGCCACCCATCGCATCAATTTGATGTACCAGTTCCCATGCTTTTTGTTCTACTTCAGTGGTTAGACTTTCTACAAAATAACTGCCAGCCAATGGATCAACAGTATCGGCTACGCCACTTTCAAATGCAACCACTTGTTGTGTACGCAATGCAATACGTGCAGCTTCTTCTGTTGGTAAACTCAGGGCTTCGTCGTAGCCATTGGTGTGCAAACTTTGTGTACCACCCAATGCTGCAGCAAGGGTTTGAATGGTAACCCTGCAAATATTATTCAACGGCTGTTGTGCAGTTAAAGTTGCTCCACCTGTTTGTGTATGAAAACGAAGCATCATTGCTTTTTCATCGGTTGCTCCCAGTTCTTTCATAATGGTAGCCCACATACGTCGTGCTGCTCTAAACTTAGCAACTTCTTCAAATAAGTTATTGTGTGCATTGAAGAAAAAGGAGAGTCTTTTGCCAAATACATTAATGTCTAAACCCTTTGCCAGTGCAGCTTTTACATAAGCTTTACCATTGCTTAGCGTAAATGCAATTTCTTGTACCGCTGTACTGCCTGCTTCACGAATATGATAGCCCGAAATTGAAATAGTATTCCACTTAGGTACTTCTTTGCTGCACCATTCAAATATGTCAGTAATAATACGCATGCTTGGCTTAGGTGGATAAATATATGTGCCTCTTGCAGCATATTCTTTTAAAATATCGTTCTGTATGGTGCCTGAGATTTTCTTTAAATCGGCTCCCTGTTTTTTAGCCAATGCAACATAAAATGCCAAGAGAATAAATCCAGTAGAATTGATGGTCATTGATGTAGAAACTTTCTCTAAATCTATACCAGCAAACAGGTGTTCCATATCTTCAATACTATCAATTGCAACACCCACTTTGCCTACTTCACCTTCTGCTAAATCATGACTGCTGTCGTAGCCAATTTGTGTGGGCAAATCAAATGCAACACTCAAGCCCATTACACCTTGGCTTAATAAATAATGGTAACGTTTATTGCTTTCTTCAGCAGTTGAAAATCCTGCGTACTGACGCATGGTCCACAACTTACCTCTGTACATATCTGGTTGTACACCACGTGTATAAGGAAATTCTCCTGGTTGTTCCAATGCACCCAATGAAGCAGTATCCTGTTCAGAATAAACTTGTTTTATTTCAATTCCGCTGTCGGTAGTTATTTTTTCTTTCATGGCAAACAGTTTGGTCAATAGTCGATAGTCAATAGTCAATAGTATGTGATAGTATTATAAGTAAATTTTAAAAAAACAGATGCTCTAATCATGGACTATCAACTGTTGTCCATGGACTATATTCTACAACAATTTCTTCGCTTCAAAACTTAAAACCTGACTTACCAGTTCGTGTAATGTTCCTTTTTTATCATTCAATAAATATTCGGCCAAAACACGGTTTAAATCAAAGCCAGTTGCAGTTTCGGGCAGCATTTGAGCAATTTGCGAAACAATGGAAATATTTTGTTCTTTTAGGTTTTTTACAGCATTCCAAGCATCCACACTTACATACATTTGCTGGGTAATATTGTATTCAAATTCTTGCTTAATATTTTCAATTAATAACAATTGCATTTGTTGTACAGTAAAACCTGGTTGGCTTAATTTGGGGATTAAATTGGGCAATGCAATCCTATCGGCCAATAAAATTAATCTTTCATAAGCTTGTAATTGCAGTTGTTTACTTGTTGGGTCGTTTGTAGAACCAGTTGCTGCTGTAGATTTTTTCTTTTTATCCCTGAGATAAGGTACCAATAAGGTTCCAATTCCAAAAACAGCTATTGCTACAATAAAAACAATGGTTAATGTATCCATACAAATGATTTGTGCAAATATAACCTTCAAACGATATGGTAGTATTTCCTGTTATCGAAAGATAGAATGATGTTGAATTGAGCTTGCTCAATTATTTTTGCATAAATAAGTTTTTATTATGGAAGCTGTAGCAACATTGCCTGTAACTTTTACCGAACATGCGATTAACGAAGTAAAAAGATTGATGCAAGAAGAAGGATTTGATAACAATACCAAATTACGTGTTGGCGTAAAAGGTGGTGGTTGCAGTGGAATGACTTATGTTTTGGGTTTTGATACCCCACAGACCGAAGATGAAGTGTACGAAACAGCCGACTTCTCATTTATTATGAACAAAAGTCATGGACTATACCTTTTTGGTATGCAAGTAGATTGGCAAGATGGTTTAAATAGTAGAGGATTTACTTTTAGCAACCCCAATGCCAGCAAAACTTGTGGTTGTGGAACTTCGTTTGCAGTTTAAGTAATTTTTTTAGGCTGTTAACAACATACATATTGCTCAACAGCAGTTCATGCTTTCGTTTCAATAGTCCGAAAAAAACGGAGTTATTTCCATTTTATCATTTAGCCATTCAACAGTAGAATAATCATGAGCTGTTAAGCCAATAAATTAAATCGTACTTGTTTTGTTATACTATTGTTCAATTAACCAATCATTGGTAAGTATTTAGCACGATTTTCTATAATTATCCAGATATTAATTAAAAAAAGTACAAGAGCAATTGTTAAACCACTAGGAGCATCTATAATATGTGTTAACAATATGCCCACCATTACAGGAAAAATAATAATGGCAGCTAATGCCCTTGTTTTTTTTAAAATAAAAAGTACACCACCAACAATTTCTACAATCGCAATCAATGGCATTAACCATGTAATGGACATCATTGCTCCCATTATTTTAAGCATGTGTTCAGGCAAATCTTTTGGAACAGGCATGTAATTAAAAAACTTGTTTAGCCCTGCATTAATAAACATTAATCCAAAGAGTAGGCATATTACAAACTGTATTTTATTTTTCATTGTTAAGTTTTAGAATGAAGATAATTTTAATTCATACTTAGTTGGAAAATCTTTTTTTGTAATCAATACATTTTTACTTTTAATCAATTTTTTCAAAAAAGATTAACCACCATATGCTATCATTTCTCTTTTTACAGTTCCATCTTTATAAAAATCGAATACTGCATACGCTGGTAAAAAATCTTTAAATGCACCGCCCCACCAATTACCACTTACAGCACCATTACAATAATATTGAATGCCCCAATACTCAACAGCATCCTGCAAGTGAATATGTCCACTTAGACAGCATTTAATATTTGCATATTGTTTAAAAAGTTGAATAAGTCGCCTGTTATCTATATGCAACAATGCTCTAGATATTTTCCAATCGCCATTGGCTTCGTTTTTATCACTAAACATAGCCGAACAAAAAGAAACTATTGGAATATGCGATACAATGCAAACGTGTTGATCTGTAACTGTATTTTTAAGTTCGGTTTCTAGCCAAACAAATTGTTCTTCATCAATTTTGGCAATATAACCACCATTGTTTTCTTGAGCACTATCTAAAACAATAAACTTCCAATTATTATGTGAAAAACTGTAAAAACGATTACTCATTTTGTGCTGTAGTACAACCCAATTTTTACTAAATAAAGCATCATTTCTTACCTCTGATTCAGTCATTTGCCAACCCCAAGCATCATGGTTGCCAATACAATGGTATATGGGCAATTTATTTTCATTGGTCAACACTTTATTCCATACATCCCATTGCAATTGTACTTTTTCTTTACTGGCTTTTAGTGCATCCATAATGGCGTCTCCACCATTAATAATAAAGTCTACTTTGTTGTTTAATGAGTTTACATGACGGAAAGCTTTTCTCATGCCTTCTTCGGCAGTAGCAGTTGGCTTAACATGCACATCAGAAAGAAACCCCACACGAAAAGCTGTTTTTTTTACAGCAGCAATCGCAGGCATTGAAACAGTTAATGCACCAGCCGATAGAAAAATTTTTTGGAGAAAATTTCTTCTTTTCATGGTTGTATTACTTGATGAAATTTGTTGAAATGCCTACTCTATATAATTATAAAAAGCCTGTTTCTTATTAAACTAAATTTTCAGAAACAAGCTTTTATTTATGCAGTTAAAATAGATTGTACGATACTGCCAAACTTCCAAATATCTTCGAATGTGTTGTATAGTGGAACAGGTGCTACACGTATAACATTGGGTTCTCTCCAATCTACAATTACACCTTGTTGCATCAATTCATCGAAAATTTTTCTACCATCTTTTTTCATCAATATAGAAACCTGACAACCTTTATCGGCAGCTGTTCGTGGTGTTAAGACTTCCATGGTTTTATCTGCACATTGTGCATTAATATCATCAATAACAAAAAGTAAGTAATCGCTTAGTTGTTGTCGTTTGGCATGCAATTTTTCCATTTCAGCTTCTGCAAAAATATCTAGTGATGCACGGTATGCAGCCATTAATAAAATGGGAGTATTACTCAGTTGCCAACCTTCGGCTGTTGGTATTGGCTGAAATCCTTTTGCCATTTTAAACCTTGTTTCTTTAGTATAACCCCACCAGCCAGCAAAACGATGTAACTGTTCGTTGGTTACATGCTTTTGATGAATGAACGCACCTGAAATTCCACCTGGGCTTGCATTCATGTATTTATAAGAACACCAGCATGCAAAATCTACATTCCAATCATGCAATTTCAATTCAATATTACCAGCTGCATGTGCTAAATCGAATCCTGCATAAGCTCCAGCTTTGTGTGCAGCTTCTGTGATAGATTTTATATCAAATACCTGACCCGTATAATAGTTTAGTCCACCAAATAAAACAACTGCAACACTATCTTTATGTTGTTCTATGGTTGCCAATATATCTTCTGTTCTTAAAGTATGTTCACCTTCTCTTGGGGCTACTTCAATTACAGCTTCATTGTAGCTATATCCATGAAATTTTACCTGCGATTCAAAAGCATATTGATCAGATGGAAAAGCCTTGGCTTCACAAATTATTTTATAGCGTTCTTTTGTAGGGTTGTAAAAACTAACCATCAACAAATGAAGATTTACTGTTAGCTGATTCATTACCACAATTTCTTCTTCTTTTGCACCAATAATTGGCGATAACAATGGTGGAAAAAAATCGTGGTATTTAGTCCATGGATTTTTGCCATAAAAATGGCCTTCAACTGCAAGGTTTGCCCACGAATCCATTTCTTCCTGAATATAGGCTGCTGCTGTTTTAGGCTGTAAACCCAATGAGTTACCTGTAAAATAGTAAGTGTCTTTTCCTTCGTGTTGAGGAATATGAAATTTTGAACGAAAATGCTTTAATACATCCTGTTCATCTAACTGCTGAGCAAAGGATAAAGTTTTTTGAAAATTCATTTTGTATAATTGATTTTACTTTATTTGAAATTACATACTGCCTGTACGTCCACCATCAACAGGAATGTTTACTCCATTTACATAAGATGCTGCTGGTGATGCTAAAAAAGCAACTATATTTCCTATTTCATCAGACGTTGCAAAACGTTTCACAGGAATATCTTTCTCCATTTCTGCTGTTACAACTTGTATCGATACATTTCTTTTTGCAGCATTGCTTGCAATTAAAGAAGCAAGCCTTGCAGTTTTAGTATAGCCAGGCAATACATTGTTTACTGTAATATTAAACTGACCCAATTCGTTTGCCATTGTTTTGCTCCAGCTTGCAACCGCACCTCGTATAGTATTCGATACACCTAAATTAGCTAATGGAATTTTAACTGAAGTTGAAATAATATTAATAATGCGACCATACTGTGCAATTTTCATTGAAGGAATGATAGCTTGAACTAATATTTGGTTGCAAATTAAATGACGATTAAATGCTAATAAAAACTCATCTACTGTTGCGTTTGTAACAGGGCCTGCATTGGGACCACCAGTATTGTTAACAAGAATATGAACAGGTTGCTTTGTCAGAAAATTTTCAATAACCAATTTTACTTGTGAAGGTTCATCAAAATCGGCAACCAAATATTGATGCTGTTGATTGAAAGTTGTATCTAATTGCTCTACTGCATCTTTTAATGTAGCCTCATTTCTTGCAAATAAGATACAATTGGCACCAAGTTTAGCCAATTCAATTGCTGCAGCTAAACCTATACCTTGAGTGCTGCCACAAACCAAGGCTGTTTTATCGTGTAATGATAATAGCATAAATATGAACAATTGTTAGCTAACGAAAATAAGGGATTTATGAAGCCTGTTACAAAGAAATCGGTTTAATAAAAACAAACAATACCAACATGCCTACAGCAAATGATATAAATGCAGCAGTTAAGTTAGTGCTAACACCTTTTGTAAGTTTATTATTAATACCAGCCTACACAGGCATCAGCGTTCCTTTGGTAAAACAAAGCATTACAAACAACAAAGGTTTCGCTGGCATTTAGTTTAATTTGAAATAAAACTACAAAATTAAATCCAACGGTTTAGTACCATTTTCAATTGTTCAATGGTAAATGGTTTACTTAAAAAATCATTCATGCCAGCTGCATAGCAAATATCTTCATCTTCTTTTAAAGCATTTGCAGTCATCGCAATAATAACGGGTTTATGACTTGTAGTAGAGGATTTGATTTTTTTAGTGGCTTCTAATCCATCTAATTCCGGCATTTGTATATCCATAAAAATGATGTCGTAATTTTCTTTTTTAGACATTGCTATTACTTCTACACCATTAACAGCAGTGCTTATTGTATATCCTAGTGATCTGAATATTTTTTTTGCAACAAACTGGTTCATCAAATTGTCTTCTGCCAAAAGAATTTTGCATTTTTTTGTTTCAAATATTTGTGGCAACTGTTCTATTTCTTCTTCAACAATTTCATTGCTAATGTTTAGAGCAATTTGAAAACAAAAAGTAGAACCTTTACCCTTAATACTATGCACCCAAATAGTTCCATCCATCATTTCCACCAATTTTTTACAAATAGATAAGCCTAAACCCGTGCCACCAAATTGTTTATTATTTGGCTGAACTACCTGCGTAAAAGGTTGAAACAATAAAGGAATATTTTTTTCAGAAATGCCAATACCAGTATCGGCAACTTTAAATGTAAGTATTTGTTTATCGTCTACAATGCCATCTTTGGTTACATTTATTTGAATACCACCTTCAAGTGTAAACTTTACAGCATTGCTAATAAGGTTAAGTAGTATTTGTTTTAATCTGTTTTTATCTCCAATTACATTGTCTTCAATATCACTTTCTATATGGTAGTTTATTGCTAAATTTTTACCCAATGTTTTCATGTGGGCAGTGTTAATTAGTACTACAGAGTTTACGCAATGGTTTATTTGAAAAGGGGCTTGCTGTAGGGTTAATTGCCCAGCTTCTATTTTAGATACATCCAAAACGTCGTTAATAATATTAAGTAATAAATGGCTACAAGATTGTAAGGTATTAATTAGCTCAAGTTTATCTTCATCTTGTACTTGTTGTTTTAATAATTCGGTACTGCCAATAATGCCATTTAAAGGGGTTCTTATTTCATGACTCATATTGGCCAAGAAATAGGATTTAGCAAAAGTTGCTTTCTCTGCAATATCTCTTGCTTGTATTAGCTTTTGATTGAATAATTCTAATGAAAGCTTATTTTCTGTTAATGAAGCATGTTGTTTGTCGAAAGATTTTTTTATAAATATTACTAAAGAACCAAGTATTACAATTGAGACTAATGTCGAAAAAATAATATCTATTTCTCTTTCTTTAATACTGCTATAAGGATACAACCATTCAGGGTGTTTTAACTCTAAATAAAATAGAACTGTTATTAGAACAGTTACAGTAATAGGTAGTAATAAACGAGATATACCATTTGTAATAAAGCTGCCAAGCACAACTAGGAAAATTAAAAAAATAAGTGCAGGTCCATCGGCACCAGCACTATGAAACCAAATAAAAGACAATGCTATCAGTAAGCTAAGAATAAATATTACTGGTAGCCAGTAGTAAAATTTAATAAATCTCGAAATACAAAAAAAAACAGCACTTAAGAAACCAATAATAGCAACAAGAATATTTATAGTTGCAGGAAAATCGTGTTGAGCGTTAAAAGCAATATTTATTAGCGAAAAAAATGAAAATGTACTACTGATAACCTGAAAAAGTTTTTGTTCTAGTGTAATAACATCATCATTTAACTGAAAAAAAACTAATATTTTTTTCATTTTCACGTTTGGTTAATTAGGCATTACTGCTATATAGTAAAAGTATGCAGGAAAATGCGTTTTTTTAATGATATTCATCAGTATATCGTTAAAACCGTCCCTTTATAATTGAAAAAAGGGTTTGTTTACACAAACCCTTTTTTCAATTATAAAAAATGTAGTTTAGGCCAACTTGGCTTGTAAAGCACTGTCTAAAGCATCTAAAAACTCTTCGGTATATAAATAATGTTCACCATGATTTACTTTGTTACCATGAATACAAACAGCTAAATCTTTGGTCATTTTACCACTTTCAACAACCTCTACACAAACCTGCTCTAAAGCATGACAAAAATTAATTAATTCTTGATTGCCATCCAATTTACCTCTAAACTCTAAACCTCTGGTCCATGCAAAAATCGATGCAATAGGGTTGGTAGAAGTTGGTTTGCCTTTTTGATGTTCACGATAGTGACGAGTAACAGTACCATGTGCAGCTTCTGCTTCCATTACTTTACCATCTGGAGTTACTAAAGTACTTGTCATTAAACCCAAGCTACCAAAGCCTTGTGCAACAGTATCACTTTGTACATCTCCATCATAATTTTTACACGCCCAAACAAAATTACCATTCCATTTTAATGCACTAGCAACCATATCATCAATTAAACGATGCTCATAGGTAATCCCAGCATCGGCATATAAAGCTTTAAATTCTGTTTGATACACATCTTCAAAAATATCTTTAAAACGACCATCATACTTTTTCAAAATGGTATTTTTTGTAGAAAGGTATAAAGGCCATTTCTTTTGTAATGCAGTATTAAAGCAGCTTCTAGCAAAACCATAAATACTTTCATCTGTATTGTACATAGCCAAAGCAACACCATCACCTTTAAAGTTGAACACTTCAAATTCTTGTGATGTACCATCTTCACCTTCGAATTTGATGGTTAACTTACCTTTTCCTTTGGTCACAAAATCAGTAGCTCTATATTGATCTCCAAAAGCATGACGCCCAATACAAATTGGTGCAGTCCAGTTTGGCACTAAACGAGGTACATTGCTGCAAACAATGGGCTCACGGAAAACAGTACCATCCAAAATGTTTCTAATAGTTCCGTTTGGCGATTTCCACATTTGCTTCAACTTAAATTCTTCTACACGTTGCTCATCTGGTGTAATTGTAGCACATTTTATACCTACACCATATTGTTTAATAGCATTAGCAGCATCAATAGTTACCTGATCGTTGGTTTCATCACGGTATTCCATGCCCAAATCGTAGTATTTAATATCTACTTCTAAATAAGGAAGAATTAATTTGTCTTTAATAAACTTCCAGATGATTCTAGTCATCTCATCGCCATCCAATTCAACCACAGGATTAGCTACTTTGATTTTTGACGCCATTGTATTGTGTTTAGATTTTTTTAGAATGTGGCAAATTTAACAATTATAGCCATCTGTAACTACTATTCTACAACTTAGCTCCAAAAACCAATGCAATCGTTTTCACTACAGTACAATTTGGGGCTATCAGCTGTAAAATAAAGCCAACCAGTAGTTTGGGCTTTCGCAAGTAGTACCCTCCTTTGTCGGTTAGCTACTTTGCTCAATCCCACAGCCCATCTGGCAATAGAATTAAGCATCAACAACCCAAAAACATAGTTCAGCTACCCCCCAAAAAAGAAATCTTAAATTGTCCAATGAAAATATTTTTACTTTTCTTTGATATTCAATTTTATAAGGATGAAATTTTCTTATTAAAAAGGTCGACATAAAACTGATTGAATAATAGGTTTTAGTATTGAAATAAGATGTGCAAATACATGCTAATACTTGTATAAACTTTTTAGATAAACATGGGTTTCTCCAAGAAAATATATTTACTCATTGCTGTTATACTCGTTTATTTTATTGCATGTAAAAACAAAGCTAATAATACAGCTATCGATAAAGATTCTGTTCATTCATGCATGAAAGTGCCAAACCGTTTTAGTAACAACGATAGCATTAATAATATTATTGAAGCTTCGGGTGATACTTCTATTACAAACATGGTTTTTATTCCTGGTGGTACTTTTCAAATGGGAGGGGATAACGAACAAGCCAGTAAAGATGAATACCCAAAACATACGGTAACTGTAGATGCATTTTATATAGATGTAACTGAAGTAACCAATGCCCTGTTTAAAAAATTTATAGATGCAACTGGGTATGTTACAACTGCAGAAAGAAAACCCGATTGGGAAGAATTGAAAAAAACATTGCCACCAGGTACACCCAAACCTGCTGATGATATGCTTCAAGCTGCTTCATTGGTTTTTAAGCAAAGTACAGGTCCTGTAGATTTAAATGATTACGCCCAGTGGTGGTCATGGGAAAAAGGAGCCAATTGGAAACATCCACAAGGGCCCAATTCAAGTATTGATGGTAAAGAAAATTACCCTGTTGTTCAAGTAAGTTGGGATGATGCAATGGCATACTGCAAATGGGCTGGCAAAAGATTGCCTACCGAGGCTGAATGGGAGTTTGCTGCAAGGGGAGGCTTAATTAATAATATTTATCCTTGGGGCAATGAGCCTATTAATGCTGGCAAACCTAAAGCCAATAGCTGGGAAGGTAAATTTCCGTATTTAAATGAAAGAAAAGATGGGTATGATAAAGTAGCACCTATTAAATCTTATGCACCCAATAGATATAAGTTGTATGATATGGCAGGTAATGTGTGGGAATGGTGTAGCGATTGGTATAATTATAATTATTACCAAACTTTACAAGGCACAACTACGCTTAATCCAAAAGGTTCAAACAAAAGTTTTGACCCCGATGAACCTTATACAAAAAAACGTTCATTAAGAGGAGGAAGCTTTTTGTGCAACGATTCTTATTGCAGTGGTTACAGAGTTGCAAGAAGAATGAAAAGCAGTCCAGATACTGGTTTGGAACACACGGGATTTAGATGCGTTAAAAACATAAAAAAGTAACAGAATTTATCATTCGTAATAACTATACAATATGAAAGAAGAAATTGAAATTATTTTTAAACAACATTTTGGTACTGATGCCAAACCTATTGTTGTTAAATCTCCTGGTCGTGTAAACATTATTGGAGAGCACACCGATTATAATGAAGGTTTTGTATTGCCTGCTGCAATTGATAAAGCTGCATATATTGCCATAAGTTTAAGAGATGATGATGAAATTCATTTAGTAGCGAAAGATTTGAATGAAACTTTTTCTACCAACATACAAAATTTAAAACCTCTTGGAGATGTGAGTTGGCCCAACTATCTCATTGGGTCATTGGCACAATTCTCAAAACTAAATATTCCATTAAGAGGTTTTAATGCAGTACTAAGTAGCAATGTACCAATTGGTGCAGGATTGTCTTCTTCAGCAGCAGTAGAATGTGCAACTGTATTTGGTTTGAATGAATTACTGCATACCAATTTAGATAGAATTACTATGGTAAAAATGGCTCAGAAAGCCGAGCATGAATTTGCTGGAGTAATGTGTGGTATTATGGATCAGTTTGCATCGATGATGGGCAAAAAAAGTCAAGTAATTAAGTTAGATTGTAAAACAATGGACTATGAATATGTTCCATTTAATTTAGAAGGAATAAAAATTGTTTTACTCAATACCAATGTTAAACATTCATTGGCATCATCTGAATACAATACCAGAAGAAACGAATGTACACAAGCAGTTGAATGGATTAATGAATTTGAGCCTCAAGTAAATTCTTTAAGAGATGTAAATGAAGAAATGTTGAACAAATATGTATTACCTAAAGATGCATTGATTGATAAAAGAGCAAGGTTTATTGTGCAGGAAATAGATAGGCTGATAACTGGATGCAAAGATTTGGAGAATGGCGATATAGAAGCATTAGGTAAGAAAATGTTTGCCACACATGAAGGCTTGAGTAGCATGTATGCAGTAAGCTGTAAGGAGTTAGATTATTTGGTAGATTTTGTAAAAAATAATGAAGCTGTAATTGGTGCAAGAATGATGGGTGGTGGCTTTGGAGGTTGTACCATTAATTTAGTAAAAGAAAAAGCGATAGATGATTTAATTGCAGCTGTAAAACCAGCTTATGAAGCTGCTATGCAATTGCCATTAACTTATTATATCGCCTCAATTGAAAACGGAACAGAAATAATTTAATACACAATGTTTGATTTAAAAGAACACCCCCACACAAGGTTAAATTTACTTACTGGCGAATGGATTTTGGTTTCTCCACATCGTATGAAACGTCCATGGCAAGGTAAAGTAGAAGATTTGCCTAAAGACAATCGACCTACATACGACCCTAGTTGTTATTTATGTCCTACTAACAAAAGAATGGATGGTACAGAAAATCCAGATTACCCCAATGCTTATGCGTTTGTAAACGATTTTTCAGCCTTACTCGATAATACGCCTTTAGGTAATGTTAATGAGAGTGATTTATTAGTAGCCAATAGCCAAAGTGGTATTTGTAAAGTAATTTGTTTTTCACCAAGGCATGATTTAACGCTTCCATTAATGTCTGTAGAGGGAATAGAGAAGGTAATTCAATTATGGAAAAATGAGTTTCAATCTTTGGCAGAAAATTCATCGATTAAATACATTCAAATATTTGAAAATAAAGGTGAGGTAATGGGTTGTAGCAATCCACATCCACATGGTCAAATATGGGCTTCATCAAATATTCCTGTTGAGCTGGTTAAAGAAACTACTCAGCAATTAAACTATTTTAATAAACATGGGAAAAGTTTACTGAATGCATATCTTGAAATTGAATTACAAAAGCAGGAAAGAATTGTATTGGAGAACGAACACTTTGTAGCTCTAGTTCCATTTTGGGCAATTTGGCCTTATGAAACAATGATTGTTAGCAAAAGGCATGTGCAACAAGTAACACAATTTACTGAGGATGAAGATAAAGCCTTGGCTCAAATACTAAAAGCACTTACCAGTAAATACGACAATCTTTTTAATATTTCTTTTCCATATTCAGCAGGTATGCATCAAGCTCCAGTAAATGATGGAGAACATTCGTCATGGCATTGGCACATGCATTTTTATCCACCATTGTTGCGTAGTGCAACTGTAAAAAAATTTATGGTGGGGTACGAGATGTTGGCAAATGCACAAAGAGATATAACGCCTGAAGCTGCTGCTGATAAATTGAAAAGCTTATCGTCTATTCATTTTGCACAACAATAAAAGCAACAGTTACAATCTATATTTATTACTTGCAAAACAATTTTACGGCCAACACAATCGTGTTGGTTTTTTAGTTTGGTTAAAGTACCATCAATACAATTAAACCTGCTGTGTTCTTTTGACACATTTATACCGCTTTGTTGACGTTGTTATTCCCTACGCAAAGAAGTAACTTTTTAACTTTAATAATATTAAAAAAAACTTGTTGTGTATTTAATTTACTCATTAATTTTTGTTTCTTTATCATTTGGGCATCATCCAAACGACACACTCAATACTACCAAACCAACCTATAAATTAATCTGGTCTGATGAGTTTAATATTAATGGAGCTGTAGATACATCAAAATGGAAGTTCGAGAACGGTTTTGTGAGAAATAAAGAAAATCAATGGTATCAAAAAGAGAATGCTTCTTGCGAAGGTGGTAATTTGGTTATTGTTGGTAAAAAAGAACATAAACCCAATCTCAACTACGTTGCAGGAAGTAACAATTGGAAAACCAATAGAGCATTTATTGATTATACGGCCGCAAGTATCGTAATGAAAAAAGAGCATGCTTTTATGTATGGTAAAGTTGAAGTTCGAGCCAAGATAGATGCTCAAACTGGTTTGTGGCCTGCAATTTGGACATTGGGTGTAGAAGGTGAATGGCCTTCTAATGGAGAGGTAGATATCATGGAATACTATGACGATAAAATACTTGCCAATTTTGCTATTGCTGGTTTTAATAAATACAAGGCTATTTGGGATAATGCCTCAAAAAAAATAGTAGACTTAGGTGGTAAAAAATGGGTCGATGAATACCATATTTGGACTTTAGAATGGGATGAAAACAGCATGAAAATTAGTATCGATGGTGTAGTGTTAAATGATATAGATCTTACAAAATCGTTTAATAAAAGCGACGGCAAAAATCCATTTCGTCAACCACATTATTTGTTGTTGAATCTTGCAATGGGAGGTATGAGTGGTGGAAGTTTAGAGAATACTCTTTTACCATCTAAATATTATGTTGATTACGTAAGAGTGTACCAAAAAAAATAAAGACTGATACTTTATAATATTTCAATATGAAGAATAAGGTTTTGCTGATATTGTTTTTATTATTCGTTTGCAGTTTTGCAAATGCAACGAATTATTATTTTAATTATGAAGCAGGTGAAGATGCAAACAATGGTACCAACATTTCAAATCCTTGGAAAAATTTTACTTCATTAAGTAAAATAGTTTTACAACCAGGGGATTCAATTTTATTAGCTACCGGACAAACCTTTACTGGTTCTTTGCCAATTATTAATGCAAAAGGTTTATTAAATCTTCCCATTGTAATTACCAGTTACATATTTAATGGAGATACAACAAAACCCATTATAGATGCTGGTTCTGCATTGAATGCTTTGCATATACAAAACTCATCTGGTATAAGTGTTGCTGGAATTGAGTTTACGGGAAAAATTCCTTATGCAAATACTAATACCTCCAATAAAGCAGAGATGCGTTGTGGTATTTTAGTAGAAGTTACAAAAAACGAATCTTTCGAAAATATTTCTCTCAAAAATGTTGTAGTACACGATGTGTATTATCATGCAACAGGATATACTACTTCCGCAGCAGAAACAAAATCTGCCAATGGTACACAGAGTTATGGTTGGGGTATTCGAGTAATTAATAATACCAATAAAGGAAAGCTCACAAACTTAAAAGTTTTAAATGCAACCATATACAATGTTAGCCACACTGGTGTAAAGGTTACTGGAACTACTTCAAGTATTAAAAATCTTGAAATTGCAAATTGTAAAGTGTCTTATACGGGAGGGCCAGGGATGCAGTTTTCTGGTGTAGTCGATGGATATATTCATAACAATAATATTCACCATTCTGGTTCTACTGCTGATTCCAGAAATTGGGGCAGGGGCAGTGGTTTATGGACATGGGGTTGCTCGAATATTGTTATAGAACACAATCGTTTTGAAAATGCCAATGGACCAGGTGATTCGGCTGGTATTCACATCGATTATAACTGTAACGATGTTGTGGTGCAATACAATTTTAGTGCAAACAATGCTGGCGGTTTTTGCGAAATTTTAGGCAATAATTACAACTGTGCATATCGCTACAATATTAGTGTTAATGATGGTTATAGAGTAAAAGGAGTAAATGGTGCATTTCAAGAAGGTAAAATTTTTTGGCTGAGTGGTTACCAAGGAAATCAAAAAGAAAATGCGGGTCCTTACAACAGTTATTTTTATAACAACACTATTTATGTTGCACCCAATATTGTTCCTAGAATATCTGTTAGCAGCAGTACCAACGGTGTTTGTGTAGCCAATAACATTTTTTATTTTGAAAGAAAAGCAACAATGGTTGCAGGCGATCAAAAGAAAGTTGAAGTAGATAATGGCGGTGTGCCCAATGCTTTTTTTAACAACAATCTTTTTTTACAAGCTGGTGTATGGCCCAAATCATGTCCATTGCAAGATGAAGCTCCATTTTTTGGAGACCCTCAATTTACCAATAGAGGAGGTTTGGCTTTAGTAGATTATTTACCTATAAACAAATTATTAATACAAAATCAAGGCATTGAAATAAATGCAATTCCAGGGGATAAAATTGGGTTAAAAATTGGGTTGAAAGTAAAGTATGATATTCTTGGTCATCTAATTAAAGATTTGCCCGATGTTGGTGCAATAGAATTAAAAGACTAAATAAAAAATTGAAAAAATATACAATTCAAAAAAATGTTATTTGGGTAGTTAGCTTATTGTTGCTGGCTACTTTTTTGGCATTTAAGCAGCCTTTAAAACAGGAAGTATTGGCTAAAGAAACCACACCCAATATCATCATAATACTTACTGACGATCAAGGCAATGCTGATGTTGGCTTTAATGGTTGTAATGATATTCCAACACCCAATATAGATCGTATTGCCAACAATGGTGTGGTGTTTACGAGTGGCTATGTAAGTTATGCTGTTTGTGCACCTAGTAGGGCTGGTTTATTAACAGGTAGATACCAAGACCGTTTTGGCTATAGTCGCAATCCATTATACAAACCTTTCGATGAAACTATCGGATTACCATTAACAGAACAAACAATTGCAGAGTATGTACAACAATCTGGTTACAATACCATGGCGATTGGTAAATGGCATTTAGGGGTGCATGAAAAATTTCGTCCATGGAAAAGAGGTTTTAATGAATTTTATGGTTTCTTAGGTGGAGGTCATCGTTACTTTCCAGAAGAATTAGATATCAACGATCCTAATAAAGCCAACAATGAAGCTCAGAGTTATAGAACAAAATTGATGAGGAATGAGCAGGTGGTTGAAGAAACAGAATATTTAACAGACGCATTTTCAAGGGAAGCTGTCTCTTTTATTGATCGCAATAAACAAAAGCCTTTTTTTCTTTATTTAGCTTACAATGCACCACATTCTCCACTACAAGCTTCCCCAAAATACTTACAACGTTTCGATAATATTGCTGATCCTAAACGTAAAACCTATGCAGCAATGGTAAGTGCTGTAGATGATGGAGTAGGCTCTATTTTAAACAAGTTAGAAGAACTTCATTTAACAGAAAACACCCTTGTTATTTTCCTTTCTGATAATGGAGGTCCTAAGCAAGACAATGGTAGCAACAATGGAATATTACGAGGAGGTAAAAGCTCATTATTTGAAGGTGGTATAAGAGTGCCTTTTGCCATGCAATGGCCAAAAAAAATTAAAGCAAAAACAACTTATGGTCAGCCGGTGATTTCCTTAGACATTTTTGGAACAGTTGCAGCAAATGTGCAGAAAGCTCATGCTACAAAAAATACATTAGATGGGATTGATTTAATTCCTTTTCTAAATGGTTCTCAAAAAGGCTCACCACACGAATATTTATTTTGGCGACAGTATGATCAAAAGAATTACGCAGTCTTACATCAATCAGGTATGAAACAATTCATTTTGAAAGATTCGGCATTATTTATTTACAATCTTGCCAATGATATTCGTGAGCAAACAAATATTATAGACAAAGAAAAAAAATGGACAACATTACTTGAGCAGCAAAGACAAAATTGGTTGGTAAATACTGTGCCTCCAGCATTCTTTGGTTTGAATCAAGAGGAAAATTATAATCAATCGCAGAAGAAAAAGAAGCAGGAATAATGTTTTATAGCAGAATAGATAAAACATTAATGGGATCAAAAATGCAAAACAAGAAATTTTCATTTTGCAGAGCCTGCTATATAAAGTAGCATAATAATTACAAGTATGAGAAAACATAAGTAACCTTGTTTATGAACAAAAAAATATGTTTTAGATATTAAAACTTAAATGATTCATAAAGATTTAATGAATTATTTAAAACTGTGTTATATATTCTAAGGGATTAGAGAAATTTTATTTAGCAAAAAAATATTTAGTCAATTTTAAGAGCAGTTAAAATGTTTACAAAAGAAAAAAATGGGAATGCAAATAAAGACAATCAAAGGTTGAGTGTTAAGCTTGGCATGATATATTTTTTGCTGGTTCTACTTTTTGTTGTGTTGATAGTTTTATTGTAACTCTATATTTTCTAACTTAGCCTTTTGGTGAACATAAAATACACTAACTTGTTTTCGGTTTGTACGAATTAATACAACAACTGCTTGCTGCTAACACTGAAAAAATATTATCTTACTTTACAAGTACTACTGCTAACTGCTTTTGTTTACGCACAACAAGCAAGAACTTTTACAAGTGTTTCTGCCGAATTGGTAAACAACGAAGTCACTTCAATCATTCAGGATAAAAATGGTTTTATTTGGTTTGGGACCAGAGGTGGTTTACAAAAGTTTGATGGTTATGAAATGAAACTTTTGAAAAACGATGTAGGTAAAGGCAACAATTTATTAAGCCAATCCATTGAAGTACTGTGTAATGGTAAGCAAAACAATATTTGGATTGGTACAAAGTCGGGTGGGCTAAGTGAATACAATCTTAAAGCAGGTAAAATAGTTAACTATACCAATCATGGCAGCAATACATCTAGCTTTAATGGAGATTATATTTTATCTATTCTGGATACAGATACTGATAAGCTACTCATTGGAACATGGAAGGGCTTAGAATATTTAAATAAGAAAAATGGAACTTTTACAATTATAAACAGCGATTGGAAAACTTTTGATATTCAATCTGATGGAGGTAGTGGATATTGGGCTGCTACTAATAGCGGTTTAAGGCATTTGAACAATGCATTGCAAAACGATGCCACCTATGATTTTGGCAAATCAAGCATAGATATTACTTGTGTTGTTAAAGATGTTGAACTAAACTGTTTATGGCTAGGTACTTGGAATTACGGATTAATTCAATTTAACTTAACCACCAAAACGTATAAATACTTTCAACAGCAAAGTACAAGTCTTACTTCATTACGTTCAAATAATACTTACCGATTATTGTTAGATTCAAAGGGTACATTATGGGTGGGTACATGGGGTGGAGGTTTGAATAGATTTAATAGAAAAACTGAGCAATTCGAAAAAGTAAATCTCGATATTCAGGGAATCTTTACAAACGATAATCAAATAATTTTAACCATACAAGAAGATGCTTCAGGTTTACTATGGGTTGGTACAGATGGGGCTGGTGTTTTTAAGTTTAATTTAAAGCAAAAAAAATTTAAAAATATCGGGTATGAAAATATTCGAAATAATTTTATAAAAGGGACACATATTATTTCGGTTTTTGTAGATCCATTTAATAAACTATGGACAAGCACAAAAGGTGGTGGAATTTTTTATGCTGCTAATGGGCAAAAGTTTGAGCAAATTAAAATCATCGAAAAAGAAGCTGCACAAAACTTGCCTTTATTGTATCAGTGCAGGGCATTTTTGCAAGTTGATAAATATTTGTGGGCTGCAACTGATAAGGGCTTGATGCGAATTTTAAATGAAGGTAATAAAGTAGGAAAATATGAAATTTATTTGCCTAACAGTAACGATTCTAACTTTATTGGAGGTAAAAAAATAAGTACTTTGGTGCAGGATGCTAGAGGCAAAATTTGGATTGGCACTCAAGAAAATGGACTTAGCTGTATTACAGGATTCAATAAAAAAAATCAACCCATATTTAAAAATTTTCCACCCAATTATGGTCTAAGAGGAGCATTGCAAAATGAAAGGGTTAGCTGCTTACTCATAGATTCAAAGCAACGTTTATGGGTAGGCACTTATAAAGGCTTACACTTATATAAACCAGGCACTAATCAATTCGATGTTTTTGTGCAAACAGATGATCCCAGCAAATCCATTAGCAACAATACTATATTATGTTTGTCTGAAGATGAGTTGGGCAATATTTGGGCAGGTACACAGTATGGATTAAATAAAATTACTGGCATTAAAGAATCTAAATTATTAGTAACCAGTTTTACCAATAAAGATGGGCTGCCCAGTGATTATATACATGCCATTATACCAGATAAGCAAGGCATTATTTGGGCAAGTACCAACAAGGGAATTATTCGTTTTAACCAAAACAATAAATCAATTACTGTTTTCGATAAACGAGATGGAATACAATCGGTTATCTTTTCTGAAAATGCATCTTTTAAAGACAAAAAAAATCAATTTTATTTTGGAGGGCTTGAAGGACTTACTTACTTTTTCCCTGATAGTATTGTAATAAATCAATTCATACCACCCATTTATTTCACTAATTTAACTGTCAATAACGTTCCTTATGAATTTGGTGCAGAGCAAGCTGAAGGTTTTATTTTACAAAAACCATTTTATGAAACTGATGCAATTACATTAAACTACAAAGAAAATATTTTCTCAATCGAATTTGCTGCCCTTGACTATCATGCACCCGATAAGAATGAGTACATGTACAAACTTCAAGGTTTTAATAAAGATTGGGTGTATGCAGGCAATAGTCGTTTGGTTTCTTTTACCAATCTTAAGCCAGGTACTTATTATTTGCAAGTTAAAGCTACCAATAGCGATAAAGTTTGGTGCTTGGCTCCACACCAATTACAAATTAATATTTTACCACCACCATGGAAAACATGGTGGGCTTATACAATTTATATTGCACTTTTTTTATTGCTTTTATGGCTTACAAGGTATTTAGGTTTGCGTCAGGAAGCTTTAAAAAATCAATTGACCATTACTAAGCTTGCAAGAGAACAAGAAAGTGAATTGGCCGATTTTAAAGAAAGGCTATTTACCAATATATCACATGAGTTTCGTACACCATTAACACTTATTTTAGGTCCATTAGATGATTTATTGCAACGAAAAAAACTAGAAGCAACAGTAGAAAAAAGTCTTCGCTTAATTCAAAAGCAATCTAAACGAATGCTGCGAATGGTAAATCAATTATTAGATTTTCAAAAAGCAGAAGTAGGCAAATTGAAACTTACACTTCAGCCTGGTGAAATTATTTCTTTTTGTTATGAAGTGTTTACCCTTTTTAATGATGAAGCAAATCGAAGAAATATTGAGTACAGATTTGAACCCAAAGAAAAGTTTCTCTCTTTCACTTTCGATTATAATAAACTCGAAATTATTTTATTCAATATACTTTCTAACGCATTCAAATACGCCCCCAATAATGGTAAAATTACTTTGCGTATACAGAAAATCGAAAACCAGTTCTGTGAAATAGCTATACAAGATACTGGTTCAGGTATTCCTGCAAACGAACTAGGCAATATTTTTAGTAGATTTTACAGAGGAAAGCATGAAGATGCAACTACTATTTCAGGAACAGGAATTGGGCTTTCTTTTGTAAAAGAATTAACAGAATTGCACAGAGGAACTATTGTTGCTACAAGTGATGGAATAAATGGTAGTACTTTTACAGTTACCTTGCCTACATTGGATATTAAGGAATCGATACTAAATATTTCTAACGAATCTTTACAACATACCAATTTACTAACTGAAACAAATTTAAACTCGGTTACCATGTCAGAAGAAAACGATTTAGCCATTCCTCAACAGGAGCTACCTATTATTTTAGTAGTAGAAGATGAGTCAGATATGCTTCAATATATCTACGAAATACTGACTCCATCTTTTAAAGTAATTACTGCTACCAATGGTAAAGAAGGGGTAGAAAAAGCTTTTGAAGCAATTCCCGATTTAATTGTTAGTGACGTAATGATGCCTGAAATGGACGGTATAGAATTATGCAGAAAACTGAAATCAGATAAAGGTACTTCACATATTCCTATTGTGTTGCTTACTGCTTTGTCAGATATGAATCATCATGTGCAAGGTATAAGAGAAGGAGCAGATGTGTACCTGCCAAAACCATTCAATTCTCAATTGTTATTGGTGCATATACATAACTTAATCAATTCCAGAAATACACTAAAAGAGTTGTATGCTAGAAAAATATTTTTAGGCACCAATAATTTCGAAATAAAAACTTTTGAGGAAGAGTTTTTATTTAAGCTGATGAAATTGGTAGAAGACAATATTTCTAACAGCGACTTTAATAACGACGAACTGGCTAATTTAATGTTCATGAGCAGATCTACTTTTTACAGAAAATTGAAAGCTGTAACAGGTATGTCGGGCAACGAATTTATAAGAACTGCACGTTTAAATTATGCTGCTAAATTGTTAGAGAGTGGTAAGTATGCAGTATCTGAAGCTGCATTTGAAGCTGGCTTTAACGATATTAAATATTTTAGAAAAAGATTTCAAGATCAGTTTGGTGTTATGCCATCTGAGTATAAAAAATAAGCTTCTAAAACATTTTTGTAAACTTATTTACGAAGAAACCTTTTTGAATAAAACAGGTTTAAATTATGATTGAATAGAATACTCAAATTCAATTCAATCATAAGTGGTAGTCATTTGCCACATTACACCCCCTTATTTGGGAAACACAAATAATTTGCTTGTAATAATTTAGCATATATTTTCAGTAATATTATTGCCCTAACAATTCGTTTCTATCCACTCCATAATTATTCAGAATGAGATTGCTTACCAAATACATCAACTTTTTTATACACTCCAATATTCAGCTAAAGTTCATCCATGCATTATTGGTTCTTTTTACCACTATACTTTCTTCTAACGCACAAAATGTAACAACAGATTGGGAGAATCCTTCATTAATTGGCAAAAACAAAGAAGCAACACATGCATCCTATATTCTTTTCGATAAAAAAGAAAATGTAACCAGCGATGCGTATGAACGTTCTAATCTTTATCAATCCTTAAATGGTACTTGGAATTTTTTATATACCGAAAAGTATAAAAATCGCCCAGTAGATTTTTACAAAGTTGATTATGATGATACTAAATGGAACAAGTTAACTGTACCTTCTAATTGGGAAATACAAGGCTTTGGTACACCCATTTACACCAATATTATTTATCCATTTCCTAAAAATCCTCCTTTTGTTGGTGAAGATAATCCTGTTGGAACTTATAGAAAAGCATTTACCGTTCCAGATAATTTTAAAGATAAACAAGTGATGCTTCATTTTGGATCCATAACTGGTTGTGCATTTGTTTATGTTAATGGAAAGCAGGTAGGTATTACAAAAGATTCAAAATTAGCAGCTGAATTTAATATTACGCCTTACTTAACAAATGGCAAAAATGTATTGGCTGTGCAAGTATTTAGATGGCACGATGGTAGTTATTTAGAAGACCAAGATTTTTGGCGAATTACAGGTATTGAAAGAGATGTTTTTTTATATGCTGTACCTACGTCTACCATTTGGGATTTCTTCTTAAAAGCCGATTTGGATGAAACTTATATCAATGGAAAGTTTAGTGGAGATATTACCTTAAGGCAATTTGCTGGTAACACAATTAAAGATGCCAATGTATTAATTGAGTTACAAGATAAAAAAGGAAATATTGTTTTTGCCGATAAGAAAAGTGTAAACAACTCATTGAATGAGTATACAAAAATTTCCTTTTCTGCCAACATTATTAAGCCAGAAAAGTGGAGTGCCGAAACACCCAATTTATACCGCTGCATTATCACACTTCAACAAAAAGATGGTACAACTATCGTATCTACAAGTACAAAAGTTGGATTTAGAAAAGTAGAAATTAAAAATGCTCAACTAATTGTAAATGGTAAAAAAATAATGGTACATGGTGTTAATAGGCATGAGCATGATGAAAGGCTAGGGCATGTACCAACATTGGCTTTAATGTTAAAAGATATTCAATTAATGAAACAGCATAATATAAATGCTGTTAGAACAGCTCATTACCCCAATGACCCTGTATGGCTGAATTTATGTGATGAGTATGGATTGTATGTAGTTGATGAAGCAAATGTAGAAATACATGGAATGGGTGCATCATTGCAAGGTAATTTTGATACTACTATTCATCCTGCTTATTTGCCACAATGGGCTCCATCTATTATGAATAGAATTCAAGGTGTTGTTGAAAGAGATAAAAATCATCCTTCAGTTATTATATGGAGTATGGGTAATGAGTGTGGCAATGGAAAGGTTTTTCATGATGCTTATTTATGGATTAAACAAAGAGATAATAGCCGACCAGTGCAATTCGAACAGGCAGGCGAAGATTGGAATACAGATATTGTTTGCCCCATGTATCCTGCTATTAATAAAATGAAAAGTTACGCTGCAGATGTAACCAAAAAGCGTCCATTTATTATGTGTGAATACTCACATGCAATGGGCAATAGCAGTGGCAACTTTCAAGAGTATTTTGATATTATAAAGTCTAGCCCACACATGCAGGGAGGTTTTATTTGGGATTGGGTAGATCAAGGTATTTTAACCAATGATGGCTATGGAAAAAAATATTGGGGATATGGTGGAGATTTTGGTGCAGGTCATTTACAAAACGATGAAAACTTTTGTGCCAATGGTTTAGTAGCAGCTGATAGAACACCTCATCCAGGTATTTATGAAGTGAAAAAAGTGTATCAAGATATTATTTTTAAAGATAAAGATTGGAAGAATGGAATGATTGAAGTTCAAAATAATTTCAGCTTTATCAATGTATCAGCTTACCAATTTAAATGGGTGCTTTTAAAAAATGGTTTACCCATTTCGTCAGATACTTTTGCTGTGCAAATAGAGGCAGCAATGGCCAATACATTTAAACTTGCTTTACCTGTAATGGAAAGTAATGATGAGTATATGTTGAATGTATTTGCTGTTACACGAACTGCAAATACAATGATACCTTCACAACATGAAGTTGCTAGAGAACAATTTGGTGGAAACAGTAATCAGTTTTATGCAAACACTTACAAAGGCAATGGCAAGTTGGTTGTTAATCAAACAAACAATCAAATAGCTTTTAGTTCAGGAAGTATTAATGGCATTTTTCAAATCAAACAGGGCAAGTTTATCTCCTATAAAAGCAAGGATGTTTCATTAATGAATTCATTTCCTGAACCCTATTTTTGGAGAGCCCCAACCGATAACGATTTTGGTAACCAAATGCCACAAAAATTGGGCTTTTGGAGAAATGCCCATCTCTTATTAAAATTAGATAGTGTAGTTGTTCATCAACAAACAGAAGAAGGCTTGTTAATTGATTGTATTTACAAAATGCAGGCTACAGATATACCTTATACGATAACCTATCATCTTTTAAATAATGGAGCAATAAAAATTACAGCTGCTATTCAAATAAAAAACAAACAAACTCCCGAAATGCCTCGTTTTGGTATGCGTCTAACAGTACCTAAAACTTACGAACAAATTAACTTTTATGGCAGGGGGCCTTGGGAAAATTATAGCGATAGAAAGACTGCATCTTTTGTAGGATTGTATGAACAAAAAGCAGCTGATCAATTTGTAGCTAATTACATACGTCCACAAGAAAATGGTTATAAAACTGATATTCGTTGGGTATCATTATTCGATGAAAATAAAAATGGAATAACTGTAACTGGAGTTCAACCAATTTGTTTTAGTGCACTGCCTTACACTACAGAAGATTTAGATCCAGGGAACACCAAAAAGCAACAACATCCATCTAATTTAAATGAGAAGAAATTTATATCCCTTCATATAGATTTAAATCAACGTGGTGTAGGAGGTGACAATAGTTGGGGTGCTTATCCTCATACACCTTTTATGTTAACAAAAAATAGCTACACATACAGTTACATTATTGAACCATTCGTAAACAAATAACATGAAAAAGTATTTAAATAGATTACTGCAAGCAACGATTGTATTACTTTCATTTCTTGTGTCAAATGGTCAAACACAAAAAAATACAAAACCCAATATAGTCTTGATTTATACTGATGATTTGGGTATTGGTGATCCTAGTTGTTATGGCACTTCTGTAGTATCCACACCCAATATCGATCGCTTGGCAAAAAACGGTGTTAAGTTTACCAATGTACATGCCACTTCTGCAACATGTACTCCGTCAAGATTTTCTTTACTTACTGGTAAATATGCATGGCGTAAAGAAGGCACAGGAATTGCACCCGGAGATGCGTCGTTAATCATTCCTACTAATATTACCACTATGCCTGCTATGTTACAAAAAGCTGGTTATAATACTGCTGTTATTGGCAAATGGCATTTGGGTTTAGGTGATGCTAAGGGTGCAGATTGGAATGGTAAAATAACACCTGGACCGTTGGAAATTGGGTTTAACTATTCTTTTTTAATCCCTGCAACTGGCGATAGAGTGCCTTGTGTTTTTGTAGAAAATTACAATGTTGTAAACCTCGATAAAAACGATCCTATTAAAGTAAGTTATAAAGCACCAATTGATTCAAATGCACCAACTGGTAAGAAGAATCCTGAATTATTAAAAATGCACCCTTCTCATACACACGACAACACTATTGTAAATGGAGTTAGTCGAATTGGTTATATGACTGGAGGAAAGTCTGCATTATGGAAAGACGAAGATTTTGCAGATATTTTTATTAAAAAAGTAAGCAATTACATAACAGAGAACAAAAGCAAACCATTCTTCTTATACTTTGCTACGCATGATATTCATGTACCACGTTTACCACATGCACGTTTTGTAGGTAAGAGTGGTTTAGGTGCAAGAGGCGATGCATTGTTACAATTGGATTGGCAAGTTGGCGAGGTAGAAGCTTGTTTAAAAAAGAATGGATTGTTAGAAAATACCATCATCATTTTTACCAGCGATAATGGCCAAGTAATAGATGATGGGTATAAAGATGATGCGGTAGAAAAATTAGGTAATCACAAGCCTGGAGGAATTTATAGAGGAGGTAAGTACAGTGCATTTGAAGCAGGCACCAGAGTGCCATTTATTGTAAGTTGGAAAGGAAAAGTTGCTGCTAATAAAACAAGCAATACCTTATTTAGTCAGGTTGATTTATATGCCAGTTTAGCAGCATTGGCTGGTACAACTGTTGAAGAAGGACAAGCACCAGATAGTAAAAATGCATTGCCTGTTTTGTTGAATAATAGCAATACACCACGTTCATTTCTTGTTGAGCAATCCATCAATTCAACATTATCACTTATTGTTGGCAATTGGAAATATATTGAGCCTTCTAAAGGATCTAGAATAAATAGGGATACCAATACCGAGTTAGGAAATTTAGCACAACCACAATTATACAATTTAGCAACTGATATTGGTGAAACAAAAAATGTAGCATTAGACTATCCCGAGAAAATAAAAGAAATGCAGGAGCTACTTGCAAAAATTAAGCAAGGAAAAAACTGAAAATAGAATAACGTATTTATCCTTCAATTATCAAATCGTTTAGATGCATATTTTTTTCAAGAAGTTACTTATTACTTTTTCGTTGCTATCTTTTTTTTTGGTTGCCGATGCACAACAAAAAAATAGCAAGCCAAACATACTTGTAATATTAGCAGATGATTTAGGGTGGAAAGATCTTTCTTGCTTTGGGAGCACATTTTATGAAACACCTAACTTAGATGCATTAGCATCAAAGGGAGTAAAGTTTACCAATAACTACGCTACAAGTCCTGTTTGCAGCCCAACACGTTCCAGCATGATGACAGGAAAAAATCCAATCAATACAAAAGTTACAGATTGGATTAAAGGAAGGCAAGAAAATGGTGTTGCAAAATCATTCGAAAAATTGATTACGCCTGCAACTGCATTTGAGTTAGCCCTTAGTGAAAATACAATGGCAGAAAATGCTTTAAAAAATGGCTATCAAACATTTTTTGCAGGCAAATGGCATTTGGGCGAAGAAGAAAAATATTGGCCATTAAGTCAGGGCTTTCAAACAAATAAAGGTGGTTGGAGTAGTGGTGGTCCTAAAGGAAAGAAAACTGATAGTACAGGTGGTTATTTTACGCCTTACAATAATCCTACATTATCTGATGGCCCTACAGGTGAATACATTACAGACAGGCTTGCAAATGAGTGCATTAGTTTTATTCAAAAAAATAAACAAGCTCCTTTTTTTTTAATGTATTCTTTGTACGCAGTGCATAATCCTTTACAAGCACCAGATGCTTTGGTTAAAAAGTATAAAGCAAAACAACAACAATTGGGTTATACTGATAAAGATCGTTTTATAAAAGATGAAGGATGGATGAAGAATCAACCTGATTGGAAAAAACGTTTGGTGCAAGACCATGCTGTATATGCTGCTATGATTGAAAATATGGATTGGAATATTGGTCGTATTATTCAATCATTAAAAGATAAAGGGTTGCTTGAAAATACTTTGATCATTTTCACTTCTGATAATGGTGGATTGAGTACTGCTGAGGGAAGTCCAACCACCAATGCACCATTGAAAGCAGGGAAAGGTTGGTTGTATGAAGGTGGCATAAGAGTGCCTATGGTTATGTACTGGAAAGGTAAATTGCAGGAGGGAGTTGTTTCTGATATTCCTGTAACTACATCTGATATATTTCCTACAGTAGCATCGGTCATCAATAAAAAATATGAAAAAGAATCTGTTGTTGAGGGGCAAGACATTTTAAAACTTTTATCAAATCCTAAAAAGTCATTAGATAGAACCTTATACTGGTATTACCCACATTACAGCAATCAAGGAGGTAAGCCTGGAGCAGCCATTAGAAAAGGGAGCTATAAGCTCATTTATAACTATGAGGATGAGAGTATCGAATTGTATGACCTTTCAAAAGATATTGGCGAAAAGAAAAATCTTGCTATTGAAAATGTTGATATAACAAAGCAACTAAAAGAAAAACTCGACTTGTGGCTAACAACCAATAAAGCTGGCAGCTTTAAGCTGAATACAAGTTACAAGCAATAATTAAAAAATAAAATATAATGAGCAATCGATTCTCATATAAAGCCTCACTTTTTTTAACTTATCTATTCATATTAATAAGTTCTCTTGCAGCTCAAAACTCTGTAAGAAAAAGGCAATCTTTTAACCAAGATTGGCTCTTTAAAAAGACAACTGATTCATTAGCTGCAGGAATTCAATATAAAGACGCCGATTGGCGAAAATTAGCATTGCCACATGACTTTGCAATTGAAGGACCATTTAAACCTGAATACAATTTGCGTACTGGAGGATTGCCCATTTTTGATAAAGCTTGGTACCGAAAGCATTTCAGAATAGATGAATCATTAAAAGGAAAAATCGTAACACTTGCGTTTGATGGTGTTATGTACAATTCATCAATTTATGTAAACGGACAAAAAGTTTATGAAAGACCTTATGGCTTCAGCAGTTTTGAAATTGATATAACAGCTTACATTAAACACGAAGGTGAAAATGTAATTGCAGTAAAAGTAAATCCTGAAGTTCTTTCTGCAAGATGGTATCCAGGGGCAGGTATTTACAGAAATGTTTGGATGGAAATAAAAAATCCAGTACACGTTAAACATTGGGGAAATCACATCACAACATCTGTCGTTGAAAAAGATAAAGCAAAGATTAAAGTAGAAACTACAGTTTCCAATACTCAAAAAAATCTTGGAGGAAATTATGCCATTAAAACAAGTATAGTTGACGCAAATGGATTGGCAGTAGCTACTGCAATGAGCAAATTTAATTTCACTACAAACGATGCAAAAATTATTCAGGAATTGGACATAAAGAATCCCAAATTATGGGATATCGAAACACCTTATTTGTACAAAACTATTTCAACTATATATGAGAATAATAATGCAATAGATACCTACGTTGAAAATTTTGGCATACGCACCATTAAATATTCAAGAGAAGGTTTCTTTTTAAATGGAAGGCAGGTAAAACTCAAAGGTGTTTGTTTGCACAATGATTTGGGTGCTTTGGGTTCAGCTGTTAATTACAGGGCAACAGAACGTCAGTTGGAAATTATGAAATCAATGGGCGTAAATGCTATTCGTACATCACATAATCCAGCTTCTCCAGAGCAATTAGATCTTTGTGATAAAATGGGTTTGTTAGTACAAGAAGAAGCATTCGATTGCTGGAAAATGGGCAAAACAGAAAACGACTACAACAAGTATTGGGACAAATGGCATGAGCAGGATTTACGTGATATGATTCGTAGAGATAGAAACAGGCCTTCTATTATCATGTGGAGTATTGGTAATGAAATTAAAGAACAGAATTCAGTAGATGGATACCTTATTGCAAGAGAGCTTGCTAGAATTTGTAAAGAAGAAGATGCCAATAGGCCAACAACAGCAGGCTTCAATAATTTTAGTGCAGCCATAAAAAATGGACTTGCTGCTGAAATAGATTTAGTGGGAGCCAACTATAAACCTACAGACTATGCACCAACTATGGAAAAGTTTAAAGATTGGATTGTGTATGGATCTGAAACCTCATCTTGTGTATCATCGAGAGGTGTGTACCATTTGCCTTTAGAAAAATATGATAAGCACCCTTCACTACAAGTAAGCAGTTATGATAATCAAAGTCCGCCATGGGCATATCCGCCAGATGTAGAATTTCATTTTCAAGATTCTATTCCTAATATACTAGGTGAGTTTATTTGGACAGGTTTTGATTATTTAGGAGAGCCAACACCTTATGGTGGAAAAGACAATCTTACACATGGTAGTTGGGAAACAGATTGGCCATCGAGAAGCTCTTATTTTGGTGCGGTAGATTTAGCAGGTTTTCCAAAAGATCGTTTTTATTTATATCAAAGTCGTTGGACAACAAAACCAATGGTTCACATATTGCCACACTGGAATTGGGAAGGAAGTGGCTTTGCAGAAATACCTGTGTATTGTTATACCAATTGCGATGAAGCAGAACTATTTGTAAATGGCAAATCTTATGGAAGAAAAAAAATGGGTGTTGATAAAACTAAAATTCCTGTTTCATTTTATACATGGAAAAATAGACCTAAATATTTCGAATCGCCATACCGCCTCAATTGGAATATACCATTTGAAAAAGGAGAATTAAAAATTGTTGCTTACAAAGAAGGGAAGCAGGTTGCTACTAAAATAATAAAAACTGCTAAGAACCCATCCCAAATAAATTTAATGCCTGATAGAAAAATAATCAACGCCGACGGAGAGGACTTGTCTTTTATCACTGTAAAGATTGAAGATACCGATGGAAATTTTTGTGCTCTTGCCGATAATAAAGTTTACTTTAACATATCTGGTCCAGCAACAATAGCTGCAGTTGATAATGGCAATGCTGCTTCTATTGAACCATTTCAAGCCAACTATAGAAAAGCGTTTAATGGCTTATGTTTATTGGTCATTAAAAGTAAAAAAGGTAAAGTGGGTGAGGTTAAGATTGAAGCTTTATCACCTGGTTTAAAAACTGCTGTAATTACTGTTAATACTAAATAAATTGATTGAACTGTATGCACCTCTTTTTTGAAGTGGGAACGTACCAACAATTTCATTTATTCTTACGTACTTAGTGTACGATTGTAAAAAACATAAAAACTAAAACGATGCTTGTGCTAAAAAGGAACCCTCTAACCCATCTTGGCTTAACTTGTCTCTTACTGCTCTTAAGCCATTTTACTTTTGCTCAACAACCTGCCACCCTAAAAGGAACAGTAGTTAATGCAACAGACAATACTCCACTAGAAGGAGTATCAGTTGTACAAGAAGGGCAAGTAAGAGGAACAGTTACCAACAAACAAGGAGCTTTTACTTTAAAAGTTACAGGCTCTAAACCTGTAATTATCTTTAGCTATGTAGGTTTCCAAAATGCAACTCTAAGTTGGGATGGTAAAGCAACACTTAATGTAAAGCTAGAATCTAACCCAAATGATTTACAGGATGTAGTTGTTGTGGGGTATGGCGTACAGAAAAAAATTAACCAAACTGGAGCTGTACAAACAATAAAATTTGAAGATGCTGTTAACCAGCCAGTAACAAATACTGGTCAATTAATGTATGGTCGTTTCGCAGGTGTACAACTCACTCAATCAAGTGGTTTACCAGGGACCGATGCTTCTAGTGTTGTAATTCGTGGTGTTGGTACATTTGGTAACTCAACTCCACTAATTGTTATAGACAATATTCAATATGCAACCATGGATGTCTTTAATAGCCTTTCTCCTGCCGATATCGAAAGTATATCAGTTTTAAAAGATGCATCAGCAAGTTCTATTTATGGTGCAAGAGGAGCCAATGGCGTAATAGTAGTTACTACTAAACAAGGTAAAGTGGGTACATACAGTGTGGTGTACAACAATTATTTTGGTTTTCAGTCAGTAACCGTAGTTCCCGAATATTTAGATGCTGTAAATTTTGCCACACTACGAAATGAAAGAGATATCAATACAAACGGACCAACAGCACCAATTCGTTACAGTGCAGCCGACATTCAATTGCTTAGAGATGGAAGCGATCGAGATCGTTATGCAAATACAAAATGGTCCGACGAAATTTTAAAAACTGCACCAATTCAAAATCATTTTATCGCAATTTCTGGCGGTGCTGGGAAAACTAGTTTTCGTGCCTCTTTGGGTTACTTAACGCAAGGAGCAGTTGTTCAAGGCAAATTTAAAGCCGATCGATACAATTTAGGACTTAACATTAATTCCAAAATTACCAATTGGCTTACCTTGTCTAGCGTTACAAACGCTTTTTGGTCAAAATTTGTTGGCCCAAGTGGTGGTCCAAATGCTATAACAGGCGAAACGGGTATAATCAATCAATTTCAACGATCTGCACCAACTGTTCCAGTATATTATTCAAATGGAGAGTATGGTATAGTTGATGGGTCATACTTAAAAGTAAATGCTAGCTTGCCAATTACGAACCCTATTCAAAGAGGATTCTTAGGCGATTATGTAAGCGATCAAATTAATGTTTCGCAAAGAATTGGTCTTAAAATTCAGTTGCACAAAAACCTTTCTTTCGAAACAAGTGGAAGCTTCAATATAAGCAATACTAAAACATCTGATTTTAGCCCTACCAATCAAACCTTAGATTGGGCTGGTAATATTGTAGGACAAACATTAATTAATACACTTAGAAAGACTAGCAATTTTAACTATAGATTATTGGCTGAAAATATTTTGAGATTTAATAAAATTTTCGGTAAAAAACATGATGTGTCTGTTCTATTTGGGCAATCTGCCATCTATAGTAAAAGTGAAATTTTTTCAGGTTCTTTACAAGGATTCCCTAGTAATACTGTTCAAGAGTTTGATGGTGGAGGTTTAGTAAACCCAACTCTTAGCGGAAGTGCACAAGAAGATGCAGTAGAATCTCTTTTTGGAAGAATCAACTACGTACACAACAAAAAATACTTATTTGAATTTAATGCTCGAAGAGATGGAAGTAGTAAATTTCCGAGTGATATAAGATACGGAATTTTTCCATCTGCTTCTGCAGGTTGGAGAATAAAGCAAGAAAACTGGTTTAAAAAAATTAAATGGCTTACCGAATTAAAAATTAAGGGTAGCTGGGGTATTACTGGTAATGATAATATTGGTAATTATATTTTTCAACAAACACTTAATGGAGGGTTAGATTATTTTATAGGTACAAGTACACCAGTAACAGGTGTATCGCAAACAACTTTTGCAAGTAGAGATATAAAATGGGAAACTGTAGAACAATATGACATTGGGGTAGATATTGGTTTGTTTAAAAATAAATTGACTATTGGTGCCGATTATTTTGATAGATTAAGTACTGATCTTTTGTACAATAACTTTCCTTTACCTCCAACATTAGGTATTACCAGTTTAAGAGCTAGAAACTCCGCAAGCATGCAAAACAAAGGCGTAGAAATTGTGGCAAACTACCAAAATAAATCAAAAGAATTTAGCTATAATATCGGTGGTAGTGTTACTTACAATATATCTAATAATGTAGTAAGTTTAGGAAATGGGGCTGCGGTTACCCTAACATCTGAAAGTGTTGTTAGAGCAGGATCGCCTTTTCAGGCAATATTAGGATATAGAGTATTGGGTGTTTTTCAAACAGCAGCAGAAGTAGCAGCTGCTCCACGACAATTCGGAAGTTTATTAACTGCACCTGGCGATTTTCAATATGCCGATATTTCTGGTCCAGATGGCAAGCCTGATGGTATTGTTGATATAAGAGATAGAGAAATTATTGGAGATCCTTACCCTAAGTATATTTATAATTTCAATTCTGGTTTAAATTGGAAGAGTTTCAGTTTATCTTTCATCTTTGAAGGTGTTGCCGATTTGGATAGATTATTACGAACAAATGGACAAACACCTATGGAAGGCGATCGAAACAATGCTCTTAGCTATTGGGTTAATCGTTGGACTCCAACAAATACCAATACCAATTTGCCTCGTTTAGGGGGCATTAATAATGGCTCTGCAATTACCTCTTCATTTTACATTCAAGATGTATCGTACTTACGAATGAAAAACATTGAAGTAGGATATACAATTCCTGAATCTATTACTAAAAAGTTAGCTATTGCCAGGATACGCATTTTTATGTCAGGTCAAAATATGGTGACATTTACTAAAATGAAAAATTTTGATCCAGAAAGAAGTCGAAATAATAATAGTGATCAACTAACACCTCTTTACAAAACATTTACCGTTGGATTAAATGTTAAATTTTAAAAAAAGACTAAAAAATAACGTATGAAAAAAATTACATTTATTCTTTGTCTATTATCAGTTATAAGTTGCAATAAAAGCTTTTTAGAAAAAGATAATTTGAATGAAATACCCGAAGAGAACTTTTGGAAAAATGAAAGTGATGCTTTTTTGGCCCTTAATGGGGTGTACGATGTGCTACAAGATAGGGCTTTGTATAGTGGCAATTTAAATGGTGTTGGTGGAATCCCTCAATACGATGGCATTGGCGATAATTGTTTTAATAACTACAAATTCGAAGGCCCAGGCAATTTTATGGAAGGTAATATTACACCAGGTCATGGCCTTTTCTCGGGCTTATGGGGCTCATCATATAGAGGTATTTTTAGAGCCAATACAGCTATAAAAAATATTCCAACTATTCCTTCCGCCAATATTAGAGACTCTGTAAAAAATATGCTTTTGGGGCAAGCTTTATTTTTAAGAGCTTTATTTTATAGCAATTTGGCGATTTACTATAGAGATGTTCCTTTGATATTGGAGCCAAAAGAACCCGGAGATCCTCCAGCAAGAAAAGCCACTTATGCACAAACCTCGGCACAAATTGTAAAAGATTTAACCGATGCAGCAGCGATATTGCCAACTACATATCCTGCTTCACAATTTGGTTATGCTACCAAAGGTGCAGCCCTTGCATTGTTGGCTAGATTTCAACTGTATAATAAAGAGTACCAAGCCGTTGTAGATGCTACTACTGCATTAATGGCTTTGCCTTATGGGTTACACAGCAACTATTCACAGTTATTTACAGAGCAAGGAGAAGTTTCTAATGAAATTATCTTTTCAGTTCGTTTTTTTCAGGATGCAATATCTAATAACTCAGAATTATTTTCTGCTACATTTTTACAAGCTCCTAAAATAAATATTCAGCCAATGAAAAACTTGGTAAACGAATATAACTGTACTGATGGTAGGCCAATTACAGCTTCTCCTTTGTACAATGCAACTACACCAAAAGTAAACAGAGATCCAAGATTGGCAGCCTCTATTTACTTTAGAAACGATATTTTTTTAGTGGATCTAAACAGAGCATTTACAGGAAATACACCTACAGGATTTGGACAAAAAAAATACATACGAAATAGTGCTTCTCCAAGTGGTGTAGCAGCTTTTAATCCGGGAGGGCAAGACTTTTATTTATTAAGATTTGCAGATGTGCTTCTAATGAGAGCAGAAGCTTTGGTAGAGTTAAACCTATTGCCTGAAGTTTACACACTTGTTAATAGAGTAAGAGCAAGAGTTGCTATGCCAACAATTGAAACAGTAGTAGGCGAAGGTCTAGGACGTACACAAGCACAATTAAGAACTATTGTTCGCAAAGAAAGACGTGTGGAAATGGCATTCGAAGGCTTACGTTATTTTGATTTAAAACGATGGACCGATTTACAAGGAGCTTTTCAAAGAGCTACTACCGATGCAGTGCCTGGATACCAACCATTGTACCAAGCTGCAAAGGCCAATGTTTTTGCAGTACCAGAAAGTGAGTTGAATGCAAATGGTGGAATTGGACAAATTTTTGCTTGGCAGTAAATAGATGCCCACCCTTTAAGTGCAGATGTTAAACTAAAAGGTTAACGCATCTGCACTTTTTTATGCATTTTTTTAGATTTATGTTTATAGTATCAATAACAAATAATCAATCATTTATTTTCATGAAAAAATACTTCAAATTAACACACTTGGTATTTTTCACATTTGCGTTTTTGTGTTCATTTGCACAAACTAAACCAAAGCAAGTGTATGTGATTGTGCATGGTGCATGGGGTGGGAGTTGGGCATTTAAAAAAGTAGATTCATTACTTACCGAAAAAGGCAGTATTGTTTATCGTCCTTCATTAACTGGTCAGGGAGAACGTGTTCATTTGGCTTCAACAAAAATAGGATTAAGTACCCACATTAATGATGTAGTCAACATGATATTGTACGAAGATTTGTATGATGTGGTTTTGGTGGGTCATAGCTATGGAGGTATGGTGGTTACAGGGGTTGCAGATAGCTTACCTAAAAGAATTAAGAAGCTAATTTATCTTGATGCTTTTGTGCCTGATAGTGGGCAAAGTGCTTTGAATTTGTTAGGAGCTAGAGATGTTTGGTTTAAAAAAATGAACATAAATGGATTTGCAATGCCTGCTTGGGTTGCAGCCAATAAGCTACCACCCAAAGATGTGCCTCATTCTTACAAAACATTCGATGATACCATTATTTTAAAAAATAAGTTAAGGCTTCAAATTCCAACAACGTATATACTTACTGTAGAAAAAAGCAAAATCCCTAAGGAAGATGATTTTTTTACGCAAGCAGAAAAAGCAAAGCAAAAAGGTTGGTCAGTTTTGCAATTAGAAGCAAACCATAATCCTCAATGGTCAACACCTGAAAACTTGGTTGAAATGATTTATACAATCGGAAAACAATAAAAGACACTTTAAGATAATGCTAGCCTTAAATTATTTTACTACTACTTAAGTATGCACACAATATTGAGTAAATATCCCCCCCTTTTTGATAGTAATGTCACCGTTCAATCCTTTTAGTAGAGTCTAAATTTGTGTATGTTATAGAGTTGTAACCACGATTGCATTTTGTATTATCGAAAATGTTACAAATTATAGAACAGTAATACAGTTTTAATTTTTATCAAATTATATACGTGTTTGTTTTATTGCTTTTTTCACTTTTTCAAATTAATGTTATATGAAACTATTTTCTACGCCACTTAGTATTGCTAAAAAGCTTGCAATTTTGGGGGTGCTTTATTTGCCATCTGCAGCAGGTGCTCAAATGCTTTTATCTCAAGACTTTAATGCTACCTCTGTATTAAGTAATTATATTGGTACTGGAGCTAACCAATTTGATTCCATAAAAGTTTCAGCTCCGTCTGGTAGCAATTCGGTTTATGTTTCTGGTAATAGGCTTACTCTTCAGAGATATGGGGGAAGTGCAATTATTTCAAAATCAACTAATTTAAGTCCTACTGCACCTACATTTTTGAGAATTAAATTTAAACTAAATGTTCCATTCAACTCAGTTCCTACAACAATCCCACAAACACAGGCAACTGTTTATGTAGGTTCGGCTTTTAATTCAGGACCAAGTACCACTTCTCCAAATACCGAGGTTAGGCATAGTTCATTTGGTATTGGTTTTGGAAGTAACACAAAGTACTATTTAAGATCTTCTACCTTTATAAATACAGTAGATACTTTAATTGGAGAAAAAGAAATAAATTGGTTTGTCAATAATAGTGGTGCATCTGTAATTTACAAAGATCCTACGGGTGTTGATGCAACTCTTGCAGATGATCAATACGACCTTTGGGTGGGTAATACACGTGTTTTTGCTGGTATTCCTGCAGTTGGCCCCACTAGTGATATAAATAATTTTAAAGTTTTATTTAATGGAACCATTGGCGGAGGTATTTCTTTCGACGATTTTGAAATTACTACTGGTGTTAACGCACTCCCTGTTTCATTATCTAGCTTCAAAGCAAGCATGAATGGTTCTTCTAATCAATTAACTTGGGCAACAGCATCTGAGGTTAATAACAAAGGTTTTTATGTGCAACGACAATCTCAATTTGGTACTTGGGAAAATTTAGGTTTTGTGAATGCAACGAATAGAGCTGCTACTTATACATTCGAAGATAAAAATCCATTTGTTAAAAGTTTCTATCGCTTACGTCAAATAGATTTGGATGGTAAAGAAAGTTTTTCAAGTATTGTAAGTGTAAGTCAAAAAACCAAAGGAAATATTAGCATTACACCAAACCCAACTACAGATAAAGTGGTGATTAATATGAATCAAATCAATGGTTCAAATGCTATAGCTGTTTTGTATGATTTAACAGGTAAAAAAGTATTGTCACAAAACTCCAAAGCTGGTAATTTCGAACTAGATTTTTCAGGTTTATCAAAAGGAACTTATGTGGTTACCATTCAATCAGGTGATCTAATCATTACTGAGAAAATTGTTAAGCAATAATTGTATTAAAATAAAAGCTGATGGTTTTTATTATTAGTTATAAAATAGATTGAAAATTATACTTAAAAACGACTGCCTTCGGTGGTCGTTTTTTTATTAGGTCTTTTATTTATAAAGAAGGTGCTACAACTGCAACTCATTACTTCCCTTATGTTATCTCAATGGTAGAAGAGATTTGCCAAGCAATATTCCAAAGCCTGATATATTTCTACTGCCTTGGAACGACGAAAAGAGTTTCCAATGCTCCATTTTTAATGTTTAACAATTAAAAGTCAGGAACCACAAAGTAGAAGTTTTTTTATCCCAAACTCTAAACTAAATAACTAAAAGATAGAACCTCCAATTCCTAACATCAACCTTCCGTCATCCCTCTTCTAAATTGAAATTTCATTTTTGGGTGTTCTTTGGTTCAATTGCAGTTTCTGAGAAATTTTGTTTGCATTATTTGCTCATCTTTAAAACTCATTGTTTGCATAATTATACATCTGTTGAGTGTATCCAAGTGTATCTAAAATGCTTGCAATATATACTTATCCAATATTACACTTTTGAACAAAGCTGTACTCAGTAAAAATGGTACAACTACTTTTTTCAATTTTATGAAAAATAAGAATGTTATAAACCAATACAACATACCAATTGTTGTTACCATAGAATCGTTTTAAATTATTGCCATTAGAACTTGCTTAAACGCCCATAAATATGAGATTGCTGCCTCAAAACTGCTTAGTAAATACATACAATTATTTACTTAAATGCAAACCAATACTTGGTTTGAATCAACAACCATTCTCCTTACCATTTTGTATTTAACACAATAACCTTTTTAATATCTTAAACCTGTTGTACAGGTGTTTATAAACGATTGCTTATGAAGAAGATTTTACTTATAAATTCAAAATTTAGACGTTTGTCTGTGACAGTAATTGTAATACTACTTTCTCAAGCTGTAGTTCAGAATTGTTGGGGGCAAACCAATAATTACTTCGGAACAACTGGTACAATAACTGGAAGTGTATGGAGTACAAATGTAGCAGGTCCATATACCTCAACCTTTAATACAACTGGTGGTGGTATTATGAACTTTGGAAATACTGTAACTACTATAACAGGAGGTAGTTTAACAGTATCTGCAATAAATGCTACTGCAAATGTTACTGGTTGGACAGCAGGGGGAACTCTTTCTAATTTGAGTAATGGTGTAATCACTGTAAATGTCAGTGGCTCTAATTTGTTAGATATGGGAACTCAGTCATTAACTGCATCCGTAACTGCTGGGTATATTAAAACTGGTACTGGTGCATGGGGTATGGCAGGTAATACATATGGAGGTGGATTTACACTAAATAGTGGAACAATTGTATTAAGAGGCAATAATGCATTAGGAAGTGGTGCTGTAAATTTAAATAGTGGAATAGTTGCAGCTAGTGGAAATAGAGCAATTGCTAACCCTACAAGCATTAGCATTGGTGGTAATATTCAATTTGGGGAAATTCCAGCAAATGTTTCAACTGCCAGTAATACTGCAACTATAAGTTTTAGTGATAATGTTGATTTAGGGGGAGCCACACGAACCTTTACTTTAGGTAATGCTGCAGCACATACTTTCAGTGGTATTATATCCAATGGCGGACTTACTGTTGATGTTAATCCAAATGGTACAAGTGGAAGTTTAATCTTAAGTGGTACAAATACATTTTCAGGTGGCATTACCTTAACTAACGGAACTTTAAACATTAACAATGCATCTGCATTAGGTGCAACTGCAGGTACTTTTACAATTAATGGGGGTACAATAGGTTGTACAGCTGGGGCAGATGTCTTTAGTTCAACAAATAATCCCATAACAATTGGTGGCAATTTTACATTTTCGAGTTCTACACGTAATTTAGGTATGGGTAGTGGTGCGATAAGTTTAGGAACTTCTACTATAAGAACAATTACAAATTCAGGAACCACTTATATATCATTCCCTGGAGCAATTTCTGGAACAGGAAGTACTTTAAACGTAACTAACAATAATACTGGTGCTGTTCTATTTAGTGGTAATAATACTTTTACCGGTGGTATGACACTTGATGGTAGTTCAACTGGAAGAGCACAGTTTAGTCAAGCCAATGCATTTCCTACTTCTGGTACAATTACCATTAATAATTCTGGTGGATTTCGATTAACAGCTACAGCCTCACCAAGTTATGGACTTGCAGGTCAGTCTATTATTTGCAACCCCACACAAACCACTAATGGTTCAATAATTCAACAGAATTCTGATAATTCAACTGCAACGCTTCTATCTAATTGTACACTAAATACAGACACTAGAGTAGACGTAAATACAACTTCTGCTGCTTCAATGATAATTGCAGGAGATATTTCTGGGTCGGGCAAATTGATAAAAGGTGGTGCTGGCACATTAAGCTTAACAGGAACTAACACTTTTAATGGTGGTATAAGTGTACTAGTTGGTTTTTTAAGAATAAGTGGAGGCTCAATTGCTGCTAGTACCAATGTGGATGTTGCAAGTGGTTGTAGTTTCAGAATAGCAGCAGGCAGTCACACCATCAATAATTTAGACCTTAGTGGTGGAGGGGGCTTAACTATTGATGCAGGTTGTACATTGACTATCACAGGTGCGTTTACACCAGGAACAGGTACAATCAATAACTTAGGCACTATTGTGTTAAAAGGAGCGGCAGCACAAACTTTTCCTGGCAGCAGTGCTGTAATTAACAATGGTACATTAAATAATCTTACGAATTTAACAATCGACAATAGCAATGGTGTTTCTTTAAATAAGAGTTTTATAATTACAGGTACGCTTACCCTAACTGATGGAATTTTCTCCCTCGGCAGCAACACCCTCACGTTAACTGGCACAGTCACCGGCAGTGGATTATTAAGAGGGAGCAGCAGTTCTAATTTAACCATAGGAGGCACAGGAGCATTGGGCACATTAAACTTCGACCAAACAACGGATGGAACAACGAATGTGCTAAACAATGTAATTGTAAATAGAAGCAGTGGCACATTGAGTTTAGGCAATAAACTGGTGGTAACCAATACCTA
>CALRLF020000037.1:0-41373 GCA_943368475.1 Allobosea thiooxidans
TATTGCAGTAACCGTTAATGCTGCACCTACTGTACCAGTTACAACTGCAAGTATCATATATTGTCAAAATGCTGTTGCAACAGCACTCACAGCAACTGGTACTAATTTACTTTGGTACACTGTTGCTACTGGTGGAACTAGTTCTTCAACTGCTCCAACTCCAAATACTACAAGTACAGGAACTGCTAATTACTATGTTAGCCAAACGATAGGTGGATGTGAAAGCCCAAGAACAATCATTACTGTAACCGTAACTGCAATTCCTGCAATTCCAACCGCAAACTCACCTGTTAACTATTGCCAAAACGCTGCAGCAACAGTATTAACAGCAACTGGAAATAATTTACTGTGGTACACGTCAAATACTGGTGGTACTGGTTCATTAACAGCTCCAGTTCCAACAACAAGTACAGTTGGTAATACAAGCTATTTTGTAAGTCAATCTAATGGCAGTTGCGAAAGCAACAGAAAAGAAATTATAGTTACTGTAAACGCAGCTCCATCAGCCCCAACAGTAAATAGTCCAGTTAATTATTGTGAAGGCGATATCGCAACTATATTAACGGCAACGGGTACTAATCTTTTGTGGTATAATTCAATTGGTGCAACACCAACAATTACTGCTCCAACACCAAGCACAGGTGGTCCGGGCAATTTTACATTTTACACAAGTCAAACAGTAAATGGTTGTGAAAGTATTTTGGCAAGCATTATTGTTACTATTTATACCAAACCACCAATACCATCTATTACAGCCAATGGTCCTTTGCTACTTTGCACAGGCAAGACTTTAGTACTTACCAGTTCATCTGCAAGCAATAATCAATGGTATAAAGATGGTAATATTATTACAGGAGCAACATCACAAACTTATACCGTAACACAAGCTGGTAATTATACTGTAGAAGTATTTAATACCAATAGCTGCAAGGCTATTTCAACTGCTAGTAATGTTGCATTTTATGGCAATCCAATTCCAGTAGGTATAGATAAAAACGTATTTGAAGGAGATAGTGTAGTGATGACCAATTATGTTACAGGTGGGAATAATTTTTCTTACTCTTGGTTTCCTGATTTATACCTCTCAAACGATACTATTTTAAACCCTTGGGTTGTAAAACCTTTAAGTGATATGTTGTACACGTTAACTGTAACTAACGAAAATGGCTGTACAGGTAATACAAGTGTATTTGTTAGGTTATTAAAAGAGTTAATTATTCCTAACGCATTTTCTCCTAATGGCGATAAGGTTAATGATACATGGGAACTGTTGAATTTAAGTTTATACACCAACTGCAGTGTAGATATTTTCGATCGAAATGGTCAGGTTATTTTTCACTCAATTGGTTATCAAAAATCTTGGGATGGAACAGTTAATGGAAAGCCTGCACCCGTTGGTGTGTATTACTATATTATCGACAGAAAAAACAATAAGCCTAAATACTCAGGATGGGTTACTTTATTACGTTAATTAATTAAAACATGAAAAAACTATTATCCGTTTTATTGAGTGCAACTTTATATATTACTGCAAGTGCACAAAGCAATGATTGCAAAAATTTTAGAACTGGGAAATTTAAAATTACCGCCAATGGTTCTACTGTAATTATCGATAGAACAAAAGAAACCCAAACTGAAACAGTTGATGATGGCACTAAAATAATTCTTAAGATAAAGTGGATTGATGATTGCACTTACACCCTGCAATTTGTAAGATATGCAAGCAACCCAAACAATATGCCGTTAGATACTGAAATGATATTAACTGTAAAAATTACCAGTACCTCTAAAGAAAGTTATTTTCAAGAAACAACTTCCGATAAGTTTAAAGAAGTATTTAAATCAGAGGTCAAAAAACTCAGTAATTGAAACTCAAATAAAGAAAGTTAAAGACAATAAAAAATCCCCACATTACTGTGAGGATTTTTTTATAAGCTATCTGTAAAATTATTTTACTTCAACTTCAGCACCAGCTTCTTTTAATTTAGCAACTAAATCATCAGCTTCTGCTTTAGATACACCTTCTTTAACAGGTTTTGGAGCACTGTCAACTAGGTCTTTAGCTTCTTTCAAACCTAAGCCAGTTAATTCTTTAACGATTTTAACCACGCCTAATTTGCTAGCACCACCGCTTACCAAGATAACATCGAAAGATGTTTTCTCTTCTACAGCAGCAGCAGCATCGCCACCACCTGCAGCAACTACAACTGCAGCAGCAGCTGGTTCAATTCCGTAATCAGCTTTTAATACATCAGCTAATTCTTGTACTTCTTTTACTGTTAAGCCTACTAATGTTTCGGCTAATGCTTTAACGTCTGCCATTTTTTTACATTTTAACCGCTTTCAAAGCTTTACGCTCCAGCGGATGGTTATTTAATCTGCCTTTTTTTATACCAATCCGGCCAGGTTTATTTTATTAAATTCTTCCTAGTAATTATTCAGCAGTTGCTGTTTCAGCTTGCTTTTCGTGGTGGTGCAATAAAGCAGCCAATACACGTTTAGCAGGCGATTGCAACAATCCGATAACTTCACCAATAAGCTCATTCTTAGTTTTAATTTGCGTAAGAGCTTTTAATTGATTATCGCCAGCATAAATATCTCCATTAATAAAAGCAGCTTTCAAAGCTGGCTTTTCGCCATTTTGATTTGCTTTACGGAAAGATGAGATAATTAAAGCTGGTTCTTTAGGGTTTTCGCTAAACATCAATGCTGTTACATTGTGTAAGCTATCATAAACGCCAGCATACTTTTCACTATCTAAGCTTTCTAGTGCTTTTTTAATTAAAGTGTTTTTAGCCACTTTCATTTCAACTTGTTTATCAAAACAAGCTTTACGCAACTTGCCTACTTGTGCAACACTTAAAGATTCAGTGTCGGTAATGTAGAAATTATTGTATTGTGAGAATTTCTCCTTGAGAACTTCGATCACTTCATTTTTTTGTTGTTTAGTCATAACTAAATTTTATTAAACCCATTTCACAGTGCTACTGTATGGCAGCACTCCATAGGATTAGTTAGATAATGCTTTTGTATCCAATGAAATACCAGGACTCATTGTGCTGGCCATGCTTACTGCTTTTAGGTAAGTACCTTTTGCAGAAGATGGTTTTAATTTCATGATTGCGTTAATTAATTCAGTACTGTTTTCTGCAATTTTAGTAGCATCGAAAGAGATACGACCAATTGAAGCATGAACGATACCAGTTTTATCAACTTTAAAAGCAATTTTACCGCCTTTAACTTCATTTACTGCTGCAGCAACATCATTAGTTACTGTACCAGTTTTAGGGTTTGGCATTAAGTTACGAGGACCTAATATTTTACCCAATTTACCAATTTTAGGCATAACTGATGGAGTTGCTACGATAACATCTACATCTGTCCAACCACCTTCTATTTTGGTAATAAATTCGTCTAATCCAACAAAATCAGCTCCTGCTTCTTTAGCACTTGCTTCTTTATCGGGCGTACATAAAACCAACACACGTTTGGTTTTACCAGTACCATGAGGTAAACTTACAGTACCACGAACTTGTTGATCAGCTTTTTTAGGATCTACGCCTAAACGGATATGTAAATCAACTGAACTATCGAATTTAGTACAGTTAATTTCTTTTACTAAAGTAGAAGCCTCTTTTAATGAGTAAGCTTTGTTTTTATCCACCTTAGTATTGGCTACTTTTCTTTTTTTAGTCAATGACATTTTTTAGAATTTTGTTAGGTGAATAAATTAGTTTTCCCAAGGGGCTTGTCCATCAACACTTAAACCCATGCTACGTGCTGTACCAGCAACCATTTTCATGGCACTTTCTTTGGTAAAACAGTTCATATCAGGCATTTTGTCTAAAGCAATCGCTTCAACTTGAGCCCAAGAAACTTTACCTAATTTAACACGGTTGCTTTCTTTACTACCTTTTTGAATTTTTGCTGCTTCCATTAATTGAATTGCAGCTGGTGCAGTTTTAATGATAAAGTCGAAAGACTTATCAGTATAAACAGTAATTAAAACAGGAACAACTTTTCCCATTTTGTCTTGAGTTCTAGCATTGAATTGCTTACAGAACTCCATGATGTTTACACCCTTAGAACCAAGGGCTGGACCTACTGGAGGTGCAGGGTTGGCTTGACCACCTTTAACCTGCAACTTCACATAGCCGGAGATTTCTTTTGCCATTTTTCTTGTGATTTAATTGGTAATAGCGTTCTAAAAATTACAAACTTCAAATTAGAAATTTCAAATTTCAGAACTCCCAAATACGTTGGTTTTACGCAACGAATTCAATCATTCTTAATTGTAAAGAACTTTTTGGGATTGCAAAAGTAGGGGTTTAACCCATAAAATCACCAATTGAAGCAAGATTTTTTAGGCAAAGCCCTTGTTTATAAGACTTTGGGCTATAAACAGCTGTACAAAACCCAGCTTTTGTTCCTGCTTTTTGCAAGTAGTAGCCTCCTGCGTCGGCCAGCTACTTTGCTGCAATCAGGCAGCTTTTAAACTGTTTAACAAAGCCAAGCAAAAAAACATAATAGAAAAAGTATTATTCAAAACTTGCATCATATTAGTATTTTAGCTATCTTGTTGTTTCTTATTTCATCAAACTTAAGGGTATGAAAAAACTGTTGATTATAATAATTAGCCTTTTTGAAGGCTTTGCTTGCTTTGCACAAGCCAGTCAATCGGCAGAAACAGTTGGTAACCCAACAAATAACATAGGCATAAATACATACACCGATTGGTCGACTGCTTATACATTTACAGGTACTGCACAAGTACAAAATCAAAATTCATCTACCAATGCATTTGCCAGTGGTGGTGGTAATGTGTTCTTCAATAATACCCCTGGTATTGTATTTGAAGCAGCAGGGTTTAACTATGGTATTGTTAATAATGGTAGTATTTATGTTAGAGTTACATTTTTAATGTACAATTACGATACAGTAAACAACAACTCGAATGAGTTGGTTTTAGAATACACTACAAACAATGGATTAAGCTATCAGCAAATTAATTATCAGCGTTTAGGAGGCTCAATGTTTGCATCGGGCTTATGGAATGCAATGGAAGGTGTAAGTTCTATTCCATTACCATCGGGGCCTTTTAATTTTAAAACCCGTTTCAGACAAACATCTTCCGTCGAACAATTTAGAATAGACGATATAGATTATGGTTACGTAGCATTATTGCCATTGAAAATAATTGACTTTACCAGTGCAAAAAATGATAGTGGGGTATTATTAAATTTTACTGCCGAAAGCAGCTCTGCATATGAAAAGTTTATACTAGAAAAAAGTAACAATGCCATTCAATTTTCGCCTGTAACTATAATAGCTGCAAAGGGAAATGGTGTTTTTAAATACAATTTTACAGATGCTTCTTTAAATACAACTGGCAAAGTGTTTTATAGAATACAAATGCAAGAAACAAACTCTGGGAAAGTCACTTATTCTCAAATACTTTCAGTGAATATGAGTGGCAAAAAAAATACTGATTTAATAAGTAGTATCTTCCCTATTCCAGCCACAAATACGGTATCTTTTACTTTAAATAGTTTGTTTAACAGAACTGCACTAGTAGAGGCTTATAATGCAAATGGAATCAAAGTTCTTTCAACAGATCATGATATTTTTAAAGGCGACAATACAATTGTACTAAATATTTCAAAACTGCAAGCAGGTAACTACATTTTAAAAGTAACAATTGGCAATATTCAACAAACCAAACAATTAGCAATTATTAAATAATAAAAAAGCCCATCGTAAAACGATGGGCTTTCAATTTTTTAGGCGGCGAGCTTTTCTTTTTTTCGTTTTACCTGATTGGTGATTGAATCAAGTGCATTTTCAAAACTTTCTTCAAATGATTTAGAAGAGGCTTTTACAAAGAATTCGTGTTTAGGAATGTGTACTTTAATTTCTACAATTTTGTCTTTAATGTTGTGTACCACATTGTCTAACTTTAAAAACACATCTACTTTAATAATTCGGTCGTGATAGGTTTTTAATTTTTCAATTTTAGTACTAACAAAGTCCACTAATTTTTGATCTGCATCAAAGTGCACAGTTTGGATGTTAACGTTCATAACAATGTATGTTTTAAACGGGTGAAAAAATAAAATTTAAAAGAACTAACTGTGTAATACTAGAACATAGGCTTTTTATTTTTTATTGGGATGTACAAGATAGGAAATGCTATTGAAAAGGAAAAATTAATATCGGGTGTTTTTGAATAATTTTCTGCTTTCGATACACTGTTAAAACGATGAAATGTGTAAAAAAGTGTGTGGAGGAAAGAGAAGGTGAATGGCAAAAGGTAGAAGGTGTGGGGAGGAAGGGCTAAAATCGGTTTAGTAACTAAAAACTAATCTAGCACCCTTATTATTCAACTGTTCATGGGCTGCACGACTGGCAGTAGTAGCTGGCTTAGTGCTTTGGCATTGTGTGTTGGCTAAACCACTACTACAGAAGGCGTGAACTGTAGCTGAAAGAGATTTTGTAGCTGATAGCCCAAAATATTTACGCTTTAGGATGTGCTTTTTTGTACACCTCTTTCAATTTTTCGATGGTATTATGAGTATACACTTGTGTGGCTGCCAAACTGCTGTGGCCCAATAATTCTTTTACTGCATTTAGATCGGCTCCATTGTTCATTAAATGGGTAGCAAAACTGTGGCGTAAAATATGTGGACTTTTCTTTTGTACGGTTGTTACCAAACCCAAATACTGTTTTACAAATGCATACACCGAACGTGGCTGCAACGCTTTGCCTTTATCGTTTACAAATACCAATGGTAATATTTTTTGTGCCTCACTTTTATTGTTGATGTAGGCTTGCAATGCCTGCATTAATGGATTAGACACTGGTATGATGCGTTCTTTATTGCCTTTACCCAATACTTTTATTTGTTGATACGCTGCGTCGAGTTGAGATTCTTTAAGATTAATGAGTTCGTTTAAACGCATGCCTGTGGCGTAAAATAATTCGATTACCAACTTTTCGGTTTGGCCTTTCCAATCATCTGTAAACTCAACATGCGTTAGTAAAGTGTCTATGTTTTTTTCTTCTACAAAAACAGGTAATCGCTTGGGAATTTTGGGAGAAACCACCGTTGTCATGGGGGTTTGTGTGATAACGCCTGTTTTTAATTGATATTTAAAAAAAGATTTTAAGCTAGATATTTTTCGATTGAGACTTTTGGCTGTCATATTTTCTTTGCCCTTCATATCGGCCAACCAAGTTCGTACATACATGGCAGTAATTTTTGTGATTGCTGGTGCATCGAACTGGCTTTGCAAGAACACAAAAAACTGTTCCAAATCGTTTTGATAAGAAATTATGGTGTGTTGCGAATACCTTTTCTCGAACTTTAAATAGTTTAAGAAAGTTTGCAGCTGAGGATATGTTTGGTGAATGGTATGCATAAAAAAAGTAGCCTAAGTTACGTAACTTAAACTACTTAAATATATTAGTAAGAAGGTTTGCCTCTTAATCTAACTGACCTGTAGACAATTGCTGCTTGTAAATAGCTTTCAACACCTGCGTTCTGCGTACAACAGAAGGTTTGGTGAATGTTTGACGCTCTCTAAGTTGCAATAAAGTTTTACTTTTTTCAAACTTTTTCTTGTACTTTTTTAGAGCCTTGTCAATGTTTTCGCAATCTTTTGAATCGATAATAAGCATTTGATATACCTCCTTTAAGTGATTAATTGGGCGGCGAAGATAGGAATAGAATTGAAAAATCCAAATATGAATTATTTTTCTTTTTGTTCCACAAACTCATCGTAGTAATAGCCAACACTTATTTTATTGGTATCTATAGCTGGATTTAGCCAATGAATGCCTTGTTTAAAGCCCATTCGATATACTGGCAAACGATGTATAGTTACATACAGTGTATCTATAACCAATTGGTTTTGTGGTGTTTGTTTAAAATGCTGTTTAACCTGTTCCTGTACTTGTTGAGCATAGATTGAAGCATTCTTAAATTGAAAGGAAGCTTGGTATTTTCCTACTCCCCAATATACAAATAGGCTACAAAAAGTTAGTATTTGCCACTTATTACTAAGTTTTTGCTGAAGATAAATGCCCAATCCCACACATAAAAAAATAGCTGGCAAGTACAAATAACGTCCAGATTCGAAGGAACGAACAGTTATGCCTAATGAAACTACTGGCAATAACAATACGGCAATACTTACAATCCAAAGCATCCATTTTTTATTGCTTAGTTCTTTCTTGTGCCCCCAAATAAATCCTAAAAAAACTGCTGTGATTACCACAACTCCAACTGTGAAATAGTAAGTTGAAGTTGGGTTTAAAAAAAGTCTATACACCAACCTCAATGTATTACCCAATAAATTTTGCAGGTTAAACCCATTAAAATTTTCGCCTTCGTATTTACCAATTACTTCGGTTGTAATTATTTTTCGGACTACAATATATATAACTGCTGCAAGCATTGTAGTAGCAGCAAAAACAAGCTTTTGCTGTTTTTGTGTTTTGTCTTTTGCTGCAAAAGCAATAAGTATAAAAACGAGTGGAAATAAAATGCTTTGCTCATAAGTAAATAAGGTGAGCAAAAAACAAATAAATGCAAAAATGTAAGTAGGTAAAGTCTTATTTTTTTTGAGAAATAACTGAACCATCGCTAAAAAAAAGATGGCTGATAAAGTGGGAGTTCTGCCTAAAATCCAGGTTAATGATTCGCTGTTTTGTGGGTACAACAAAAAAAGAACAACTGTAAGCAATGCTGCTTTTTGTGCAGCTGAATTATTGGCTGAACAATACTTTAAGGCAATGGAAATGGTTAAATAATACAACTGCATACAAACAATTGCATGCAACACTAACGCAGTTATGTGAAAGCCAAATGCCTGTTTATGCCACAACCACAAATCAAAACGAACCAACAATTCATGTATTGGACGAACAGATCTTTGTTGAAACAAGACGCCATGATCGGTTAAAGGAATATGCACAAAATCATCGTTCAAAAAATAAAGATTTCCAGGCCAGTATAGCAGTAAATTTGCAATGGCAAAAATGGACAATATTAATATGAGAACTTTTTTGCTCAATAGTTGAATGATTAGTTTAAACAAGATTACAGCATTTTTTTACTTGTTCAATCAAAAAATATGTTTACAGGCATTATAGAAACCACAGGTATTATTACCCAAATAGAAACGAAAGGAACCAATGTTACTTTTACAGTTGAAAGCTTAATCAGCCATGAATTAAAAGTTGATCAAAGTGTTGCTCATAGTGGTATTTGCTTAACCGTTGAAAGTGTTGCCAATGGCACACATAGCATAACTGCTATTCAGGAAACTTTGCAAAAAACCAATGCAGGTAAATGGAAAGTAAAAGATGTGGTAAACATTGAAAGATGTTTATTGGCCAACAGCCGTATTGATGGGCATTTTGTACAAGGACATGTAGATGCAACAGCTACATGTGTTGAGAAAAAAGATGAAGGTGGCAGCTGGCTATTTAGTTTTGAATTTGATGAAAAATTTGCTCCTTTGATGATAGAAAAAGGCTCTGTATCTATCAATGGAACAAGCCTTACTTGTTTTAATGTTGGCAGAAACCGTTTTTCAGTTGCGATTATTCCTTATACATATACCCATACCAATATTCAGTATGTAGCAATAAACGATACTGTAAATATTGAGTTTGATGTATTTGGAAAATATATGAATCGTTTTTACGAATTGATGCAACCTGCTAACGTGTAATATTTAACGAAGTGTCGTTGTAAACAAACAATGCATCGGTTGCTGGATTAAACTTTAAACCAACGGTGTCTTTTACAACATAATTTTTTTTGAAGCTTCTATCCTGCATTAAAATTGTTGTGAATGCAATTGGCATATTGTTATTGCCATAGTTGATATTGAAGGTTGTATGGTGTTTCAACCTAGGCTGTTCGTCACTATTATCTTTTGAAACAATAATAATTTGGGGCTGATTAATGCCTAACCATTTTACTGCATCTTCTAATCCTGTTCTAAAAACAACTGCACCTTTATTATACTGAGGTAGGTTTTGAAAAAACACTTTTTCATTATTGTTTAATGCATTTAGCTGATGGATGGTTATAGCTGTAATTGCTCCTGCTTTTACATAATACGTTCTGGATTGCTGTACGTAAAAAATATGCACAGCAACAATTGAAATTGTGATAAGTAAGAGCTGCTTTGCTGCAAATAATTGATGTAATAAATATAAAATCCAAATACTAAAAAACACAGAGGGAAGATATAAATAACGCTCTCCTTCTACCCCATGTGTATCTATGCCAATAGACAAATAAGGAATATAACTACACAACCAAGTAGCAGTGATTGCTAAGAAAAAACGATTGAGTTTTCCCTTTCTGTACAAAACGAAAACAAGCAAAGCCAGCACAACAATAACAACAGAAAAAACTAATAGAAAATGATGATTGTTAAAAAGTGGTGGTGTCATTGTTCTTGCAAACAGTCGAATATAATTTTCGATCAATACATGAAAGTTAAGCTGTACAAAGCTTGCAGCATCGTACTGATTCATCAGTTCGCCTGTTGATGAAAAACGAATGAATAAATGAACTGAAAACAATAAAACTACAAACAGTAAATAACCTGTATGTTTTTTAATTAATTGCACAGTTCCGTCGGCTACTATAAAAAATAAAATCACTAAAGGGAATATCCACGAAGATTCATAAGACAACAAAGCCAATTCAAAACAAACCAGTGAGAAAATACTAAAAAAAAGAGATTCCTCTTTCTTCAAAAAACCAATCATTGCAGCTAAAAAAAATAAACAGCCCAAACTACCAGAACGACCAATTATCCAAAATACAGCTTCACTATGAAAAGGATAAGTGAAAAAGAAAATACTGATTAAAATTGGTAAAAAAGTAGTTTTTTCAAACGTATATTTTGTCAACAATAATTTACTAAAAATAAATACCAACCATGTATTGGCAACATGCAATAGCAAATTGGTGACATGATAACCTAATGCATTTTTTTGACTGAACAAATTATCTATGTGCAAGGAAATATTACCTATTGGTCGAAGTGAATTTCTTTGCAACCAAATGTTTTTAGCACTTTCAGGGATGTGTAAAAAATCATCGGCTAAGAAATATAAATTAAATGGACGATATAGATACAAACCAGCAATTGATGCCATAGTAGCAACAAAAAATAAATAAGGCTTTACTGTTTTATCCATTGTTGTAAAGTAATAGAATTATTCTTTCAAAATATCCCTGATAAAATTATGGTATTCATCGAACGATGGCAGGTTGTTGTGCCTACCTCCATGAATTCTTATTAACGTGATTTTGCCCGGACTTAAAGCTTGTAATTTTTCACTTTGTGAAATAGGAATTAAAGTATCTCTTGTGCCATGAATAATATAAGTGTGGCAGTTAACTTTTCGTATCCATTTATCAGTTCTTAAATGAAAACGTAAAATAAAACGTACTGGTAAAATGGGTAAAAAGCGTTCTACCACTTTTTTAAAACTGTAATAAGGTGCATCCAAAATTAAATACCTTGGTTTATTGTCGCAGGCAATTTTAGTAGCAAATCCGCTGCCCATACTTCTTCCATAAACCAGTAAATGTTGTTCTGGATATTTCTTCTTTAATTCATCGTACACAAACTGCATATCGTTGAGCATTTCTTTTTCACTACGCTTACCTGTACTTTTTCCAAACCCTCGATAATCAACCAAAACAACATCGTAATTAAAACGATAAAAATCTTTTGCATATTTTGCCCAACCCTTTATGCTACGTGAGTTTCCATGAAAGTATAAAATTAACCCTGCTGGATAATCTCTGTAAAAATGAAGCCCATTAATACGTACGCCAGCTTCTATGTCAAAGAAAAGTTCAGTAAACGGCACATCGTACGTAAATTTAAAATCCTGCTTTAATTTCTCAGGTTTAAATATCAATTTTTCCTGCAAAAAATAAGCTAGTAAAGACAGTACAATAATACCAATAACGATATAGAGAATGAAGGAGTTGATGGCAGTTTAATTTTGGATTGAAAATATGTAAGAATGAAGATAGTTATTTGTGGGATTGGGTTGAAGGAAAGAAAGGAATTAGCAATTTGGAATTGGGTAAAAGCTAAAGTCTAAAAAATTAAAAACTAAAGAACTAAATACTAAAAAAATAAAAATCAACATCCATTATCTAGTGTCAAGTTTCAAGCTTCTTCCAAGCTTCCATTCCACCTGTTACATTAATTAAATTGTCAAAGCCAAATTTGGCTTCTAACCGTTGAATGGCTATTTGGCTTCTAATTCCTTTTCTACAATAAATATACACTGGAATATCTTTAGGAATTTCTTGCACATGATTCAATATTTCATCCAATGGAAATAATTTCCCACCAATATTTTCCAGCTCATGCTCAAAATCTTCTCTTACATCTATTAAGAAAATGTTTTGATCTTGCTTTAATTTTTCATGTAATTGTTTGGTGCTAATATGCTGCATAAATACTATAAAAAAGAGCGTTTATAAAACGCTCTAACCTTTTAATATTCTGTTTCTTCATCTGAGTCTTCCTGCGATTCGAAATAAGTTCTTTGTAATTTCAAATCGTTTATAGGAGCCACAATGAGTGGAAATTTTTCTACTGTTACAAAGCTAGGATCGAGTCCAAAACCACGTTCCTCACTCAACGATATTTCTTTTAACCAGAAATACAATTTCATAATTACCCTTTCTAAGAATGGTAGCTCATTATCCTGACTCAGGTATTTTTCCAACACAATAAATTGAAAATCTCCCACCACATTATTCTTACCCAAACTTTCGTATCGGCTGGTAATATTTACTTCTTTATTGGCCACTAAATCCAATACTACTTTTTTAAACATTAGGTTAATGCGTTGTTCTACCCTGAAACCTAATCGAAATTCTATTCGAATGATATCATTAGGAATAATATGCTCAACTGTATATTCACAAGTGTAAGGATCATCCAACACATCTACATGCACAAACCAATAAATATCGGCACGTTTGGGTTTTCTGTTTAAAATAGAATAAATGATTTTATGCTCAATTTCTTTATGGTTATTGGCACTGGTCATATACACCATATGCGTAGCAAATTTGGGAACTGTTTTATCGTTGCTCAGCTCCTGAATTTGGGGTATATAATCTTCTAATCGAACAAACTCAACATATCGATTCTTAATTTTTCTACTTCTAAACCACACATACATTACAACAAACAATGCACCACCAACAATTAATGTTACATAACCACCATGAGGAAACTTCTCTAAATTGGCAACCAAGAAAGAAATCTCAATAGCAAAATAAACAAAGAGATACAAGTAAATCCAAACAGGAATCACCCGTTGACTCACCAAATAATTAGCAAACAAAATGCTCGTACTAATCATGCACATGGTAATGGCTAAACCATAAGCTGCTTCCATTTTAGACGACTCCCTAAAAAACAAAACAATGCCTAAACAACCCAACCACAATAATGCAGATATACCAGGAATATACAATTGTCCTTTTTCTTCTGTGGGATAATGAATTTTCATTTTGGGCCACAAGTTTAACCGCATGGCTTCCGAAATAAGTGTAAACGAACCACTAATTAAAGCCTGACTGGCAATAATAGCAGCTACAGTTGCTATAACAATGCCTATTAACTTAAACCATTGTGGCATTATACTAAAGAAAGGATTAAAAATCAAATCTGTTGTTGTATCAAATACCTGACCTTGCACATGAGCCAACATCCATGCACCTTGTCCTAAATAGTTTAATATTAAACAGGCTTTTACAAAAATCCACGACACACGAATATTGTCTTTACCACAATGCCCCAAATCACTATAAAGGGCTTCGGCACCAGTAGTACACAAAAATACCGCTCCTAAAATCCAAAATCCTTTGGGGTAATGTGCCAACAGTTCTACTGCATAATGAGGACTGAGTGCTTTAAAAATACTTAAATCATCTGACAAGTGAGCCACCCCCAATACAGCCAACATTCCAAACCAAATACCCATTATTGGACCAAATAATTTACCAATTGTTGTGGTACCAAACTGCTGCATAAAAAACAGTAAACTGATAATGGCTATAACAATAATAACAATTGTACTTTGTTCAATATTTCTTAATGCAGGTAACTGCCTTAAACCTTCAATTGCTGATGTTACAGAAATTGGAGGGGTAATAATCCCATCTGCCAATAAAGCTGCTCCACCAATCATAGCAGGTATTACGAGCCATTTTCTTCTTCTTCTAACCAATGCATACAAACTGAAAATACCACCCTCACCACGATTATCTGCTTTTAAAGTGAGTATTACGTACTTTACTGTTGTTTGCAAGGTTAATGTCCAGATAATGCATGACAGACTGCCCAATACCAATAATTCGGTAATTGGTTTGTCATCGACTATTGCCTTTAAAACGTAGAGTGGAGATGTTCCAATATCGCCATAAATAATTCCCAGTGCTATGATTAAACCAGCTGCGGAAACTTTGTTTAAATTCTTACCCACAAGAAGATGTTGTATTTTGTATAACAAATGTATAGGTAAAAAAAATCTGCAACATCAAATCTCATCAAAATAAGTTTTACTTTTTTACTAATGAATGATAGTTATCCTGAAATTTGAAAGATATCACATTTTGCATGTTTAACTATTCTACAATTAAATTGTGCTGCATTACACAAACTGTTACCCGTACATTTGATAAGCAAATTTGTTTTATGAAAAAAAGAACTTACAGCTATTTTCTATCGACTTTATTGTTATTCTGTGGCTTACAAAGCATTGCTCAAAAAGTAATTTACTCTGAAAGTGATAAAGAAGATTTACGCAATACTGCATTTGAAATCATTGGAAGGTACAATGGCAACGTGTTAATTTATAAAAACAACAGAGACAACCATTCGATTGTTACTTACGATGCCCAAATGAAAATTACAGACAGAAGTAAATTAGACTTTTTACCTGACCGAGTTTTGAATACCGATTTTTTAAATTATTCCGACTTCTCGTACATGTTTTATCAGTACCAAAAAAGAAGTATCCTATACAGTATGGCAGTAAAACTGGATGCCGCTGGTAAAAAAGTAGGCGAACCAATTCAATTAGATACAACCGATATTAACTTTTTGGCTAATAACCGCATTTATGCAGTGATTAATAGCGAAGACAAGCAAAAAATTATGGTGTATAAAGTGAACAATAAAAGCGATAAGTACCATATTCTTACTACGCTTTTATTCGATAAAAAATTAAGTTTATTACATAAGTCAACTGTTCAAATTCCGATGCCAGAACGGAATGATTTTTTAACAGGATTTCAGGTAGACAATGATGGAGATTTAGTTTTACTAAAAGCTTCGGGTACTGCTCAAAACGACAACATCAATAAATTAACCATGTACTTTAAACCAGCCAATGGAGAAAACATGACATTTAATGATTTACGCATGACCAATATTTATTTAGATGATGTTACAGTTAAAATAGACAATTTCAATAAACGATATATGGTGAGCTCGTTTTACAGCAAACAAAGAAGAGGCAATGTAGAAGGCTTATTCTGCCATGTTTGGGATAAAAAAAGAGGTGCAGAATTAATGACCAGCAACGCCGTCTTTTCAGAAGAATTAAGACAGGAAGCAAAAGGCGAAAACAGTTTAAAAATGGCTTTCAATGATTATTTTTTAAAGAATGTCATCTCTAAAAAAGATGGTGGTTTTATAGTTATCGCTGAAGCAGTTTACACATCGAGTCGTGGTGGTGTTAATAATAGCAGATGGGATTATTTAAGTGGTTCGCCTTACTGGGGTGGTGCTGGCAATGGCTTTTACACCTATGGCAATAGTTTTGGAAGCAGCTACAACAATCCTTGGAATAGAGGTGGATCTTTTTCGAGTGTAACTCGTTATTATGCAGATAATATTGCCATTATTAGTTACGACTCAGCTGCAAAAGTTGAGTGGACCAATATCATAGCCAAATCTCAATACGACGATAATTCAGATGATTTATTGGGCTATGCAACAACCAATACAGGAGAAAATATTCATTTTTTATTCAACATACAAGAAAAAAGAAACCTCATTTTAACCGATCAGTTTATTAATGATCAAGGACAGGTTACCCGAAATCCAACTTTAAAAAACTTAGACAAAGGCTACGAATTTATGCCACGTCATGCAAAGCAAGTGGGTTCAAGACAAATAATTGTTCCTTGCCAATACAGAAACTACATTTGCTTTGCAAAAATTGAATTTAATTAAAATTAAGCTGTGGTATTTTTATTCAGGGATAAAGCGGTAACCAATATTTTCTTTTTACTAGTATTGGTTTTGGCAGTACATGTGCATTTTTTTATAACTCCTGCAACAGTTGTAGTTTTACACAACGAAGGATTAATTGGTGCATTCTTACTAAAATTTATTCAGCCATTAAATGCTGCGATCCTTTTTTTCTTATACATTGTAATTGTGTTGTTGCAGGCAATTCGGCTAAACACAGCACTCAACAATTTCAAAATGTTTCAGCAGCAACATTATACAGTTGCAATGTCGTACATTTTATTTTCAGGTTTTTTTATACAGTGGAGTGCTATTACGCCTGCATTGGTTGCCAACTCATTAATTACCTGGATTTTTTTAAAATTGGCTAACCTTAATAACCATCCATCACCCAAAACCTTGTTATTCAATACAGGACTTTTATCGGGTATCACCATTTTATGTTATCATCCAACCATTAGTTTGGTGGGCATTACCTTTTTTGCCTTGGCCATTGTTCGTCCATTCAGAATTGCCGAATGGGCTATTTTATTCATGGGATTGATTTTGCCATTCTATTTCTTAAGCTCCTATTTATACCTTACTGATTCTTTTAAACTCATAAAAAACTATTTACCCAATATAGATTTTCATTTGCCATTACAACAGGCAAATATTGTTCTATGGGTTGGTATTGGTATTTTGGTTTTAAGCGTAATTGCTGGTATTTATCATAATCAGGTAAACAGCAATCGAATGGTTATTCAAATAAGAAAAAGCTGGGGCGTTATGTTGGTTTTACTTTTATTAATGCTACCTATTCCCTTTATTTTTAAAAATGCTACTATGGAATCGGCTGCACTAAGTTTAATTCCATTGTCAGCTTTTGCAGCAAATATGTACAGCTACCCTAAACGTTTACTCTTTCCCAATCTTATGTTTTGGCTAAGTGCAGCTTTTTTAGTGTACAATAATTGGTTGTTGGTAAAAAAATAATAAATGCCTGCCCACAGGCTGCTAAATTTGCAGCTATAAGCCTGCCATCATTCATTATACAAGATAAAATATTATACCAATGAAATTTGGAGTTGTTGTTTTCCCTGGTTCTAATTGCGATAGAGATATGCAAGATGCCTTGCAAAACGATTTAGGCAAAGAAGTTATCATGCTTTGGCATAAAGACGAAGATTTAAGCCAGTTTACCACCGATGATTGTATTGTTTTACCAGGTGGATTTTCTTATGGCGATTACCTGCGTTGTGGTGCTATTGCACGTTTTAGCCCTATGATGAAAAGCGTAATCGATTTTGCCAATCGTGGTGGTAAAGTATTGGGTGTATGCAACGGATTTCAAATTTTATGTGAAAGTGGATTACTGCCAGGCGTTTTATTGCAAAATGCCAATCAACAATTTATCTGTAAGAACGTTTATATAAAGAACGAAAGCAGCAATGCCTTACAAATTCCTATTGCTCATGGCGAAGGACGTTTTTTTGCTGATGATGCAACTTTAGATGAGCTGGAAAACAACAATCAAGTCATTTTTCGCTATTGCGATGCAACTGGAAATGTTAATGATTCTGTTAATCCTAATGGTGCTGTAAGGAACATTGCTGGCATTCGTAATAAGTTTGGCAATGTATTTGGAATGATGCCACATCCAGAAAGAGCAACCTCAACCGCACTTTCTAATATCGATGGCAAAACCGTTTTCGAATTATTAGGACTTAATTAAACAACATGAAAAAATTATTCTTTGCGTTAGCTTTATTTTTATCGATTGCATCTTTTGCACAAACAAAAAATCCTGCAAAATTTACTTTCGAAGCTGTAAAAAAATCGGCTGATACTTACGAAATTGTAATTACTGCTAACGTTGATAATCCCTGGCATATTTATTCTCAAAACACCCCAAAAGGTGGTCCTGTTCCAACAAAAATTACTTTCAAAGCAAACCCATTGGTTAAACTAAATGGCACTGCTAAAGAAGTAGGTAAAATGGAAAATGTGAAAGACAAAACCTTTGGTGTAAATGTTATGTACTATAGCAGCAAAGTGCAGTTTGTACAAACCATAAAAGTAAAAGCAGGCACAAAAACCAATATTTCAGGCACCATAGAATACATGGTTTGTGACGATGAAATGTGTTTGCCTCCTAAAAAAGTACCATTTGAAGTGAAGTTGTAATTAGCTTTTGTAGTCAACACCATTACTACTATCATCACCTGTGTAGCCTGTGCTGAGCGTAGTCGAAGCATCACACCCTTGTACGTTCGGTAATTCTATTCAACTGTAATGCGTATTTATAAATTCTGTACAATGAAAAAAGCAGTACTGTTTTGTTATTTTCTTTTGGCAAGTTTCTTTGGCTTCAGCCAAAATGAATCTTTATTAAAATGGACAGTTGCTTATAAAAAAACAGCTGATAAAACCTACACCATTACTGCAAGTACAAGCATTCCTCAAGGTTGGCATTTGTATGGCAATAATCCAACTGTAGAAGGTTTGGCTACAGTACAATTTGTTACTGCCGATTTTGAAAACGATAGTACCATTAGCTCTCCTGTTTTTAATAAACCAGCAACAGAATTTACAGATGCCCTATTCGAAAATAAAAAAGTAAACATTTTTACTGGCGATATTACAGTAACACAAACCATTCAAATAAACGGTACCATTCCAAACAAACTAACTGGTACTGTTGAAGCATTTATTGCCAAAGGCAATGAATTTGTGGGTGCAATTTTTCCTTATGAAGCAACATTAGAAGGAGGTGTTGCAGCCAATGCTGATGCACAAAAAATATTGCTCCAATCTGTAAATATTGACAAGCCTTTGGCTGAATGTGGTACAAAAGCTGCAAGCAAAGAAACTGGCTGGCTAAAAATATTTATCCTTGGTTTCTTAGGTGGATTAATTGCATTGATTACGCCTTGTGTTTTTCCCATGATTCCAGTTACAGTTTCATTTTTCACCAAACGTTCCTCTACCAAAAAAGGAGCCATCAAAAACGGATTGTTGTATGGTTTTTTTATCTTCCTAATTTATATAGCAGTTAGTTTACCATTTCATTTGCTAGATAATGTGCAACCCGAAATGCTCAATAAAATTGCTACCAATGCATGGTTGAATGTGGTGTTTTTTGTAGTGTTTGTGGTATTCTCCATTTCGTTCTTTGGTTATTTTGAAATCACACTTCCGTCAGGTATTGCCAGTAAAGCTGATAGCAAAGGAAGTCTTGGAAGTTTGGGTGGAATTTTCTTTATGGCATTAACTTTAACCATTGTTTCTTTTTCTTGTACTGGTCCAATTTTGGGTAGTCTTTTAGTGGGTACAGCTGGTGGTGGTGCATGGCAATTAACAAGCGGCTTAGCTGGTTTTGGTTTGGCATTGGCATTGCCATTTGCATTATTTGCTATGTTCCCTAACTGGTTACAAAGCTTACCCAAAAGTGGTGGTTGGTTAGATACAGTTAAAAAAGTATTGGCTTTTGCTGAAGTGGCTTTTGCCATTAAGTTTTTATCTAATGCCGATTTAGTAATGCATTGGGGTTTATTACAACGTGAAGTATTTATTGGATTATGGATAATTGTTAGCATTGGATTAACCTTATATGCTTTTGGAATTTTAAGATTACCACACGACTACAAAGGCATGAAAATTCCTGCTGGAAGAAAAATATTGGGCGTCATTGCATTGGCGTTTACCATTTATTTAGTGCCTGGTGTAACCAATACAACAGCTGCCAATCTTAAATTATTAAGTGGCTTTCCGCCACCATTTAGTTATAGTGTTTATGGAAAGAAAAATGTAAACCTGCATGTAATAGAAGCCAATGTGGTAAACGATTACAACAAGGCTTTACAAATGGCTAAAGAACAAAATAAACCGATACTAATTGACTTTACAGGCTGGGCTTGTGTAAACTGTAGAAAGATGGAAGAAAATGTGTGGACAGAACCTGAAGTAACCAAATACATTACAGAGAATTTCATTCTTGTTTCCTTGTACGTTGATGATAAGGAGAAATTACCTGTAACCGAAAGATTCAGCTACAAACAATTAGATGGCAACATGAAGGAGATTGTTACAGTTGGTGATAAATGGTCAACTTTTCAATCTGAAAACTTCAAACAAGTTACACAACCATTGTATGTTATTTTAGATACACAAGAAAGATTGGTGAATAATCCAATTGGCTACACACCAAATTTTAAGGAATACCTGAAATGGTTAGAATGCGGTAAAAGCAATTTTATGAAACAGTAAATTACTGCTAATCATTTTACAACTAAGTTTGTTCTATGAATTTGAAATATACAGGCGTTGGCACAAGGGCATTAAATTTTGCAATAGATACCATCTTCGTTTTTATAATTGCTTTTATTGCTTTTAAAGTGTACAAGTGGTATTATTTTTATTACAGAATTCCTTACTTCAATTTTGGTTGGTTTTTTGCAGCAGCAATACTGATTTATTACATCCCACTAGAAACATTTTTTTCAAAAACTGCCGGTAAATGGTTTACACAAACCAGGGTATGCAATCAAAAAGGATTTAAAGCAAGTTTTGGTGCAATTGTTTTGAGAAGCATAATCAGAATTACGATTATCGATATGTTTTTTATCCCATTTTTAAATAAGCCTTTACACGATTTTTTAAGTAAAACTGAAGTGGTGCAAGAGTAAAACATGCATTGTTGCCCAAAGAACAGAACCTTTACATGTGCGACGCCAGTAAAGCCACATTGAAATACTTTAGCCGGTAACATGAAATTTCTTTTCCCTTATTAGCAAGCATAGCAAAAAGCCAAACCTATACATTTGCAGCAGTTAAGTTTTTCAGTTATTATTACTTTAGTTTTTATACTTCGTTATGGCAAAAATTGCAATTAATATAGCAACTGGTAGTTTACAACAGGCAGAAATGATTGTAGGCATAGATTTGGGTACTACCAATAGTTTGGTGGCTATTATTCATCCTGAAAGTAAGCAACCAACTGCATTGAAAGAACACAATACAAGCAGCTTAGTGCCAAGTGTTGTGCATTTTGATAATTTAGGCAATGCCATTGTTGGAGAAGAAGCTAAAAACTATTTAGAAACCGATCCGCAAAATACCATTTTCTCTGCCAAACGTTTAATGGGTAAAAGCTATAATGACGTAAAGCAAAATGCAGATTTTTTTTCGTATAAAGTAATAGATGACAATACCGATAGTTTAGTAAAAGTTCAGGTAGGTAATAAATTTTATTCTCCAATAGAGTTGTCTTCTTTTATTCTTACAGAACTAAAAAACAGAGCTGAACATATTTTAAAAACACCTGTAACAAAAGCTGTAATTACCGTACCAGCTTACTTTAATGACGCACAGCGACAGGCAACAAGAGATGCAGGTAAATTAGCAGGATTGGATGTGTTGAGAATCATCAATGAACCAACTGCAGCAAGTTTGGCTTATGGTTTAGGCGTTAATCCAACTGAAGAAAAAACCATTGCAGTTTATGATTTAGGTGGTGGAACATTTGATGTTTCTATCCTAAAAATTGACAATGGAATCTTTGAAGTACTCAGCACCAATGGAGATACTTATTTAGGTGGCGATGATTTTGATAAAGCCATTGTAGATTATTGGTTACAAGAATTTGGTATTACTAAAGAAGAATTACAAACCAATAAATCATTGGCTCAAGGTTTACGATTAAGAGCAGAAGAAGCAAAAAAACATTTAAGCAATAACGATAGTTTTTCTATTGATTTTAATGGAGATACTTTAACCATTACCAAAGAAAAATTTGAATCATTGATTCAACCATTGATTGCAAAAACAATTGACTGTTGCACGAATGCATTGAAAGATGCAACAATTGCTGTAACTGAAATTGATGAAATTGTAATGGTGGGTGGAAGTACCAGAGCTCCTGCTGTGAAAAATGCAGTAAGTTCTTTCTTTGGTAAAGCAGTACACGATGAAGTTAATCCTGATGAAGTAGTTGCATTAGGTGCAGCAGTACAGGCAGATATTTTAGCAGGTAATAATAAAGATTTTTTACTACTGGACATTACACCACTTAGCTTGGGTATTGAAACCATGGGTGGATTAATGGATGTATTGATTCCTCGTAATTCCAAAATTCCTTCTAAAGCTGGCCGACAATATACTACCTCAAAAGATGGACAAGGCAGCATGCGTATTTCTGTTTTTCAAGGAGAAAGAGATTTGGTAAAAGACAATCGTAAACTGGCTGAATTTAATCTCACCAATATTCCTGGGATGCCAGCAGGATTGCCAAAAGTTGATGTTAGCTTTTTAATAAATGCCGATGGTATTTTAACTGTTAGAGCCAAAGAATTAAGAAGCGGTGTTGAACAATCAATTGAAGTAAAACCACAATATGGATTAACAGATGCCGAAGTTGAAAACATGTTGTTAGACAGCATTAAACATGCTAAAGATGATATTGCTACCAGAGCATTTGTAGAAGCCAAAACAGAAGGGGAACAAATTTTAGATACCACAGAAAAATTCATTGCTAAAAATGCTGCATTGTTAACGCAGGATGAGTTGGTACAAACTGCTCAAGCAATGCAAGCTTTACAAATGGCTTTAACCATGGAGGATAAAAATTTAATTCAAACAAAGATTGAAGAACTGAATGAAATTAGTCGTCCATATGCCGAACGTGCCATAAATGAAGCAGTGAGTGGGGCAATGAAAGGCAAAACAATTTAACATTGCTCATATATAATACAGCAGCTGAATGGCTCTGAGAATATGTCAGCCTGAGCTTGTCGAAGGCGGCGTAATAGAGAACGACTAATAATCCGTTTTAGACAAGCTCAAACTGACAGCTTGTTTCTTAACTTAATGACAAATGGCTGCAGGATTGAGTGGAAAGCTTACCATGCATTGGTAAATTGCACCGAAAGCCCGCCTGAATGGAACGGGCAGACCTGAACTGCAATTGGGACATGGTTGTTTATTGAAAGCCCCTCGTTTTATATTATTCAACTCACCATTTTTCCCCAACCTTACACCTTCTACCTATTACCTTCTACCTCTTTGTTATATTTGTCAACTATGGCAAAAGCAGGTTCAGAGTCTCCCATGATGCAGCAGCACAAGGCTATTAAACAAAAATATCCTGACGCAATTCTATTGTTTCGTGTAGGCGATTTTTATGAAACCTTTGGTAAAGATGCCATTACTACATCGGCAGTATTAGGTATTACTTTAACCAAACGAAATAGTGGTGATGTTACAAGCATGGAATTGGCTGGTTTTCCTCACCATGCATTAGATACTTATTTGCACAAGTTGGTAAAAGCTGGTCATCGTGTGGCTATTTGCGATCAATTAGAAAACCCAAAAGATGCTAAAGGTGTGGTGAAACGTGGTGTTACAGAACTAGTTACTCCTGGCGTTGCTACCAACGATAAATTATTAGAACACAATAGCAATAATTTTTTAGCATCTGTACATTTTACAGAACATGGTTTGGGAGTTGCTTTTCTAGACATTAGCACCGGCGAATTTTTTGTTGCCGAAGGCAATGAAGAATACATTGATAAACTCTTACAAAGTTTAAAACCTGCCGAAGTCATTTTTCAACGCAGTTACCAAAAACACTTTAAAGAAGTATTTGGTGTTAAGTTTTATACCTACACTTTAGAAAGCTGGATTTTTGAAGAAGCATTTGCAACAGAAAGTTTATTGAAACATTTCCAAACACATTCTTTAAAAGGATATGGTATTGAAAACATGCACTTGGGTATTGTTGCAGCTGGTTCAATTTTGTATTATTTAAAAGAAACCGAGCATCCAAACTTGCAGCACATAACTGCTATTCAAAGAATTGAAAGAGAAGATTTTTTGTGGATGGATCGTTTTACTATTCGTAATCTAGAAATATTGGGTAATGCTACTGGCGATGGAAATAGTTTGCTGAAAGTATTGGACAATACTGTTAGTCCAATGGGTGCAAGATTGCTGAAACGATGGACTGTAATGCCTTTGAAAGACCTCACCAAAATAAATGAACGTTTAAATACGGTTGAACATTTTATAAAAGATGTTGATAATAGAGCCAAACTGATTCATGCCATTAAGCAAAGTGGAGATGTAGAAAGATTGGTAAGTAAAATTCCGTTGAAGAAAATCAACCCACGAGAAGTAGCACAATTGGCAAAAGGTTTACAACAAGTAGCCATTGTAAAAGAAATTTGTGCAAACAGTGGTAATGCTTATTTACAAAGACTTTCAGACAATTTAAACACCTGCAATTTTATCTTGCAAAAAATTCAAGCTGAAATAAATGACGCACCTCCAGTTGCAGCCAGCAAAGGTGGTGTAATTAAAGAAGGTATTCATGCTGAATTAGATGAATTGAGAAAAATTGCTACAGGTGGTAAAGAATATTTAATCAATATTCAACAACGAGAAGCAGAAGCAACAGGTATCAGTTCTTTAAAAATAAGCTTCAACAATGTATTTGGTTATTACTTAGAAGTAACCAATGTACACAAAAGTAAAGTGCCTGAAACTTGGATTCGTAAACAAACATTGGCAAATGCCGAACGTTATATTACCCCAGAACTAAAAGAATATGAAGAAAAAATTACTGGAGCTGAAGATAAAATTTTAGCCATTGAACTTGACTTGTACGATAAGCTATTACTGGCTTTGCAAGATTATATTGCTCCTATTCAAGTAAATGGCAATATACTGGCAACCTTAGATTGCATTATTTGCTTTGCTGAAAATGCTTTACAATACAACTATAAAAAACCACAACTACACGAAGGTTTAGAATTAAACCTGACGGAAAGCCGACATCCTGTAATTGAACGCAATTTACCTATTGGCGAAAATTATATTGCCAATGATATTGTATTGAATAATGAACAACAGCAAATCATTATTTTAACAGGACCCAACATGAGTGGTAAAAGTGCCATACTCAGGCAAACTGCTTTGATTACTTTAATGGCACATATGGGAAGTTTTGTAAGTGCTACTTCTGCAAAAATTCCTTTAACCGATAAAATTTTTACCCGTGTTGGTGCAAGTGATAATTTGAGTGGTGGCGAAAGTACCTTCATGGTAGAAATGAATGAAACAGCTTCTATCATCAACAATATTTCTCCTAGAAGCTTGATTTTATTAGATGAAATTGGAAGAGGAACTTCTACTTACGATGGCATCAGCATTGCCTGGAGTATTGTAGAGTATTTGCATCATTCGGCATCGGCACCAAAAACATTGTTTGCCACACACTACCACGAATTAAATGAATTGGAAGAAAAATTACCTCGAGTAAAAAACTTTCATGTAACCAATAAGGAAGTAGGCAATAAAATTATATTTCTACGTAAACTGGCTGCTGGTGGCAGCACTCATAGTTTTGGTATTCATGTAGCAAAAATGGCTGGCATGCCTCCTGAATTAATTGAAAGAGCCAATGAGATATTGAAGTTGTTGGAGAGAAAGTCTGAAAGTCAGGAAGACGGGAAGACAGAAATTAGCAAAGCTGGAAGCCCAGCTGTTGAAGATTTAAGCAATAAAATAAAAACATTAGCAGCTCCCAAAATGCAACTCTCCATTTTCGATGCCCATTCTCAAACTTTTGAAGACATTAGAAAAGTATTGGAAGATATGGACATTAATCGCCTTACCCCTGTTGAAGCATTGATGAAATTGAATGAAATTAAAGGAATGTTGAAGTGAGGTAGAAGGTTGTAAGTAAATGAAAAGGCGATTTGAATTTGTAACTCTTTTCTTATATTCGAATAAATAAATCAACATGTTAACAGCAAAAACCATAGATAAAAAAATTACAACTTTACTATCAGGTTTAAGCCTTCAACAAAAAAAAACAGTACTTACTGTTGTAAAAACTTTTGCTCAAGAACATACAACAGCTTGGGAAGAAGATGAGTATGAAAATGAAATGAATAAACGTTTCACAGATTATGAAAAAGGAAACGTAAGTACATACTCTATTCAAGAAGCTATCATATCAGCAAAAGAAAATTATAAAGGCAAAAATAAAAAATAATTATGCCTTTTCAACATCGATTACATCCTTTAGCTTATCAAGATATTATTGAAGGTTATGCATGGTACGAAGATCAACAAAAAGGTCTTGGTGACAAATTTTTACTAACAGTTGAAAAAAAGATTACCGCTATTTCTAGTAACCCTGAAGTATATGGCAGTAAACAAAAGAAAAATTTTAGAGAAGCTTTAGTAAAGCCGTTTCCATATATCATTGTTTATAAACTTTATAAAGAAAAAAAAGAAATTTTTATAAGTTCTATACACCATGCAAAAAAACACCCTAGAAAAAAATTCAGGAAATAGACCCTTAGTTTTTTTATTTGAATAATTATTTAAATACTTCAAATCGCTTGTTCTAACTATCACTTAATCAATAGTTCTTATGTTAGCAATCTCTATCTAAGCAATTGCACCCAACCTGTATATTTTGGCCTGCCATTTCGTGGATTAATGATATAATAATAAGTTGCTACAGGCAATGGCTGTCTATTCAATGTTCCATCCCAAGGAGTATTGTAGCCTATACTACTAAATACTTTTTGCCCTTGTCTGTTAAAAACCAATACCTCACAATTGGTATAAGTTTCAAGTAATGGTATTATCCATTTATCGTTTATACCATCGTTATTGGGACTAAAAGCATTTGGTACAATAATAGAACCAATCACTTTTATTTTAACACTACTACTATCTAAGCAACCAAGAGTATCTTTTACTAATAATCTAATGCTGTATGTTCCTGTATCTGCATACTTTTTAACAGGTGCAAATGTGTTACTTGTGCTTCCATCTCCCAACCACCAAGTGTATTGATTAATTAAACCATTGGTAGAAGTTGAATTATTGATGAAACGTACACTATCATTGCTATAACTATCTGTTGGTGCATTAAAAGCTGCAACTGGTTTTTTAGGCAAAACCAACCAACGCTGCAGGTTAATATTTAAACTACTATCAGGCGACCGAAAATTGAACTTCACTAAAAAACTGTCGCTTGCTGTTCTTATAAAACTATGTGTTGCAATAGAATCATTGCTTTGTGTAGAACCATCACCAAAATTCCATTTATAGATGCCTTGATAATTATAATTAGTAGATGAAGAAAAAGAAAATTTGTAGGTCAAGCAAGAAACTGTATCTACTTTGATTGTTAGTTGGGGTGGCAAATTGATACTGTTATAAAAGTTAGGTAGGCCGTAATATGATCCTGTAGGAAAAGGCAATGAAATAGAAATATCTGTAAAAATAATACTAGTGGCTGTGTCATTTGGATTGTTCAAACAAGATAATCTGTCCGAATATCCCCTTGCTACATATATCTTATTATCTAAACCTATTGAAAGATCACCAAGCCTCCAATCGTTAAATGTAGGAACTGTTATATAAGATAGACTGTTATTAATTATTGGCTCAACATCGCTGTTTAGCGTATATTGAATTAGTGCATTACCTGAATTTATCAAGCAACCTGTCCAAGCACCTATATATAAACGTTTACTATCTGGAGAAAATGAGCAGCCGTAAGGACAGTTAAATGGTATATTGAGATTAATACGATCACTTAACATTCCCGTATTCGAATCGAATTTAAATAATTGAGATGGCAAGTTGGTTGCATGAGTAGTTTGTACAAGCCACTTCCCATCAGGAGATACCTTACACATACCTCTTATTTCCAAAACATTCCTTCCAATATTTGTGATTTCTGGTTGGCTCGACAATCCGTTATTAGTTAATTTAAATGCTTTAAAAGTGTTTGAATTAACACTATTTGTAATAACCCAAAAATCAGTTCCATTTGAATGAGTAGCAGCAGTTATTCTTTCGGAACATAAAGAGTCAAAAACAATATTTTTCTGTACTACCTCACCCAATCCTCCTTGTAAGTTCATTTCAATTGTATTATAACAATACAATCTATCTATATCACCAGATTGAGCAGCTGTGAATATATAGTATTTATTAGGGAATCCTGGTGCAGGCAATACTATAGAAGACTGAGCAGATGAACTTCCTCCTTTTAATCCTGTTCCATTAACCATGATTGAATTATTTTTATTCCAAACAGTTTGCCCATCTGTATAGAATAATAGATTACCATTTTTGTCACTCATGGTAGCACATCCTTCCAATGTATTCATTTGGCTTCCTACTATAGCAACAGGACCAGTAGAGGTAAATTTAAGAGCAGCGTTACCACCAAAATACCAATTTGTACTCCTTTGAGCAAAACCAGTTAAGCCCATGCAACAAGCAAAGCAAAAAATCACAATAGCCATTGTTTGTTTCAAGGACATTAATTAAATATTTACCTGAAATAGAATTTTTATGTGATCGAAGTCAGTTTATCTTATCATAAAGCGTATCAACTACAAATAATACCACATTAAATATTTAACCATAAAACAAAGAAAAAGTTCAAGTAATTTATTATTTCCTCAATTTAGAGTAAAAGAGAATCAGTTAGAATCATCCATTTCAAGTAGCTCCTTAGTAAGCGGTCCTATATTATAAAAGTATAATAACTAATCCCCAATTCCTTATTTACCAATTCCTCAAAACCTACTCCTTCCCTCCTGCCCCTTTAAACTGATGTATCGTTTCCTTAAACATCACATTAAACGTAGTTAATGAACCATAAATAGCAGTGATGTATTGTTGTAAATCTACTTTCTCTTCGTCGGTAAGTACTTTGTTAGAATTGATTTTTTGTTCTATTAAACGCAGCCTGTCACGCAGCATTACAATTTTATGAAAGAAGGTTTCAATAGGTACTTCTTTAGCTTGAAGCGTTGTGTCTTTAGGTTGTAAAATCAATGTACCATCGTTCCATTTATTGGCCATGGGCACTAATTGAAATTCATGTAAACGTTGTTCCAAAATATTGTTCAATGCCAGTTCAATATCAGCTAAACTAATAGCATTGCTTTCTGTAACAGCCTCTGTTTTTTCAATCACTTTCAGTTCATAATCTTTTCCAATACTTTTTGTAGCATTTTGTGATTTAAACCAAATGGTATAAAACTCACTGCCTATATCTACAATTACACCTTTGCCAAAATGTGGATGTTCGACCCTTGATCCTATGCCTAAATTTTCCATGCTATTTTTTCACACAAAGAAACAAAGTATACGATGAACAAGAAGTTTTTTTATCCAATTTTTTACTTATGTAATAAAATAAAAAGAACAACAAATATTTGTTGCTCTTTTATACTTTTAAATATGTACAGTAACGAATTATATTATTGAAACGTTCATAGAATAAGGATTAAAACTTATGATTGGATATTGGATTTTTAAAATAATTCGTCAACTAAAATACTAAGGCATTACTACGGTATCTATCACATGTATTACACCATTACTTTGGTTCACATCGGCAATGGTTACATAACTTTTACCACCTTTAGCATCGGTTAATACCAACTTTTTACCTTCCATGCTTGCAGTTAAAATACCACCTTGTACTGTTTTCAATTCAGCCTTACCATTACCTGCTTTAATTAACTTGGCAATATCTTTTGCTTTAAATTTTCCAGCAACAACATGGTAAGTTAATACAGTTGATAAAGTTCCTTTATTTTCTGGCTTTACCAATGTTTCAACTGTTCCTTTAGGTAATTTATCAAATGCTGCATTGGTTGGTGCAAATACTGTAAACGGGCCAGTACCTTGTAAAGTTTCTACCAAACCAGCTGCTTTAACTGCTGCAACTAATGTGGTGTGATCTTTAGAGTTTACTGCATTGGCTACAATGTTTTTACTTGGGTACATTGGTGCACCACCAACTTCAACTGTTTTTTCTTTTTGTGCAAATGTTGCTAATGAAATAAATCCTGCAACTGCCATCAATACTACTTTTTTCATAACGAGTGTTTTTAAATTTTTTATTTGCACTTAGTTACGATAGTTGATGAAGTATGGTTTTAACAAACAAGATTTTTTTTGTAACCAGCTTTCACCCAACAATTGAACACCTGTTGCGTCGCACACTTCAACTGCTGAATATCCCTGAACTTTAAAGTTCAATTTTTTTATTCTGCTTTAAGTTCTTTAAGTATATATGTTGTTTTTTGATCTTTAGTGGCATACTCTAATATTGCACCAGAACTGTTCTTTATTGGAATAAATGGATTAAGACTATTTGGCAATTCTTTACAAACCCATGCTAAACCTATATCTTTTGAATCCTTCATAACTTCTATTTCATAGCATTCGTAACCTAAAATTATTTTCTTGTTTCCCGTAAACTTAGTGGCAGACAAACTATTTTTTAAGGTATCTAATTTATTGTTTTCAGGGTTCGGTTTAACCCAAGAGCCATTATTCATATAAGGCACTCCATCTTCTTCCAGATGCATTTTCACATGGCTATCTTCATCATCTTCCATTTTAATGTTGTTGTTTAGATCGTCAACAGTTTTAACTGTAACTTTTATTCGTACCCCTGTGCCTAAAAGTGTTTCTACAGTTTCTTGTAATGTTTCTGTTATGGCTTGCTTTGTTACACTATCTTGTAACAACTCATTTATCTCTTTGCCTTTCAAGCTATCAGGGTTTATTTTCAATATGTTTGGTTTAAATTGAATTGCCATTTCATATAATGCTTTATATTTTTTTTGAGCTTGTAAACTCAATGAACTTAAAAAAGCAATTGCAATTAATATTTTCCTCATTACTTGAAATTTAATTTGAAGATATAAAAATAATTCATCAAACAAAAATCCCTCAACTTTCGTCAAGGGATTTTCAATATCTATCAAATCTAGTATCCAGTTAAGCTTCTACAGCACCTTCTACCAATACAGTTGTTTTGTTATTAATCACTTCAACAAAACCACCAGTAATCGAATAGTTTTCAAAGCTGCTTTTGCTCTTTAAAATTTTTATAGTGCCTTTACCCAATGCACTTACCAATGGAGCATGTTTGTCAAGTACTTCAAACTTGCCATCAACACCTGGTAATTGTACACCAAATACATCACCACTATATAATTTTTTTTCTGGAGTTAATATTTCTAAAGTCATATTATTAGGTTTAAGGTTAAAGGTTTAAGGTTGAAGGTTATTAAACATTAAACTTTCAACTTCTTAAACTTTAAACTGGGTTTTAACCCTGTGCCTGAGCAATCATTTTCTTACCTTTCTCAATTGCATCTTCTAAAGTACCTACTAAGTTGAATGCAGCTTCTGGATATTCATCTACTTCACCATCCATAATTGAGTTGAAACCACGAATTGTATCTTCAATGCTTACAAATACACCTTTTAAACCTGTAAACTGTTCTGCTACGTGGAAAGGTTGAGATAAGAAACGTTGTACTTTTCTTGCTCTTGCAACAGTCATTTTATCATCATCACTCAATTCATCCATACCTAAGATGGCAATGATATCTTGTAATTCCTTGTAACGTTGTAAAATTAATTTAACTCTGTTGGCACATTCGTAGTGAGCTTCACCCACGATAGCAGGAGTTAATATTCTTGAAGTTGAATCTAATGGATCAACCGCAGGGTAAATACCTAAATCGGCAATCTTACGACTCAATACTGTTGTAGCATCTAAGTGAGCAAAAGTTGTTGCAGGAGCTGGATCTGTTAAGTCATCAGCAGGTACATACACCGCTTGTACAGATGTAATAGAACCATTTTTTGTGGATGTAATACGCTCTTGCATCAATCCCATTTCAGTAGCCAAAGTTGGTTGGTAACCCACCGCAGATGGCATACGACCTAACAATGCAGAAACTTCAGAACCAGCCTGAGTGAAACGGAAGATATTATCTACGAAAAATAAGATATCACGACCTTTACCTGTACCATCTCCATCACGGAAATATTCAGCAATGGTTAAACCACTCAAAGCCACACGAGCACGGGCTCCTGGAGGTTCATTCATTTGTCCAAATACGAAAGTAGCTTTAGATTCTTTCAAACCTTCCATATCTACTTTGCTTAAATCCCATCCACCTTCTTCCATGCTATGTTTGAAGTTGTCGCCATACTTCATAATGCCAGCTTCAATCATCTCACGTAATAAGTCATTTCCTTCTCTTGTTCTTTCACCCACACCAGCAAATACTGATAAACCACCATGACCTTTAGCAATATTATTAATCAACTCTTGAATCAATACTGTTTTACCCACACCAGCACCACCAAACAAACCAATTTTACCACCTTTTGCATAAGGCTCAATCAAGTCGATTACCTTAATACCAGTAAATAAAATTTCAGATGCAGTACTTAAGTTTTCGAATAATGGTGGCTTATTGTGAATAGGACGACCACCTTCTTTACTTAATTGTGGCAAACCATCAATCGCATCGCCAGTTACATTAAACAAACGACCATTGATACCTTCACCAATTGGCATTGCAATTGCCTTGCCTGTGTCAATCACTTCCATTCCACGAACCAAGCCTTCAGTACCGTCCATTGCAATGGTACGTACACTATCTTCACCTAAGTGTTGTTGTACTTCCAATACTAATTTATCGCCATTTTCTCTTGTAATTTCAAGAGCGTTGTAAATATCTGGTAACGTGTTATCGTTAGGAAAGTGAACGTCCACAACGGCACCAATCACCTGCTTAATTTTACCTTTTGAAGCCATATGAGTAAGGTTTTTTATTTGGCGGCAAAGGTAAGGGTTAAGCTGTTTAAAAAAGCCCTGTTAAAAACTTTTATGGAGTTTTTTTTGGTAGCCAGCTTTTGAATTTCAATTTGGCTTTTTCGGCGTCGCACCCTTCAACGTTTATAACGCTATTAAGCTATTGATTTACAATAAAAAAAGTCGCCTTAAAGGCGACTTTGCAATTTAATATCTTAAAAAGTAGCTTATCTAGACCTTAACCAGTTTTTAGGATTTAAAGGAGTTCCCTTGTCGTTAGTTACCATAAATAATAATGCACCATCGCCATCACTACCAGTACCCGATTTTCCAACCTGTGTTCCAGCTTTTACTTCTTGCCCTGTAGATACTGAAATACTAGACAAGTGACTGTAAGAAGTAAAATATTTACCATGCTTTACAATTACCACTTGCTCTCCACCAACATCGCCTACATAAGAAACTTTACCATCAGCAACTGATTTTACAGAACTTCCTTCTGGCAATGCAATTTCATAACCATCGCTTACACCAGTTAATTTACCTCCAGCACTATATGTACCAAATGGAATAATTACAGTTCCAACATTAACCGGCCAAGGCAAATTTCTTTTTTCAAAATTGATAGACATCTCAACCCCTTCTGCTGTGCTTTCTAATTTGCTATATTCTCTGGTACCACCAACAGATGTTGTCATTCCAGTAGCAGGCTCACTATTGTTATTTCTAGGAGCTGTTGAAGTTGATGTTTTAGGTGGATTATTTTTTGCAGTAACATCAGCTGGTTTAGCTTGATTTTTCTTTGCTTCAGCTGCTAATCTTTCCCTTTCGATTCTTGCTTTTCTTTCAGCTTCGGCTGCTGCTGCAATCTCTCTTTTAATAATTGCGGCAATCGCAACCTTCATATCCTGCCTTTGCTTATCCTTTTTACGTATTTGTGCCGATACTTCTTTTTCTTGTCCTTTTAATTCTTTAACAACCTGATCTTTTTGTTTTTTATCTTGTTCTAAATCTTTTAATTGTCCTTGTTGGGTTTGCAATACAACGCTTTGCTCTTTTTTGGAGTTGCTTAAGGTACCAATCTTGGCTTGCAAAACTTCTTGTGTTTTTACAATATTGCTAACCTGTGTTTCTCTCAGTTCACGATAGCTTTTTAAATAAGTCATTCTTTTAACAGCATCATTAAAACTGGTAGAAGAGAATAAAAAATTCAGGTATTGGTAACTGCTTCTGTTTTTATAGGCAAATACAATACTTTGGGCATACTTCTGCTTCAGTGTGTCCAATTCTTTTTTCATGCGATAAATCTCTAACTCATTTTGGTAAATGGTTTCGTCTAATAACCTTACCTGTCGGTTGATGGTGCCTATTAGCTCTTCTCTGGCTGCAATTTTCCGTTGTACAGCAGCCACTTGTGCAACAGAGGCTTTTTTGTTTTTTTGAATTTGTACAAGGCTGTTCGAAAGGTCGTTTATTTCCTTTCTTAATTCATTTTCTTTTTTTTGCAGCTCATCTTTATTTTGTGGCTGGGCATTTACTGCACCAGCAATGGTTAATACAAAAAAGAATACCAGTAATTTTTGCATAATAAAGGATTTAATTAATGATAACGCACAACCGAGTAGATTACTTTTAATTACTTATTACATAAATAATTAAAAAAAACATACGCTTTTACCAATGTGAAGAATTTGTAAGGTTGTTTGGTAAACTTAACGAAGTTGTGGAGAACAAATTACTGCTTCTTATAACTTTTAGGAACATTAAACATATACGTTAAAGGCTCGTTAAAGGCATACTGCTTATAATCGAGCCAAACATCTAATTTCGACTTTTCCGCAACCGAAATTTTTCGATAGGTAGAAAACAGGTTGCCATTTTTATTTTCATAGTTGCTGAAAGAAATATTGCAAGTTCTATTTTTTAAAGGATCGATATCATCCAACTTACTGTTCAATACCCTAAAATCGTTTTTGTCTAATGCAACCAAGTGTTTAAACAAATTGCCAATCATAAAAACTGAAAACTGATCGTCCCCATTTCTGTAAGAAACTACATTACTATCTATAAAAACAGGATTTCCAATTAAAATATCCTGCAGAGTATGAAAATCGAATGGTATTTTAGTTACTTCTTGCAAATAAGCAATAGAGCGATATTGAACTGTTTTATCTATTTTATTCACCACTGTAACACTGTCTTTTGAAATTTTAGCAACCACTCCTTCTTTTGTAATACCTAAAAAACTACCTACCAAACGCATGTAAATAGCACTATCTTTTTTCATGTACAAATAGGCTGTAAAGCTTTTACTATCGTTTGCACTTTCGTAGTCAATTTTAATTTTAGCGTAAAAAGTAGAAAAATCAACTTTATGTTGCATTACTTTATCTAAGATACCTTTTACAATAGCAGCAGAATCGACCTTGGGTGTTTCTTTAACTGTAACTACTTGGGTGGTATCTTTTTTGGTAATGGCTGTTTGTATGGTTTGTACTTTTTTGGTTGTTCTACAAGAAACCACCACTAAAACGAAAGGTAAAACGAAGAGAAATATTTTTCGCATGCTGCAAATTTATTGTTTTCCAGTGTGACCAAAGCCACCATCGCCTCTTAGGGTTTCGTTAATTGTTGTAACGGGTATTAGTTGAACCTGTTCAATTTTCATAAATACCATTTGTGCTATGCGATCTCCATGCAAAATGATTGTAGGTTCATTAGATAAATTGATTAAAATAACTTTTAACTCACCTCTATAATCAGCATCAATTGTGCCAGGTGTGTTTAAACAGGTGATGCCTTGCTTAATGGCTAATCCACTACGTGGACGAATTTGAGCTTCATACCCCTGCGGAATTTCGAGAAACAAACCGGTTGGTATTAAAGACCTTTCCAAAGGTTGTAGAATTACTTCATTGTCTAGACTGGCCCTAATATCCATACCAGAAGAACCTGTTGTAGCATATTCAGGTAATTGATTAGTGGATTTATTGATGATGGAAATTTGCATGGGATTATTTGAAAATAGTTTTCTTAAAAATAGTCAAATCGCCAGCAAACGACCAATTTTTGAGGTATTCGATATCGCAGTCGATTCTTTGTTGAATATTAATTTTGTTTTGTTCTTTGTCTTCAACATCACCACGTAACCCCTTGATTTGTGCCAAACCTGTTATACCTGGTTTTACCAATAACCTATCATTAATATTTGGAATAAATTCACTGTACATGTTGTGAAAAGGAATAGCGTGTGGTCGTGGTCCTACAATACTCATGCTACCCAGCAGCACATTAATAAATTGTGGAAGTTCGTCTATATTTTTATCCCTTAAAAAAGCTCCCACCTTGGTTACAGGTGCATTGTAACCCATGGTTAAACTTTGTTGATTGGTAGAAACCTCATTGTTTTTTAATGTTCTGAATTTGTAGCATTTAAATACTTTGCCATTTAACCCAATTCGTTCTTGCACAAATAGTGCTAACCCGCCAGATTCTAACTTGATGGCAATTGCAATTAAAGGATATAACCAAGAAAAAATAAAGAGTAAGAAAAAGAAAGCCACTAAAAAATCGAAGCTCCTTTTTACAATGTTATTATTGATAAGCATTGCTTTTTGAAGAAGTAATTTTTTAGCACCCAGTTCAGCCTTTACAATCGTAGAAGAAGTTGTTGTGTACACCCAATTATTTTTAAAGGCTGTAAAAATATTGGTTTAAGGGTAATTATGAACTTTTGAAATTAAAATACTATCCAAACATTTAAATGTGGTGTTTAGTTTGCATTATAGAAGTGATTTTTTGAAAGATAATTTTTTACATAATTCTGTCCCATATTCCAAAGTGTAAACCTCGCAAAGGTAAACTTCGCTTTTATGTTATTCATATTAGCTTCAGTAAGTATTGGTCCTTAAAATCAAGAGACCAAGCAACTTTTAAATTTGTAAAAAGTGTGATAAACAGCAAGCTGCTTATATTTGATTAATTAACGGTACTAATGTAAACTGTATGAAAAAAGAAAAAATATTGGTCATATTGAAAGAAGTACCAATTGAAGTAAGAAATTTTTTGATAAAAGCAGCCTTTCTTTTTGTAGTATGGAAACTTTCTTATTATTTAATTCTGAAACCTCACAGAACTATCGATAAACCATTAACCATACAAGTAACGAAATCAACTGCTCAGGTTTTAAAATCAATTTACCCCACTTCAGTATTTAGTATAATTGAAAAAAAACTAACCAGTGAAATTGATTTTTACGGCTTAATAATTTTAAAAGATGGAAAGAAAATTTTAGGTATTGCTGACCCTTGTAATGCACTTGAATTAATTGTTCTATTTGTAGGATTTTTAATTTGTATTTCTTCTAATAAATGGAAACGCACTATTATTTTTGGCTTATTGGGAATACTGATTATATATGTTTGCAATGTGTTAAGATGCTCATTTATTGGTTATTTAAATATTTCTAGCAGTTCTTACGTAGAAATTGCACACCACTACATATTTAAATTAATAATGTACTTTATAATTTTTGCAATGTGGGTTTGGTACTTAAAAGCTAAAACACCCAACAATGAACAGATTTAAAAAATGGTTTGCTTTATTACTTATGATTAGCTGCACTGCAATAATTAACCAACTAATTATTGATACTAAATCTTATGCCGATATAAACACCAAGATTAAAGATGTAATTGAGATTAGCTTATTGTTTGTATATGCTGCTTTAGGATATTGGGGTTTAAATAAGACTAAACCAAATAACTGGAATAAAAAAATTTGGACGTATTTCTATTTAACAATGATTGTTTTTTTTATTTTGGCAGCATTTATTGATTGGTTTATATTTAGCTACTCAACAAAAGAGCAGTTTCGTTTTTTAGCATTAAAGGAAATTCTTTGGAGTCCGTTACCCTTTTTACTCATTGCAATTTTTGATAAATTCTTGTTAAAACGAAAAATTAATGTGCCTTAGTATCTCTTACCAACATTTGCCAACCAGTTTTCGCAATAATATAAATATCCATTTTAAAAGACCAATTTTTAATGTATTCAACATCAAATTTAACTCTCTTTATAAGCCTGATTTTGTTTTCTTCGGGATCTAGAACATCACCCCTAAATCCTTTAACTTGAGCCAAACCTGTAATTCCGGGTTTCACTAGCTGACGCTTTTCAATATTGTTAATGAATGATGCATAATTTTCCTGAAACGCAATTGGATGAGGTCTTGGACCAACAATACTCATATCTCCAAGTAGTACGTTGAAAATTTGAGGCAACTCATCTAAATTAGTTTTACGTAATAATTTACCAATACTAGTAACCCTTGAATCTGATTTGGAAGTTGGAGTAAAAGAACTGTTCGACGTAGAATCTAACTTCATTGTTCTAAACTTATAACAAGAAAATATCCCCCCCATGTACCCTACTCTTTTTTGCTTAAATAGTGCTGGGCCACTTGAAGATAGTTTTATCAGCAGCCAAATAATTGGGTAAAACCATGTCATTATAAATACGATAACTAAAAAAGAAACCGTAATATCAAAAAGTCGTTTGGGAACATTAGAATTTATATAGTAGCTCATTCTCTCTAGATCTTCATTAAGCTTCCCTCCAGGAATGAAAGAAAGAGATTTTGCGATCCCTCTCATCTTAATTTTTACGTTGTTCATCGGGTTCAATTTTTATATTACTTATTGAGGGGTAAAGCGAAAATAATGAAAATAAGTAATAATATTAACAATTTTTCTTAAAAAACTCATCTATCCAGTTATTGATATAATACTTTTCAAACTTTAGTTCATCGAAACCAGTATTTATTGAACATTTTTTGATTTTTTCTTTTATCTCAGTTACTTTATCCTCAACATTTTGTATATTCTCTAAAACTACTATATAATTAGGGTCATAAAATTCAGTTTCTTTAATCCAATGATTTGTAGTAACTAAAATAGAACCACTAGCCAAAACCTCAAAAGTTCGCATTGTTAAGCCAGTTTGATGAAAACGCTGAATATCTATTACACATTTTGAGGCTCTAAAAATGTTAGCTACTTCATCTTTAGAGATTTTATTAAAACTAACCTCTTCTTTAGAAATTAGTTTATACTCCTTTTTAATTAACTTATTTGTTGGATAAAGCCATTTAGCTGGCAAATAAAAAAAGATAAACCTGTTAGTAAAGCTTTCGTAAAGAGATTTTATTATGCTATATCTATTCGAGTGCAACGTGCCTACAAATGAAATGTCGAACTTCCGATTTTGTATTGCTTCTTTACTAGATCGATGATACTCTCTTGAATAAAATAAATGCTTTAATTTAAAAAAAGGATACTTTTTTGCATCTTCGAAATCGAAAGTGTAACAATCATCAAAATGTTTAATAACTTTTAATGAGTTTTTGTTATTTCTAATTGCATCGAAATTATAAAATATTAGATGTGCTTGAGGGTTTAATTTTTTAAACTGCAAAACAAATTTTTCAGGAATAGCCTCCCCTTTAATTAGCAAAAAATAATCGTATTTCTTATGCTTAATTTTTTGTAAAATATTATTGTAATAACGATTAATTACTAACCCTACAACTTCTTTTTTAACTCTGGAAACCGCTTTAAAAATTGTGTTATTACTTGCACGCTCATCAAAAAAATCAACTATATAGCCTTTTTGTTCAATCGCTTCTTTAATTGACTTTTCATAACCAAAGAAAGATAAGCTTATAAATAAAACTAACTTTTTATTGTTTATACTCATTTTAATAGCCCTTTTTGCTTCATTTCGTTGATTGATTCTTGGTATTTATCTCCACTAATCGATTGTTGGTTTACCCAGTTTGTGAAGTGTTTGATACCTTCATTAAAAAACACTTTAGGGCTATACCCGAGTAGCGAACTAATTTTATTTAAGTCGGCAAAATTATGTCTAATATCTCCTAAGCGATAATTACCAGAAATTTTTACTTCAACAGTAACCCCATAAGCTATCATAAGCTCTTTTACTACTGTATTTACATCTGTTGGCACACCTGTTCCTACATTAAAAATATCATTATCCGCTTCGTCTTTTTCTATTGCCAAAATAGTAGCATCTACAACATCCGTTATAAAAACAAAATCTCTAGACTCTTTACCATCTTCAAACACATTAATTTCTTTCCCCTGTTTCATTAAAGATGAAAAGATGGATAGAATGCCTGTATAAGGATTCGACAAAGACTGCCCTGGACCATATACATTTTGATATCGCAGTGCTACGCCTGAGATACCTATTGTTGGGCAAACTGTCATAATTAGTTGTTCTTGATTCTGTTTTGTAATGCCATAAACAGATGAAGGGTGAATTTTTGATTCTTCATCTGTGGCAATTAGATCAAGCACATCTTCAGAATTACCATTTTTAACTTCAAAAATGCCCTTCTTCATATCCGCATCACTTCTATGAGTAGGATATACAAACCCAGTTGATTTGCTATAATACTTCCCCTCTCCATAAATAGATCGGGAAGATGCTACTACTACTTTTTTAACTTGATGATTCTTATTGTTGGCTAAAATATCTAACAATAAAGCAGTACCTCCAATGTTTACATTGCTATAATGCTCAATTTGATACATTGATTGACCGGTTCCTGTTTCTGCAGCATAATGCACAATCACGTCATTATCTGCTATTGCATTTTCTAAAGCCTCCCTGTTTAGGATTGAAGCATTAATAAATCTTACTTTATCTTTAATAGAAATGTATAAAGGAGATGTGACTTCTGGGTTATCTCCATGTATTTGAGGCGATAAATTATCCAACACTGTAACTGAATAACCTTTTTGTATTAACGCCAATGCTAAGTTGCTACCAATAAAACCAGCTCCGCCGGTTATTAAAATTCGTTTCATTGCAAAAAATTTCCTTTTGAATCGGTTTTTTCCCAAAGTTGGGTATTAAAGTTATAACGCTTAACAATTTTTGCAGGGGCTCCCACTATTACACAATAGTCTGGAAATTCACCTCTTACAACAGAATTGGCACCTACAATACATTGCTTCCCTAGTACAGTACCAGCTTGTATCGCAGCTGCATAACCTATAAAACAAAACTCCCCAATTTCAGTTTGTTTAACAAGATAGTCCTGCGTTAAAATGTGTTTTTCTACAATATCATAAGAATGATCAACATTAGTAATAAAAACATTTCCCGATAAAGTTGTATGAGAACCAATAGTGAGGTTGATATGTGATGATATTATATGAAGATTCTGCCCAATAGAAACGTCATCTTTTATAATAATTTTACCTCCATTGTGACATTCTGCTCTTAAGCCAGGAAAAATTCGAACTTTAGTTCCTACATATATATTTCTACCGCCAAATACATATGTAGTTTTCCCAATATAC
>CALRLF020000038.1:0-40612 GCA_943368475.1 Allobosea thiooxidans
GCCAATATAGAAGCAACTGGCGTTTATACCATTAACCATATTCAAGAAAATTTCATTGCACAAGCACACCAAACAAGTGCTAAGTATTCAGCTGATGTTAGTGAGTTTACAGCAACAGGATTAACAGCACAATTTGTAGAAAACATCAATGCTCCTTTTGTTGCTGAAAGCAATATAAAGTATGCCTTAAAATTGATAGAAATTTTACCCATACAATACAATGGAACTTTTTTAGTAATTGGCACCGTAACCGATGTATTAATTAATGAAACATTAATTGAAGCCGATGGTTTTATTGCTGCACAAAAAAACAACAGTGTTTGCAGTTTAGGCATTGATGGTTACTATGCTACCACTTTAATAGATAGATTTAGTTATGCTAAACCCAATGAAGAGCTTGTTTCTATTGTAAATAAATAAGTTCAATTTTGTACTGCAGTACAAGGGTGTAACACAACAACAGCTCAATTCATATTCTACTGCTAGTTACAAAAAAAAATCTGGCACGTTTATTTGTATATTAGGCGTATGAAACAATTTTGCTTTGTACTTGGTTTGTTATTTTCCTTTCAGCTTTCATTTGCACAGAAAATTGAAAAAATATTCTTTAATGTGTATACCGATAGCTTGAAAAAAGAAGTTTGGAATTACATTAATGTAGATGCACAATTGAGCAATGGCAAATTCATTCCACTAGATACAACACATTTACTATTTACCTCCTCTTTTGGTAAATGGCAAGGCAACAATTTGTTTATTGACCATGATTTTAAAAAGGATTCAGTAGTAATTACTGCCACAGCAAAACAAAATGCAGCACTTACCCAAACAATTACTCTGTACATAAAGAAAAAAGAGTCTTCGATACCCCTAAAAACCGAGCAGCAAATTTTAGATGAGTTAAACAACCCTTCTACAAAAAAGAAAAAGAAAAAAGCTTAATGCTTTTGTTTACCTAAAATTTTCTTCCAAAATTGGTTTTCTGTTAATTTTTTAATGAACGGCTACAATTTTTTTTATGTAATCTTTGCCGCAAACAAAACAGCCTTATATTTGTATTAGTTGTTTATGCAACTAATTATTAAAATCTTCTAAAAAATCACTCTAAATATGAAAATTTTAGTTTGTGTAAGTAAAACACCCGATACAACTTCTAAAATTGCTTTTAAAGATGGCAATAGCAAGTTTGATGATGCTGGTGTGCAGTGGATTATTAATCCTTACGACGAATGGTATGCATTGGTACGTGCTATTGAATTGAAAGAAAAAGATGCTGCTACGACCATTCATTTAGTAACTGTTGGTTTGACTGATGCCGAGCCAGTTATCAGAAAAGCATTGGCATTGGGTGGCGATGAAGCCATTCGTGTAAATGCAGATAGTAACGACAGTTATTTTATTGCTGCACAAATTGCTGAAATTGCCAAACAAGGTGGATACGATTTAGTATTTACTGGTAAAGAAACCATCGATTACAATGGCTCATCCATTGGTGGTATGGTGGCTGAATTAATTGATGCTCCTTATGTTTCATTGGCTACAAAATTTGAGTTAAATGGAACAACCGCAACCATTAACAGAGAAATTGAAGGTGGTGAAGAAGTGAATGAAGTTGCATTGCCTGTTGTGGTAAGCTGCCAAAAAGGTGTTGCTGAGCAACGTATTCCAAACATGCGTGGTATAATGGCTGCACGTACAAAACCATTAAAAGTGGTTGAGCCTGCTGCTGTAGATACTTTAACCACTATTGCTAGTTACGAATTGCCACCTGCAAAAGCTGGTGTTAAATTGGTGGCTGCTGATAACGTTGCAGAATTGGTAAGACTTTTACACGAAGAAGCAAAAGCCATTTAAGTTTTTGTTACCAGCTGTGGTACAAAAATGAAGCTTTTGTTGTGTCACTCCCTTCAACGGTTGGTTCTTTACTCAACAATTCATATTCAAACATTCAAATTAGTCGTATGTCAGTTTTAATATTTGTAGATCAGGCCGAAGGCCACATCAAAAAATCTTCTTATGAAGCCCTAACTTATGGTGCAGATGTTGCCAAACAATTGGGTACCACTGCAGCTGCATTGGTATTGGGTTCAGTAAACGAAGATTTAACCACTTTAGGTAAATATGGTGTTACCAAAATTTATCAAGTTGCCAATGCCGAATTAAATCATGTAGATGCACAAGTGTATGCTAAAGTAATTGCAGAAGCAGTTGCGTCAACCAGTTCAACTGTACTTGTATTTTCACACAACCAAACAGGTAAAGCTGTGGCTGCAAGAACTGCTGCACGTTTAAAAGCTGGCTTGGTTTCTGGTGCTTGTGCATTGCCAGAAACTACCAATGGATTTATAGTTAAGAAAACGGTATTTAGTGGTAAAGCTTTTGCCAATGTAAATATTACTTCTGCTGTTAAAGTAATTTCTTTAAATCCCAACAGTTATAAAACTGTTGCAATTGAAGGTACTGCCGAAGTTGTTGCTTTGTCAATTACTGTAGATGCAGCCAAAGTAAAAGTAGCTGCTGTAAATAAAGTAAGTGGCGAAGTGCCATTGACTGAAGCTGATATTGTGGTAAGTGGTGGCCGTGGATTAAAAGGGCCAGAAAATTGGGGCATTATTTTAGATCTTGCCAAAGAACTAGGTGCTGCAACTGCTTGTAGCCGTCCAGTTGGAGATGCTCATTGGAGACCACACCATGAACACGTAGGACAAACTGGTGTTCAGGTTGCTCCTAACTTATACATTGCTGTTGGCATTAGTGGTGCTATACAACATTTGGCTGGTGTAAACAGAAGTAAAGTAATTGTGGTAATTAATAAAGACCCTGAAGCTCCTTTCTTTAAAGCAGCTGATTATGGAATTGTGGGTGATGCTTTTGAAGTACTACCAAAGTTGACTGAAGAAATCAAAAAAATGAAAGCTTCGGCATAAATGTTTTAAAACTATTTTCTTTCAAAAAACTCTTTACAATTTGGTAAGGAGTTTTTTATTTTAATCTAATTATCATTGCTAATAATTTAACCTATGTTATACAAAATACTTACAGTTGCTGGCTTGGCCACTTTCGAAATTTATGCTGCAATTCCTGCTGGTTTTGCATTTGGTTTATCGCCATTGGTAATTTTTGCAGCCAGCCTTGCTGGTGGTATTGCTGGTGTTTTTATTGCTGCTTTTTTAGGAGAACGCATTGAAAAATTCTTAGCAAAATTTAGAAAGCCGAAAGCAGTTGTTAAAGAACAAAAGCCCAATCTTGCACACAAACTGTGGGACAAATTTGGCATTGTTGGTTTAGGCTTTTTAGGCACATTTACTGTAGGTGCACCTGTGAGTATTGCAGTTGGTGTTGGGTTTAATGTAAACATGCATAAGTTGGCTATTTGGTGTTGTGTAGGTGTACTTGCACGTTGTATTATTTTTACCACCATTGGTCACTACGGGATGAAATTGTTTTAACTTTTTTCACCGTATCTTAAAATGCTTTCTATTTCAAATACTTTTTCAACTTACATTTTTTTAATTCTTTAACACCTTCTACAACTTTTTGTGCATTTAAAATAGCACCATCTTTATTGGTATGCGTATGATCGGCAGGAAAAAATTTCTTTACCGCTACGGTATCCATTTTTTCATATTCAAGAGCAATTTTTTCGTTTAATGGTATAAACAAAGTGTTGGTTTGTGTTGCCAATTCTTTGCTCCATGTTGCATAATTGTCTCTTACAATTTTCCCATCTTTATAAGATAATCGTGGAATGGGAGAACATATAATTGGTGTAGCCCCAACAGCCTTAGCATCATTAATAAACTTACGCATATACCAACCATAGCTGTGTACTACCTCTTTTATTTTACGTATGGGATTGTAAATCTGTACACTATCTTCTCCAAGCCCTTTAATAGTGCCTCTTGCACGTGCAGTATCATCTAATGGGCTTGCATCGTTATGACCAAATTGCATCATTACATAATCTCCTTTTTTCAAGGTTTTCATAATGGTATTCCAACGACCTTCAGTAATAAATGTTCTGCTACTTCTGCCTCCCATTGCATGGTTACGAATAGCAATTTTTGTAGTATCAAAATAAGCATCAACTACAGTACCCCAACCCATTTGATTGTTTTTGCCAGTACCATCACCATTCTTTACAGTAGAGTCACCGATGATATACAAAACTGGTCGTTCTTTTTTTACTACAAAAGCCAAACTGATTAAAGAAAAAAACAATAAGATTTTTAAATGTTTCATACTAAAATTATTTATAACAACTATTTATTTTTTAACAGGACCATAAATTTCGACTTCAATAATTGCAAAAGTTCCTTTGGCATTTGCATCATTTCTGGCAACGCCATCATCTAATTTTTTACCATTTACTTCTTTGCTATTGTCTTCTGTTATTGCTGCTTGACCAATTAATTCAACCTTTATTTTTTTACCAGTAGTTGCTTTAAAACTTGCTGTAAAATAACCCAGATTTTTTGTGGTATTTCCCTTGAATACTTCCTTGCCATCAACAGAGATTTTTATTGGGTAAGTTCTTGTTCTAAAGTTGTTGAGCTTTAAAGACACTTCATTAATAACAGCTGCTTCGGCTAACTCATATTCAATCCATGCTGTGCTTTGCTTACCATCATTTACCCAATCACTGGCTTCATTATCATCATAACTGTTAACAGCTTTCTCTATATTTGCACCAGCAGTTGCAGCCATAATAATATGCGACTTTCTGCTTACTGTATAAGATGGAGATAAAGGTGTTGATCCTTTGGCTAAATTCGATTTTAATCCATCAGAAGGCAATTGCAAGGCCAATCCATCTACAACTTCAAATGGTACTGATTTTAAATTGAGTACTGCATCTTTTAGTCCATTGGCTTTAGCTGTTACAACAATATTACCAGCCAATGTTGTTGAACGAATTAAAAACCTGTTTACACCACATTCTACAGGTAAAGTTTTAGACAAAATATAGTTATCTGGCCCTTGAGCAATTCCACCTCTCCATTCTGCAGCACCATTCAATATAAATTGAATTTCATTTAATGCAGTTGGACAACGATTGCCTTTTGCATCAACCACTTCTACTTCTACCAAAGCCAAATCTGCTCCATTGGCAACCAATAATTTTGCAGGATTTATTTGCGTTAGCTTAACAGCAAATGGTTCTCCAGCAGTTTCATGTTTAGCAGTACAAAGCTTTTTCCCATTGGCATCATAACCAACAGCAGCAATCGTTCCAGCCTTCCAGGAAATATTTTTGAAGGTGTATAAGAAACGACTACTTTGCTCTCCAAACCCCAAAGATTTTCCATTTACAAATAGCTCTACTTTCTCTGCACTTGATACAACGTAAATATTTTTTGTTACACCTTCTTGGTAGTTCCAATGTCCAATTATATGTATTCGAGGCTTTTCAATATTTACCCAACCATCCCACATAATTTGATGGGCATAAAATCCTTCTTTTGTAATACGCATTGCGTCAACCTCACCACTTCTCCTATAATTTTCGGCCCCACGATGATGAGTATTACTTTCAGAAAAAATAATATTGACGCCTCCGCCATTTACTCTTTTTCCTGTGCCCGGTCTCTCTTTCCAATAATCAAACCAACGAACAATATTTTCTATAGCATGTGCATCCTGATTGTGATTATAAGAGCTTGCATCTTGTCCATTATGCAATGGTCCCTCACCTTCTTTATGATAAGGTGGTGAATATTCATCCCAATATTTACGCAAACCTTCATCTCGGCTGTATTCCATTTGCCACATAGGTTTTGTTGCACTCTTATTAATGTACAACATTTCGCCACCATACTCAGCTTCTTTGCTATCTAACATATTTCTACTACCAATTGCTCTGCCACCAAAAGGATCATACAAGTTTCTGATAGCTTTCATTTCCTTCATGTGGACTTCACTAATTTGATTGTTACCACACTCTACAAAAATGATACTTGGATTATTTCGGTTATAAATAATGGCATCTCTCATTACTTCTTTTCGTTGCTCCCATCTTCGTCCCTCAACATCTTTTTCACTATCGCCTGCTGGCATGGCTTGTATTAGACCTACCCTATCACAACTTTCTACATCTTGCTTCCAAGGAGTAATGTGCATCCATCTTACTAAGTTGGCATTACTCTCTACCATTAATTGATTGCTGTAATCGCTTAGCCAAGCAGGTACTGACAATCCAATGGCTGGCCACTCATTGCTGGAACGTTGGGCATAGCCTTTTAAATGTAACACTCTATCATTTAGTGTAAGTACTCCATTGTTGAATGCAGTTTTACGAAATCCTGTAGTGGTTTTAACCACATCAATCACCTTATTGTTAACACTTACTGTTGTGTACACATTGTATAAATACCCATAACCCCAACTCCAAAAATTTAAGTTGTTTACTAATGCATCGGTCTTAATAGTTTTAATTTCATTGGGCCGAAGTTGTACATTGATTGTTTTAAAATTAGCTGGGATTTTTTTACCAGTCACTGCATCTTCTATATAAGCTGAATATTGAAAGTTTTTTTTTATTCCATAATCATTTTTTATTTCTGCTTCTGCGGTGATTGATGCTGATTTTTTAGGGATATTAAAATCCTTTGCATACACATAAACACCAGTAGTTTTTAGATTTGAATAGATAGGCAATGTTTGGTGCAACTTATCAGTCACATGCAAATAAACATTTTTAGAGATACCTCCATAGTTAGCATTAAAGTTTTTATCATTCCACTGAAAACCACTGTTGGTAACCTTTTCTCGATAATTCCAGCTATTGTCTATTCTTACAGCAATCACATTTTCTTCGCCAAACTTCACTTGATTACTAATATCAAAACCAAAAGCCATGATACCATTTTCACTGATACCAATTGATTTTCCATTCAAGAAAATTTCTCCAGCCTGCCTAACACCTTCGAACTCTATGAATACTTTTTTACCAACATAATCGGGTGAAATAATAAAATGTTTCCTATACCAAATAATACCAGTTGAATGTTTTTCTATAGATATTTTAAATGCTTCATCTTCATTAAAAGCATGGGGTAAAGTGACTGGTTTCCATGATGCATCGTTAAATGAAAAAGTTGAAGACAAAGAATCGTCACCAACAAACATTTTCCATAATGGATTGAAATTGTATTTTATTCTGTGAGAGGTATTTTCTTGTGCGTTTGAAAAAGTGTACATGCATAAAACAAGTGCTAGAAGTTTCAGTTTTTTCATGGCTTTGCTTAATTACTGATATTTTTTGACTCCACAATTTGATAAATTGGTTTCTTTCCATTTGCACATAAAACATTTTTAAAAGTCAACTCTTCGCAATTTTTTATTTTAATGGTTGACTCATTGGGAAGATTGATGTTTTCGAAAGTTATGTTCTTGGTATATTTCTTTTCATCTGCAAATCCATTAATATCCATTACTATTTCGTTGGACTTTGCTTTTGATAAATCCAAATTGGAAAACTCCATATCACTGAACTGTGCAAGTTCGGGTGCAGCTTCACCATCATTATTATAATTAACTGCAGTGTATAAAGTAATTTTCAACAGTTCACAATCCCTTACAATTACATTCTTTACATAACCGCCACGGTCTTTGGTTGCTTTAATTTGCAGTCCATGTAACAGGTTACCAATTTTACAATCTTGTATAAAAACATCACTTACACCACCACTCATTTCACTACCTATTGCCAACGAATGACCTTTAACAAAATCACAATCCGTGATACGAATATTTTTTGTTGGCTTACCCACAAAATAACCTTCAGGGTTTTTGCCAGATTTTATAGCAATACAATCATCGCCAGTTGAAAAAGTGCAATTGAAGATATAAGAATCTGTCGAGGAATCAGGGTCGATACCATCTCCATTTCTTGCAGTGCTGATAATATTCAAATCGTGTAATACAACATTATTGCAGTAGATATAATGAATCGTCCAGCAAGGTGCATTTTCAATTTTCAATCCCTGGATATTGATATTTTGCCCATTCATTATACAAATTAACCTTCCACGACCCCTAATTCCATTGGATTTTATCATCGCATTGCCTAATGGAGTTCCACCACCACTAATTGTTCCTTTGCCTTCAATACTCAAATTTTGAACATTATAACTACCATCTCTATTTAAAGTTCCTGCATTAATTAAACTAGCAAGGGTTTTCATTTCCCAACCTTCGAATCTGTTTAAAATTAAAGGCATATAATCTGCAACTTCTGTAGTGCCTTTTAATATCGCTCCTTCAGCTAAATACAAAGTCATATTACTTTTTAAGTACAAAGCTCCACTTAAAAAAGTGCCTGCTGGTATATGAACAGTTCCTCCTTTAGAACAGGCATCTATTGCTTTTTGAATGGTAGCTGTATTCTTTGTTGTACCATCACCGATTGCACCAAAATCAAGCACATTAAATACTTTACTTGCTGTTTTTGTTTTACAGATTACTACTGGAGTTGGTGCAGATAAACTACTATCTCTTGCTTGAGCTTTTATTGAAAAGGAATATGTTCTATTAGGGAATAAATTTTGAAAACTATAATTGGTTTTTGTAGATGTAGTAATATACTTATCATTCATAAATATTTGGTATGCCACTACATTTTTGTATTCATGTGGTTTATCCCATAACAATGTTACTGAACGAGCAGTAACACTTGCGTCAGGGATAAATAAATTTCTTGGTTGCATAACAGGTTGTGCCAATAAACTACTCATTGGTAACAACACAAAAACTATGAAAACAATTCTTCTCATTTTAGCAGTTTAAATCCAAAGTTTAGTAAGGTTTTGATTCCCCAATTTATTTAATTTTTAAAAAATCATTCAACTTACAATCCTTCAACATTTTCAAACCATCTACAACCGATTCTGCATTTACTTTAGCACCATCATAATTGGTGTGTGTATGTTCTTTAGGAAAAAATGGTTTTACAGCTTCTTGCCCCATTGCATCATATTTATTGGCTGTTATGGTGTTTAAGTCAATAAAGTAAGCTCCCTCTTGTTTTGCCACTTCCTCGGCAAACTGACCAAAATTATTTTTTGGACGTATTATTTTTCCATCTTTCCAATCGTTACGAGGAATAAAAGAACACACAACTGGTGTAGCCCCTTTTGCCTTAGTTTCTCTGATAAACTTTCTGATATACCAACCATAAGTATGTACAATTTCCTGCTTACCATCGTTCCAATTTAACACAACTGAATCTTCTCCAGTACCTCTTAACACACCACGATAGCCAGCTTTTGAAGTATCGGGCTTCGACCCATCGTTGTGACCAAATTGCATCATTACAAAATCACCAGGTTTTAGCGTACTCAATACTTTATCCCAACGACCTTCTTTTACATAAGTTCTAGTACTTCTTCCAGCCATTGCCTGATTACTTACATAGAGTTTTGAACTATCGAAATAATCTTGAATAATGCTTCCCCAACCCCATAAATCACCTGGCTTTGTTGTGTTACGAACAGTACTATCTCCAATTAAGTATAGGGTTGTTTTTTGTTGAAAAAAAACGAAGGAAGAAAGGATAACAATTAAAAGAATATAAACGAAATTCCGGATTGGTGAATTGATGAATTGTTGGGCTGTTTTTTTCATTAACTGACTTATTTTATATTGATGATTTGATTAGGTTATGTTAGGTTGTACTTGTTGAAACCGATTACAGAAAACGTTTATTAATTTAACTTCAACAGGCTCTCACCAACATCAGTTTTTATAAATAATTTTATAAAACGAAGAATATTTTAGCTAGCCCCGATTGAAGTGAAAAGCTCCCGATGCAATCGGGACTTGCAACGAAAAGCGGGAACGATTATTTTTAGAATTTATGTACTTCATGCTACTAATTTTATTTCTTAGGTTGAACAACAATAATGTTAGGCATTGGTGGCATCTCCATTCCGTCGCCCATGTAATAACTTAGATGTGGTGGCTGATTGTAAGCCACATTTTGCCAGGCAATACTTAAACGGTATTGTGGATTGTGCATTAAAGTATAAAACCTTTTATCTGTTGGAATAGTGGTTGAAAATACTCTCAACTCTTTACTGTCTTTTGTTCTATAAATAACTTCTTCTCTCCAATCGCCCAACAAATCGGCACTTAGACCTGGATTTGCTTTTGAACCATTGTTGCTTACACAATCAAAATTTTTAGCTTCAAAAATTCTGTTCATATTGCTGTTTAAATAATCCCATTTACCAATGGTTGTGCCATTGAGTATTTCACTTAGCACATCGCCATCCCAATAAATACCCATATTACAAGGCGGAGTCTTTTCTGCAATCTTATTTCCATGACAATCGAACATTCCTGTAATGCCTGCACCTGCCACCCAACATTCAAAACCTTTGTAACGTGGATCGATGTCTAGAGCCAATGCTCTACCTGGGCCTTCACCATCTCCACCAGCAGCTATGGATGGTTTTTTCCAAATAATTTCACCTGTTTTTGCATCACGAAAGTTGGCACCTGCATCACCAAACCTTTCTTGTGTACCAAACACTTCAAGCCCTGGTCTATCAGGATCTAAATCACTTACATGTAAAGCATCTGCATGACCAATTTTAGTTGAGTATAATCCTTTACCATTATCATCAATGGTCATTTGACCATAAATAATTTCATCTTTCCCATCTCCATCAACATCTGTAACAGATAGATTATGATTGCCCTGACCTACATATTCTGAATAACCATTGTTGGTATCAAAAACCCAACGTTTGGTCAAAGTTTTATCCTTGAAATCATAGGCTGCCAAAACAGTTCTTGTGTAATAACCTCTGCACATTACCAAGCTTGGGTGCTTACCATCCAAATAAGCAATGCAAGCAATGAATCTATCAAACCTATTTCCATAACCATCGCCCCAGGTTGCTTTCAATTGCTCAGGCGTTGGATTTTGTGTAGTTGCATTTCGTGGAGGCGTATAATCAACAGTTGTAATCGCTTCTCCAGTTAGGCCATTGAATACTGTTAAGTATTCAGGACCAGATATAATATAACCACGTTCGTTCCTAAAATCTTTGGTGCTGTCACCAATCACATTTCCTTTTCCATCAACAGTGCCATCAGCTGTTTTCATTGCAACTTCAGCTTTGCCATCTCCATCTAAATCGTACACCATAAATTGTGTATAGTGGGCACCTTCACGAATGTTCTTACCCAAATTTATTTGCCACAAAAAAGTGCCATCTAATTTATAACAATGAAAAATTGGAGGATCTGTAAAGCCAGCATGTGAGTTGTCATGTGCCTTGCCAGTCATATGAACGACTAATTCATATTCGCCATCACCATCCATATCACCAACAGAAATATCATTGGCTGAATAGCCAGCAGGTGTTTTTAAAGGAATGGCTAAATAGGGTTTTGCATTGGGCTGTAAGGTGAATGATTTATCAGCAGCTTGCTCTCTATTATTGATGATGGCTTTTACAAAATAGGTATTTGCTTTAGAGGTATCGGCTTGTTCATCTACAAAATTAGAAGATTGAATTAAAGGTTCTTTATTGAGCTTGCTTGTTTTCCCATCAACAATTTTATAAAGATTAAAAGATAGATCATTTTTTTCTGTCCCCAATAAACGCCAACTAACAAACACTTTTCCATTACCTTGATTAATGGCATATACACCACGTGTGAGGTATTCCATTTGATACTGTGCATGTGCAGTTGATAATGCTACTATCAGTATAACTATTACAAATAACTTTTGCTTAATTTTCATTCTCTGAGTTTTGATATACAATAACACATGCTATTATTCTACGGCTTCAATTTCAACAGTTGCAGATTTCAATTTTTCTGCTGATGCAGTTATTATAATTTTTCCACTGCCAGCATTTGCTTTAACTGCAGCAATACATCTTCCTTTAAAACAAAACCTTTTGTTCGATAAGAAAGATTCTGTAGAAGATAAATCACCATTATCTGTTGCTGCTAAAAAACCTGCCCCTGATACAGAAAAGGTAATTTGATTATCTGCATTTAAACAAGGAATTCCATTTTCATCTACCACTGTTGCTGATATATAACTTACGTCATTCCAGTTATTGGCTAATTTGTTCTTATCTACAGTTAAAAGAATTTTAGCTGGTGTTCCTGCTGTTTTCAATACCTGAGAGGCAACTATAGTGCCATTATTTTTTGCTACAGCTTTTAATGTTCCTGTATGAAAAGTAAACGACCAGTTGCGTGGAGAAGCATTATCGCTTGTACGTGGCTGAACACCTAATGAAACATCGTTTAAAAACAATTCTACTTCGTCGCAATTGCTAAATACTTGAACCTTGGCTTCATCATAGGTATCAATATCAGTAGGGCTCCAATCACTTACCCAATCGCCTGCACCAGCATTGCCCTCTTTACGCATTACATACACCATTGGTTCATTACTCCACCAACTTTGGTACTGAAAACCAATATGGCGTTTAAACCCAGTTCTATCTAATAACCCTGAGCCATGCACCACATTTGGCCAATCACTTTCACCAATATAATCGATACCAGTCCATAAAAACTGACCAGCATAATAAGGTTTGTCTCTAAAAGGTAGCCAGGCAGCTAATTCATGTCTGTTTTCAGTACCAATTACTTTACGTTTTGGATTTTTTTCGTGGGCAACAACCAATTCATTTTCTCTATAATTCTGCCCAACTACATCCATCATATCAGCCAATCCATTTTCATAAACTTTAGACAATGCTGGTCTGAAAAGTGCCATGGTCACTGGTCTTGTTGTATCTAAAGCATGCACTAAATCTTGCTGCATCTTATATTTTCTAAAACCTGAAGTATCATTTAAGTTGTCATGAATTTCGTTGCCAATACTATAAATAACAACCGATGGATGATTTCTATCTCTGATAACTTGATCTCTTGTATCTCTCTCCCACCAATTGGTGAAGTATAAGTTGTAGCCAAAATCGGCACTGCTTTTTTTAGCATTCCACGTGTCGAATGTTTCGTTCATTACCAACATGCCCATTTTGTCACACAAGTCTAAAAATTCGGGTGCAACTGGATTGTGTGAAGTTCTAATGCCATTCACGCCCAATTCTTTCAATTGTTCAAAACGTTTTTCCCAAACCCTTAATGGAACGGCTGCACCAAATGCACCACCATCGTGGTGCAGGCAAACACCTTTTATTTTAATATTTTTTCCATTTAAGAAAAAACCATAATCAGCATCGAAACGAATGGTTCTTATTCCAAAATCAACCGTATAATCATCTAATAATGTTTTACCAGAAAATATTTTTACAACTGCTTTGTACAAGTTTGTTTTTTCCAAACTCCATAGCATAGGTTTATCAACAATAATAGTATGTTCAAAAGTTTGCTTATTTAAAGCAGTTGCTGCAAATTTTGTTTGGGTAGATTTTATCAACTTTCCATTGGGATCTATGATGGATGTTTCAAGTATTAAATTTTTATTGGTGGAAGTATTTACAACATCAATTTTTGCATTTACAGTTGCTTTATCAGCACTTACTAAAGGTGTTGTTACAAAAACGCCCCACTGATTGATATGAATATCAGCAGTTTTAATTAAACGAACATGCCTGTAAATACCAGAACCTGTGTACCAACGAGATGCAGGTTGCAAAGAATTATCTGCACGAACAGCTAGCACATTTTTTTTATCGGTTCCAAAATTCAAGAATTGACTTAACTCATATTGAAAACTGATATAACCATAAGGACGTTTACCTAAATGATGACCATTAATCCACACATCACTGTTCATCATTATCCCATCAAATTCGATAAAGAATTTTTGTGCTACTTGATTTGCGTCAAGGGTAAACGTTTTTCTATACCAGCCAATGCCTGTTTCTACATAACCTCCTCCTCTGCCAGATTTATTGGCTCTATTAAATGGATATTCTATACTCCAATCGTGTGGTACATTTAATGAACGCCAATTTGCATCATTATAATCTAGTGATGATGCTTGTGTAATATCTTCTTTAATAAATTTCCAGTCTTTATCGAATGAACTTACAACCCTTTGTGCAACCAATACTTGAACAGCCAAGCATGCTGCAAATACTACAAACAAATACTTCAACTTACTAATCATTCCTATTAATTTTAATTATGCAATCGTTCTTTATTTTCAATATTTCCTTCTTCTTTTTTTACTACTTTTTTGGCACTGATATTTACTGTCGTATTATTCCATTGCCAGCCTTTGGTAAATTCCAAAATACCAAACTGCGTTGCAGATATAGTACAGTTGGTGAACACAAAATTTTCTAACAAAGATTTTTCATAACCTGTACCAGTAAAAGCTGTAACACAATTGTTGGCCTTTACATTGGTGATGTAAATATTTTTTGCATGTGGCGTACCTTTTTCAGCAGGCGTAACACGTTGCAACATCGATTTCCAATGTGCAGGAATTGAATCGTACACATAACCTTTGGGCAATTCAGAATAGCTATATGCAGGGTACCAATTCAGGTTAAACTGAAAAGCATTATTGGCAGAGTCTAACACAGAATTTTGGAAGTAAATATTTTCTAAGGTTCCACCACGAGTAAATGCAGATTTAATACGTAATCCATTATCGGTATTTTTTGCGTACAAATCGGTTGCCAAAATATTTCGAATACAACCCGATGTTTCACTACCCAATGTTATTAAGCCTGCACCTCGGCGAGCAATACACTTTCTAATTACTACATATTCTGTAGGTTTATTCACACGAAGTCCATCCCAATCACGTCCTGCTTTTAAACAAAAATTATCATCATTACAATCAATATCACAATTTTCAATTAACGTCCAGGTAGATGAATCCACATCAATACCATCAGTGCTTGGTCCACTACCATCTTCATTGTTTTTAATGGTTACACCATCTACAGTAAGCCTTGTTGAATACAATAATTGAATGGTCCAAAAACCTGCATTTTTATACGTCAATCCCTTTAATGTAACATCTGAAGAATTTTGAACCAATACTGTTCTAACACGTTTCACATCATAATCTACAATCCAACGCAATCCCTTTACATCATACTCTTTACGCATTCTCCAATATTTATCCCAACAAAATTTACCCCTTGCATTAACAATGCCTTCACCAGTTATAGCAACGTTTTTAGCATCTTTTACATTAATCAATGCCGCAGGCCAAACCATTTCTATACCTGCAACTCGTGAAAACATATCAGGATAATCTTCGAAATTTTGAGAACCTAAAATGGTTACTCCTTTATCTATTTTTAAATGAACATTGCTCTTTAAAAAAATAGAACCTGAAACGTATGTACCAGATTTAAAAGTAACTATACCACCACCTTTAGCAGCACAATCATCAATTGCTTTTTGAATCTTTTGGGTAATTACCTTGGTAGTATCACTTACTGCATCAACCATAAAAATTTTAGTAGCAGTTGGAAAAGATTTTGCACCTACTTGCGAAGCCCAGGCCAATTTATCTGTAACATTTTTTTGTGCATTTATCGAGTAAAAAGAGAAAGAAAAACATAAGAACAGAAACGCTTTAAACATTTTCATACAACAATCAATTTAATGGCAATATTAAAGTTGTAAGATGTAGAAAATAGGCAGTACAAGCATCCTGTTCCTGCCTGAAATAAGAGTTTACAAACTTATAGATGGGCAAGAACCATTATTTATCGGTGAATGAAATAAAAAAAGGATTCCTTGATGGAATCCTTTTTATTAAACTTCTTAAAAAGTATTAAGGCATTACGATTAATGGACTGCCTCCAGCAATTTCAACCAATTCTAAATCAAAAATCAGTTCTTTACCAGCTAAAGGATGGTTTGCGTCAAGCATTACCACTTCTTCTTTTACTTCTACAATAACAACAGGAAAATTTTGTCCTTGATTGTTACTCATGTTTAATTGCATGCCCACTTCAGGAGTCATATCTTCAGGAAATTGTGTTCTTGGAAATTCCAAAATCATCTCTTCATTTTTCTCTCCATAAGCTTCAGCGGCTGGAATATTGATGGTTTTTTTTTCACCAATTGTCATTCCACTTACACCTAAATCAAAACCAGGAATAACCATTCCGCTTCCCAATTCAAATTCTAATGGCTCACGACCTTCACTGCTATCGAATGTAGTTCCATCAGTTAAACGACCATGGTAATGAATTTTTACGGTGTCGCCTTTTTTTGCTTGTTGCATTGTAATAATGTTTTATTAAAATTTGGTTAGTCAGTTTATATTTTCGATCATCATTTAAAGTAAAAAAGGATACAATTCATTTCAACGCTTCAAACAAAAAAGAAAAAAACTGATTAGGCTGGCAAAATACAGCCTTAGTTGTTACTGCACAATTAATTTTGCCTTATTTTGAGCCAAAATATTCAATATGAAAATTGCTTGCTTGTATAAATGGCTTTTTGTGGCTGCTTTTTGTATGTACAATCAGTCGTTTGCACAGTCTGCTGCTAAAATTATTCCTGCCGCTGATAGAACAGAAGTTTACATTCCATTATTAAAAGGTAAACGCATTGGTGTATTTGCAAACCACACTTCTGTTATTGGCAATACGCATTTGGTTGATTCATTGCTAAAAAGAGGACTAAAAATTACTAAAGCATTTGGCCCTGAACATGGTTTTAGAGGAAAAGCAGATGCTGGCGAAAAAATTGATAATTATATTGATAGTGCAACGGGCATTCCTGTAATTTCTTTGTATGGCAAGAAAAGAAGACCATCGGCAGAAGATTTGGCTGATGTTGACGTTTTATTGTTTGATATTCAGGATGTGGGTGTACGTTTTTATACATTTATTTCTTCTTTAGAGGAATACATGATTGCAGCTTTTGAAAATAAAAAGCCCTTGATTATTTTAGATAGACCCAACCCTAATGGCTTTTATGTAGATGGTCCAGTGCTTGAGAAACCATTTAAAAGTTTTATTGGCATGCAACCAGTACCCATTGTTTATGGAATGACCATTGCCGAATATGCCATGCTGATTGCTGGTGAAAAATGGTTGAGTGAAAAAGCCAATGCTCAATATGATTACTACAGAACAACCAACAACTCAGCAGATACCGCTTTTCATTTTCAGGTGATTAAATGTGTAAATTATACCCACAATTCACGTTATAATTTGCCAGTGAAACCATCACCCAATTTACCTCATTTACAAAGTATTTACTGGTATCCTACCACTTGCTTTTTTGAAGGAACTGTTTTAAGCGAAGGCAGAGGAACAGATCATCCATTTTGCATTTTTGGGCATCCGTTAATACCACAAGCAGGTAAATTTAGCTTTACACCAACCAGCAGAGATGGTGCAAAAGAACCCAAGTTAAAAAATCAAGCAAGCTTTGGTTGGAATCTGTTTTCCAATGATTTAAAAACAGTAAGCAAATCGATAAACAACCAAATACAGATTAAATATTTGGTAGAAGCTTACCAACTTTTTCCTAATAAAGAGCAATTCTTTTTACCAGCAAAAAGTGGCAAACCAACCGACTTCTTTTTTAATAAATTAGCTGGCAACAGCGATTTAATGCAACAATTAAAAGAGGGTAAATCTGAACAAGAAATCAGGGCAAGCTGGCAACCTAAACTGAATGAATTTAAGAAAATAAGAAAGAAATATTTGCTGTATACCGACTTTGAATAGCAGCATTTTAAAATTGTAACCAAACAAGTTGGCAGCTACATTTGCAGCATGGATTACAAAGATTTGCGTATTGTTTTTATGGGCACACCAGAATTTGCTGTTGCCAGTTTAGATGCATTGGTAAAAGCTGGTTGCAATATTGTTGCTGTGGTTACTGCACCTGATAAACCTGCTGGTCGTGGATTAAAACTTACAGCCAGTGCAGTTAAACAATATGCAATTGAACATAATATTTTGGTACTCCAACCAGAAAAATTAAAGTATCCTGACTTTATTACTGCTTTACAAAACCTGAAAGCCGATATTCAAATTGTTGTGGCATTTAGAATGTTGCCTGAAATTGTTTGGAACATGCCACCAATGGGCACTGTTAATGTTCATGGATCTTTATTACCTCAATATCGTGGTGCTGCCCCCATTAACTGGGCAGTGATTAATGGAGAAAAACAAACTGGCGTTACCACATTTAAACTAAAACATGAAATTGATACAGGCGATATTTTGCTACAAGATGTAATGACTATTGGTGAAAATGAAACTGCAGGAGAAATTCATGACCGCATGAAAGAATTAGGAGCCAACTTACTAGTTAAAACCATTGAAGGCTTGGCAGCAAATACCATTACTGAGCAGCCACAATCGCAAGTTGTAAATGCTCAAAACGGCATTCAACATGCACCCAAAATATTTACAGAAACCTGCAAAATAGATTTTAGTAAAACAGTTGATGAAGTACACAATTTAATCAGAGGCCTCTCCCCTTTTCCAGGAGCTTTTACTTATTTGGGAGAAAAGCTATTTAAAATTTATCTCAGCAATAAAGAAATCACCACACTTCAACATTCAATTGGTGATTTTGTAACTGATGGCAAAACATTTTTAAAATTTGCTTGTAACAATGGCTACATACATGTTTTACAATTGCAACTGGAAGGTAAGAAAAAAATGACGATTGAAGATTTTTTAAGAGGCCATAAATTTTAAACAAAATACTGTTACCCAAAAAACATATAGCACAATAAAACAGAAGTCACAATACCTACCAAATCAGCCAAAAGCATTGCACCAATTGAGTAACGAGTGTTCTTAATACCTACAGCTCCAAAGTAAACAGCCACCACATAAAAAGTTGTATCGCTGCTGCCTTGTAAAACACACGCTAAACGACCAGCAAACGAATCTGGTCCATAAGTACGCATGGTGTCTATCATCATTCCTCTTGCACCACTGCCTGTCATGGGTTTAATTAATGCAGTTGGCAATCCATCTACAAAACGAGTATCGGTTCCTAATGCAGCAAACAGATTTTTAATACCATTAATTACTACATCAAAGCTGCCACTTGTTCTAAGCAAACTAATAGCCACTAACATGCCCACTAAGTAAGGAATAATTTTGATTGCTGTTTCAAAACCACCTTTTGCACCTTGAATAAATGCATCGAATACATCTATTTTTTTGTAAACACCACCCAATACAATTGCTAAAAAAATAAAGAGGATTAATCCTGTACTCAGCTGCTCAGAAAACAGGTTTACACAAACTGTATTTAATGAATTGATGAACAACACCAGTGCAGCAATGACTGCTGATATTCCCAATATCCAAGCAAGTATTACAGGCTGAAAAATTTTAATTTTTTGTTTGAAAGAAACAATAAACATAGCAGCCAATGTGGCAACAAATGTGGCAACTAAGCAAGGCAAAAATATATCGGTTGGATTTACTGCTTTTGCTCCATTAACACCAATAGTAATGGCTCTAGCTGCAATAACAGTTGTAGGAATTAAAGATAATCCTGCAGCATGCAAACACAAAAACATTATTTGAGCGTTACTTGCTTTTTCTTTATCGGGATTTAGCTCCTGCAAGCTTTCCATTGCTTTAATACCAAATGGGGTGGCAGCATTGTCTAAGCCCAACATATTGGCACTAAAATTCATCATTATATGCCCATGTGCAGGATGCCCTTTGGGAACTTCGGGAAATAGTTTAGAGAAAAATGGGCCAACAATTTTCGACAAAAATCGTATGCCACCTGCTTTTTCAGCAATACTCATAAAACCCATAAACAAACCCATAATGCCAATTAAGCCCAAACAAATATCAACAGCTACTTTACAAGTTGCAATAACGCCATCTACAGGTTTCTGTTTCTTATTTTCAATATATCCTGGCCCAACAATTCTTACAGCAGAAAATTTTGCTTGAAGTTTTACTGCACTGTCATGGGTTATACGGTCAGCAATAATGTATTTGGTTTCTTTGTCTATTTCCTTTTGCAGCACATAACCATAATCCTTCATTTCCTTTGCAATCGAAACGGTGGATAAGCTATCCAAAACAGAAACGAACTTAAACTCATCTTTCGATGTGCCAGTAACCATTTTACCAAATACATCATCTTTACTTGGATTAAAAACAAACTGATAACCAGCAACTGCCAATGCGATAAGAATAAATGCACTCCAAATTCTGCTTAATGCCATGGTAAAGGTTTAAGGTGAAATGTTGAGGATAAAAGGCTAAGGATTATTTCAACTTCATTTGTGCAAAATAAGGATGCTCAGGATTTACAATTAACTCCTGACGTTGTGGATGAATCAACACATCCATATCTTCTAAAGGAATTGCTCCTAGTAATGGTTCACTGCTGCCTGGTAAAACCATTGCACGGCAAGTGGTTTGTCTGTTTTTAAATCGAACTTCAACATTACTTACCACATCGCATTCTATTATTCTATCGTCCGCAGTTTCAGCTTTTCGTTTTTCTACAACAGGAAATTGTAATTGTTCTTGTATACTTTCATTGATGCACAACATCAATGCACCAGTATCAACAAGCATTTCAACATTTAATCGTCTTATCTCCTCTTCGCCAATCACATTTCGTCTGGCAAACGCTAAATCATCGCCATTAATCAATTCAATATCAGCATATGTTAAGCCCATAAATGATAGTTTAAGCCAAATTTACTTTAATTGAGGTAACAAACCACCACTCACAATTAAATAACACCACAAGTTTTGCCATCAAACCTTACTTTTGCGGCTCTTAAAAAAAAGTTCAGTTTAGTTATGAAAGTTGAAGAGTGTCCTGCTATTCAGCAGGATAAACTTACCAGTAAAGCTAAATAGTAGTACAATAGCTGGTAATCAAAATCCTTCAAATACATAATTAGTAATCTCAAATCAAAAATTTTGATATGTCGTTAAAAGCAGGAATTGTGGGCTTGCCCAATGTTGGAAAAAGTACTTTGTTCAATGCTGTTAGTATTAGTGCTAAAGCTCAGGCCAGCAACTATCGTTTTTGTACCATTGAACCCAATACTGGTTTGGTAGATGTGCCAGACGAACGTATGACCAAATTAAGTGAGTTGGTTAAACCCAATCGCATTGTGCCTACACAATTAGAAATTGTTGACATTGCAGGCTTGGTAAAAGGTGCCAGTAAAGGTGAAGGTTTGGGCAATAAATTCTTAGCCAATATTCGTGAAGTAGATGCCATCATTCATGTGATTCGTTGTTTTGAAGATGAGAATGTGTTACGTGAAGAAGGTGCTATTAATCCTGTTGGAGATAAAGGCATTATTGAAACTGAATTGCAGTTGAAAGATTTAGATAGCGTTGAACGTAAAGCTCAACGTAGTGAGAAATTGGCCAAGACCGATCCTAAAGCCAAAGTTGAATTTGAAATATTGAAACGCTGCCAGCAACAATTAGAAGATGGTAAAAATATTCGTCAACTGGGTTTAACAAAAGAAGAAAAAGTAGCCATTGCCGATTTGTTTTTATTAACCGATAAAGATGTGTTGTATGTTGCCAATGTAGATGAAGCAAGCATGCATACAGGTAATAAATACAGCGATCAACTAAAAGCAATTGCAGAGGCCGAAGGTGCTCAGGTAATTGTAATGTGCAACAATATTGAAGCACAAATTGCTGAGTTGGAAGCCGAGGAAGACAAGCAAATGTTCATGGAAGAATACAACATGAAAGAGCCTGCTTTAAACCGTTTAATTCAAACTACGTACAAGTTGCTCGACTTAAGTACTTACTTCACTGCAGGTGTGCAGGAAGTTCGTGCATGGACCATTCACAAAGGTTGGAAAGCTCCACAGGCTGCCAGTGTTATTCATACCGATTTTGAAAAAGGTTTTATCAAAGCCGAAGTTATTGCCTACGAAGATTTTGTAAAGTATGGCAGCGAAGCTGCTTGCAGAGACAATGGTCGCCTACGCATAGAAGGCAAAGAATATTTGGTGCAGGATGGCGATGTGATGCACTTTAGATTTAATGTTTAAGGTTCATTTTTTTACGCTTGTCATCTTGAGTTTATCGAAGGATAGAGAAGTGTAAAAAAGGTTTCGACAACGTAATTTTGAATTGGAAATAAAATAGTGAAAGTGAAACTTAGGTTTCACTTTTTTTATGTTACCAACTGAAGGAATACTATTGACCTGTAGTGGCGTCGCACACTTGTACTGATGGAAGTTTATTATGCTTTTATTGAAGAATAAAAAAGATAATATAAGAGGTAGAAAAAAATTATATTGCATTTCTCACAACCGATTCAATGATATTATCAACTTTACAGTAATAAAAAAGGATTAATGAAAATAGGTAGACCAGCAATAATAAAATTGTCAGAAATGATATGTGGAAATCAGCCATTCACACATTTCCCCTATCGTTCTTCATCTTTAATAACTAAATTTTTTGTTGACCTAGACCTTGACTTTATTCATGATGGCTCGACTCGTCATTTATGGGTTCAATCAGTTTTAAACAAACTAAATGATCAATCAAAAGAAGATGAAAATTTGCCAAATAGGGATCTTATAAAAGTCATTACTTCTTTAGTCAATCCTGATTACTTTCTTTTTGATGAAAAATTAGACCACACAAAAGCAGTTGTGGAGGTTAACAAAATTCTTAAAACTTCAAAACTTATACTTAAAGAAAAGCTTGATGGTCAATTTTTACTAGCTACTTTAAAAGGTGAGTTTATCTCAACAGAAATAAGTGAGGTTGATGCATTTCAACAAATTACTTTTACACCATCAGTTTTTAAAATTCCAAAAAAAACAACAAACTCAAAACTAATCTCAGTCATGATGCCATTTAGCCCTGCATATCGTGGGACTTATGAATCTATTAAACGAGTTGCAGACTATATGGGATTAGAATGTTTAAGAGCAGATGATATTTGGGAAAACTCAACTTTTATTCAGGATATATTTGATCTAATATTTTGTTCAAGAATTGTTATTGTAGATTTTACTGATAGAAATCCTAATGTGATGTATGAAACAGGCATTGCACACACACTTGGGAAAATTGTAATTCCTATAACACAATCAATAAATGACATACCTTCTGACCTTGGTCATCATAGAGCTTTAAAATATTTAGCAAATGACGAAGGTTATAGAAATCTTTCTAATGAGCTTTATAAAAAAATCAAAACAATAATTGAAGAAAAGTAAACCCAGCTCTTCAAAGCTTTCAGCTTCGTAAGTCCTATTCTATTGCCTTTGGCAACTATTCATTTCAGGTAGCATTTATTTCTACTGCTCATTTATATTTTCACCCATCAACTTGTGATGCATCCCAAATAACAGGGCTTTATCATAAGTAATGATTCATACAAATAATAGTTACCAGCTATCTCCTATAAACAACTACCTTTAAGAGATACAAATTACAAATGGACAACACAAATAAGTTTACATCTTCGTCTAATAATAATTTTCTTGAACTTGAAAAATCGACTTCCCACATTATTGTAGAAATTGTTGAGTATGTACCCAATGCTGTTTTAAGTAAAACCATCATCAAAAAATCTACAGGCAATATAACAGCCATGTCTTTTTATGAAGGAGAAGAGTTATCTGAAAAAATCAGTCCATTCGATACTTATGTACAAATCATTCATGGCAAAGCCCAAGTAAATATTAATAAAATAGAGTATCATCTAAAATTGGGTACAGGCATTATAATACCAGCACATGCTCTTCATTGTTTTCATGCCAATGAAAAATTTAAAATGATTTTAACAGTTATTAAAAGTGGTTATGAAGATTAATAGAACCACAAACCACGGTCTTTCTTAATTAAGTTATTTCATGTACACAGCTATAAAACATTCAAACTGTTGAAACGCTGAAAAAGAAATACTAAAAATATAAAGCAACCATTCTCCACCTTATTTTTGTGCTAACGATTGTTCATATTTGAGATGGTTATAAATCACTAATTTCAAATTTTAAATTAATACTATGGCAGTAAGAGCTGATTTATTCCAAAGTCCTGATTATTTTTTGTTAGACGAACTATTAACAGAAGAACATAAACTTATCAGAGATTCGGTACGCAGTTATGTAAAAAAAGAAATTTCTCCCATTATAGAAGATTATGCTCAAAGATCTGAATTTCCCTTACACATTGTGCAGCAAATGGGCGAATTGGGTTGTTTTGGTCCCACAGTACCTGTTGAATATGGTGGTGGTGGATTGGATTATATTTCTTACGGTTTAATGATGCAGGAATTAGAACGTGGCGATAGTGGTGTACGAAGTACAGCCAGTGTACAAGGCAGCTTGGTGATGTTTCCAATTTATCAGTATGGCGACGAAGCTCAACGCAATAAATATTTACCTAAGCTGGCCAGTGGCGAATGGTTGGGTTGTTTTGGATTAACAGAGCCCAATCATGGCAGTGACCCCAGCAGCATGTTGACCAATATTAAAGACGCTGGCGACCATGTAATTTTAAATGGAGCCAAAATGTGGATTAGCAATGCCCCTTTTGCACAAGTTGCAGTTGTTTGGGCAAGAGATGAGCAAGACATTATCAGAGGTGTAATTGTAGAAAGAGGCATGGAAGGATTTACCACACCAACTACACATGGCAAATGGAGTTTGCGTGCCAGTGCCACAGGAGAATTGGTTTTCGATAATGTAAAAGTGCCCAAAGAAAATATACTACCCAATGTGCAAGGATTAAAGGGACCTTTAGGTTGTTTAACCAAAGCCCGTTATGGTATTGCTTGGGGAGCACTGGGTGCTGCAATGGATTGTTATGATACTGCATTACGTTATGCTAAAGAAAGAGAGCAGTTTGGCAAACCCATTGCTGGCTTTCAGTTACAGCAAAAAAAACTGGCTGAAATGATTACCGAAATTACCAAAGGGCAATTATTGGTTTGGCGTTTGGGGGTTTTAATGAATGAAGGAAAAGTTACACCTGCACAAGTAAGTATGGCCAAAAGAAACAGTTGTGAAATAGCAGCAACTATTGCCCGTGACGCAAGGCAAATGTTGGGAGGAATGGGTATTACTGGTGAATACAGTATTATGCGACACATGATGAACTTAGAAAGTGTAATCACTTATGAAGGAACACATGATATTCATTTACTAATTACAGGAATGGATGTTACAGGATTGAATGCTTTTAAGTAGATTTAAAGAACATAAACAAATAACTATTAAAGGGTATTTAGAACTAATCTATATACCCTTTTCAATCCAACACTTTAGGTTTACAAATTGGAAACACATAGTAATAGAGGTATTTAAGGGCATCTAAATAACTATGTGTACTTTTCTTCACTCTAACCCTATGTGTTTAAAAAATTTGAAACACATAGGAATAGAGGTATTTAAGGACATTTAGATAACTATGTGTACTTTTCTTCACTCTAATTTTATGTGTTTAAAAAATTTGAACCACATAGTAATAGAGGTATTTAAGGGCATTTAGATAACTATGTCTACTTTTCTTCACTCTAACATTCTATGGTTTTAAAAATTTGAAACACATTGTAACAGAGGTATTTAAGAGCATTTAGATAACTATGTGTACTTTTCTTCACTCTAATTTTATGTGTTTAAAAAAATTTGAACCACATAGTAATAGAGATATTTAAGGGCATTTAGATAACTATGTGTAATTTTCTTCGTTCTAACCCTAAGTGTTAAAAAAAAGAAAAAAGAGTTTTTAATAGTATTGAAAAAAAATATTGCTTTTTTCCCTAAATTGATACTTCAAACTACTAATAATGATAGTTACTAAAGAAGTAATAGACACACTTAGTTATGAAATTATTGGAGCTGCAATCGAAGTGCATAAAGTTCTTGGACCTGGTTTGCTAGAAAGCATCTACGAAAAATGTTTAATCAAAGAATTAACCCTTCGTGATTTAAAAGTTAAGTCACAAATTCATGTTCCTATAAACTATAAAGGATTACAAGTAGATGCTGATTTAAAGCTTGACTTAATTGTAGAAGATTCAATCGTTATTGAAATAAAAGCAATTGAACAATTATCGGGTATTCACACTGCTCAACTTTTAAGCTATATGAGGCTACTTGAAAAACCAAAAGGTGTACTTATTAATTTTTGTTGTACTAATATTGTAAAAGAAGGACAAAAAACATTTGTGAATGAACATTATGCTTTACTTCCAAATGAATAAACTTTGATGTGCTTTAATTTAAAGCTGTTTTAATTGTTTAATAATTAGCAATGAAAATTTTTCTCATAGGCATGATGGGCAGCGGTAAAAGCTATTGGAGCAAAATATTGGCTCAACAACTTAACCTTACTGCTTTCGACTTAGATACAGTTGTAGAAACCGCTGCTGGTAAAACCATTGCTCAAATATTTGAACAAGATGGGGAAGCATTTTTTAGAACAGAAGAAACCGAAGCATTACATAGTTTTCAACCATTAAGCAATTGTATTATTGCAACGGGTGGCGGTACTCCTTGTTTTAATAACAACATGCAATGGATGAACAATCATGGCACAACCCTTTGGCTAAATGAGCCAATAGATGTGTTGGCTGAACGATTAAAAAAAGAAAAAGAACATCGTCCATTAATTAAACATCTAAGCAACGAAAATTTAATAGATTTTCTTCAACAGAAGCTAGTAGAAAGAACTCCTTTCTACAGTCAATCACAATTACATTTAAGTAGCCAAGAACTTGCTACATCTAATCTTCACGAACTTTTAAATAGTTAACACTGTCAACTCAATACCTTATTCTATGCATAGAATATATCTTAAAACAGCAGCATTTATTGGAGCATTAACCGTTGCAATGGGAGCGTTTGGTGCCCATAAGCTAAAAACATTGGTTGCTGAAAATGTAGTAGCCACTTACGAAACTGCAATACGCTACCAATTTTATCATATAATTGCATTATTCTTGGTTGGAATCTTATACCAACAATTCTCCAATAAGTTGGTAAAAGCAGCAGGCGTACTTTTTATATTAGGAATGCTATTATTTAGTGGTTCTTTATATTTATTAACATATAAAGAAGCATTGGTTCTACCAGGCTTTAAGTGGGCTGGCCCAATTACTCCATTGGGTGGTGTTTGTTTTATCAGTGGCTGGATTTGTTTGGCACTGGGAATTAAGAAATAACTTACTATTAATAATTAAAGCCGCTGTTTTATTACAGGTAGTGTTTCATTTTTCCAAGTGTTGAAATTATTGTTCAAAATTTGCTCTCTTGCCTGCCCAACCAACCACAAATAAAAGCTCAGGTTTTGTAAGCTTGCCAATTGCAAAGCCAAAATTTCGTTGGCAACAAATAAATGTCGTAAATACGCTTTTGAATAATAATTGCTAATTTCCGATGGCATTCCTGCATCAATGGGAGAAAAATCGGTAGCCCATTTCTTATTTCGAATATTAATAACACCTTGCGTTGTAAACAACATGCCATTACGCCCATTTCTGGTAGGCATTACACAATCAAACATATCAATACCCAAAGCTATATTTTCAAGTATATCCCATGGAGTTCCAACACCCATTAAATATCTTGGTTTTTGCTCAGGTAAATATTCACAGCAAAATGCTGAGAATTCGTACATCATATCAATAGGTTCTCCAACACTTAATCCGCCAATTGCATTGCCGGGTGCATTTACCAATGCAATATATTCGCAAGAAGCCTGACGCAAGTCTTTAAACGTACTTCCCTGAACAATAGGAAAAAGGTTTTGGCTATAGCCATATTTATCAGGTGTTTCAGCCAATCTATTTACACAACGTTGCAACCAACGATGTGTAAGTTCCATACTTTTTTTTGCATAAGTATAGTCACTGGGATAAGGTGGACATTCATCAAATGCCATAATAATATCAGCCCCAATGCTGCGTTCAATATCCATTACTTTCTCTGGGCTAAATAAATGTCTGCTACCATCTATATGGCTTTGAAACATTACCCCTTCTTCTGTAATTTTTCTATTGGCTGCCAAAGAAAAAACCTGATAACCACCACTATCGGTTAAAATGGGTTTATGCCAACCATTAAACTTGTGTAAACCACCAGCAGCTTCTAAAACATCTGTCCCTGGTCGTAAATACAAATGATAGGTATTGCCTAAAATGATTTGAGCTTGTACATCAATATTCAATTGTTGCTGTGTAACAGCTTTTACACTACCCACTGTACCAACTGGCATAAAAATAGGCGTTAAAATTTCGCCATGATCGGTGGTAATTTTTCCAGCCCTGGCTTTGGTAACAGTATCTGAATGTAATAAATCGAATTGCAGTTGTGGCATAAGCGACAAAAGTAAATGGTTTTAGACTTATATAGTTTGAAGTTCGAAGTTTGGGCTTATTTGGTTTGTATTTTCAAATTTCCCTCCTTTTCTCTTTTCCCTTTTACCTTTTCTTATCCACAAATCCCCTACAAGTTAACATAACGGTAATACAACAATTATTTTTGCCGATATTATGATTAACGTACCTCCGATAGTTTGGGATATTGCATTTTATACTTTTTGTGCTGTAATAGCTGTTCAATTATTTTATTATCTTTTCTTTTTTCTGAGATTGGCAGTATATAAAACCCCACAAAAAAATAATTCTGTTCAATATCCGGTTTCTGTAATTGTTTGTGCAAGAGATGAAGCCAATAATTTGGCTCATAATTTACCAGGTGTTTTGGTGCAGGATTATAAAACAACACATGAAATTGTTGTTGTAAACGACAATTCAGAAGACGATAGCAAATATTTGATTGATGAGTTTAAAAAGAGTTTTAAAAACCTCAATCATATTGAACTTTCACAAGAGGCTAAACTAATTACAGGAAAAAAATTTCCTTTAAGCATTGGTATTAAAAGTGCAAAGCATGAAATTGTTCTATTAACCGATGCCGATTGTGTTCCTGCAAGTGAAAACTGGATGTTTAAAATGCAAGACGCCTACAATGAAACAGTAGAAGTTGTATTGGGGTATGGGGCTTATAAAAAGAAAAGTGGCATACTAAATAAGCTTATTCGTTTCGAAACATTTCATACTGCATTACAATATTTTTCTTATGCATTGGCTGGTATTCCATACATGGGAGTAGGCAGAAATTTAAGTTATAAGAAAAATGTTTTTTTACGCAATAAAGGTTTTTCTTCTATTAATATGATCCCTAGTGGCGATGATGATTTATTTATTAATCAAGTAGCCCATAAAAAAAATACAGCAATTGTTATAGATCCAGAAGCTCATACATTGAGTGAACCAAAATCTAGCTGGACGGAATGGATGAACCAAAAATACAGGCACTATACCACAGCAAAATTTTACAAACCCATTCATAAATTTTTATTAGGGTTGTACTCTCTTAGTTTGTTCTGGGTTTACCCTTTACTAATTGTGAGTATGGTATTTTTTAATTGGTGGATGGCTTTAAGTGTATTTGCTGTTCGACTAATAGTACAAGCAATTGTATATTTTAAAAGCATGAAAAAATTAAATGAAGCCGATTTATGGCCTTGGTTTATTTTGTTTGATTTATGGATGCCTTTATATTATTTATTTACAATTCCAGCTATTTGGAAAAGTCCTAAAAGAACTTGGAGTTAATGGTGTATTGTTTTTTTATTAGGTAACAAGCTGCATTAACACTATCCAACACAACCCGATAGCTATCGGGTTGTGTCACTCCCTTGTACGTTCGGCCCTTTATTCAACAGCTTAATGTAAGCAACTCTTACAATTTATTTAAATGCATTCAATTGAGCTTTATAAGCCCTACGCAACTTGCATAACTACCTTACATTTGCAATATGCAAGCAATGGATATTTTATTAAAATACTTCGACGATTTTACACCAACGCAAATACAACAATTCACTGCGTTGGAAGCATTGTACAAAGAATGGAATGAAAAAATAAATGTGGTTTCTAGAAAAGATATAGACCAAATTTATTTGCATCACGTACTTCATTCATTAAGTATTGCTGCAATTGCCGATTTTAAACCCGGTGCCGATATTATTGATATTGGTTGTGGTGGTGGTTTTCCAGGAGTCCCATTGGCAATATTTTTTCCTGAAGCAAAATTTCACATGGTAGATAGCATTGGTAAAAAATTAAAAGTTGTTGAAGCTGTTGCCGAAGGTGCAGGCATTAAAAATATAACCACTCAGCACACCCGTGCAGAGGAAATTAAAAATAAAAAATTTGATTTTGCGGTAAGCCGTGCAGTTGCTCCATTAAAAGAGTTATGGACTTGGGCAAAACCGCTTTTGAAAAAAGAAAATAAAAACGAAATCGTTAATGGATTGATTTGTTTAAAAGGTGGCGATTTGCATCAAGAGATTTTCGAGAGTGGAACAAGGCCTAAAATGATGAGTGTGTATGAAATTTTTGGAGAAGAATATTTTAAAGAAAAGTATATTCTTTACGTGAAAAAAAGTTGATGATTTATCAACCTTTTTATTACAAACTATCTTTATTAAAATAAGAACCCCTTCCATCTTTAACTGAGTAACAAGGCTGGGCATTTTGCAATCCGTATCTTCTGCCATCTTTATTGATAAAATTCATATAAAGCTTACCGTTTTCACGCCAACCTTTACCACTAATATCGGTACCGTTTTCGTATACAATAACTTTTAAAGGCTTACCCGAGTGTTGATACCATTCTTTAAATAAGCCATGATAATTTCCATTTTTAAACTGATATTCGAATCTAAAATTGCCATTATCCCACCAACCAACATGAACACTATCTTTTTCACCCAATCTAAAAAAGCGTTTGCTTTCCTTCATTCCATTTGAGTAAAAAGTGTACAACCAACCTTCCTCTTTCCCATTAAAAAAACTTTGCACCGATGCAACTTGTTTACTACTATCAAAATATTTAATGGCAACTCCCGAAAATGGCTTTTGCTTTATGTGCAAAATTCCATTCACAAATTTTGAGTTATCATTTGTAAGAATAACTGTATCAGTAGGAATTACAATTGCTTCAGCTACACTAATTTGCCTTTCTTGCTTACTACTACATGCAACAAAAAGAACAACTACGATTATGCTATTTAAAAATTGCTTCATCATTATTATTCATTTTTCAATACTTGAATATCCTTAATTAAGTTCTCCATTTCTATGGCTGATATTCCCTTATACACTCCACGAATTCGCTTATTTTTATCAATCAGTAACACATTTTCTGTATGCAAAAAATCATTTACTGTTAATTGTTTGCCCAAATCTTCATCTGCAAAATAAGCTTGTCGGGCAATGGTATAAATAGCATCTTTATTGCCTGTTACCAAATGCCATTTATTGCTGATTATTCCGTTTTCTATTGCATACTTTTTAAGTTTTGCAATACTGTCTGTTGCTGGCATTACACTATGAGAAAGCAGTAAAATATCATTGTCTTTTTCGAATGCTTTTTGAACAAGTTTTAAATTAGCTGTTAAGTTTTTACAAATACCAGGGCAAGTTGTAAAAAAGAAATTAGCAACATAAATCTTGTTCTCAAATGTTGTATGGGTTACTGTTTCTCCTTCTTGATTGTTAAAAGAAAATGCTGGTATAGTATGTACTTTTTTTAAAGCAACATCACTAGCAGCATACCATTCAGGCGTAAACGCTGCAGATGTGTAATAAGGAAGTTGTGTAGATTTTTCTTTTACCTTTTCTTCTACCAAATTACATCCAAACAATGTAGCTATTACAATAAATGACAAATACTTCATACTGTTAATTTTCTGGTGGTGGTGGTGGTGTACCATCTTTCATTTCAGGACGTTTAGGACGTAAAGATTTTTCCAACTCCAAATATTTTTTATATTGTTCAGGGGTTAAAACTGCTTTAATTTTTTCATCTCTTTCTTTAGATAGTTTATCAGCATCCTCTTTTTTAACAGGTGGCGGTGGCGGATTTTTAGGTCTTAATTTTTCCATACCACTAAAGAAATCTTTGAATGCTTTTGTAACCACCTTTTTTTGTTCTTCTTTCAAGTCTAAATTTTTAGACAACTGCTCATTTACATTTTTTAATCTTTGTTCTACTGAAATGGGTTTGTGTGGTTGTGCATTTGCAACATAACCAATAGCTGTAATAGCTAATATCAAAAGTATTTTTTTCATGATTAATTTTATTTTGTTGATGAATATTCTATTGTATAAGCCGATAGCTATCGGCTGTGCGACGCCACCCGATATCTATCGGGTGCAGTTTGGCTTTGCACAAAAGCTCGTTAAATAAATAAAAATTACTGTGTTACAATACCTGGCGTTCCCCAATAACCACTACCATTTAAATAAGGAGCATCAGCTGTAAAATGATAATGATAAATACCGTTTGGATATTCTGTTGTTGCAGATGTATGCCCATGATATGCATCTAAATTGGAGGTGGTCAATATTACTCCATTTTCCATTGGTCCATATACTGGAAATCCATCTAACAAAAAGCCCATCAATGCACTTTTCCCTTTTAATGTAGTTAGATACAAAGGCTCTACATGATAATGATATTGACCTGAAACTTGTGGATGACCATTGTACTGATCGAACGAATTAATCTCACTGGTTAATGGCAAACTTGGTCCTGCATACTGATTATACAATGGCAGCCCATTTACTGATATGCCAATTGGTCCTAAACCAGTTGCAGTATGTGTTGCAGCAGCAGTTGGGTTTAAAGGAATTTTAAACACCAAACTTTGAGAAGCAATACGATTGGGGTTGGTTGCATAGTTGGGATTGGTTCCATTATAAGCCTCATATAAAGTTGCTGCCCAAGATGTACCTTGATAATATGGACTTTTATGATCGGGTAATCCATTAGTTCTTAATGTTACAAAAGTGCCATCTGTAGAAACGGTGATAGTAGAATTAAATTTTCTAAAAATTGCAGGTAAAGTTGCAGTAGTTGTTGTAGAAGCATCATCAGCTGATTTTTTGCAAGACACACTTGCAACACTTACACCTAAAAGTAGCAATGACAATTTGAATGTTTTTCTATTCATATAACGGTTTTGCAGTTTAGAAGCAGAAATTAATACAAACCTTCGGTACTTCTAAAAATTATATCAGTGGTATAGCGTTATAATCAGTTTCTCTGTACTTTTCAAACTTTAAAACCTTAACTATATGCGTAAGTCATTACTTATTGTTTGTTTGTTTATTGCTATTACAGCCATAGCACAACAAAAAGCCAATTATCAGTTGGCTGCAAGATTTTCTCCCAAAAAGTTAGACAAAATGATATTTTCTTTAAGTGTCGATCCACACTGGCTAAAGAAAAGCAATCGTTTTTGGTATGTGTATGAAACCACAGAAGGAAAAAAATGGTTTATCGTGGATGCAACAAAAGGAGAAAAAAAACTATTGTTCAATAATGAACAATTGGCAATGAAAATTACCAGTATTGTTAAAGATCCATTCGATGCTCAGCATTTAGGGTTAGACAGTATGCGATTTATAAAAGATGAAAACTATATTCAATTTGAAGTAAAAAGTACGCAGGATGTTGAGAAGAAAGATACATCAACTGCAGTTTCAACTTCTACAAGAAGAGATAGAGGCGACAGAGGTGTTGCTGCAGCTACTACAAAAGACAAAAAGACTTATTATTTTGAATACAATTTAATTACAGGTGAATTACTAGAATTGAATGATTTTAAGAAACCTAAACGCAAACCAAGTTGGGCAAATATTGCTCCCGATGGAAACACCATTGTATTTGGCAAAAATTATAACCTGTGGTACATGGATAAAGCCAATTATGAAAAGGCTTTAAAAAATGAAGAAGACAGTACCATTGTTCAAACACAGTTAACAACAGATGGCGTTGAAAACTATGCCTATCATGGTGATGGTGCTTTTGGTGGTGGTGGAGAAACCAATGTTGACAAAGAAAAAAATAAAAACAAACGTAAACCTGTTGGCATTATGTGGAGCGAAGACAGCAAGCATTTTGTAATGGTTAAAGCCGATGTTAGAAAAGTAAAAGACTTATGGGTTATCAATAGTATTGCAGACCCTAGACCAACTTTAGAAACTTACAAATATTGGATGCCAGGTGAAAAAGAAAGCCCTACTGATCATGTAATGTTGTTTGATATGACCAACAAATCAAGCAAAGAAATTGATGCAAGTGCATTTAAAGATCAAGACATTAGTGTTTGGAATAAATCACCTCTTGTTTCAAGTAGAGATGATGATTGGAGACCATCTTTATGGTTAGGTACCAACGATAAAATTTATTTATCTAGAACTAGCAGAGATTTAAAACGTATTGATCAATGTGTAGTTGACGTAAACACAGGTTCACTTAAACCTTTAATTGAAGAAAGATTAAATACCTATGTAGAAATAAAAAAACCAGGATTAATAAATGGTGGCAAAGAAATAATTGAATGGAGTGAACGTGATGGCTGGGCTCATTTTTATTTATATGATGAAAATGGAAAACTAAAAAATCAAATTACAACTGGTGCTTGGCATTGTGAAGACATTGCAGGTATCGATGAGAAAAAACGTGTATTATACTTTTATGCTAATGGAAGAGAAAATATTAGTGAAGCAACAAAAGGTAAAAATGGAGATGTTGTAAAATCTACCAACGATAAAGAAGATCCTTATTATTTGCACTTGTATAAAATTAATTTTGATGGCACTGGATTACAATTGTTAAATGCAGGTAATTACGACCACAGCAACAGCATGAATGATGATAAATCATTTTTTGTAGATAATTTCTCCAGAGTAAATACTACACCACAGTCTATTTTGTACAATGCCGATGGTAAAAAAATAATGGATTTAGAAACCGCTGATTTAAGTTCTTTAATGAATGCTGGCTATAAATTTCCTGAAACATTTAAAGTAAAAGCCGACGATGGTATTACTGATATTTATGGTGTAATGTATAAACCATTTGATTTTGACCCAACCAAAAAATATCCAATCATAGAATATGTGTATCCTGGCCCACAAACAGAAGCTGTAAACAAAGCCTTCAGCAAGGGTATGGATCGTGTAGACCGTTTGGCACAATTGGGTTTTGTAGTGGTAACACTAGGTAATCGTGGTGGCCACCCAAGTCGTAGTAAATGGTACCACAATTATGGCTATGGCAATTTAAGAGATTATGGTTTAGCCGATAAAAAAGCAGCCATTGAACAATTAGCCGATCGTTATTCTTTTATCGATGTAAATAAAGTGGGTATTCATGGCCATAGTGGTGGTGGATTTATGAGCACTGCTGCAATGTTGGTGTACCCAGATTTCTTTAAAGTTGCTGTAAGCAATGCAGGTAATCACGATAACAGTATTTACAACAGATGGTGGAGTGAAAAGCACCATGGTGTTAAAGAAAGTATCAGTGAAAAAGGAGATACAACTTTTGCTTATGCAATTGATAAAAATCCAGACATAGCCAAAAACCTGAAAGGCCGTTTAATGTTAATGCATGGCGAAATAGACAACAATGTACATCCTGCAAATACCATTAGAGTAGTAAATGCTTTAATTAAAGCCAATAAACGTTTCGATATGTTGATATTACCTACACAACGCCATGGTTTTGGAGACATGACGGAAACCTGGTTTTGGCGTACAGCAGATTATTTTAGTCGTTGGTTAATGGGAGATACTACAGAACGTAGTGTTGATATTGAAGAAATGAATAGAGAAATAGAAAAGAAAAAATAAAAAAACAAAATGTATAAAAAAGCCTGTTTCAAAATGAAGCAGGCTTTTTTTGTCACCAGCTTTAGAATAAAATTGAACTGTAGTGGCGTCGCACACTTATACCATATAACGCTATTGAACAGCTTATAATGGAAGATTATTTTTATACATTATTAGGCTTACGACAACAAAACATCAGAAGGAATACTTAGCTCCTCATGAAATAGTTTAGCCAATTCCAAAGTCAAAGGCTTACGTTTGTTTAATAAAGCTGAAACGTAGCCCTTGCTTCCTACTTTACCAACGAGGTCTTTATTTTTTAAGCCAAGTTCTAACATTTTAATTTTAATTGCATCAATTGGATTGGGTGTAGGTATAGGAAAATGTTCATCTTCATACTGCTTTATTAGCAATAAAGCAACTTGAAGCTTTTCACCTTCAGGTGTATTGGGTTTTACATTTTTATCAAACATTTCATCTACCCAATCTAAATAGGCTTGATAATCTTTTTTCGTTTTAATAATTTTCAGTTCCATATTTATTTCTTTTTAAACTGTATGGTTGTAACATCAATTTTATCATACTCTGCATGGGTACCAAACCATTTTATTTGAATTGCTCTAAAATCAAAACTAATTCTAACAACCAACCTGTATTTATTACCCATTACATTGAATACCACTCTATCATCAGCAACTAAACTGGCGTTTCCGTAAACTTTCTTAAGCTCATTAAAATTTTTAAAGTTGCACAAAATCAACTCATGATACCACTCTTGCAAAGCAGTTGCAGCTAAAGGATATTTTGTACAGTAATCCAGCAATGTTTTTCTTGTTATAATATTAAACACCAAACGAAAATAAGAAAATGTTTTCCAATGGAAAACTTTTAAATGGTATGTTTTTAAAAAAGTAAGACTCCCTTATTTAAATCAGGTAAAAAGCTCATTTATATTCCTCTGCACAAGGGTGCGACGCAACAGGTGTTCAATAGAAATTCTTCAGTTGGTCAAACAAAACTTCTCGTCAAAGGCTCAAAACAACCCAATATGGCCATTCTTAACCTTTTTTTATGCATAAACGTGCATACTTGCATCGTTATGGCAGTAATTTTCAACATCCTTTCAATCACCAGTTTTAAAAATTAAATTTGTATGAACAATACAATTGCAATGGAGCAACATTTTGAAAGAAATAAAAACTTACAGGCATCGGCTGTTACCGCTTTTGTTTGTATGGTTGTTTTTTTAATCTTCTTTTATATACGCTGGCAATTACCTGTAATTGAAAAGCCTTTATTAAGTGAAGGCATTGAAGTGAATATTGGTTTTAGTGATCAGGGCAGTGGCGATGTACAACCTTTGGTTCAGGGAGATCCAGCACCAGAAAGTACGCCAGACAATAGTTCTACTCCTCCAAGTGGCAGTGGAACACCTGCAACAAGTACTGATAATACCAATAATGATGACCCTGACGCAGTGCCAACATCAACTACCAAACCAAATACAAAACCTGTAACCAATCCCAACCCAAACCCCATAAAACCAAAAGCAGTTGTAACGCCTGCACCAGTAACACCCAAGCCTAAAGCAACTTTTGATAAAAAATATACTGGTGGTAATGGAAATGGTGGCAATAATAAAGATGGTTATAATGACAGTAGAAGTGAGGGCAACGATAAACCTGGTACGCCAGGAGATAAAGGCAAACCTTGGGGTAGTATTGATGGAACAGTTTATGATGGACCAGGAGGCACAAAAGTGAAAGGCTTAGGCAAAAGAAGAATGAGACCTTTACCTAGCTTTGAAGACGATTTTAATGAAGATGCAAAAGTAGCTATTGATATTATAGTTGATGTAAACGGTAATGTAAAACCAGTTTCAATAAATCCTGTTGGCACATCGACCACCAATAAAAAAACAAGGGCTGTTGCAATGAAAAGGGCAGCCGAAATAAAGTTTGAGTCTAATAAAGAAGTACAACGTGGCACTATTATTTTGGATATGAGAGTTAGAGGATAAGATTGCATCTTTGCAATTAAGATGAATTACGAACAAACCTTAGACTATCTTTTTACCAAATTACCTATGTTCAGCAGATTGGGGGCTGCAGCATACAAAGCAGATTTAACCAATACAATATTGCTGTGCAACGCAATTGATAATCCTCAGCACAAATTCAAATCAATACATATTGCAGGCACCAATGGCAAAGGCTCTACAAGCCACATGTTGGCTGCTATTTTGCAAACAGCAGGTTATAAAACAGGTTTATATACTTCGCCGCATTTAAAAGATTTTAGAGAACGGATTAAAGTAAATGGGCAAATGTGTGAAGAACAATTTGTAATTGACTTCACCCAAAAAATTAAACCTGAAATAGAAAAAATCAACCCATCTTTTTTTGAAATTACGGTGGCAATGGCATTTGAATATTTTGCCTTACGACAGGTTGATATTGCAATTATTGAAACTGGCTTGGGTGGCCGTTTAGACAGCACCAATATTATTACACCTGAGCTTTCTATAATTACCAATATTGGGTTCGATCACATGAATTTATTGGGCAATACTTTAGATAAAATTGCTTTTGAAAAAGCAGGCATTATTAAACCAAATATTCCAGTAATTATTGGAGAGGTAATTGCTGAAACAAAACCAGTTTTTGAGAATAAAGCAACTGCTGAAAATGCCTCAATTATTTATGCTCAAAAAGAACGTTGGGTTACCAACTGGACGTATGAGCATCATCAACTGAAAGTTGAAGTTGAAAATAATCATTCAAAAGATAGAATAAACTATAGTTTGGATTTAACTGGTATTTATCAAACAAAAAATTTATTGTCTGTTTTAGAAGCAGTGCATCAATTGCAACTGAAAGGTTGGAATATTTCAGAAGAAAATGTGTATAATGCACTACAACATGTAAAAAAAATAACTGGCTTACATGGCCGTTGGGAATTGTTGCAAACCAATCCAACCATTATTGCAGATGTTGGACATAATGCAGATGGCATTAAACAAATTATTCAGCAATTAGAACTTACTCAACACAATCACCTGCACATTATTACAGGCATGGTAAAAGATAAAGATGTAGATGCTGCTTTGGCTTTATTGCCCAAGCAAGCAACTTACTATTTTACCCAAGCAAACATTCCAAGAGCGATGGATGGAATTGATTTACAACAGCTGGCAGCCAACCATCAATTAATTGGAAATGTTTTCCCTGATGTAAATACAGCAATTGAATCAGCTAAAAGCCATGTTCATAAAGATGATTTGATTTTAGTGTGTGGCAGTGTTTTTTTAGTAGGGGAAATCAACATCCTAAATACAAAAAATTAAAACCCCAAACTAAACCGTATGGATGTTAAAATTGAAGATAGCTGGAAGGAAGTTTTAAAGACCGAATTTACCAAGCCCTACTTTTTACAAATTGCTACTCACTTAAAAACAGAGAAAGCAACCAAAGCTGTTATTTATCCTCCTGGCCCATATATTTTTAATGCATTTACACATACGCCATTTAATAAAGTGAAAGTGGTGATATTGGGGCAAGATCCTTACCACAATCCTGGTCAGGCAATGGGGCTGAGTTTTAGCGTTCCTGACGGAGTGCCACCTCCACCATCTTTGGTAAACATTTACAAAGAATTAAAAAATGATATTGGCATGCCTATTCCTTCAACAGGTAACTTGACAAAATGGGCTGCTCAAGGTGTTTTATTGTTGAATGCAGTATTAACTGTTCGTGCCAACGAGCCTGCAAGCCATGGAAAAATTGGCTGGATGAATTTTACCGATGCGGTGATTCGTAAAATATCTGAAGAAAAAAAAGGTGTGGTATTTTTATTGTGGGGCAGGTTTGCTCAAGAAAAACAAGGCTTAATTGATGAATTAAAGCACCATGTTTTAAAAGCTGCACACCCTTCTCCCCTATCTGCTCACAATGGTTTTTGGGGCTGCAAACATTTTAGCAGAACGAATGATTTATTAATTAAACAAGGTATAGAACCAATTGACTGGAAATTATAATCTTTGCATTATGTCAAACAATAAAAAAGAAAATATTTTCATCAGCATATTTGCCAGAATTTGGGCAGTATGGGCAGCTGTAAGTTTTATAGGAACCTTCTTAATCATATTCATTCCATCTATGATTCCTTATGCCATTCCTAATCCTAAGGGGCAATATATTTTTATTAAAATATCTAGGGTTTGGATGAATATTTGGTTAACAATAGTTGGTTGTCCATTAAGTATTAAAGGCGAAGAAAATGTACCAAAAAGGCAAACATTTATTTTTACTTGTAACCATAACACACTGTTAGATATTCCTGTCACTTGCCCATATATTCCAGGAGCAAACAGAACAATTGCCAAAAAGAGTTTTACTAAGATCCCTTTGTTTGGGTGGTTTTATGCAAAAGGTTCAGTATTGGTTGATAGAGACAGTACTGCCAGCAGAATAAAAAGCTATGAGGATATGAAAAAAACATTAGCCGAAAAAATGCACATGTGTATTTACCCTGAAGGTACCAGAAACCGAACCAAAGAACCTTTAAAAAAGTTTTATGATGGTGCATTTAAGTTGGCTGTAAATACAAAAACATCGGTAGTGCCAACCTTGCTTTTTAATACCAACAAAGCAATGCCCAATAATCGTATGTTTTATTTCATGCCTTATAAATTAGAAATTCATTTTCTGCCACCTGTTAGTTCCGAAGGTTTAACTTCTGATGAATTAAAAAATAAAGTTTTTGAAATCATGTACAACTACTATCAATCGCATCAATAGCCGGTTTATTTAATTCATTTTTTGTTCATCAATATATAATTGGGTAAGTGAAGGCTTCTACCTAATTTTCATGTCTTAAACTTTGATTATGCTTTATTTTTTACGCCCCAATATTTACAAATTAATCTTTGCTTTCCTTTTAGTAATTACCTCTTCTGCCAATAGCCAACCTTCTT
>CALRLF020000039.1:0-40361 GCA_943368475.1 Allobosea thiooxidans
GGCTGTACTTAAAGCAAGCTTAAACTCAGCCCATTCTTTAGGATTGCCTTTAATTTGATTAATACTTAACCAAACTAAAAATACACCTAGCCCAAAAAATAGTATGTATTTGAAAATATTTGAAAGCTTTTTTTTCATGCTTTATAAATGATTGGCAATTTAAGCAAGCTACTGTTAACTAAAGTTTATTTGTTTGGTTGGGGAAGATGATCCATGGTTTAAAGCTTTTGGCTGCTTCAAAGTCCATTTGAGCGTAAGAGATAATAATTACAATATCGCCAACTGCTGCTTTACGTGCTGCTGGACCATTTAAGCAACAAACGCCAGTGCCACGTGGCCCTGTAATGACATAAGTTTCTAAACGTTCTCCATTATTTACATTTACAACCTGCACTTTTTCGTTCTCAATTAAATTGGCTCCGTCCATTAGATCTTCATCAATGGTTATACTGCCTACATAATTTAAATTAGCTTCAGTGATAGTTGCACGATGAATTTTAGATTTTAAAACCTGAATTTGCATATAATATAAATTGCTTAATTAAGAGGCATGTTATCAATAAGTCTTACACCTCCAATAAAAGCTGCAATTAACGCAACTAATTTCATTTCTTTTTCAAAAACAGTAATTGGGGCTAAAGTTTGGGCATTGCAAATACTTACATAATCCACTTTTTCGAATCCAGACTTTACTAAATTATTTTTTGTGTTTTGCAAAAGTGTATCAATTGGTGTATCGCTAATATATTGCTTCACATAATTTAAGGATTGATAAATTGCTGTTGCTTTTTGTTTATCACCATCACTCAATCGCACATTTCTGCTACTCATGGCTAATCCTGATGGTTCCCTGAGGGTTGAACCAATAACTAATTCTATTTTATTCTTAAAACCTAATAATTCTATTAATTGATTAATTACCATGCATTGCTGGTAGTCTTTTTGACCTAAGAAAAGCAAATTTGGCTGAACAATATCCAATAATCGATGCACTACTTGGCAAACGCCCTGAAAATGTCCTGGTCGGGCACTGCCTTCTAAAATTGTTTCAATAGAGCCTAAATCGTAGTTTTTGTCAATTTCTGTTCCGTTGGGATATATTTCATTTACTGAGGGAAGAAACAAAATATCGCAGCCAGCTTGCTCCAATTGTAAAATGTCGTTTTCAATATTTATAGGGTATTTCTCAAAATCCTTTTTATCGTTAAATTGAGTGGGATTTACAAAAATACTACACACCGTTATAGTAGCCTGTTGTTTACATAGATTTATAAGTGAAATATGACCATTATGTAGTGCCCCCATGGTGGGTACAAATCCTATTGTAGATGGCTGATTGTTTGCTTTTTTTAATGCTTCATTTAGATAAATAACGGTTTTACAGATAATCATAAATATTGAGTTTTTTGCATCTAAATTGCAATACGTTGCTTTTCGAGCTATTTTGTTTACTTTTGCAAACTTATAAAATCAAGCTACCCCTAAACAAGCTTACTGATGTCAAAGAAAAGAATTTTATTTATAGCAACGGAAATGTCTCCATATTTAGAGTTGACGGAATTTGCAGAGATTGTGAACAAACTTGCTATTAAAAGCAATGATACTGGTTTAGAAGTACGTTGCATAATGCCTCGTTTTGGTGTAATTAACGAACGTCGTCATAGATTGCATGAGGTGGTAAGATTAAGTGGTATCAATGTTTCTGTAAACGATGATGATCATCCATTACAAATCAAAGTGGCTTCTTTGCCCAATGCCAGATTACAGGTTTACTTTTTGGAGAATGAAGATTTTTTTAAACGCAAACATGTTTTTCATGATGATGAAGAAAATTGGTTTGAAGATAACGGATTAAGAACTGTATTTTTTGCTAAAGGAGCTTTAGAAACTGTAAGGAAATTTGGCTGGCCTCCAGATATTATTCACTGTAGTGGTTGGATGAGTGGTTTGGTTCCTGCCTTTATAAAAACAGCTTATAAACGTGAGCCTGTTTTTGCACATAGCAAAATTGTTTTCACCATTGGTCAAAATACATTTAAAGAAAAATTAGGCAGCGACTTTTTAAAACTTGCACTAATTAACAATAGCATTACCCCTAAAGATTTAGAGGTTTTTAAAGATGTAAACAACACTGCCATGTTTAGAGGTGGTGCTACTTATGCAGATGCCATTACATTTGGTGCAGAAAAACCAGATAAGAAATTGGTGGAAGAATTTTCTAAAGTACGAGGTAAAAAAGTAGTACCATTTAAAGGATGGGATACTGATTTAACAGAGTATTTAGAATTGTACAACGACCTTGCAGGCAAGTAAAAAAATAATCTTTATTAAAATAATTTAGCTGCGTGAAGAAGAATTTACTCTTTGCTTTTATAGCCTTTGTTTTTATTGCATCTTGTACAAAAATATCTAATACCGAGATCGGAAATGGACTTATTCCGCCAATAGATGGAATAACTACAAAAGATACAGTGTTAGATGTACTTACATTCAATAACAAGTTAGATTCGATTCGTATTTCAAAATATCAAGAAATGGTATTGGGGAATATAGATAACGACCCTGTGATGGGCAAAACAAAAGCAATTATCAATGCAGAGTTTAAACCACAGTATTATCCTTTTTATTTTGAAGTAAGTAAAGACAGTTTAACACTTGATTCAGCTGTTTTGGTGTTGGGTTATGTTGGTTTATGGGGAGATTCGACTAATCCTATTAACCTTAAAGTATATGAGATAAGCCAAACGAGTGTGTTAAAAACGGATTCAGTTTATCCGAATACTGCAAGCATGAATATTGCGAATGAACTTGGTCAGGCAACTATCGCTGATCCAAGAAGATTGACAGATTCGATATTTCCTCGTCAAGAGCAAGCTAAAAATCAAATAAGAATTCGTCTTAATAATACTTTCGGAAACAGGTTATTAAAGAATTATGATAGTAGTAATGCTTATCAAAGCGATGCTCAGTTTTCAAGTACCTTTCATGGATTTTCTATAATTCCTCAAACTGGTTCAAACACTTTATTAAGGGTTTCTTTAAGTGATACAAATAGTAAGGTAGCATTGTATTATAAATATAAAAGAAGGGATAGTAGTGGAGATACAGCAGTAATTAGATATTTTCGTCCAGGTGCAACTGCGGGTGCAAGCAATAATATAACAAGGGATAGAAGTGGATCTGAATCGAATGCATCTTTATTAAACCTTGCTACTGTTCCAGATTCTATGGTGTATTTGCAATCGGGTCCGGGAAACTATATTAGAATTCAAACACCAGGACTTGCAAACATCAGCAATAGGGTTATACATCGGGCAGAGTTAATTATGGAGCAAGAAGCTGGTGAAATAAGCAACGATGGAAAGTTTACGGCACCTAATTTATTTTTGTGTGCAGTCCAAGCTAAAACTCTTACTAGTATAGATTCTGCCTACAGATTTTATGTTCCAGGAGATATTTCTGTAGGGCAAGGAGGTGTAGTTAGTAATTTAGGAACATTTGGAGGATATATCAATTACAAGAATGATCCTTTTGGAAATAGAATTGCCTCTTATAGCTTTAATATTACCCGATATATTCAAAACATTGTTACCAATAAAGCAACTGCTAAGGTATATGACTTATACTTGTTTGCACCTGTAGAAGATTATGTTTATGCTGGTGATGGATTAACATCTTTATATCCAATTTCATCTGCTGCATTTAACCCTCCAGGTATCGGAAGAGTTAAACTACTAGGAGGAACTAGTGAAAGAAAAGACAGAAGAATGCGTTTGAGGATAATATATTCTACGCTATAATTTTTCTTTAGCAACTAACATTATATTTGTACCATTAATTTAAAAAAAATAGTATTTCATGCCTTATTTATTTACTTCTGAAAGTGTTTCTGAAGGACATCCAGATAAAGTAGCAGATCAGATTTCTGATGCTTTAATCGACAACTTTTTAGCGTTCGATGCTCAAAGTAAAGTTGCCTGCGAAACACTTGTAACCACAGGACAAGTTGTTCTTGCTGGTGAGGTTAAGTCTAAAGCCTATTTAGATGTTCAAGAAATTGCTCGTGGTGTAATCCGTAAAATTGGATACACTAAGAGTGAGTATATGTTCGAAGCTAATTCATGTGGTATTTTATCTGCTATTCATGAGCAATCTGCTGACATTAATCAAGGTGTTGACAGAAGCAAAAAAGAGGAGCAAGGTGCAGGAGACCAAGGTATGATGTTTGGTTATGCAAGTAACGAAACAGAAGACTATATGCCATTGGCATTGGATTTAGCTCATAAAATATTAATTGAGTTAGCTGCGTTAAGAAGAGAAAATAAAGCGATAAAGTACTTACGTCCTGATGCAAAAAGTCAGGTTACTTTAGAGTATGATGATAACAATGTTCCTGTAAGAATTGATGCAATTGTAGTTTCTACACAGCATGATGATTTTGATACAGAAGCTAAAATGTTGGCTAAAATCAATAAAGACATTGTTGAAATTTTAATTCCTCGTGTAAAAGCAAAGTATAAAAAATATGCAAAGCTTTTCAATAATAATATTAAGTACCACATCAATCCAACTGGTAAGTTTGTAATTGGAGGCCCACATGGCGATACAGGTTTAACTGGTCGTAAAATTATCGTAGATACTTATGGTGGTAAAGGTGCTCATGGTGGTGGTGCATTTTCTGGTAAAGATCCAAGTAAAGTAGATCGTTCTGCTGCTTATGCAACCCGTCATATTGCTAAAAACTTAGTTGCTGCTGGTGTTGCAAGTGAAGTATTGGTACAAGTTTCTTATGCAATTGGTGTTGCACAACCAACTTCTATCAACGTAAATACTTATGGTACAGCAAAAGTTGCAATGACTGATGGTGAAATAGGTAAGATTATTGAAAGTGTGTTTGATATGAGACCCTACTTTATTGAACAGCGTTTAAAGTTACGTACACCAATGTACAGCGAAACTGCAGCTTACGGACATATGGGTCGTAAAAATGAAGTAGTAGAAAAAACATTTACTTCACCAGATGGTAAAGTGAAAAAAATGAAAGTTGAATTATTCACTTGGGAGAAATTAGATTATGTAGCCAAAGTGAAAAAAGCTTTTGGTTTAAAATAACAAAAAATCCTCAGTAGCAATACTGAGGATTTTTTTTGCTTTATATTGTAGAAAGAAATTATTATTTAAGTTGAACTAATAGTTTTTTTAATTCCTGAATTCCTTCCGTGGCGGATTTTTCGATACTCACTAAATTTTGTACAGATGATGTGTAGGGTATTTTCTTGTCAACTATAAACTTAGGAATATAAGTGGGGGCGTAGTTTAATAATCCTGCTGCTGGATACACTTGTAAAGAAGTTCCCACCACTACAAAAATATCTGCCATCGAGGTTACGTCGGCTGCAGTTTCAATCATTGGAACTGCTTCTTCAAACCAAACAATATTGGGTCTTAACTGACCACCATCGTCAGCCAAATCTCCAACTTGGATATCACTTGTAATAGGAAAAATTTTATTTGCATTATTTACACTTCTCATTTCAAATATTTGGCCATGCAAATGAATGATATTGCTGCTACCTGCACGTTCATGTAAATCGTCAATGTTTTGTGTTATGATGGTTACTTCAAAGTCTTTTTCTAATTCAGCTAAACCAATATGGGCTGTATTAGATTTTGCTGCTGCTACATCTTTTCTACGCATGTTGTAAAAGTCTAACAATAGCTTAGGATTGGCTGCAAACCCTCGTGGTGTTGCAACTTCATATACATTATAACCTTCTCATAAACCATCACTATCTCTAAAAGTTTTTAATCCACTTTCTGCACTTATACCTGCACCAGTAAGTACTACTAATTTCTTTTTAGCCATGTTGTAAAATTACTTTATTAGAGCTATACTTCTGAAAACACGAAGGTTTCTTAATTTAATACAGCAGCAATCGTTAGAGCAGAAAAACTATTTTATTTTTCGTAAGAAAACAGTGCTGCTATCCGTTGAAGTTAAAGCTATTGTTGAGTCGTTGACTTTTGCATATAACATTGAAACTGGTAAGGAATCTTTTATGAGTAACTCTTGTTTGTCTTTGTTAAACTCATATGGGGCTTTGATTATTTCATTTTTAGTTAATTGAAATGAAACTGTATCCTGACTAAAGTCGTACTCCATCTTTACCGAATCTTTTGATTGAGCTGCAACTAGTAATAACCCTACAAAATTGAATGAAGCTTTTCCTGAGTCTTGTTTCGAATCAAAGGAATCAACTCTCCATTTGCCAAGTAGAGGATAATTTGTTTTTTTACTACTAAACCAATCGCAGGAAAATAAGGTTACGGATGCTGCAATAATTAATGCAGCTACAAATGTTTTTTTCATGATGCAGGAAATTTAATTGTGATTGAATGTTTTAAATTTTGCAGGCCTGCAACCATAAATACCTTTAGAGGATGAAAAGTAACCTTATGTAAAAAGTTAAATAAATTGTAATGGAAGTTGAGGAGTTTAAAAAGTTGAAAATGTTGAAAGAGTTGAAACGTTAGTTGTAAAATAAAAGAGCTTACAAATTGCAAGCTCCTCTTTCTAACGTTTTCAACTTCGTTAACTTATAACTTAGTTTCACTCAACTCAATAATCGTATGCCATTCATCTTCTTTTACTGTTCCAACAGATAATCTACCAAGTCTAACCAAATCCATATTAGCAAGGCTTATTTCCGCTTTTACCTGTGACAATGAAATAGGCTTTTTTAATTTTTTAAAAGGCTTTAAATCTACTGCCACCCAAGCATCTTCTGTTGTTGTTGGGTCTTGATAAGCTTCTTTAATTACTTTTGCAATTCCTACAATTTCCATTCCTTCATTGCTATGATACCACAAAACCAAATCGCCTTTTTTCATGGCTTTTAAATTATTCCTTGCAGCATAGTTTCTTACGCCATCCCAAAAGGTTTGTCCATCTTTTTCAAACTGTTCCCAACTGTATTTAAAGGGTTCAGATTTTACCAACCAATAGTTCATATAATTACGAATTTGAAATTTATAATTGGAGATTACCAGCCACTTGCCAAAACATCAGCAAGATGGATCACTTTTAAATCTTTATGCTGGTGTTTGATACAGCCGTCTATATGCATTAAACAACTCATATCGGTACTTATTAAATATTCAGCTCCAGTAGTAGTTGCATTATTAATTTTTTGGTCGCCCATTGCAATGCTGATGGGTTCAAATTTAACTGCAAATGTTCCACCAAAACCACAGCAGGTTTCATTATCAGCCATTTCAACTAATTCAAGTCCTCTTACATTTTTTAAAAGCTGACGTGGCTCTTGTTTCAGTCCACATTCTCTTAATGCAGCACAGCTATCATGATAAGTTGCTTTTCCTTCAAACACTGCACCTACGTCATCTACTTTTAAAATTTTTATCAAAAATTCGCTGAACTCAAAAGTTTTTTCAGCGAGTGCTTTTACTTCTTGTTGGTTAGCTGATTGATCGAATAGTTTGTTGTAATAATTTCTTACAAAGCCAACACAGCTTGCACTGGGAGCAACAACATAATCGGCACCACTAAAGTCGTTAATAAATTTTTTGCAAACTTCTTTTGCTTCGCCCCAAAAACCTGCATTAAATGCTGGCTGACCACAACAGGTTTGATTGCTGTTGTAACGAACAGTGCATCCAGCTTTTTCCAAAACTTTAACCATGCTGAAAGCCACATTTGGATATAGTTGGTCTATGAAACAGGGTATGAAAATTTGAACATTCATTGTACAATTCTTACTTTTTAAGTTTCCTATTTAAAGCAATCATTTTAAGGGCTGTTAACGCAGCTTCTTCTCCTTTATGGCCATGCACACCACCAATTCTTTCTATAGCTTGTTGTTGGTTTAGTACAGTAAGTACGCCAAATATAACAGGTACATCTAGCGATAAGTTCAATTGAAGCACACCATCGGTAACTAATTTGCATACATAATCAAAATGTGGTGTATCGCCTTGTACTACTGTGCCTAAAGTAATATACGCATCTGGCATAGTACCAGCATAAGTATAATGTTGTTTAACTGCAAATGGAATTTCAACAGCACCAGGAACCGTGATGGTTGTGCAGCCAATATTTTGCTCTTTAAAAACCTTTTTTACACCTGCTTCCAGTTTATTTACAATAGAACTGTTCCACTCGGTTTTTACTATAACTACAAAGGCATCCTTTGTAACAGGGATGCCTTTGTGTAAACTTTTATTTCCTTGAGTTGCCATATATTAGTTTGTGCTGAAATCGTTTTTCTCGATACTTAATTTGTAAATGAATTTATCAATTTGGTATCCTTTATCGGTATTTGGATATTTTTCTTTGATTGTTTTGTACAATTCCAACGCTTCTTTGTTTTTATTCATTGTTTCTAATAAAGATCCGGCAAAGAATAAGTTTTCAGCAGTGTTATTTTCATCTTCAGTAAAAGTATTAGCTGCTTTTTTGTAGTAATCTACTGCATCTTCTTTTTTACCAGTTTCGGCATATGCATGACCTAAGGCAGTATAGGCAGCCATTTGTATTTGCTTAGCGTTTGTACTAAACTCCTTTAGATATTTAATGGCATTGTTAAAGTCTTTCAACTTTAAATAGCTAATACCTGCATAGTAATGTGCAAGGTTTGCCGATTTTGTACCACCATAAGTTTTAATTACATATAAAGCACCTTTTACGCCAGTTGCATTGTCTCCATTGATTACAATGTTCGAAGAATCTTTTGCAAAAAAGTCTTGTACTTTGTACAAAGCTTCAGCAGCTTTTTCTTCTTTAGGTTTTACTACAAATTCACTGTATGCATACCAGCCTCCAATTGCAAGTACAATAACTGTTATAGCGATTAAAATATTTTTTTGGTTTTTTTTCCAAAAACTTTCAGCCTGCAACATCAAATCTTTTTCTACTACTTGTTCACTCATTTTATTAATGTTTAAATTTTATGGAGGGCTTTTTTAGTTTAAGCCCATAAGCAATGTTAGGGTTCAATATTAATCAACAATAAAAGGATAATTCTCATCTACATAAACATCCTTCAACAATTCACTATCATCTGGTAATGGGCTTTCCTCTGCAAAACGAACACTCTCGTTAACGATAGCTTCAATTTTTGCATCAATTGCTGCTAATTCTTCTTGGGTAGCAAACCCATTTTCTAGAATGGTATTGGCAACACTCGAAATAGGATCTTTTTCTTTGTATTCATCTACCTCATCTTTACTACGGTATTTTTGAGGATCGCTGATAGAGTGACCTTTATAGCGATAGGTTTTCATTTCAATTAATGTTGGTCCACCGCCTTCTCTACCACGTTTAACAGCTCTTGCAACGCTATCATGCACAGCTTCTGGGTTCATTCCATCAACCATATCAGCAGGCATTTCATACGCATCTGCCAATTTATAAATATCTACAACGTTACTGGTTCGTTCTACCGAAGTACCCATTGCATAGTTGTTGTTTTCACAAACAAAAATTACTGGCAATTTCCAGGTCATTGCCATGTTAAATGTTTCGTGCAACATACCTTGTCTCGAAGCTCCATCGCCAAAAAAACAAAGTACAACATTATCCGTTCCTTTATATTGTTCAGCAAAAGCTAAACCAGCACCAGTACCAATTTGTGCACCTACAATACCATGACCACCATAAAAAAAGTTTTTAACATCGAAAAAGTGCATACTTCCACCTTTTCCTTTGGCACAACCTGTTGCTTTGCCATAAAGTTCAGCCATACAGGCATCTGCAGATGTTCCTTTTGCTAAAGCCCATCCATGATCTCTGTATGCTGTAATAAAAGGGTCTTCATGTCTTGTTGCTGTCATCACACCAGCTGCAATTGCTTCCTGACCTACATAAGCATGGAAAAATCCACGAATTTTTCCGGCCATTTTATACATTTCTTCTGCTTTCAATTCAAACTGACGTATAAGTTGCATTAACTCATACCAGTACATGTAAGTTTCTTTGGAAAATTTTGTTGACACTTGCTCAGAATTTTGAGTGGCAAATATAGGGGTTAGACTTTAAAATTTTGTTGCACCGAAGTTTTAATTGTTCCCATTTTTGGTGCAGAACTATTGTTTTTGATGTTTTATTCTTAAGATGAAGCAATAAAGAAAGATTATGGCAATTCTTTTATTGATTTCTTAAACGCTAACAAATGTTAGCTTTAGCTGTTTATATTTGCAACTCAATTTATTGATATGACAAATAGAACAGTGTATATTGTTAGTGCTGTAAGAACACCTATGGGCAGTTTTGGTGGAAGTTTAAAAGATTTATCTGCCCCTCAATTGGGAGCAGTTGCTATTAAAGCAGCAGTTGAAAAAGCAGGTTTAAAACCCGAACAAATTGAGGAAGTTTTAATGGGTTGTGTAATACAGGCTGGCATTGGTCAAGCACCTGCACGTCAAGCAGCAAAGTTTGCTGGTTTGCCAGATAATGTAATTGCAACTACTATAAATAAAGTTTGTGCAAGTGGTATGAAAGCCATTGCTCAAGGAGCTCAAAGCATTTTATTAGGTGATGCTGATATTGTTGTTGCTGGTGGAATGGAAAGTATGAGTAATGTTCCTTTTTATTCACCCAATATGCGTTGGGGCAATAAATATGGTAACGTGCAAATGGTGGATGGTTTGGCAAAAGATGGATTAACCGATGTGTACTTTAATGGAGCTATGGGAAACTTTGCTGACGCAACTGCAAAGTCATGTAATGTTAGTCGTGAAGAGCAAGATGCATTTGCTATTGAAAGTTATAAAAGAAGTCAGGCTGCATGGACAGATGGCAAATTTGCAGATGAAGTTGTACCAGTAACTATTGAAGGCAGAAAAGGAAGTGTTATAATTGATAAAGATGAAGAGCCTTTTAATGTAAAATTCGATAAGATTCCTGAATTAAAACCTGCATTTTCAAAAGATGGAACTGTAACTGCTGCCAATGCAAGTACCATGAATGATGGAGCAGCTGCACTGGTATTAATGAGTAAAGAAAGGGCCGACGAATTGGGTATACAACCTTTGGCAATAATCAACAGCTATGCCGATGCAGAGCAGGCTCCTGAATGGTTTACAACAACACCAAGTTTGGCAGTACCTAAAGCAGTTGCTAAAGCAGGATTACAAATGAGTGATGTACATTTTTTTGAATTGAATGAAGCGTTTAGCGTTGTAGGTATTGTGAACAGCGAAAAAATGAAATTGTATCCTAAACAAGTAAATGTAAATGGTGGTGCTGTAAGTTTAGGGCATCCATTGGGTTGCAGTGGTGCAAGAATTATTGTAACACTTATTAATGTTTTAAAACAAAACAATGGTAAGGTTGGTGCAGCTGGTATTTGTAATGGAGGTGGTGGTGCCAGTGCAATGGTGATAAGTTTACCGTAAGATTTTAAGTGTTTCTTTAAATACAATATTATGGGTTTCTAATTCTTTTAAAATCGGTTCATAAATAGTTACTTTAGTGGGTATTTGCAATCCAGTTTCAGTAAGTTTATTTTCAAGTATAAGTTTTGTTGCAATACCTAATGGCAAGCCAACTGTCTTTGCCATTGCAGTATGGGTAGCATCTTTACCAGTTATTTCAAGTAAACTGGTAAGTAAATATTTTTTATGGTTAAGCGTATATATTATTTCATGCATCATTACAATTAAATCTTTATCTGTATAATCCAGTTTTAATTTATCTTCTATAATGAGTTGTAAAATATCTGCAGCACTGCATAACCCTTTATTAATCAGTGTTTCATCCTCTACGCCTAAAAAAAGAAATTGCTGTAAACTAGTATTTTTTTCAGGTGTATTTGTATAAGTATCAGTTAAACTGTTTTTCCAATCTTCAAATTTGAATCTTTTAAAATGAGTTACAAAAAATTGTGCAATACTCATTCCTTCAGTATCATACACTTTTTCTTCATCAGTTAATTTAAAGTCAACGATATGCTTCCAACCAAGGGTAAACGCTGGATGACGTAAAGTGGTTCTCACGAAATCTGTGACACTTTCTAAATCATATAAAGGCATATAACTTAATGAATCTCTATTTGGATAGTAGGAATATACGGTTCCATCAGGAGTTTTGATAATATTCGAACTGTCGAAAAGTTGTTCGTATGGGATAGTAATTATTGAATTTTTTTGTTTGAATGTAGCTCCAGCTTTGCCTGCTAATATTATATTTCTAGGGTTCCAGCTAATTTTATAATGCCATGGGTTATTATCACTTTCTGGTGCAATTAAACCCCCACAATGCGATTTGAATGAAGAAATTTGTCCTCCCTTTTTTTGGATCTGATGAATGATTTGCATAGCACTCATGTGGTCTATGCCAGGATCTAAGCCCATTTCATACAAAAACAATAATCCATTTTCTTCAATTTCCTGAGTATGTTTTTTTATGTTTTCATCTACATAAGAAGCTGTGAGCAAGTGTTTCTTAAATTCAATACAATCTAATGCAATTAAATAATGCAATGCTGGTGGCATCATAGATATTACTACATCTGCATGTTCAATTAGTGATTTTCTGTCTGAAACATTTTGAATATCCAATTCAACTGAATGGATAAAATTTGTCGGTTGTACTTTTTGGTCAAGTAAGTCTTTATTACTATCTGCTACTGTTAAACTCCACTGTTTTTCATTTACTAAATTGATCAGATAGTCAATTAAAACAGTAGCTGATTTGCCAGCCCCAATAAGCAGTATTTTTTTCATGCAAAAAAGTTATCAGTATAATTAGAAAGGTAAACCGATGCCCAATTGAAAAGCAAAGTTTTTAATTTCGGTTTTATTGTTGTTTTGTCTTTGCTCAGCCCACGCAAAGTTTTTAAAGCTCATCCAACCACCATTATTCACCCTACCTGGATCTTTTACTTTATAAGCAAAATCTAGTCGTAATAAAAAGTAAGAAAAATCAATCCTTAAACCTGTACCAACTCCAATTGCCAAATCTTTGTATAATCTATCCAAAGAAAATTCGGCACCAGCATTGCCAGCATCTTTTTTAATATTCCACACATTGCCAATATCTGCAAATAATGCACTGCCTATTTTAATGCCATTAATAGTTGCAATAGTAAAACGATATTCTAAGTTTGTTTCTAGCTGCATATCGCCAAAGCGATCTCTGAAAGATGTTGCAGGAATGGTATCACTTAAAATAGAAGAGCCTAAGCCCAACTGTCTTAAACTCCAAGCCCTCATACTATTTGGACCTCCAGCAAAATATTGTTTAAAAAATGGTAATGATTGACCTCCCAACGGTATGCCAATACCTGCAAATGCTCTATATGCCAATTCGCTTTTTAATCTTTTTTGTGTAAACCTATATTCTCCTTCAAGCTTAATAAAGCGGTAAACTTTACTTTCTAGTTCTTTAACAATGGATGTCAATAATCCACTTTCTTCAAATCCAAAACGAATAAAATGGCTGTTATTTCTGTTTCTGCTGCTTGTTCTATTTCTTGTAAAATTTATTGCACCCAAACCCAGTCCAATTACATTTCCTGTATTAAAAGAGTTTCTTAAAAATGGATTTGCTTTAAACAAAGTATCTAAACCAGGCAATGTATCAATGCTGTACAACTCTATGTTAATTGGTTTCCATAGATATACATCATTGTTCTTTTTTTGCCCTTCGTAGCCTAAACTAATATTGGCCGAACGTAATCTATAAATCTCAAAACGTTCTGTATATGCAGCACTTGCAGCTATCAATGTTCTTTTGCTTTCTGCATTTTTAAACATGTGCAAGTTGGCCATTGCTTTTGGCATAATTAACCTGGGAAAACTATAGCTATGAGAAAGGCTGAATTGCAATGTTTGAACAAGGTTACTTTTACCACTAGCAGAGTCGCCCAATTTATTTAAATTCAATTCTATTCCTCCTCTTAAGTTGGTACTACTTTGAACCGCTTGCCTCCAAACATTTCTGTTGTTTAATGTTGCACCTAAAGAAATACCCAATAAATTACCTGCAGTAAAATCGCCAGAATTACGACTACTTTCTAAATTATAATCGGTTTGATATTTTTTTTGGGGAACAAGAAAAAAATGTAAATCAAGGGAATCTTTTCCTTTTTGTACAATTCTTGCATCAACCTGTTGCCAGGATGGAATTTTTGAAAATGTATTAATGGTTTTATAATAAGCATCTTCTTGATAAATACTGTCTTTTCTTAAGTAGGTATGTTCTCTCAATGGTCTTAGTTTGAACAAACCTTTTTGAGCTCTAATAAATAAATCACCTTTTTTATTTTGACTAAGAGCAGGCCATTGTTTATTAATTAAACTATCGGGTATATCGGTAATTTTTGTTTCAGGGTAATAATAAATATTGTGAATGTAAAAACGTGTTAAATGATTGGTATCTCTGGCATTTCGTTGTTTAATAGAAATATCCCAAGCTGGGTTTTCCCTCTTTTTTTGTTCAGCCTCGGCTATTAATTTGGTTAATTCTATTGGATCTAAAGTTAATTTAAACAACTTTTCATTCGATGTATCTACCAATGCGTAAATATATTCTCTGGTAAACTTGTAATATCCATTTTGCCTGAACCAAGAAACCAATCTATCTAACTCATCAGAAATTTTTTGTTTGGTGTAGGGTTGTCCCTTTTTTAGAAATGAAGTGGCAAATTGTTGCATTGCCAATTGTTGAAGCATGGAATCTTTAAACGTTTTGTGTAGTGTATCGGTTAAGGCATAGCTAACAGAATCGATGGTAATATTATTTCCTAAATCAATTTTAATAATTACTGTTGTACGTAACTGCCCTTGATTTCTTTTTGAATAACGCTTTGGTGTTTTTATAAAAAAGGAATCTTTTAATTTAGTATAGTAATATCCTTGTGAGTTTAAATAAGCATTCATAAATGCTTTACTACGAGTAACTTTTGATGAATCGTATAATGGAGGATTTCGCAAAACTTTACTAATAGGTGCTTGCCTGAATGAAATTTTAATTTCACTTACTTTTCTAGCCCTTAAACTATCATCCCAATAATTTTCTAATTCGGTGGTCAACCTTTTTTTCTCATCTTTGGACACGTTTCCGTTAACCACAACTTTATTGGCAAAAACAAACGGTTTATTGGGCTGAAAATTTTTAACGGGAAAACATGAACTTAACAATAGCATTACAGTTAGTAAACTAAGCAAAGGCTGTAATGCTAAAAAGGATCGTTTAAAATTCATACACAATGGTAAGTAAAAATGAATTCAAATATATTCAATCTTTATGCCACAAAAAACAACGTCAGTCAGAAGGCTTATTTATAGCCGAAGGACCAAAGTTGATGGAAGAATTATTGAATAGTGATTATTCAATAAAAAAAATATTTGCAACTAAAGATTGGCTAACTACCAATAACCCTAAAAGCATTAATGGTGTTGAAGTTGATGAATTAGAACTTGCTAAAATGAGTAGTTTACAAACACCCAATCAGGTATTGGCAATTGTAGAACAACAGCCCATGGTCTTGCCTAAATTAAATGGCAAGATTAACTTATTGTTAGACGGCATTCAAGATCCAGGAAATTTAGGAACCATCATTCGTATTGCTGATTGGTTTGGCATTCAAAATATATTATGTACAAACGATACTGCTGAATTGTACAATAATAAAGTGGTACAAAGTACCATGGGTTCTTTTGTAAGAACCAATATTTGGTATGGTGATGTGGTGAATGAAGTTTTAGCAAAAACTACATTACCTGTTTATGGAGCATTGCTTGATGGTAACAGTATTTACCATCAAACAAAAATTAAAGAAGGAATATTGGTAATAGGAAATGAGGGGAAAGGAATACGTGAAAATATATTGTCATTTATTACACAGGCTATCACCATTCCTAAATTTGGTGGAGCTGAAAGTTTGAATGCTGCTGTAGCTACTGGGATCATTGTATCGCATCTTATCGAAACTGAATAGCTTTTACTGGCTGAATTTTCTTAACCAATAATGCAGGAATGGTAAGTGATACAAAACAAACAACTGCTGTACCAACACATACTGCAATTACCTGCCACCAAACTATTGCAACGGGTGCTACAGCAACATAATAATTGCTTTCATCTAAAGTGATAAAGCCAGTGTATTGTTGAAGTAGGCATATACCAACGCCTAAAACCAATCCTAATGCAATACCAGCCAATGTAATAATACCTGCATGGTACAAGAAAATTTGTTGTATGGTTCCATCTTCGGTACCAATAGCTTTTAAAATACCCACCATTCTTATTCTTTCAAGTACTAATATTAATAAACAAGTAATTAAATTAATAATTGCAACGATAGACATAACGATGAACATTACATTTCTGTTTACGTCTTGTATATTCAGCCAATCAAAAATATTGGGGTAAACCTGTTTAATGCTTTTGCTGCTCCAAATGGTTGGTAATTCAATTGCATTGTTCACTGCATCCATTTTTCTGTAATCTTTCAATACAACTTCATAACCACCAATTGCATCATCCTTCCAATTGCTTAAACGTCTTATTAGTCGAATATCGCCTAATGCAAATAGTTTGTCATACTCTTCAATTCCTGTTTTATAAATGCCCACAACCTTTACTTTTCGATAAGTAGAAATGCCTTCTTCGGGAGAAACAAAAAATACATTTATCGTATCATTCAATTGTATATTCAATTCTTTAACAGCTGTTGCTGATACAATAATTTCTTTACTGTATAAGCTGTCTGTAAAGTTTAACCAACGGCCAACCTGTATAAATTGTTTCAGTAATGCACTATCGTAAGCAGCATCAATTCCTTTTAATAAAATACCTTCTATATTTTTATTCTTTTCGATAACAGCACTTTTTGTTGTAAACACTTGTACTTTCTCTACTTCAGGAATTTGTTTTAAATAATTTACGACTGTATCATTTTTAACAATGGGCGTTTCTTCACTTACCAATGATTTATTTACTTCAAAGTGTTGCACACGTATATGTCCCCAAAAGCTGAACACTTTTTGGGCAACAGTTTGCTGAAAACCGTTTACAAATGCCAATGTAATAATCATTGCAGCTACACTTAATGCAGTTGCAGTAACAGATAACCGTATAATAAACTTCGAAAAAGATTGCTGTTTATTAAAGGCGATACGTTTGGCTATGAAAAATGAGATATTCAACTGGCACAATTTTGGAACAAGCCAAAACTACATGCAACTATCGCATAAAACAAATTGCTTTATTTAACCTATACAAGAGCTGTAGATTATAGTTACTTTTGAAACAATCATCTTAAAACGTATGAAATTTAGCATTGGTATTTTATTATTTTTCTCCTTCAATATTTCGTTTGCTCAAAATGTGGCAAGTGATGGAATTTATATGTCCAACATTAAAACTGTGCAACTATATCAGCAAAATAACCAACAGAGTTTGCCCATTTTAAATCTTGGTTCAAGTGATATTGTAGAATTACATTTTGATGATTTGGATGGTTATGTAAAAAACTATTTCTACACTTTTCAATTGTGCAATGAAGATTGGGAAGAGGTAAATCTTAGTCAGTTCGATTATATAAAAGGGTTCACTCAAAGTCGATTAAGCCAATATCGTGTAGCATCAATAGCACTTACCAAATATGTACATTATCAAGCACTATTGCCTGATAGGGGAAGTGTTCCAACAAAAAGTGGTAACTATTTATTGAAAGTATTTTTAAATGGAGATGTTAAACAATTGGCTTTTACTAAAAAAATGTATGTAGTGGAAAATAAAGCCAATATTGGTGCACAAATCTTACAGCCATTCGACAACCAATTATTTAGAACACATCAACGAGTGCAAGTGAGTGTTAATGCAACTCAATTAAATCCTATTAATCCACAACAACAGGTTAAACTGGTAATTATGCAAAATACCAGAACCGATAATATTGTACGCAATATTGTGCCTGCTTTTATTCGTGGCAATATTTTAGAATATAATGGAGAGCAAGATTGTTTATTTCCTGCTGGAAAAGAATATCGTTGGGCCGATTTACGAAGTTTTCGTTTCGAGAGCGAACGGGTACAAAGTATTGATAAATTGGCTCAGCCGAATGAAGTGTACCTAAAGCCGGATGGAGTTAGAACAAATTTGCGATATGCCTACTTCAGGGATTTTAATGGATGGTACAATATTTCAACAACAGAAAGCATTAACCCATTTTGGCAAGGTGATTATGCCAATGTTCATTTTAGTTTTATACCCGATGGAAATCAACCTTTTACCAATAGTGATTTGTTTTTAACAGGCAATTTTACCAATGGTCAATTGAGCGATAGTGCAAGAATGATTTTTAATGGCGATAAGGGTATTTATGAGAAAACGATGCTACTTAAACAAGGCTATTATTCTTACACCTATGTTACCAAAGAAAAGAAAACCAAAGTGGGCAAAGCCGATGTTACTCAAACTGATGGAAACTTTTGGGAAACTGAAAATGATTATACCATTTTTGTGTATTTCCGTTCATTAAGTGGTAGGCACGATGAATTGGTTGGAATTACAACCATCAATTCAAGAGCTGGAAGAAATGGTTTGTAATTTATTTATTTTACTGATAAAGAATGCATTAGAATAGATAACTCATTTTTAAATTCGATTTTAAAAACTGTTTATGCAAAAAAGACAAGACTATATTTCCTGGGACGAATATTTTATGGGAGTTGCTTTATTGTCAGCAAAACGTAGTAAAGATCCTGGAACACAAGTTGGTGCATGTATAGTAAACAGTCAAAATAAAATTGTTGGGGCTGGTTACAATGGCATGCCCATTGGTTGTGATGATGATGATTTTCCTTGGGGTAAACATGGTGATTTTTTGCAAACAAAATATCCTTATGTATGCCATGCTGAATTAAATGCCATTTTAAATAATATTGGAATGGATTTGCAAGGGTGCAAAATTTACACAGCTTTATTTCCTTGCAATGAATGTACAAAAGCCATCATTCAATCGGGCATTAAAGAAGTTATTTATTTAAGCGATAAATATTCGGGTGAAGATATTTTTAAAGCATCTCGAATGATGTTAGAAAAAGCAGGTATCACTTGCAGAAAAGTAGCAACTAAAACAACTGACATAGTATTATCATTCAATGAAAAACAAGTGTAAATTTTTTAGTTCAACAGTATTGTTCTCTCAAAACTTTATCTTGCACACTTTCAATTTTACTATATGAAATATCTTCCATTAAATTCAGCCATTTTTATCAATAACCGTAAGCGTTTTACTGATAAAATGCAACCCAACAGCATTGCCATTTTTGTAAGTAATGATGAGTTTCCCAGTAATGGAGATGCCATTCATTCTTTCAAACAAAACAGTGATTTGTATTGGCTTTCAGGCATTGAGCAGGAAGATAGTATGGTGATTTTATATCCCAATAATCCAGATCCAAAATATCGTGAAGTATTGGTATTGGTTCGTCCTAATGAAATGAAGGAAAAATGGGATGGCAAACGTTTACGTGCCAACGAAGCAACTGAAATCTCGGGTATGCAAACTATTGTTTGGTTAGATAGTATTGATGCATTGTTGCAAGGCTGGATTCATTTAGCAGATACCATTTATTTAGATAGTAATGAAAATGATCGCAAAGCATCGTTGGTTCGTAGCAGAGATTATCGTTTTATAGATGAAATGAAAAGCCGTTATCCATTACACAATTATGCTAGGGCTGCAAAAATTTTAAAAGATTTACGTGGTATTAAAACCAAAGAAGAAGTAGAGGTAATTCAAAAAGCAATTGATATAACCGATTTAACTTTTCGCCGATTACTTGGGTTTATTAAGCCAGGAGTAATGGAATATGAAATTGAAGCCGAAATTGTACACAGCTTTTTAAGCAATCGTGCAACTGGAGAAGCTTATGGAAGTATTATTGCCAGTGGAGACAGAGCAAGAACATTGCATTATGTAAGTAACAATCAGGAATGTAAAGATGGTGAATTAATATTGATGGACTTTGGTGCTGCTTATGGTGGTTATAATGCTGATTTAACCAGAACAATTCCTGTAAATGGTAAGTTTACCAGAAGACAAAAAACAGTATACAATGCATGTTTGCATTTGCACAATTATGCAAAAAGCATTTTAAAGCCAGGTATTTCAATTGTTGATTATACTGATTTGGTAGGTGAGGAAGCAACGCAGCAATTCCTTAAAATTGGTTTATTACGTAAGAGTGATGTTAAAAATGAAGACAAAGAAAACAGGGCTTACCGTAAATATTTATATCATGGTATTAGTCATCATTTAGGTATCGATGTACATGATTTAGGCACCAGAACAGAACCCATAAAAGCTGGAATGGTATTTACTGTTGAGCCTGGTATCTATATTCAAGAAGAACAAATGGGCATTCGTATCGAAAACAATTTATGGATTACCAAAAATGGTCATATTGATATGATGAAAAATATTCCAATTACTGTAGAGGAGATTGAGGCGTTGATGAAGAAGTAATGAGGTAGAAGGCTTAAGGCATAAGGGAAGAGGAAGAATAAATAGGTAAGATATAAATACTTGAAAAATCTTTATTAATAAAATAAAATTCCCCTTTAGGGGATAGGGGCTTATGAAACAAATTCCCAACATATTCACGTTACTCAATTTATTCTTTGGCTGCCTTGCAATTATTGCAACGGTGCAAACAGGTTTAACCATTGGTACAGATGCTGCAACAGGCTTGCAAGTGGTTGAAATACCAGAGAAAATATTCATGGCCAGTATTTTTATTGCCATTGCTGCAGTAATCGATTTTTTAGATGGCTTTGTTGCTCGACTCTTAAAAGCAAGCAGTGAAATGGGTAAACAATTAGATAGTCTTGCCGATGTAGTAAGTTTTGGTGTTGCACCAGGAATGATTATCTATCAGTTCTTACGCCTATCATTTGCTCAACAAGAAGGTGGTTTAGACATCAACACTTTATATTTAATGCCTGCATTTATCATTCCTTGTGCTGGAGCGTATCGCTTGGCAAGATTTAATATTGATACCGAACAATCTTATGGATTTAAAGGGGTGCCAATTCCTGCTGCAGGTTTGCTGGTTGCTTCTTTTCCATTAATTTATTGGTACAGTAATACTGAATGGATTATCAATGCATTTAGAAACCCTTGGTTGTGGTATACAGTAGTTGCAATTGTTAGTTATTTAATGGTAAGCAAATTACCAATGTTGGCATTAAAATTTAAAGGAGTAACAGTAAAAAAAGTAATGCCTTTTATCATTGTTGCTGTTGTATCTGTAATTACAGCCATTTTATTTCGCTGGTTGGCTGTCCCAGCAGGATTTTTAACCTATGTGATAGTATCTTTACTTTTTAAACAATCAAAAGAAGCTCAAATATAATTGTATGGTGTACAATGTTCAAATTAAGGTAATGCCTTTAAAAAATTTATTAGATCCTCAAGGTAAAGCAGTTCAAAGTGGATTAAGCAATCTAGGAATTAATAGCGTTACTGATGTTCGTGTAGGCAAACATATCACTTTACAAGTAGAAGCAGCTTCTGAAGAAGAAGCAAAAGCTATTGCAGATGAAGCCAGCAAAAAGCTTTTGGCTAATGCAGTGATGGAGTTTTATGAAATTGAAATGGTGAATTAAAGTTGATATGTTAACTGGTTGAAAAGGTTAATTCAACTTTTTCAACTTTTAACCTTTTCAACTTTGTCAACTTTAAATAATGCTCTACCTCGTTCCCACACCTTTAGGTAATTTAAAAGACATGACTTACCGATCTGTAGAAATACTACAATCGGTAGATGTGATTTTATGTGAGGATACACGTACGTCATCTCGGTTACTCAATCATTATAATATACAAAAACCTTTATCACCTTATCATCAGCATAATGAGCATAAAATTGCAGAGCATTTGGTGCAGCAAATGCAGGCAGGCAAAACATTTGCTTTAATTACCGATGCTGGAACTCCAGGCATCAGCGATCCTGCTTTTTTATTGGTTAGGGCTTGCGTACAAGCTGATGTTAAGGTAGAATGTTTGCCAGGTGCAACAGCGTTTGTTCCAGCTTTGGTTAATAGTGGACTGCCCACCAACAGTTTTGTATTCGAAGGTTTTCTTCCACTAAAAAAAGGTCGTCAAACCAAAATGAAAGAATTGGCTTTAGAAGAAAGAACCTTCATTTTGTACGAAAGCCCCATGCGTTTGGTAAAAACTTTAGAAGAGCTGGCTATTTATTTAGGAAACGAAAGGCATTGTTGTGTAAGTCGTGAGCTTACTAAAATGTTCGAAGAAAACAAACGTGGTTCATTACAGGATGTTGCTGAATATTTTAAAGCAAAAACTGTGAAAGGCGAAATTGTTATTGTAGTTGCAGGAAAAGAATAATCTCTTATCCTTATTCCGTAAAACACAAATGGCACAAAATGTTTTGTGCCATTTGTGTTCCTTGTGGTAAAAACTTATTTGAAACTAATCAATTCCACATCAAATATTAATGTACTGTTTGCACCAATCACAGCACTTACCTGTCTTTCACCATAACCTAAATGTGGCGGAATGAAAAACCTGAATTTACTACCTGCTGGCATGTATTGTAAACCTTCTGTCCAGCCTTTAATTACTGCACTCAAAGGAAAACTTGCTGGTACACCACGTTGCACACTTGAGTCGAAAACTGTACCATCAATCACAGTCCCATGATAATGGCAAGTAACTGTGTTACTAGCTGTTGGTTTTTCACCAGTACCCAATGTTAAAACTTTGTATTGTAGACCACTAGCTGTTTCTACAACACCTTCTTCATTTTTGTTGGCAGCTAAAAAGTCTTGTCCTGCTTTTAAATTAGCTGCTGCTTTTTCATTTTTCATTTGAAATAATTTGTCTGCGATACCCATGATGTAATATTAATTATGAATTAAAAACCAAAAATTAGAAATCAGAAATTCGAAATTAAACTATCTACTTTTTCTTCAGCATTATAAAAGTTGGCTAATTTTCTGATGACTGTTTCTACCAAAGCATCAGGACAACTAGCTCCACTTGTAATTAATATTTTTACAGGGCTTTTTGTAGGCAAGAAATCAGTAACAGTTTTTTGTTCTTTGGTTTTCCAATTGCAATCTATTAGTTCATTATTGCTAATGATTCTTTCAGCCGAATCAATAAAATAAGTAGGCAATTTCTGTTCACACAATTCAACCAAATGTGAGGTGTTCGATGAATTGTATCCACCAATAACAATAGCTAAATCAGCTTGAGTTTCTAACATGCCAGCAACTGCTGTTTGATTGTCGTTAGTAGCATAACATAAAGTATCTCTAGTGTCTGCAAAACGAGTTGCAATAGAACTTGCGTCAAGATTATATTTTGTAATCATTACACTTTTCAAGTAATCAGCAATAGCTTGTGTATCGGTTGCTAATTGTGTGGTTTGATTAATAACCCCAATTTTTTCTAAATCTTTACTAACATCAAATCCTTCACTGTATCTGTTTTTAAATTCACTATAAAATTCATCGGCATTTTTTTCTCCTGTAATGTATTTTGCCAGTTCTATTGTTTCGGCAATATCATTTACAATAATTGCAGGTGTATTGTTAGATGCATGAGAAAATGTAGCTCTTGTTTCTTCATGTTTAGGCTTACCGTGTATTACAATGCTGTAACCTTTTTGTGCTATTTGTTCACCACGGTTCCAAACCTTTTCTACAAACGGACAAGTGGTATTGTATTTTTCAGTGGGAATACCTTTATCGTTCAACATTTTTTCAATATCCAATGTTGTTCCAAATGCTGGAATCAGCACTACGTCATCCTTTGTAATTTCTTCGAAAGGAATAATCTGTTTGCCATAAGTATCCTGCAAAAATTGAACGCCACGTTCAATCAAATCTTTATTCACTTGTGGGTTGTGAATCATTTCACTCAACAAGAAAATTCTTTTACCCGGATTTTCATCAATTGTTCTAAAAGCAATCTCAATAGCATTTTCTACACCATAACAAAAACCAAAATGACGGGCAAGGTAAATTTGCAATCCACCAAAATCAAGCAGGGTAGGAGTAAAGTCTTTCTTCAATTTATCTTCTTGCTTGCGTTTACTTTTTATAGCACTAATTAAACTGCTTCGATAAATATTTGGAACTTCAAATTGCTTCATATCATTGGTATAACGGCTGCAAATGTACAAAGTTCAATACCATTTACTGCTTCAAACGAATAACTGTTAGCTAAATAATATTTTGTGTGTATCTCTTTTCTTCTATTTTTGCACTATGAACACGATGCAACACGTACATCATCATCATTTCTTACCCAATGGGTAGGCTATTTTGTATGTGTTGTTCAACAATAAAACATTAAAAGCTTACTCCAACGAGTAGGCTTTTTTATTTTGGTAACCAGCAGTAGAATATGCTTCAGCACCTGTGGCGTCGCACTCTTCAACTGCACAACAAAATTGAAAAAATGAGCAAGTTAACATTGGCTATTCAAAAAAGTGGCCGACTTTCTGAAGATTCTTTAAAGCTATTAAAAGATTGTGGTATTGATTTACGCAATGTAAAAGACCGACTTAAAACAGAAGCGGACAATTTTCCTTTAGAAATATTTTTTCTCAGAGACGATGATATTCCTGAATATGTAAATGATGGCGTAGCCGATATTGGCATTGTTGGTGAGAATGTATTGTACGAAAAAAATAAGCCAGTAGATATTGTAGAAAAATTGGGCTTTGGAAAATGCAGGTTAAGTGTGGCAATAAAACGTAGTGAAGAGTATTCAAAAGAAATGTTGCAAGGCAAAAGGATAGCTACCAGTTATCCTGTTTTGGTGAAGAAGTTTTTAGACGAAAACAATATCAAAGCTGATATTCATGAAATTAGTGGAAGCGTTGAAATTGCACCTGGCATTGGTTTAGCTGATGCTGTTTGTGATTTAGTGAGCAGTGGCTCCACCTTATTTATGAATGGCTTAAAAGAAGCTGAAACCATTTTAAAAAGTGAAGCAGTACTTATACAAAATAAAAAATTAAGTGAAGAAAAATTGAACATCCTGAATAAATTATTGTTCAGAATTCAATCGGTTAAAAAAGCAAAAAATAACAAGTACATTTTGTTGAATGCACCTAATGATCGATTACAAGAAATTATTGATTTATTACCTGGTATGAAAAGTCCTACAGTTTTGCCTTTGGCAACTGAAGGTTGGAGTAGTGTTCACTCAGTTTTAAATGAAAATGATTTCTGGGATATTATTGAACAGTTAAAAGCACATGGAGCTCAAGGAATTTTAGTTGTACCAATTGAGAAGATGATTATTTAGAGCCATTTTAATTGCTAATTTGAAATTTAAAGCGATGAAAATTTATAGATATCCAGAACAAAAAGAGTGGAATACATTACTTGCAAGACCAACATTTGACAATGTTAACTTACAAGAGAAAGTAAAAGCCGTTTTAAATGATGTGCAACAAAATGGAGATGCTGCTATTAAAAAATATACAGCACAATTTGATGGTGTTGAGTTGAATGATTTTGTGGTTACTGAAAAAGAAATCACAAATGCAATACCCAATCTTTCCAATGAGTTAAAGCAAGCTATTGAAACTGCAGCAAATAATATCAATGCTTTTCATGAAAAGCAGGTTTCAACTGTTGAAGTTATTGAAACAATGCCTGGTATCAAATGTTGGCGTAAAAGCGTAGGAATAGAAAAAGTGGGATTGTATATTCCGGGTGGAACAGCTCCATTGTTTTCTACTATATTAATGTTGGGTATTCCAGCAAAAATTGCAGGTTGTAAAGAAGTAGTATTGTGTACACCACCTAATAAACAAGGTACTGTTCATCCAGCTATTTTATTTGCTGCACAGTTAGTTGGCATCACTAAAGTGTACAAAGTTGGTGGTGTACAAGCTATTGCTTCTATGGCTTATGGCACAGAAACCATTCCTCAAGTGTATAAAATTTTTGGTCCTGGAAATCAATATGTAACCTGTGCAAAACAATTAATTCAGCAAGAGGGAATTGCTATTGATATGCCTGCAGGTCCAAGTGAAGTTTGTGTATTGGCCGATGACACTGCTGATGCAAGTTTTGTTGCAGCTGATTTATTGAGTCAGGCTGAACATGGTGTTGATAGTCAGGTTTTATTGGTAACCACAAGTGAGGAATTAGTAATTAGGGTAAATGAGGAATTAGGTAAACAAGTGGAGCATTTATCTAGAAAAGCCATTGCATTACAAGCATTAGAAAACAGTAAAGCAATTGTTGTGAATACAATTGATGAAGCGATTGATTTGGTAAATGAATATGCTGCAGAACATTTAATTATCTCTTGCAATAACGATGAATTCAGTGCTGAACAAATCATCAACGCAGGTTCTATTTTCTTGGGCAATTATTCTCCTGAAAGTGTTGGAGATTATGCTAGTGGTACCAATCATACTTTGCCCACCAATGGTTTTGCAAAAGCTTATAGTGGTGTAAGTGTAGATAGTTTTGTAAAAAAAATTACCTATCAAAAATTGACTCAAGAAGGCTTAAATAGAATTGGTAAAACTGTTGAATTAATGGCAGAGGCTGAAGGGTTGGATGCACATAAAAATGCAGTAACAATTAGAATGAAATCTTAGTTAGTAGGTCTTCCCCTCCTTGGAGGGGGGCCCTTTAGGGTGGGGGGTAAAATGATTATTAGAAAAACACAACATTTTTTATAGCCCCGATTGAAGTGAAAAGCTCCTGCTAAATAGAAGGACTTGTAACGAAAATCGGGACAGATGATTATTAGAATTATATTTTTTATGCTTCAATAAAATGAAAAGAAAAATTATTCCATATAATCCAGCATTAAAGCCTTTAGCAAAGGTGTTGAGAAAACAAATGACCTTCTCTGAAGTGAAGTTGTGGATGTTGCTGAATAAATTTCAAATGATGGGTTATGATTTTGATAGACAAAGACCCATTTTAAATTTTATTGTTGATTTTTATTGTAAAGATTTGCAATTGGTTATTGAAGTGGATGGTATTACTCACAAGGACACAAATGCTGTAGCAAAAGATGAAGTAAGAGATGAAGAGTTAAATGAATACGGTATTACTGTGTTACGTTTTAATGCTTTGGATGTATTGCATAATTCGGCAGCATGTTGGGAGAATATACAAGAATGGATTATTGAATATAAGCAGAAGTATGGAGTGGATGATCATGTTTTAAAAAGAAGAAAACCCACCCCGCCTTCGGCACCCCTCCAAGGAGGGGATGACTAATAACTAAAATAGTACTCATTATATGAATTTTGATTTAAATAAATTAATCAGAGAAAACATCAAAAATCTCACACCTTATTCATCTGCTCGTGATGAATTTAGTGGTGCAGCAAAAGTGTTTTTAGATGCCAATGAAAATAGTTTGGGCAGCCCGTTGACCAAATGGTACAATCGTTATCCAGACCCACATCAGCTAAAAGTAAAAGAAAGGATTGCTTTTGTGAAATCTGTTCCTACTGAAAATATTTTTTTAGGCAATGGGAGTGATGAATGTATTGATTTATTGTTCAGAAGTTTTTGTGAACCTAAGAAAGATAATGTAATTATTTGTCCACCAACTTATGGCATGTACGAAGTAAGTGCCAATATAAATGATGTAGAAATTCGTAAAGCTCCATTATTAGAAGATTTTCAATTGGATTTAGTTCATTTAGAAAATTTAGTAGATGAAAATACCAAGCTCATTTGGATTTGTTCGCCCAATAATCCAACTGGTAATTCATTGAATAGAGCAGATATTGAAGCGGTGTTAAACAACTTCAATGGAATTGTAGTAATTGATGAAGCCTATATCAACTTCGCCAAACAAAAATCTTTTATTCAGGAGTTGCACGATTACCCCAATTTGGTAGTGATTCAAACCTTTAGTAAAGCATGGGGTTTGGCTGCATTGCGTTTAGGAATGGCATTTGCATCGGTAGAAATTATTGAAGTATTGAATAAAGTAAAACCGCCTTATAATATCAATCAGGCAACACAAGAATTGGCATTAAAAGCTTTGGAAGAAGTTGGTCAGGTGAATGATATGATTAAAATTCTGGTGGATATGCGTAATGCATTAATGGAAGTTTTTACACAAATCCCAATCGTTGAAAAAGTTTATCCAAGCGACTCTAATTTCTTTTTAGTGAAAATACAAGATGCCAGAAAAGTGTATGAATATTTATTAACCAAAGGCATTGTTGTAAGAGACAGAAGTAACGTTAAATTATGTGATAATTGTTTACGCATTACCATTGGAACAGAAAAAGAAAATACTTTATTGGTTGATGCAATTGCTGACTATTTAAATGATCAAGAATAATGGGAAAACGAATTTTATTTATCGACAGAGATGGTGTGATTTTACAAGAACCACCGAGTGATTATCAAATTGATTCAACCGATAAAACAAGCTTTGTAAAAGGTGCAATAACAGCATTGTCGAAGATTGCAACTGATTTAGATTACTACAAAGTAATGGTGACCAATCAAGATGGATTAGGTACAGCTTCTTATCCAACTGAAACTTTTGAACCCTATCAAAACTTAATGCTTAGAACTTTAAAAGGTGAGGGCTTTGTATTTGATGAAGTAATTGTAGATACAACATTTGCTTCTGATAATAAACCTACAAGAAAACCTGGTACTGCACTACTAACTCATTTTTTTGATGCAGATAAATATGATTTAGCCAATTCATTTGTAATTGGTGATAGATGGAGCGATATTCAATTAGCCAAAAACCTCGGAGCAAAAGCTGTTTACATTAAAGGCTTACATGAACTATCTTCTGAACAAGAATCAGAACTTAGAGATACCATTGTTTTAGAAACAGATAACTGGAATGAAATCTATACTTTCTTGAAGTTAGGTTTACGTAAAGTAGTGCATGAAAGAAATACCAATGAAACAAAAATTCGGGTTGAATTAAACCTTGACGGAAGTGGAAAAGCAAAAATTGAAACTGGATTAGGTTTTTTCGATCACATGCTGGATCAAATTGCACGTCATGGTAAAATGGATTTAAACATTACCACAAAGGGTGATTTGCATATTGATGAACACCACACCATTGAAGATACAGGCATTGCATTGGGAGAGGCTTTTGCAAAAGCCTTGGTTGATAAAACAGGAATGGAACGTTATGGGTTTGCATTGCCAATGGATGAAGCTGAAGCAAAAGTGCTAATTGATTTTGGTGGACGTAACTGGATTGTTTGGGATGCTGAATTTAAACGTGAAAAAATAGGGGAGATGCCTACAGAAATGTTCTTTCATTTCTTTAAATCATTTAGCGATGCAGCTAAATGTAATTTGAATATTGAATGTAAAGGTGATAATGAACACCATAAAATTGAAGCCATTTTTAAAGCCTTTGCAAAAGCCATTAAAATGGCTGTTAAACGAGATCCTTTGAGTAATTATTTACCTAGTACAAAGGGTGTATTGTAATTACTAATGCTAACGCCTGTTAGAATGAAAAAGAAATAATTTTTTGTTTTTAATGAAATCATGTACATATTTGCAATGCAATGAAACAAATAACAAATCAACAGTGGTGGTGGCATACAAAACTCAAAGGGGTTTAGTATTGCCGTATGCACTACTTGGTTTGAAATAATATTCAAAAGCCCCATCAGCAATGTTGGGGCTTTTTATTTGCCCTCATCCCTTAAAGGGTGTTGGCAAATAAAAATTGATGAATATTGTTCCGAACCTTGAAGTGTGTGATACTTCGGCTACGCTCAGTACAGGCTAAACAGGTGTTTCATAGTAGTACAAAAGCTGGTAACATAATTAGTAACAAATTTTTATTATCCCCCTTTAGGGGATAGGGGCTTATGAAAAAGATTTTAATAGAAACAACATCCAAAAAAATGCTGGCAGATGTATTTACACCTGTAGGAATTTATTTGAGGGTGAGAGACAAATTTAGAGACACGATTTTATTGGAAAGCACCGATAACCATGCTGCTGAAAACAGCTATTCGTTTATTTGTATCAATGCAATTGCAGGTATTGAAATAAGCTCTTCAAAAAGTATTGAGTTTAAATTGCCCAATCAAAATCCTGAAAAAGTAACCATCAATCAAGGTAATACAGTACCTGATTTAATTTGGAACTTTATGCAACGTTTTCAACTCTCCTCCTTTGGAGGAGTGGGAGGAGGTGAAGAAAAATTTGCTCAAGGTTTATATGGTTATTCAACTTATGATGCAGTTCAGTTTTTTGATAAAATTGATTTAGCAAGTTTTAATTCCCATCCTTTGGAGGGGTTAGGGGTGGCTATTCCATTAATGCGTTATCGCCTCTATCAATATGTAATTGCCATCAATCATTTTAAAGACGAATTATTTTTGCTGGAAAATAAAATTGCAGGCTTAGCAAGTGATATTACTACTGTTGAAAGTTTAATTAAAAGTAAAGATGTTCCTACTTATCCATTTGCATTGAAATCGTCTGAAACCAGCAATATGACTGATGCTGACTATAAAGCAATGGTGCAAAAAGGTATTCAAAGTTGTTTGCGTGGCGATGTATTTCAAATTGTACTAAGCCGAAGATTTCAACAACAATTTACTGGAGATGAGTTTAATGTGTACAGGGCTTTACGTAATGTAAATCCATCGCCTTATTTATTTTTCTTTGATTATGGCGATTATAAATTGTTGGGTTCATCACCTGAAAGTCAGCTCATCATCAACAAAGGCAAAGCCATTGTTCATCCAATTGCAGGTACATTCAAACGCAGTGGTGATGATGAAATTGATAGAATAGAAACTGAACGTTTAAAGCAGGATGCTAAAGAAAATGCAGAGCATGTAATGTTGGTAGATTTGGCTCGAAACGATTTAAGCAGAGTTTGTACAAACGTTTCTGTTGCTCATTATAAGCAAGTGCAATATTACAGCCATGTTATTCATTTGGTGAGTGAAGTTGTAGGCGATGTTCCGTCAGGGACTAATCCATTTGTGTTATTGGCAAAAACTTTTCCTGCTGGAACATTGAGTGGTGCTCCCAAAATTAAAGCCATGAAATTAATCAATAATAATGAGCCAACACTACGTAGTTATTATGGTGGGTGTATTGGTTTTGTTGGCTTTGATGGCAGTTTTAATCAGGCAATTATGATTCGTACTTTTTTAAGTAAGGATAATACATTGACCTATCAAGCAGGAGCAGGCGTTGTTGCAGCAAGCAATCCTGAAAGTGAATTGCAAGAAGTAAATAATAAGTTAGGGGCGTTGAAGAAAGCAATAGTGTTAGCAGCCTCCCTAAATCCCTCCTAAGGAGGGACTTGAAGAAAGTTTGATGTAGGCATCTTTTGTACTACTATGAAACTTCAGTTGCGTCGCACACTTGTACTATAGAACAAACATGAACAAATTAAACCACAACTACACAACGACAAATCGTTACACAACGTAGCGAAACTTTGTGTCTTAGTGCCGTAATGGTTCAAAATAAATAAATATGAAAATTCTTGTTTTCGATAATTACGATTCATTCACCTATAACTTGGTGCATTTGGTTGAAAAAATCACCCACCAAAAAGTAGATGTATATCGCAACGATGAAATTGCTTTAGAAAAAGTAGCTGAGTATGATAAAATTATTTTGTCACCCGGACCAGGTATACCTGAAGAAGCAGGATTATTATTGCCGTTGATAAAAATGTATGCACCAACAAAATCTATACTGGGCGTATGTTTGGGGCATCAAGCAATTGGACAGGCATTTGGTGGAACCTTAACGAACTTGTCTACTGTGTATCATGGGGTGGCAACAAGTTGTCAACAGACCACAGTCCACAGTCGACTCTTTGAAGGCATGGAAAATGAATTTGAAATTGGCCGTTACCATTCATGGGTCATAGACAATAAGAATTTTCCTGATGAACTCGAAATTACTGCAACGGATGAAAATAATTTAATCATGGCGTTGCAACATAAAAACTATGATGTTCAAGGGGTACAATTTCATCCAGAAAGTGTATTAACGCCAGATGGGGAAACAATTATTAGAAACTGGTTAAAATCCTAACCACAGAGCAAAGGAGCAACAGAGTATCACAGAGACTCTGTGCAGCTCTTAAACTCAGTTACTCTGTGGTAAAATAAAAACATGAAAAAGATTTTACAAATATTATTCGAACATAAAACCTTGTCTCAGCAACAGGCAAAAGAAGTGTTGCTAAACATTGGCAAAGGCATGTATAACGAGCATGAAATTACTTCTTTCATGACCGTATATTTAATGCGTAGCATTACCATTGAAGAATTACAAGGATTTAGAGATGCCTTGTTAGAGTTGTGTGTGAAGGTTGATTTCAGTGACTTTCAAACAATGGATATTGTAGGTACTGGTGGCGATGGAAAAAATACATTCAACATTTCCACCTTAGCTTGTTTTATTGTTGCTGGAGCTAATCAAAAAGTTACCAAACATGGTAATTATGGAGCATCTTCCATTTCTGGTTCAAGCAATGTAATGGAAGAGTTGGGTTACAAGTTTAAGGTTGAAAGTTCAAAGTTGAAAGTTGAGTTAGAGCAAGCCAATATTTGTTTTTTACATGCACCATTTTTTCATCCTGCATTAAAAACGGTTGGTCCAATTAGAAAGAACTTAGGCGTAAGAACTTTCTTCAACATGCTTGGTCCAATGGTGAATCCAGCTAATCCAGCTTATCAATTGGTTGGGGTATATAATTTGGAAATGGCAAGAATTTATAACTACCTGTTACAGCAAACTGGTAAACCATTCACCATTATTCATAGTTTAGATGGTTACGATGAAATCTCATTAACCAACGACACCAAAGTAATAACCCAAGCTGGTGAAAAAATAATGACACCAGAACAATTGGGTAAACGCACAGTAACTGCAGAAGATATTTATGGAGGCAATAGTGTAGAAGAAGCAGCTAAAATTTTTCAACGCATCATTAAAGGTGAAGGAACATTTGCACAAAATGCTGTAGTACTAGCCAATGCAGCTATGGCATTGCATTGCACAGGTGCTTACAAAACTTACGAAGCAGCTTATCATGCAGCAGTAGAAAGTTTAGAGAGTGGAAAAGCCAATCAGTCTTTACAAAAGCTAATAGCCTTACAATAGTTTGGCAATTTGCTATCCGAAGTCTCCAGACTTCGGATGCTTTATGTTCTTTCGAGTCTCGGACTCGTTTATTTCTTTTAATTATCTTTAAAATAAAACTCATTTATGGATAATAGTATTGTAAAAGAGGGTTATCAAATAAAGGATCAACATGCCAGACATTTTTTAACATTCACAGTTTGTGGGTGGATAGATTTATTTACAAGGAAGGAGTATAAAGACATTTTGATAGACTCATTGAAATACTGTCAACAGGAAAAAGGATTAGAACTAAATGCTTTTGTTATCATGAGTAATCATATTCATTTAATTGGTAGAGCAACAGGAAAAAACAATTTGAGTGATATTGTTAGAGATTTTAAAAAGTTTACGCATAAGAAAATGATTGAGATTGTGGAGAGTGAAAAAGAAAGTAGAAGATTGTGGATGTTACATCAGTTCAAGTATTATGCAAGTAGGCATTCACGAAATGAAATTTATCAAATATGGACTAACGACAATCATCCTGAAGAATGTTTTACTGAAGATTTTACTTTTGTGAAACTGAATTACATTCATCAGAATCCAGTGAGGGCTGGTATTGTTTTAAATGCAGATGAATATATTTATTCAAGTGCTGCAAACTATATGGGTAAGAAAGGAATTTTAAAAGTTGATTTATTGTAGTCGCAGACTACAAAGAACATAAAAACTGCGAAGTCTGGAGACTTCGCAGAGCAAAAAAACGCTATTCAAAGTGATCCAACTTAGGATATACGATGTTCTTTCGAGTCACTGATTCGTAAATATGCTAAGGATAAAAAATAAAACATGAACATTTTAGATAACATAGTTGCACAAAAAAGAATAGAAGTTGCTCAGCGTAAATCTGAAACTTCTATTGCTGAATTGGAAAAAGGGAAATTCTTTGCCAATGAAACATTGTCTTTAAGAGAATTCTTGTTGGATGAAGATAAAACAGGCATCATTGCAGAATACAAAAGAAAATCGCCCAGTAAAGGCATCATTAATAATCAATCAACTGTTGAAGAAGTAACTACTGCTTATGCAAAATTTGGAGCAAGTGGAATTTCAGTATTAACCGATGAACAATTCTTTGGTGGTCATCTGAATGATTTATTAGCAGCAACCACCAACGAAGTGCCTTTGTTGAGAAAAGATTTTATGATTGATGAATACCAAATCATAGAAGCCAAAGCCCATGGAGCAGAAGTGATTTTATTAATCGCAGCCTGCTTAACTAAAGAAGAAGTCAAACAAATGGCAACCACTGCAAAGAGTTTGGGCTTAGAAGTATTATTAGAAATTCACAATGAAGAAGAGTTGGAACATATTTGCGATGGAGTAGATTTAGTAGGTGTTAACAATCGTAATCTCAAAACATTTGAAGTAAGTATTGATACATCTTTACAACTCATCAACAAAATACCAACAGATAAATTGGCAATAGCAGAAAGTGGCATCAGCAATGTAGAAACGATACTAACTTTACGCCAGGAAGGGTTCAAAGGATTTTTAATAGGAGAGAACTTCATGAAAGAAACCAATCCTGCTGTAGCATTTGAGAATTTTGTAAATGAATTAAAAACTAAATCATAATTATTATTTTCTTGCCCTTCTCCTCCAGGAGAAGGGTTGGGATGAGGCTTAAAAAATAAATTATAAATGAACATTAAAGTTTGTGGTATTACTGAGTTTAAACAAATGCAGCAATTAGATGCATTAAATGTAGATTTTGTAGGTATGATTTTTCATCCTGCTTCTCCAAGATTTGTGGGTGATAAATTAGTAAAAAAAGACATTAAAAAAGCCGACTTCGATTTTAAAAAAGTAGGTGTATTCGTCAATCCAGAAATGATCGATGTCTTAGATGCCATTGATGACTATGGACTAGATGTGGTGCAATTACATGGCAATGAATCTGCTGAAATGTGTGAAGATTTATCCAGTGAAGTGGAAGTTATTAAAGCATTCAGCATTGATAGCAGTGTTAAAGATATTGATGCATTGGTTGCTCCTTACGATGCAGTGTGTGATTATTATTTATTCGACACAGCAGGTAAAGCTGCTGGTGGCAATGGTGAACAATTCGACTGGAGTATTTTGGCAAAAGCTAAAATTGAAAAGCCTTTCTTTTTAAGTGGAGGGATTGGTGTAGATGATGTGGCTAAAATTAAAGCCTTCAAACATCCAGATTTTTTTGGGGTTGACGTAAACAGTAAGTTGGAAAAAGAACCAGGTATAAAAGACATGGCATTGGTATTAAAGTTTACACACGGGTTCAAGAAATAAATTAACGATTGCTTTTGCTGTATTCATCAAAAGTAAAAGCTTTGCTTATGCGTCTAAAAGTTTGCGGCATGACTGATATTGACCAAATGCACCAACTGGGTGAATTGGGTGTTCAGTTCGCCGGCATGATTTTCTATCACAACAGTCCACGTTTTGTTTTAAAGCATGGACTTAAAGCTGCCGATGTAAAAAAAGCCAAGCTTAAAGTGTATAAGGTAGGTGTGTTTGTAAATTCATCTTACGACGAAGTGCTGAATATGGTAGACACTTTTGGTTTAGATATGGTGCAGTTGCATGGTAACGAAACACCTTATCAATGTGCCAAGCTCAGCGATTATTTGCAGGTGATTAAAGCGTTTCGTTTTGCTGATAACGACAATGTGCAATGGATGATTAAAGACTATTACATGGATACAGACATGTTCATGTTTGATACAGGTGTAACAGAAAAAAATGAGCAAGGAGAAATCATTAGAAACTTTAACTGGCAACGCTTACGTGGTTTAAACATTGGCAAGCCTTTCTTTTTAAGTGGTGGCATTGAACCAACTGATGCTCCAGCTGTTAGAAGTTTTATGCAAGATCCAGTTGCAAAAGATTTGTTCGCAATAGACATCAACAGCAGGTTCGAAACTTTGCCAGGTTTAAAGAATATGGGGTTGATAAAAAAGTTTATCGAAGAGTTGAAGTAGGATTTCACGCAAAGTGGCAAAGGAGCAGAGAAGCAAAGTAAGGAGTAAAGTCCTGAGCATAGTCGAAGGATTTGGTGACGAGCTGTAGAACATAATTGAACTTCAGTGGCGTCGCACCTTTCTAGTGAAGAATATAAATTGGGCTTTTATCGAAGCGTAGATTGAAATGTAAAAATTTTTTAACGATTCAAATCAAGAAAGATTGATAGATACTAGCAATCATATTTCAAGGGATTATTTCTTTTCAGTTTTAGAACAGAGATTGTATAGATATGGAGAAGCAATTTTTGGAAGACAAAGAGGTGGACCTAATATTTTTTCATACCAACATGCCAGCATAGAGAAATTTAAAACCTTGGAATACCAAGATAGTTTTTGTGGCAAAGGTTTTTGGGGTTATGGATTTAATACCATTTGCAATGGGATAGTTTCTTGTTCACATTTAGATGTCGAAGAAATAAAAATGGTGAATAATCCAAATAAGCATCATGAAGAATATAGAAAGCTACTTGTTCTTGTTTTTAAAGTCGAAGGTGATTTTTTATTTGTTAGCGACTTTTCAATTGATTCTTGTACAATTGATATAAAGTCAAAAATCAATACTAAGTACCCTCTCTCAGATTTCGAAAATGCTAGATTAGTAACTATAAAAAATAAAAGTATAGTTGAATTTGCATTTAAGAATATTGCTAAAAACATAGCCTTTCAAGTTGACGATTGCTCCTTTCCCCAAAATTTATATGGTGCAGCGTTAGTGAGATATTATTTCAATGGAATTAAAGAACTAGCATCAAGCGTTAAAAAACCAGAAGAAGTTCGAATCAATGATGTTGCTGATAATATAGACTTGAGAGGTGAACTTGATTCTTTAAAGAGTAAGCTTAGATACTTAATAGTCGATACTTTAACATCAGCTCACAGCAAGTCAGATTTCGAGAGTTTATTAACTGGAGATGCTAAGAGCCAAGTTAGAAGTTGTATAAAGGATTATTTAGGGAAACATCCAAACTCAAAAAAAGAAGATTTTGCTTTACTGAAAGATGCAATTCAATTCTGCAATATTGAGCATTTAAAAAAAGTAATTGTAAAAGAAGATAATTGGCAATTATTTGAGGTAAAATTCAACGACAAGGTAAAACTCATCAAATATTTTGAAGACCTTAATGAAGTGAGAAAAGCAGCAATGCATAATCGCACAATTACTAAGTTGATTTCTTTGGAAGGAAGAGCCGCAATTGAATGGTTTAAGTTAGCTCTAGGGATTGCCCAATAATATCCAACAGTACAAGTGTGCGACGCAACAACAGCTTAATAGTAGTACTTCAGCTAAGTACATAAAAAATGAAAATGGTAATCGCAAAAAGAGAAAATGAAAAATAACAAAAAGTCAACTTTGCGTTCTTTGTATCCTTAGTTCCTTTGTGTGAAACCTTCTTTGCGTGAAATAAAATAAAAAAGAGCACATGATAATTGAAGAGAAAAATATTGTGAACACCCCTTTAGGGGATGGGGGCTTTACCTCACCCAATGCCCAAGGCTATTATGGCAGTTTTGGTGGTGCGTATATTCCTGAAATGTTGCACAGCAATGTAGCAGAGTTAAAAGAAAAATATTTACAAATAATGGCTGAACCTGCTTTTCAAAAAGAGTTTCAACAATTGTTGACTGATTATGTAGGCAGACCAACCCCATTATTTTATGCAGAGCGTTTGAGTGCATTGCACAATACCAATGTGTATTTAAAAAGGGAAGATTTATGCCATACAGGTGCACATAAAATAAACAATACAGTTGGACAAATTTTGTTGGCTCGCCGATTAGGTAAAACAAGAATTATTGCAGAAACAGGTGCTGGTCAGCATGGTGTTGCAACAGCTACAGTGTGTGCATTAAAAGGGATGGAATGTATTGTGTACATGGGTGAAAAAGATATTGAACGACAAGCACCCAATGTTGCACGTATGAAAATGTTGGGAGCAACAGTAGTGCCTGCAACAAGTGGCAGTAAGACTTTGAAAGATGCCACCAATGAAGCCATCAGAGACTGGATTAACAATCCCAACGATACACATTATATCATTGGCAGTGTGGTTGGTCCACATCCTTATCCTGATATGGTGGCAAGGTTTCAAAGTGTCATCAGCAAAGAAATTCGCAAACAATTATTAGAAAAAACAGGTAGTGAATTACCAACACATGTAGTGGCTTGTGTGGGTGGTGGCAGTAATGCAGCAGGTGCATTTTATCATTTCTTAGATGAGTTAAGTGTGCAGTTGGTAGCTGTAGAAGCTGCTGGTCATGGTGTAAACAGTGGAATGAGTGCTGCAACAACAGCTTTGGGTAAACCTGGTATTTTGCATGGCAGCAAAAGTTTGCTGATGCAAACTGCAGATGGCCAAGTGGTAGAACCACACAGTATTTCAGCAGGATTGGATTATCCGGGTATTGGTCCTTTGCATGCCAATTTATTTAAAAGTGGACGAGGTACTTTTTTAAGTGTTACAGATGATGATGCACTTGCGTCAGCTTTTGAAATAAGTAAGTTGGAAGGTATAATTCCTGCATTGGAAACTGCACATGCTTTTTCAGCCTTAAAACAAATGCAATTCAAAAAAGACGATGTGGTAGTAGTTTGTTTAAGTGGAAGAGGAGATAAGGATTTGGCAACTTATATGAATAACATGTAGTATTAACCAGAGAGTGTTAAGGGTTATTGCACAGAGTTGAAAGAGTTTCTCTGTGTAACTCAGTGATAAACTCTAATAACTCTGTGGTAAAAAAATAACAATGAGCAGAATAAAAAATATATTTCAAAACAAGCAACAACGGGTGTTGAATGTGTATTGTACAGCAGGTTACCCCACATTAGATAGCACTGTAAATATCATCAATACACTCGCTGCAAATGGAGCAGATTTAATAGAATTAGGAATGCCATACAGTGATCCATTAGCTGATGGACCAGTAATACAAGCCAGCAGCAGCAAGGCTTTGGAGAATGGAATGACCATTGAAGTTTTATTTCAACAATTAAAAAATCTTCGCTCCAAAAGCCCCTCCTTTGGAGGGGTTGGGGAGGTCGGTTTAATTTTAATGGGTTATATGAATCCTGTTTTACAATATGGCTTTGAAAAATTTTGTGCAGATGCTGCTGCAGTGGGTGTAGATGGATTGATTCTCCCTGACTTACCAGAATACGAGTTTGAAACAGAATATGGAGCCATTATTAAAAAATATGGACTAGATTTTATCTTTTTAGTCACTCCTGAAACAACAGAAGAAAGGGTAAAGAAATTGGATAGTTTAACAACAGGATTTCTATATGCAGTAAGTTCATCTGCTACAACTGGAGGCAATACTGATTTTGATGCAGTTGAAAAATATTTACAACGTTTGCAAAGTTATCAATTGACAAATCCAATCTTGGTAGGTTTTGGCATTAAGGATAAAGCCAGTTTTGATGCAGCATGCAAATACAGCAATGGAGCCATTATTGGCAGTGCTTACATCAAAGCATTGGAAGGAACAACTAGTGTAGAAGAAACAACAAAACAATTTTTATCATCTATTTTAAATTTTGAATAGAGTAGTTCACTTTTTAAAAGTGAACCACTCTTTGATATCATATGAATATCGTAATTATAAAATACAATGCTGGTAATATTCAAAGTGTATTATATGCTTTAGAAAGAATTGGTGTGCAGGCAACAGTTACAGATGATGTACAGCAAATTCAGTCTGCCGATAAAGTCATTTTTCCCGGTGTTGGCGAAGCTAGTACTGCCATGAATTATTTAAGAGAAAGAAGATTAGATGAAGTGATTAAAAATCTAACGCAGCCTGTATTAGGTATTTGTTTGGGTATGCAACTCATGTGTAAACACAGCGAAGAAAATGATACAGAGTGCTTAGGCATTTTTGAGGAAGAAGTGAAACGGTTTAAGGTTGAAGGTTTAAGGTTTAAAGTTCCACAAATTGGTTGGAACAATATTTTTAACTTGAAGACTCCATTATTTAATGGTCTTAAAGAAAATGAATTTTGCTATTTTGTTCATGGTTATTATGCAGCATTAGGTGAACATACGATTGCAACAACCAATTATATTCAATCATACAGTTCTGCTTTGCAGAAAGATAATTTTTATGGTGTGCAATTTCATCCTGAAAAAAGTGCTAAAGTAGGAGAGAAAATTCTCTCTAATTTCTTAAATCTCAAATCATAAATTTCA
>CALRLF020000040.1:0-39479 GCA_943368475.1 Allobosea thiooxidans
TGCTATTGACTATTTAGATGGTGATGCTACACAAGATGGAAAATCATCTACATACAACTATGGCACTACATCTCTTATCTCAGACAAATCAAGGGTTATTAAAGGTGGTAGCTGGAATGATAGACCTTATTGGTTAAGCCCAGGTGCTAGAAGATTTTTAGAAGAAGATCAAAGCAGCAGTACTATTGGTTTCCGTTGTGCAATGACACATTATGGTGCACCAGAAGGTACAAAAGCAGCAACTAAAACAGGTAATTTCTTCCCATCAAGAAGACAAAAGAAATAAGGAAAGGTAAATACAGCAGTCTTAATTTATTAAGACAAAAATTAAAGCCATCAGAATTATTCTGGTGGCTTTTTTAATGGTTTAGTTTTAAAAAATCTTCCGATCCTCAAACAATAAGCTTTTAAATTTGAACTTAAAAAATAATTACAGTGGAAATAGCAGCTCTTTATCAACTATTCTTACAATATCCTTCCATACAAACCGATACGAGAAAAATTAAAGTTGGCGACATTTTTTTTGCACTAAAAGGTCCCAACTTTAATGGAAATTTATTTGCAAAGCAAGCCTTAGAGAAAGGAGCATCTTATGCAATTGTAGATGAGCCAATTGATGGTACAAATGACAAAATTATTATAACGACTGATGTACTTAGAACATTACAGGAGTTAGCAAAATTTCATCGTCAGCAATTCAATATTCCATTTATTGCAATTACAGGCAGTAATGGAAAAACAACTACAAAAGAACTGGTAAGTACGGTACTAGCATCACACTTTATTACTTATACTACTCAAGGAAATTTAAACAATCATATTGGTGTACCACTTACCATATTAAGCATACAAAAAGATGCTCAAATGGCTGTTATAGAAATGGGAGCCAATCACCAAAAAGAAATTGAAAGTTATTGTTCTTATACACTGCCAACACATGGAATTATCACCAATTGTGGCAAAGCACATTTAGAAGGCTTTGGTGGCGTTGAAGGTGTAAAAAAAGGCAAAGGAGAACTATATGATTTTTTGAGAACTAATGCAGGAACAGCCTTTGTTTATTGGGATTATGACTATTTACAAACCATGAGTGGAGGATTAGATAACATTATTAAATATGGCACTAAAGAAGGGTTAATTACAGGAAATATATTACAAAGTGAACCCTTTTTATCGGTAGATATTCATAAAATTAATGCCCTACAAAATATACAAACTCAATTAGTAGGCGGTTATAATTTACCCAATATTTTATGTGCAGTTGTAGTTGCAAAATATTTTAATGTTCCTGATGAAAAAATAAAAGCCTCAATTGAAAATTATGCCCCAAGCAACAGCAGAAGCCAACTTATCGAAAAAGGAAACAACAAAATTATTTTAGATGCCTACAATGCTAATCCTACCAGTATGAGAGCTGCTATTGAAAATTTTGCTGCATTGAATATTTCCAATAAAGTAATAATGATTGGAGGAATGATGGAACTTGGAGATCAAAGCATTGAAGAGCATACAAACATTGTTAGTTTAATTGGCAAATATGTTTGGAAAGACGTGGTTTTAGTTGGTGGAGATTTCTTGAAAATTAAAACTCCTTACACCTGCTTATCCAACTCAGCAGAAGCAAAACAGTATTTTACAGCACAAGCTTTTGAAAATTGTTACTGTTTAATTAAAGGTTCCAGAAGTATGCAAATGGAAAAAATTTTAGAAGATTAATCCTGCTTTTAAAAGTTACCTTTGCACTCTATGAGTAAGGAATCTAAACCATTATATATAACTAGTGTGTTAGCGAATAAATGTCCCCGTTGCCGTAAAGGCGATTTATTTCAAACCAATAAAGCTTATGACCTAAAAAATAATCTAACCATGAATGAGCACTGTCCTGTTTGTGGACAACCTTCAGAAATTGAAGTGGGCTTTTACTATGGTACAGGCTATGTGAGCTATGCTTTGTCTGTTGCATTTTTAGTTGCCACATTTGTGGCTTGGTGGATATTATTTGGAATATCATTTAGCGATAACAGTATTTTTTGGTGGTTAGGTACTGCTTGTACATTACTTATTTTAATACAACCTCCCATGATGCGAATTTCACGTTCGTTATGGTTAAGCTGGTTTGTAAAGTATGATGCCAATTGGAAAGAACATAAGTTAGAAGAACCTGAAAGAGTGATAAAAGAACAAATGAACAATTGGTAATCGATTCCCCTATTTTTGCAATCCTTTAAACAGAGAGGTGTCCGAGTGGTTGAAGGAGCACGCCTGGAAAGTGTGTAAACGGGAAACTGTTTCGAGGGTTCGAATCCCTTCCTCTCTGCAATAAATTAACTAAAAGCGTTACTATCATTGAATTGTAACGCTTTTTTATTTTTATCAGGGGAAACAAAAGAAAAAATATACTCTACGATTTTTCTACTACTATTTTCCAAATAAGTTTTCAGCATTGGCTGTTGTTGTTGCCGCAACTTCCTCAACTGAAATATTTTTCACCTCAGCAATTTTTTTGATTACAAATTCTAAATATGCACTTTCGTTTCTTTTGCCCCTGTGTGGCACAGGTGTTAAATAGGGTGCATCAGTTTCTAAAACCAAATGTTGCAAATCAATTTTACTAACCACCTCTCCTAAGCCTGCATTTTTATAGGTAATTACACCTCCAATACCCAACATAAAATTCATACCAATGATTTCTTTGGCACTTTCATAACTTCCACTAAAACAATGAAAAATACCCGTTAATCCTTTGGCTGCAAATGGTTTTACAGCATCAATCGTTGCTTGCATAGCTTCTCTAGTATGTATAACTATTGGTAACTTATAATCTAATGCCCATTGCATTTGCAGGTTGAATGCTTCAAATTGTTCAGAGGTAAAAGTTTTATCCCAGTAAAAATCCAAACCAATTTCTCCTATGGCAACAAATTTTCTTTTTTGCAGCCAATCTTCCACAGTTTTCAATTCTAGTTTATAATTTTCTTTTACATAACAAGGATGTAATCCCATCATAGGAAAACAAACATTAGGGTAATCTTCCTCCATTTTTAACATTGCATCAATAGCCTCACTATCAATGCTTGGCAAATAAAATTTTTGTACACCCAATTGTTGTGCTCGTTTAATCATAGCATCTCTATCTTCATCAAATTCTTCAGAATATAAGTGGCAATGTGTATCAATAATTGTCATCCTGCAAAGATTTGTCTTTTACATTATTGCCACACCATTTTTTAATTTTTATTGAAATAAAAAATATTTCTTGCTGCTAAAAAAATAAAATTCATCGAAGCTCGTTTATATAAGAGCAAGTGCATTACTAAACCAACAGTAACCTTGTAAATAAAATCCAATATGCGAAAGCCCTCTACCAAATTTGGTATGTCTAACTTCTGCAACAATTTTATTTACAACACTTTAAGAAAAAACAATAAAGCTCAGGCTTTTATTTAATTATTATAAACTAGTTTTCATAGGGTACGGATTAAAAACGAGCTGAGGTTTCTACCTCGGCTCTTACTTTTTAAAACTGCAAATAAATAGGCATTACAGCTTCACTGCCTTTAAAATAGCCATAGATCAATAAGAAGAATAAGAATAAAGTTGTATAACCTGACAATCCAAATTTTTGTAACTGCAATGAAATCTTATCTGAATAATTTTCAGGTATAGCATGTAACAATGCAGCCAATAACATTAATAGCAATACTGATTTATAATTAGCTACAAAAGTTAACCAAGCTTGCCCATTAAAGTGATGCAAAATTTGACCAATCATTTCATTGGCAACAGTAAAGTTTTCGGCTTTGAAAAATATCCAGCAAAAACATACAAAATGAAAGGTGACAATGATTGCAAAAATTTTATACAAACTATTTTTGCTCCATTTAGCAGAAAATTGCGTTGCTCTTTCGTTCCATAATTTATGCATCGCTAATGCTGTTCCATGCAAACCTCCCCAAACAATAAAATTGAAACTTGCACCATGCCATAAACCGCCCAACAGCATGGTAATAAACAAATGAACATAGGTTCTAAACCTGCCCTTTCTATTACCACCTAATGGAATGTACAAATAATCTCTTAACCAGCTAGATAATGAAATGTGCCAACGCCTCCAAAACTCAGTAATATCTTTACTTTGGTAAGGCGACAAAAAGTTAGGCGGAATTTTATACCCCAACCATCTAGCAATACCAATTGCTACACTACTATAACCACTAAAATCGCAATAAATAACAACTGCATAGCCATACACAGCAAACAAACATTCAATACCACTATACTTTGCAGGAGCATCGAAAACATAGTTCACAAAATTCAAGGTGATATAATCTGATATCACCAACTTCTTAAATAAGCCTGCAAGAATTAAATAAAATCCATCCGCAAAATCTTCTTTAGTAATATAATATGGCTGTGTTATTTGTGGAATAAAATCTTTTGCTCTAACAATTGGCCCCATCACCAACTTTGGGAAGAAGGAAAGAAATAATAAATATTCTGAAAACTTTTTTACTGGTATAAATTCGCCTCTATAAACATCTACAGTATAACTAATATTTTCAAATGTATAAAACGAGATACCAACAGGTAACAAAATATTCAATGGATTTATTCCTGCAGAAAACCCATTGTTCAAAATTTCGATAAAAAAATTAGTGTACTTAAAATAAAACAACAAACCTAAATTAAACACGATACTTGTAACAAGCAATAGCTTCTTTTTATATGTGTTGGTTTGCTTATGAATTGCATTTGATAAAATAAAATCTACTATTGCCGAGATAATTACGAGCACAACAAAAAAACCACTGGCTTTATAAAAAAAATAAAGAGAGAATAAACAAAAAACAATTGTTCTTGCCTGCACATTATTACGCAATGCAAAATACAATACCATAAATACCGTGAACAAATACACAAAGAATCCATTGTTAAACAATAATGGATTTTTGGAATCGTATAGAAATTGATGCAGAAAAGACTGTACATCAAAATAGTGTTGCATAAACTATTGTTTGCTTGTTTTAAGAAACTTATTATACTCTACCATAATGGCATTAAAAACACCTGTACCTATTATCGCAGAACCAGCTGCATTAGGATGCATATAATCCTTATAAGCCAATGGTGGTTTGCTGTTTACCCAATTTATCATACTACCATTACCACCCATACTCTCAAATGTGTTATAAAAATGAATACCATTTTCAAAGGCAATTTTTTGCTGCATATTAATAATTACAGGCAATCCTTTGGCCGATGCATATTCATTATCGTATCTAAAACTTCTATCGGCACAACCAAGCAATACAATATCAGCCTCAGAAAAACAGGCCTTAAGTTTTGCAACTGACTTTTTCATAGGTTGATAATACCAATCAAATTTCACATCGGATGGTTTATCGAATAAGTTTACCCCATATTGCATAATGATTAAATCGTAAGTATGCAACTTGTTAATAGTTTGTAAAAAAACAGAATCGAAGCCTGCAAACTCTTGCCCACTGTTTCCACGAAAGGAAAAATTGTCGACAATTACACCCGTTGGCGATTCTGAAGAAACGCCAAAAACAGATAATCCAGTACCCACTGAAATCTTAAAGTTTGAATTGGCACTACTATCTAATAACACAGTATTAAACTTGGGTGCTACAGGAATAGTAACATTAATATTATTGTATTGAACAGTAGTCGACTGATTGACACCTCCATATAACAAGTACTTATTTAAAGTACGATTCTCAGTTGCTGTTTTGTCTTTAATTTCTGCAAATGCAGCTCCGTCAGCAATAAAATTTCTACCAGAGATAAATAAAGCATTTTTAGAGGGATTATTTCTAAAATTATGTTCAACCCATGCGGTAGATGAATTAACCTGTGCAGTTGTTCTGTTTCCAGTTAACGCACTGCTCATTGGTAAATAACCAACACCATAACCTCCAAACTGTTGCTGCATAAGGCTTCTGAGTGTTAACGAAATAAAATCATCTTCAATCATACTATCACCCAAATAAGCAATTCGTATTTTTTTTTGTTTGCCTTTTTTCAAATCGGCCAGTTTAGCAATAAATTTTTTTAGATTGATATTATGGGTATCTGTATAATAAGCTGTAACTCTTTGTGGTGCAGAAAAAGCATAGAATTTTTTTGTTCCATCTACAGTGGTAACAGTAACAGCATCTGAATGTGCAACTAAAGATTTGGCTGTATCCTTCGACTTAATTACATCCGATAAAATACTGATATTTTGAAGCGTTTTAATCTCAGTCTTAAAGAAAAGGGGAACAAAAGACAACACAAATAAAAAAGAAAAAACAACTAGTATAAATTGTAAAACCCGTTTATGGTAGTTCATTGCTGGCTGAAGAATGTTTTGTTACATCTAATTTATACTTTTTAATTGCACCAGTAATCATTTTTTTCCAAACTGTAGGTTGCGTACTATAACCTGCTTTGGCCATAGCATTTACCCAAAGTGTATAATCATTATTTCCCTTGAGTTTTGCATAATATTTTTTCCGGGTAAGCATTTTGCAAAATTCCCTGAAAGAATCTTCGGGACTATCATATTGCTTAAACCTACTTTTAATCCCTTTTGTTTTACGAAGATTATTTTTACCTGTAATGCCAAAATGATTATTGAGCAGTTTTGTATTTCTACTTTGCCCAGCTCCTGACTCTACAATACTAATAGCAGTGATAATACTTGTAGGAATGCCAAACTCATCAGACAGTGATTTTACCAACTCCCTATATTGAGTTATATATTTTTCTACCAATCCGGCTTTAGCAGACTGCATGTTGAAAAAAAGAAAGCCAACTAACAAAAAGCAGGTTTTTGGCAATTGAGCAAACAATTTTATCATTACACTGTATTTGGTTAAATAATGGCGAAGCATTACAAAGTAGCGTTATTATTTTAAAATCTACTAATTTGGTTGCACAATTATTCAACAATCATGCCATGAAGCATATAATATTAAGCATTACACTCTTTATCAGCATTACCAGTTTTACCCAAACAACCATTCGCAGAGATATGGAAATTGATGCTATGGTAAAAGAAATAAATGCCGATTCTTTAAAATCGTACATCTACCAAATGGTGGCTTTTGGTACAAGAAACACCTTAAGCAACCAAACATCTACCAAAAGAGGCATTGGAGCTGCAAGAAATTGGGTGCTCAGCAAATTCAACGATTTTGCTAAAGACGCTAATGGAAGATTAACTGCTTTTATTGACACCATCACTTATAAACCAGATGGTAAAAGAGTTGATAGAAATATTATTTTAGGTAATGTAGTTGCCACTTTAAAAGGCACAGATACAGCAGACAAAAGAATTTTTTTAATTAGTGGGCATTTAGATGGCATGCGTACCAATGTTATGGATAGTACAGGAGATGCCCCAGGTGCCAATGACGACGCAAGTGGATGTGCAGCTGTAATTGAATGTGCCAGAATAATGAGCAAACATAACTTTCCTGCAACTATCATTTTTGTAACTGTAAGTGGTGAAGAGCAAGGTTTGTTAGGTGCATATTATATGGCAACTAAAGCAAAAAAAGAAAACTGGAATATTGAAGCTGTATTAAATAACGATATTATGGGCAGCAATAACAGCAGTGAAACCAATATTATCGACAATACCAGACTTCGTGTTTTTAGTGAAGGTTTACCTGCTTATGAATTAGATAAAAATGGGAAACAGATTCGTCAACATGGTTTAGAAAATGATGGAAAAGCCCGTCAATTGGCACGTTACATTAAAGAAGTTGGTGAACGCTATGTAGAAAATATGGAAATAGTAATGGTGTACAGAAACGATCGTTTTTTACGTGGTGGCGATCACACCCCTTATGTTGAAAATGGTTTTGCAGCTGTTCGTTTTACCGAAATGAATGAAAACTATTATCACCAACATCAAGATGTAAGAAAAGAAAATGGCATTCAATATGGCGATTTACCAGAGTTTATGGATTTTGAATACTTAAGAAAAAACACGGCTGTAAACCTAAGCAATTTGGCAAACTTATCTAAGGCTCCAGCAATGCCTGAAGAAGTAAAAGTTGAAGTAAAAAAACTAAGTAACTACACTTATTTATACTGGAAAACTCCAAAAACTGGCAAGCCAAAAGGCTATTATGTTTTAGTGAGAGAAACCACCAGTGCATTTTGGCAAAAGAAATTTTATACAGAATCGTTAGACTATAAATTGCCTTACAGCAAAGACAATTACTTTTTTGCAGTACAAAGTGTAAATGAAACAGGTAACGAAAGCTTGCCTGTTGTGCCAATGCCAGCTAGATAGTTTTTTATTTTGCCACGAATGCACGAATTTCACGAATAGATTTTTATTGAAGTCAGTGTTTCAAACTTTTGTTCTTTGCAGTTAATTAATTAGTTTTAAAATAAAAACAAACCTTTCTATGAATAAAATTATTGTTGCCCTTTTATTTAGCATTGTACTCTTTTCATGTAAGAAAAATAGCGATGATGGCAGCTCTACAAATGCAGAACTTACATTAACTGATGTTGCTTATGCAACAACTAGTACACAACAAAAAATGGATGTGTATTTACCTGCCAATAGAAGTACGTCATCGACTTATACAGTTATCATGATTCATGGTGGAAGTTGGAGTGGTGGCGATAAATCTGATTTCACCAACGATATTCTCAACCTAAAACCATTGCTTGGCAACTATGCCCTTATAAATCTTAACTATCGTTTAGCTAATGGAACTACTGTTTTATTGCAACAGCAAATGGATGATATTGATGCAGCCATTGCCTTTATAAACAGTAAAGCAGCTGAATACAATATTAACACAAGTAAAATGGCTGTAATGGGTGCAAGTGCAGGTGCACATTTAACTTTATTAAAAAGCTATAAAAATAATACCGATGGTAAAATAAAAGCTGTGGTAGATTTATTTGGACCAACCGATATGGCATGGATGTACAATAGTCATCCAATTCCAACTATAACACAACCCATTATTGTGAATGCTGTTGGAGGCACTCCAACTACAAATGCTGCTGCATACACAAGCGGAAGTCCAATTAATTTTGCAACTTCAACAGTTCCACCAACCATTATTTTTCATGGCACTGCCGACCCTGTTGTACCCATTAGTGAGAGCATTAAACTGCAAGCCAAATTGCAGTTGGCTGGTGTAACCAATCAGTATGTAACCTACACTGGAGAAAGTCATGGCTGGAGTGGTGCTAACTTAGTTGATACTTACAATAAAGCTGTGGCTTTTATTAAGAATTATGTGAAGTAGAAATTTTATATACCAGCTTTAGTACTACTATGCAGCCCAGTTGCGTCGCACACTTCAACGTTTATAACACTACTGAACTTTAAACCACCCCTAACCCCTCCAAAGGAGGGGAATGAAATCAGATTAGTTTCAAAATTATTCTCTCTGTGTAACTCTGTGCTTAACTCTTTAACCTCTGTGGTAAAACTTTTCTACAATAAAAAACAATCCCAAACTTATGTAGAATTTGGGATTGTTTTATTGAAGCATATAGAGTTAATTAAGAAAAACTATCTTCCTCCACCCGGGCATTTCTCTTTAATATAATTGGTAATTAACGTAAATAAATGTTGCGTTGTTCCTCTACCTTCACTAATGCTGTGTGTACGATTTGGGTAACTCATCATACTAAATTGTTTGTTGTTTTTCACCAACTCATTAATCAACAATTCTGTATTTTGATAATGTACATTATCATCGCCAGTACCATGAATAAGCAATAAATTTCCTTTTAAACCTTTGGCATGTGTAATGGCTGATGCCTGTGTATAATCAGCTTTATTTTCTTGTGGCAAACCCATGTAACGTTCTTCGTAAATATTATCATAAGTAAACCTGCTGGCTACAGGTGCAACTGCTATACCCGTTTTATAAATATCTGGATATTGGAACATTAAGTTTAAAGTGGTAGAACCACCACCACTCCATCCACTTACCAATATTCTGTCTTTATCTACATAATTCCATTTTAAAATTTCTTTAGCTGCCATTGCCTGATCACGAACATTTAAGATGCCCACTTTTTTATAAATACTTTTACGCCATGCTGCACCTTTTGGAGATGGGGTACCACGTCCGTCAAGACTTATTTGTATATAACCATCAGCAGCCATATCACTCATATAAAATGGGAAACCAGCATTGCCATAAGTATCACTTACAGTAGTTGCTCCAGGCTCAGTGTACACATAAAATACAACAGGATATTTTTTAGTGCTATCAAAATTATTAGGCAATACTAACCAGCCATCCATAGTAACACCATCTTCTGTGGTAATTTTAATAAATGATGCATTGGATTCACCTCTTCCAGAACCACCACGTTTTGCAGCAGCTTTAATTACTTCACCACTTTTTAAATTCACCCATTCTTCTGATGGTGCAGTATTGATGTTTGAAAACCCATGTTTTGCAAATTGACCAGTTGGAGAGATTTGATAATTGTGTGTTCCTTTTTGATTGGCAGATGAAATCAATTCGGCATTACCATCTCCTTTTAAACTTACTCTGTATAAATATTGCTGCAAAGCATTTTCTGGCGATGCTGTAAAATACACATAACCATTGGCTTCATCAATGGCACCAAAACCAATCATGTCGTAATTGCCTTTGGTTAACAAAGTTTCTTTCTTACCATCTTTACTAATTAAATAAATATGTCTCCAACCATCTTTTTCACTAATCCATAAAAAATCTTTACCGCCGTTTACCCATTCCCAACCTGTTGGGTCATCGTTATTCCATCTGCTTTTAATATCAATCCATGCAGCATCTTTTTCTTCATTTACCAATAACGCAGCTCCAGTTGCAGCATTCAACAACATAATTTTACTTACTTGTTGCTTACGGTCTAATTGCTGAATAATTAATTCATTGTTAGCAGCCCACTCCATTCTTGGAATATAATGTTGTACTGCATCTCCAGGAACTTTCATCCAATTGGTTTTGGCTGTTGCAATATTTACAACTCCCACTCTGCACATAGAAGGATCTTCACCCACTTTTGGATACTCTACAGGAACAGTTAAAGAGTAAATTGAATCGGTATTATTAATCATTAAAAAATTACGAATTTTTCTTGCATCAATTTGCCAGTAAGCAATGCTTTTGCTGTCTGGACTCCATCTAAAACCATCTCTACAACCAAACTCTTCTTCATACACCCAATCGAATGTGCCATTGATAATTCTGTCGGTACCATCTTTGGTTAATTGGGTAATTTTATTGCTGGTCAAATCTTCTACATATACATTGTGATTGCTTACGTAAGCTGCTTTGCTACCATCAGGACTGATTTTTGCAAACATTAAAGACGATGCTGGCAATGTTTTACCCAATTGTTTTAATGCACCTTTAGTTTTATTAAAAATGTAATAATCGCCTTTGGTTTCATAACGCCAAACTTTTTTGGTGTTGGTAAACAACAAAAACATTTGTTCATTTTCACTTACTGAAAGACTTTTTATAGCAATTGCTTTACCATCGAGTGAAAGTTTTGCTTTTTCTACTAAAGTAGATTTTGTGAAGCCGGGTAATTGATATTTTACAATTTCGCCACCTTCACTGGCATAATAAGCATTGCCATCTTTGGTCCAGTTAATGGCTCTTGAACGTTGGGCAGTTGCAGTAAATGCAATAATGAAAATGGAGATAAATAGAAAGAAATGTATTCGTTTCATAATTTATTTAATTAGGGGCTGAAAGTAAAAGTTTACTGCGATATTATGAAGTGATTGAAATATTTTATTATGAAAGGCATTTTTTGGACTCAATAATCTTGAAACTGAGTACAAACTATTAATAAGAAAAGAAACATTACTTATTTTTATGGCTTCTATATTATCTCAATATGAAAAAAGTAATTCTACTCTTTTTATTTATTACAGGAACTCTGAAACAAACTTTAGCACAAACTTCAAAAGAGGATACTAAATCAACCATATTTTTTAGAGATATTAAAACGAATTTTTTACCAGCAAACTCAAGTAACGACAGTTTAAATAAAATCGATTTCACTGGCTCAATAAAATTTTTAGATGCCCGTTTCGATACATCTTATATAGGATATATGCTTGACTTTGGACAGTACAAAAGATTAGCAATAAAAGAAGGGCTTTGTAATTACTTTTCTTCAAGAATTATCGGTGGTGGCAGCAGCAAAACAAATGCTGGCACAAATTTGCTTTGTATCATTCACAATTTTACACTTATTGAATCAGATAGTTTAGAAGAGAAAGAGTTTAGAAAGGGGAATTTATCCAATAAATTGTCAGTAAAAATTGATGTTTTTGCAGAACAGAATAAGTTATACCGTGCTGTTTTTAGATATGATACTGTTTTGGTAGAATTGGATGATAAAAGAAAGCACAAATTAAATAACTTATATAATTTCAATCAGGCTTTCGCTGCAAAAATTAACAGAACTAATTTGAATAACTTATCTCAAAAAAAGCAGTACACCTTTAGTGATATTGTAGAGTCTGTTCAGGAGAAATATAACTTACCTATTTTGAAAGATACTTTACTTAAAAAAGGAGTTTATTTAAGCTTAAATGATTTTACACAAAATAACCCTTCATATAGTAACTATGAAATCAGGAAAGAAAAACTTGCAGACGATTTGTATATCACAAACAAAGATGGAGTTAGTGAACTTACACGAAATGCGTTTGGCTATTGTGATGGTAAAAATATTTGGATATGGTTAGCTAACAACTTTTTTTTATTGCACAGAAGGGAAAATGACTTTGAGTTTTATGGCTTTAATTGGCTCCTGCACAAAAAAAACAACACGGACAATTTTAATTTGCGGAAATCAACTGGAAATGATTATTCAGGATTGATTACAGGTAGTATTATGTCGCTTGCTTTTGACAAAGATAAAATTGATGCAGGCTTTTTCAGACCATTTATTTTAGAACCAGAAAAAGGGAATATTTTTTAATTCTTTAGAAGTATTCTAACCATTGTAATTGAAAAAAAGCTGACCAAAGAACAGAACCCTGAATGGAGCGTCGCCGTCAACAGCCCAATGCTTATTCTACAGCTGGTTTACAAAATATTTTTCCGATAACGTTATCGGCAGAATTCTTTGATTTTTACAATTCGTTTCACCTATTTTTGCGACACAAAATTTAAAAAATGGCCGTATTAGTTAACAAAGATTCTAAGATTTTAGTACAAGGTTTTACCGGTACTGAAGGTACTTTTCATGCCACTCAAATGATTGAGTATGGAACGAATGTAGTAGGTGGTGTTACCCCAAATAAAGGTGGTACAACACATTTAGATAAACCCGTTTTTAATACAGTTGCCGATGCTGTAAAAAATACAGGTGCTAATGTGAGCATCATTTTTGTGCCACCAGCATTTGCTGCTGATGCAATTATGGAAGCTGCTGATGCTGGAATTGCTTTGGTAGTATGTATTACAGAAGGAATTCCTGTACAAGATATGGTGAAAGTGAAAAACTATTTGGAAAGTAAAACCACTCGTTTAATTGGTCCAAACTGCCCAGGTGTTATTACTGCAGAAGAAGCTAAAGTAGGTATTATGCCAGGATTTATTTTTAAGAAAGGCCGTATTGGTATTGTTTCTAAAAGTGGAACATTAACCTATGAAGCTGCTGACCAAGCTGTTAAGGCTGGTTTAGGTATAAGCACAGCCATTGGCATTGGTGGAGATCCAATTATTGGTACTCCAACTGTTGAAGCAGTAAAATTATTAATGGAAGATCCTGAAACCGATGGTATTATTATGATTGGTGAAATTGGTGGTAGCATGGAAGCTGATGCTGCTCGTTGGATTAAAGACAACAAAACAAAACCTGTTGTAGGGTTTATTGCTGGTCAAACTGCTCCTCCAGGTCGTAGAATGGGTCATGCTGGTGCAATTGTTGGTGGTGCTGATGATACAGCTGCAGCTAAAATGAAAATTATGGCTGAGTGTGGTATTGCAGTAGTAGCAAGCCCTGCAGATATTGGTAAAACAATGGCTGCTGAATTGGCGAAGCAATAAGTTTACAAGTATATAGACTTTATTAAGTTTAAAAGTGCCTTTGCAAAAGCAAAGGCACTTTTTCTTTGTGCACTTCGTATGCTTTGTGAGAAATTTTTTCCTTTGTGTGAAACCAAAAAATACCCAATTCGTGGTATGTGGAGTATCAAAATAACTATTCAAATTGCAGTTGAATAAATCAGTAACCTGAATTATTCAAATTTCATAGGGGGATGGCTTATGGCAGCAATGTCATAAGCTATTTTTATTTTAGTTATGTAATTAAGGCAGGTTTTGCATCGCAGTTAAGTTAACAGTACTTTTACCAACTTAACTTATTGATATGGCTACAAAATTTTCAATATCTCTTTTGCTTTTGTGTTCATGCTTCTTCTTAAAAGCCCAAACTACCGATACTTTGTTTAAAAGTGAGTGGATTAGAATAGATACACTCATCATTAAACAAAATCAACCTAAAACTGCATTGAGTTTAGTAAATGAGGTTTATGTTAAAGCCAAGCAACAACAATTGCAGCCACAAATTATAAAATGCTTGGTGTACAGGCTAAGTTTAGAAGACCGAATATTTGACAACAAACCCAATAATGCCATTTCCATTTTAGAAAACGAAATTGCAGTTAGTAAAGACGAGGCTGCCAAAAGCATTTTATTTTGTTTATTGGCCAACAGATACGAACAATACTTTAATAACAATCGCTGGAAATATTACAACCGAAATAAAACAAACAATTTTAGCAAAGCTGATATTGAAACATGGAATGCAGATGATTTTAATGAAGCCATTACTAAAAATTATTTAGCAAGTATTGCAAATGCTTTTTTATTAAAAACAGTAAAACTAGAAGATTTTGATGCCATTATTATTAAAGGCAATACCCGAAAATTAAGACCAACCTTGTACGATATTTTAATGCATGAAGCATTGAATTATTTTAAAACAGGAGACTATTATATTACCAAGCCAGCTTATGCTTTTGAACTAAAAGATATTAAAACACTAAGTACTGCCAATGAATTTATTACTGAAAAATTTGAGAGTAAAGATTCTACAGTCCATCAACTGATTGCCTTGCATTTGTTTCAGAATTTAATCGCTTACCATATAAATGATGCTGATAAAAATGCATTCATTCATGTTGATATTGAAAGAATACAATGGGTAAATACTTACTTAACTAATACCAAAAAAGAAGAATACTACTTAACAGCCTTAAACTATTTATCAAATCTTCCTTTTAATACTGCTGCTCAAGCCAATTATTTACTGGCCAAAAATAAGTTTGACAAAGCTATAACCTACAAACCATTTGAAGATAGTAGTAACAGATATGCTTTTGTGCAAGCATTAAAAATGATTGATGCATCCTTAATAAACTTTTCAGATGAAAGTGAAGGAAGAACAAATTTATTGAACCTTAAAAATCAAATACTTGAAAAGAAAATCAGTACGCAAACAGAAAAGGTAAATGTGTTGAATAAGCCTTTTAGAACATTGGTGAAATACAAAAATATAGATACCATTTTTGTTAGAATTATTAAAGTTGACAATTCAAAAAAAGAGTTGGGTAATAGTTATTACATAGATTTTACAGACTACAATGAATTAGCAGCTTATAAAAGTTTCTATCAGTTTTTACCTAAAACCAACGATTACCAAAATCATTCAGTTGAAATAAAAATTGATGCTTTACCTGCAGGAAAATACATGCTGTTAACCAGTAGTGGTGCTGGTTTTATTGATTCTTTAGATGAAATGAGTAAACAAGAATTCTATGTTTCTAATATTAGTTATATTAGAAATGGCTATGATTATTTTGTATTGGACAGAGAAACCGGCAAACCAATGCAAGCCGTTGAAGCAAAGATTTATAAAGACGAATGGAATGTTTCAACAAACAAAAACACTAGAAGTTTAGTTGCAACAAAAAAAACGGATAAGAACGGGTTTTTCAACTTTACACCAAAAGAGAAATATGGAAATTTTTATTTTGAATTTACTGCAAAAAATGATGCACTGTTTTTAGATAATAGCGATTACATATACAGAAGTTACAACAACAACGATGACAACGATTATGATAAAAACGAAATAGAAGATTACGAAATTGATAAAGCCAAAATATTCTTTTTTACAGATAGAAGTATTTACAGACCTGGACAAACAGTTTATTTTAAAGGCATTGGTATAACCAAAGACTTTAAAACAAAAACCGAAAAAATATTTTCACCAAAAGACAGTATTAAAGTTTTTTTATTAGATGCTAACGATGATGAAATAGACTCCTTGAGTTTTAAAGCAAACGAGTATGGCTCTTTCTCTGGCAACTTTAAAATTCCACAAAATGTATTAACTGGAAGGTTCAAAATAGTAGCAGATGATTTTGATAATAGTGAAAAAGGATTTAGTGTTGAGGAATACAAACGCCCCAAATTTTATGTTGAATTTGAAAAAGTAAAAGGCAGTTATACAATAAATGATAGCATAACTATTACCGGATTTGCAAAAGCTTATGCTGGTAATAATATTGATAATGCTACTGTGAAATTTACTGTTAATCGCAATGCAAGATTTATTTATGATTGGTTTTGGAGAGGTGGTTATAGGCCAAGAAGTAGTAACACAGTAATTACAGATAGTATTATTAAAACTGATGCTGCTGGTAAATTCAATATTACCTTCAAAGCCTTGCCAGATGTGGCTGTTGATAAAAATACGGACCCATTATTTGACTTTAGTATTACAGCAGATGTTACTGATACCAATGGAGAAACCAGAAACAGCAATACTACTGTTACTGTAGGTTACAAAAGTTTAATAGTAAGTTTAACTGCCCCATCTATTGCAATGGCTGACAGCTCTCAACAAATATTTATTGCAACTAAAAACCTGAGCAACGAAAAAGAACCAGCTGAAGTAAAAGTAAAAATATACAGTGTAGAAATGCCCAACAGATTAATCAGAAAAAGATATTGGCAACAACCCGACCAACACATTTTTACCAAAGAACAATACATTCAGCATTTTCCAAATGATGATTATGCCGATGAGTTGAATGAAAAAAATTGGGCTGCAGGCAAAGAGATGTATTCAACTATTCTTGATACTAAAAAAGAAGCTTCATTTACTTTAACCAAACCACAATTACCTGTTGGTTATTATAAAATTGAAGCCATTACAAAAGACAAAGAAGGCAACGAAATAAAGGATATTAAGTACATGCAGTTATTTAGCAACAATGCAACAGCTTATCCTCAATACAATTTTAAATATACTTTAAATAACCTTGTTCAACCTACAGAAACTGCAACATTTTTAAGGGGCAGTATGGCCAATGAAATATTTGTGGTGCAGGAAATTCAAAATAAAAATATTGATACTGATAATTATTCATTCAACCAATATAAAAAAGGGATTAATAAATTAAACTATACAGCAACAGAGAAAGACAGAGGCAATATTGGCATTAATGAAGTGTATATTATTCACAACAGGGTTTATGCCAACCAATACACAGTTCAAGTGCCTTGGAGCAATAAAGAATTACAGGTAAACTATACCAGTTTTAGAAACAAAACTGAACCGGGTAATAAAGAAACCTACACAGTAAATGTAAAAGGTAATAAAGGTGAAAAAGTTGCTGCTGAATTATTAACGACCATGTATGATGCAAGCTTAGAACAGTTTGTAAAACATAATTTAACCGAACCAGATATTTGGAAGTTGAATTATTATAGCAATGGTTTTTCTCCCAACCAAAATTTTGTTACGGAAAATTCAATCCCTAATAGAGACGACGATTATGAGCCAAAAATTTTTACTGTTTATCATGATAAGCTTATTAAAAATATCACTGAAATAAGCAGAATACAACCCCTGTGGTGGAAGCATCCTAATGAGTACTCCTACATGCAATTTGATAATAACTCAAACAATGTTTTAGGATTTGCTACTCCAGGTGCTAGCTCAACTATAAGTGGCAGGTTAGCTGGTGTAAATATTGTATCTAAAGAAAATGCCAAATTTGATGAAGTGGTGGTAGTAGGTTACGGCACAAGCAAGAAAAAAGATATAACAGGATCTGTAGCCTCAGTTGTAATACGGGGTGCAAGTTCATTAAAAGCTGGTTCAAACCCACTTTATGTAGTAGATGGTGTAATTGTAGATGCAGATAAAGCAACCATGAATCCAGATGATATTGGCTCGATAGAAGTATTAAAAGATGCATCTGCAACTGCTCTTTATGGAGCAAGAGGAGCAAATGGTGTAATTATAATAAGCACAAAAGAAGGAATTAAAAAGAAAGAACAAGAACAAGCAGTTAAGCCAAGAAAAAACTTTAACGAAACGGCTTTCTTCTTCCCCAATTTATATGCCGACACAGCTGGTAATTATACTTTCAGTTTTACCATTCCAGAAGCACTCACCCAATGGAAATGGCTCAGCTTTGCACATACCAAGGATTTAGCTTTTGGCAGCAACAGTGCAACAATTACTACACAAAAAACATTGATGGTACAACCCAATGCACCAAGATTTTTAAGAGAAGGTGACAATATGGAATTTGCTACAAAAATTGCCAATTTGAGTGATAAAGAATTAACAGGACAATGCACTTTAGAACTGCTTGATGCAACTAATGGTGCAAGTGTAGATGGTTGGTTTCAAAATAGTTTTCCTGTGCAATATTTTACCGCTGCTGCTAACCAGAGTGCAGTAGTGAAATTTCCTATACAAATTCCTTTCAATTACAATAAACCATTAACATGGAGGGTAACTGCAAGAGCAGGTGCTTTTGGCGATGGTGAAGAAAATACTTTACCTGTTTTAACCAATAGAATGTTGGTTACAGAAAGTTTGCCATTGTATTTAAAATCTGGCGAAAAAGAAAAATCATACACGTTTGATAAATTACTTCATTCCTCCTCCTTTGGGGGAGGCAAGGAGGGGGCTAGTGAGTCATTGGCTCATGAAGGCATTACAGTTGAGTATACAGCCAATCCAATTTGGAGTGTGGTGCAGTCGTTACCTTATTTAATGGAATATCCGTATGAATGTGCTGAGCAAACTTTCAACAGAATGTATGCAAATACACTTGCGTCATCCATTGTAAATAAATATCCAAAAATTAAAGCTGTATTTGAAGAATGGAAAAAAGATACGACAGCTTTTAAATCCAATCTTCAAAAAAATGAAGAACTAAAACAAATGTTACTACAAGAAACTCCTTGGGTATTGAATGCAACAACCGAACAACAAAAGCAAAAGAATATTGCATTGCTATTTGATGTAGTGAAAATGAGCAGTGGCATTAATGAAGTGATTGAAAAATTACAACAATTACAAACATCTAATGGTGGTTTTGCATGGTTCAAAGGTGGATATGAAAGTAGATATATTACCAATTACATTTTGACAGGAATTGGTAAGTTGAAAAAGATCAATGCACTTTCAAAAGAACAAGATGAAAAGTTACAAAGCATTGCTGATAAGGCATTAAGCTATATGGATGAACATTTATTAAATGATTATAAGGAGATGATTAAAAACAAAGTTGATTTAAGTAAAAAAAATGTATCATCTGCCCAAATTCAGTATTTATACATGCGTAGTTTTTATATCAACGACTTAAAAAATCGAGATGCATATAATTACTACTATAATCAAGCTAAACAATACTGGAACAAACAAAATACGTACAACACTGCATTGATAGGTTTAGTCTTATATCGCAATAACGAAAGAAGATATGTAAACGTAAACCTACTCCCTGCTGTAATAGAAAATGCTGTAGAAGATACCACCCAAGGAACATTGTATTGGAAAGACAGAACTGCTTGTTTTTGGTATGCATCGCCAATAGAACATCAAAGTACCATGATTGAGTTCTTAGCTGAAGTTGCTGCTAAAGATAATTTTGTTGGGTTAACACAAAAAATTGATGCTGCAAAAACATGGCTCATTTTAAACAAACAAACCAATAACTGGCAAACAACTGTTGCCACTGCCGATGCTTGTTATGCTTTACTAAATACTGGAACTGATTGGATAAACAACAGCAATCATGTGCAAATTAAATTAGGCACAACAACAATTAACACACAGTCCCAAACTCCAAATTCTAAACAAGCTTTAGGTTATATCAAAGAAAGAATTCCTGGCGATAAAGTAAAACCAGCAATGGGTAATATAACTGTATCAACTATTCAACCTGTTAACTCAACAACCAGTTCGCCTTCTTATGGTGCAATCTATTGGCAATACTTTGAAGATTTAGATAAAATAACATCAGCGGCTTCTCCCCTTTCATTAAAGAAAAAATTGTTTGTAGAAAAAAATACCGATAAAGGAAAAGTACTGCAACCTGTAAATGAAAACGATGAATTAAAAGTGGGTGATAAAATTGTTGTAAGAATAGAACTGAGCAGCAATAGAACCATGGAGTACCTGCATTTAAAAGATATGAGAGCAAGTGGAACAGAACCTGTAAATGTATTGAGTACGTATAAATGGCAGGATGGATTAGGTTACTATGAAGCAACCAAAGATGCAAGTACCAATTTCTTTATTGACAGATTAGAAAAAGGAACTTATGTTTTTGAATATCCTTTGTATGTAACACATACAGGTACCTTTAGTGTAGGTATTGCAAACATTCAATGTATGTATGCACCAGAGTTTACTAGTCATAGTGAAGGAATAAAAATCAGGGTTAAGGAATAACTCAGGCAACAGATTAAGTTAATTAAGTAAAACAGATTTTATCAATCCGAAGTCAGGAGACTTCGGATTTTTTTATGCTCCTTAGAATCTCTAACTCGTACTACATTTGTAGTATGCTTTCAGAATTGGAAATTAAAAATCAGCAATCAGAAATAATTATCGTTGGTCAGGGTATCTGTGGCACATTTTTATCTTACTATTTACATAAAGCAGGAAGAAAGATACTCGTATATGATGAAGCCAAACCTTTCACTTCAAGCAAAGTTGCCAGTGGTGTTATTAATCCTGTAACAGGCAGAAGAATTGTACGCACCTGGATGATAGAAGACGTAATGCCATTTGCAGTAAATATTTATCACCAACTGGAAAAAGAATTAGATATTTCCATCATTCAGCAAACCAATATTCTTGACTTTCATCCAACACCACAAATGCAAATGGCTTTTGATGAGCGGTTACCACAAGAAACACAATACTTAAAAAAAGCAGAACAGCCCGAACAATGGCAACAATATTTCAACTATCCTTTTGGCATTGGAGAAACCAATCCTTGCTGGTTGGTAGATGTACAAGCCTTGATGAATGCATGGAGAAATCGACTTAAACAAAATAATCAACTAGTTGAAGAGAATTTCAATCCCAATAAACTTCAACCTTCAACCTTCAACCCTCAACCTATAGTTATCTTTTGCGATGGTGTTGCAGGCTTCAACAATCCATACTTCAATAAACTTCCTTACTCTAGAATGAAAGGCGAAGCTTTAATTGTTTCAATACCTAATTTACCCAGAAAAAATATTTATAAACAAGGTATCAATATTGTTCCCTGGAAAGAAGATTTATGGTGGGTAGGCTCATCGTACGAATGGCAATTTGAAAACCTAGAACCAACAGAAGCATTCAGAAAAAAAATGGAAGCTCAACTCAACAGTTTCTTAAAATTACCTTTTAAAATCATCGACCACATTGCAGCTGAACGCCCTGCAAATATGGAACGTAGGCCATTTATAGGTTTGCACCCTGTACACAAAAATATTGGCATATTAAATGGGATGGGTACAAAAGGTTGTTCATTGGCTCCTTATTTTGCCCATGAGTTAACCGAATTTTTAGTGAATGAAAAACCAATTAATCCATTGGCCGATGTGCAACGATTTACAAAAATATTAAGCAGATAGTTGTTTCGTTGCTTTCGTTGTTTCGTTGCGTGAAATAAACCACCTATTTTTATTACACTAAAACTTCAATATGAGCAATCAACAACCAGCCTACAACATCCCTTTACAATATCGTAAAATGGAAAACCTACACATTGTATTCTGGTTGTTTAAAGATGTTGCTTGGTGTATGGTTTGGAAACCATTGGGCATTGTAATGATTTTTCCTACACTGATTATTTCCATTGTAATTGCATGGCGTACCCGACACATGATGAGTGAACTTTGCCACAACTTAGCAATCACCGTTTGGATTAGTGCCAACAGTTATTGGATGATCAGTGAATTTGTCGGCTTCGATACAAAACATTTATACAACGATTTTACTTATAAACATTTGGCCATTATTCCATTTGTACTGGGTTTACTGTGTCTGGCATTCTACTACATCATTTGGAAACCAAAACACAAAGAAGAATTTGAAACTATGTAGCAAATTCTAAAAATAGCATGCCGTCTATCAGCCATATTTGCCCTTTATAGCTATATCTACCATTCATAATAGCTTTTTACCACTCGTGAAAGTAGTTTCACCGTTAGTACTGCATTATGGCTTACGTCATTTTACTCCCATATATCTTTGACCTATCAAAACAAACGGAGTACGCTCCATCGATAAATGAACCACTACATAAGGTCTCTCTTCACCAACTGCAGATTAAGAGAAAACCCACCACGGCTTTAACTGCATTTCCCTAAAATTTCCGAAAATTAGTATTCAAAGAATGTGGATATATATGTCTGCGTCACGTTAATATACGTCCTAATTTTCATGTATGAATTTACCACTGCATAGTGGCAAGGGAAACTATATCAACTGCTTTTAAAAAACAATTTATAATGACAACAATGAAACCAATTGTGCTGGTAGTTTTAGCCAGTGCCCTATTAATGATGTTATCTTGTAACAACGAAAAAAACGAAGATTTAACAGATAGCATTAATAAACAAGGCTCTATCGAAAGTGATATTTCTGTTCAACATCTGGATAGTTTACACGATGTATTAATTACTAAACATCAGGTGTGGACGAACTACAACACTTCAAAATTTATTGAGTACAGAGACACTATTCCTGCTCTTGGTACAGAACATACCATGGCCGAAAATGAAGATGGTGATACCAAACCTGTTCATGTAAAAAAAGATTATGAAATCTTTATTACAGTAAAATAAATTTTAAGTTAACCATCAACAGAACAAGCATTGAGCTCCTGTTGCGTCGCACACTTGTACGTTCGGTACATTATTGAACAAACCAATTCTAAACTTTAATACTCCGCATGGAGGTAGGGCAATGAAAAAAACAAAACACATAGAACTTATACTTATTACTGCTGCTTTAGCCAGTTGTAACCAACCCAAAAACGATTGGGATACTAGTGGCAGTAAAACCTATGTTCGTAGTGATAGTACAGCTCCTTATACTCGTACACATCGTCATTATGGAAGTGGTGTTGGTAGTGCTTTGTTGTGGTACTATGCTTTCCGTCCTTATGGCAATTACAACAATGGTAGTTATCAACGTGCAGGTTACTATTCAAGTGCCATTCACAAAAACAGCAATATTGGTAGCAACAGTTATAAAAGCAGTGTCATAAGGGGTGGCTTTGGCAGGGGTGGTTATAGTGTAAGCAGTTAAGAAAGCCAATAGCTAATAGCAGTTAGCTATTAGTTCAACAATGTATTTCTAACAGCTAAAGGCTAATAGCTTAAATTAAAAAAATGAAACGAATTATAACAAATCCAAGAAATAATTGGCAAACTGAAGTTGAAAAATTAGGTTTTGGTTTTCACACTGGTAATGTTCCTTATTGGGATGAAAGTGTGTATTATGAATTTTCTATGGAAGAAATTTTATACATAGAAAAAGCAACTGCCGAACTGTGGGATTTATGCTTGGGTGCAGTACAGCATGTAATGGACAATAAATTGTACAGCCATTTTCAAATACCTGAATCATTTGTACCGTTAATAGAAAGAAGCTGGATGGAAGATCATCCTGCTATTTATGGGCGATTTGATTTTTGTTACAAAAACGGCGAAGTAAAATTACTAGAGTTCAATGCAGATACTCCAACAAGCTTATATGAAGCAGGTATTGTACAATGGTTTTGGTTAAAAGATTTCGATGCTAATAAAGATCAGTTTAACAGCATTCATGAAAAATTAATTGAGTATTGGAAATACTTAAAAGAATATTTATATCCGGGTGTTGTACATTTTACTTGTTTAAAAGAAACCTTAGAAGACTTAACCAATACAGAGTATATAAGAGATTGTGCCATGCAGGCAGGTATAGAAACGAAGTTGGTTTTTGTAGATGATATTGGTTGGGATGAAGATGCTCAGGAATTTGTAGATATGGAAAATGAGCCTATTAAAAACATGTTCAAACTATATCCTTGGGAATGGATGGCAAAAGACAATTTTGGTGAAAACATTTTAAAGGACAGAAACAAAATATTGTGGATTGAGCCTGCCTGGAAAATGATTTTAAGCAATAAAGCCATATTACCAATTCTATGGAAATTGTATCCAGATTGTCCATACCTATTGCCTGCTTATTTTGATGCTGATAAATTAACACAGTATGTGAAAAAACCTTTGCTTTCAAGAGAAGGAGCTAATATTGAAATGGTGAGAAGTAATTTAACACTTCAAAAAACAGAAGGTAGTTATGGCAAAGAAGGTTTCATCTATCAAGACTTGTGTACACTACCCAACTTCAGTGATCATTATCCTGTGATTGGCAGTTGGATTATTGGCCAGGAGCCAGCAGGCATAGGCATTAGAGAAGCCAACAGTTTAATTACCGATAATAAAAGCAGGTTTGTACCACACATGATTTCTTAGTTGCTATTCGAAGTCTCCAGACTTTGAATGCAATATGTTCTTCCTCGTCTGTGACGAGAAAATTCTAAAAACTAAACACAATTAAACCAAAATAAAATGAAACCCATCCTCTGCACATTCATGGTAATTTGCATAATTGCAACAACTGGTTGTTCTGAAAACTATTCCAATGGAGAACGCATTGGTTTAGTAACTCAATTTTCTAACAAAGGATTAATTTGGAAAAGTTGGGAAGGCAATTTGAACCTCACTCAAACAGGTATGAACAGCAGCGGCAGTGAACCTTTTAAGTTTTCACTGGATAATGATAAAACAGATAGTGCTGTATATAAAAAAATTGATAGTGCTGCAAACTATGGCTGGAAAGTGAAATTAATTTACCATGAAACCATGGGTAAAAACTGGTTTAAAAATAGAGGCGGTACTAGCCATTTTGTTACAGATTGTATTGTATTAGATAAAAACCCAATTGGAGATTTATTTAAAAACAAACAAGATTCTTTAAACCAAGGCAGGGTAAGAGATACCGTATATCTAGTAATTTATCGAGATAAAAAATAAATGATCAACTGTTCAATAAAGAACAAAGCGTTGAAGGGTGCGACGCCAGTAAAGCATCATTGAAAAACTAAAGCTGGCAACAAAAAACATTCATAAAATCTTCGATTCCCATTTAGGGGTTGGAGGCAAAAAAAACAACATGGATTTAAAAGATTTTTTAGTACACTACTGGTGGATACTAGTGTTGGTACTCAGTTTAGTTTTTTACAAATTTATATTACGTGTTTTCTTTGGTATGGTGATCGTACCTGAAAACAGAATTGGTTTAGTAACCAAAAAATTTGTGTTATTTGGTGCAAACAAAAATTTACCTGACGGAAGGATTATTGCAACAAAAGGTGAAGCTGGTTTTCAAGCAAAAGCATTAGCACCAGGACTTTACTGGGGCATGTGGCCTTGGCAATATGGTGTAGATATGCAAGGCTTTACTGTAATACCTGAAGGTAAAATTGGATTGGTATTAAGTAATGATGGTGCTGAAATTCCAACAGGTGCCATTCTTGCTAGAAAAATTGAAAGTGATAATTTTCAGGATACCGAAATGTTTTTAAACAATGGTGGACAAAAAGGTAGGCAAACATCTTATATAACAGCAGGTACTTATCGTATCAACACATTTGCATTTACGATTACAATTGCAGATATGGTCATTATTCATGAAAACATGGTGGGTATTGTAACTACATTAGATGGGCACCCAATTGAAAGTGGACAAATCGCAGGTAAGTACATTGATGGACATAACAACTTTCAAGACTTTGATACTTTCTTAAAAAATGATGGTAACAGAGGTTTGCAACCAACTATTGTTTTAGCTGGTAGCTATAACATAAACCCTTGGGCTGTTCAAATTGAAGAAGTTCCGATGACTGATGTACCTATTGGGTATGTTGGTGTGGTAATTAGTTATATTGGTGAAGATGGAAAAGACTTAACAGGCGATACATTTAAACATGGTAACATTGTAAGCAAAGGACATCGTGGTGTGTGGATGGAACCTTATGGTCCTGGTAAATATCCATTCAATAAATACATTATGAAAGTGGAGTTGGTACCAACTACAAACCTTGTTTTAAACTGGGCCAATGCAAGAAGTGAAAGCCATCAATTGGATAAAAATTTAAGTACGATTACTGTTCGTAGTAGAGATGGTTTCCCATTCAATTTAGATGTAAGCCAAATCATTCATATTCCTGCAAACGAAGCTCCAAAAGTAATTGCACGTTTTGGTAGCATGAATAACTTAGTAAGTCAGGTATTAGAACCAACCATTGGTAACTACTTTAGAAACAGTGCACAGGATAGTGATGTAATTTCATTCTTAAGTACACGTAAAGAAAGACAAAGCAGTGCTAAAGAACATATCAGAGCAGTGCTAGATGAATACAATGTAAATGCTGTGGATACATTGATTGGCGATATCGTTCCTCCAGAAGCATTGATGAAAACATTGACTGATAGAAAAATTGCTGAAGAAGAGCAAAAGACTTATCAAACACAAAAGATGGCACAAGAGCAACGTCAGGGTATGGAAAAAGAAACTGCCATTGCCGATATGCAAAAAGAAATTGTAAAAGCACAACAAAGTGTAGAGATCGCACAACGTACTGCTGATGCTACTGTGAAGAAAGCAGAAGGTGATGCCAATAGTTTAAAACTTCAGGTTGACGCAGAGGCTACTGCAACTAAAATGCGTGCCAATGCAGAAGCTGAAGCTACCAAAGCAAGAGCTGGTGCACAAGCAGAAGCAACCAAATTAAATGCCAGTGCCGATGCTGAAAAAATCAGTAAAACTGGTTTGGCAGAGGCCGAAAAAATTATGGCTATTGGTAAAAGCACTGCAGAGGCTTATGAATTACAAGTTAAAGCAATGGGCGGCGATAACTTCACCCGTTTTAAAGTAACAGAAGAAATTGGTAAAGGCCATATTAAAGTAATGCCAGACATTTTAATTGGTGGAGCCAATGGAACAGATGGTGGCATCAATGGGTTATTAGGTATGAAATTGATGGAATTAATGGATGTGAAGAAGAAAGAGGAAGAAGGTAAATAAAGTTGATAGAATATCTAAAAATGGCGAAGTTTAAACTTCGCCATTATAGTTTTAATACCTACCAAACTCATAACGTTCTAAACAACCATTGTAATAATCGGTTGCAATAAATCTGTTGTTGTAAACTTCAATATTCTCAAAGCTTAAATTAATGTTAGATTGATTAATCCTATCGTATAAACGAATGTATAAAGATTGATGGTAACCATTTCTATAATCGCCATTGGCATCGTAATAATTACCATAACTATCACTAATGTTCCAACTACCTGTGTAAGAACCATAAGCATCGCTAAAAGCTGCACTTCCATTGCTGTACAAGTCAAATACCCCATTTTCCAAACCAGTATTAAAAGATTGCCAGCCATAACTTTTTAATCTTTCAGCATCATCTATTACCCAAGCTCCAGCAATATTGGTTGGCAAGTACACATCTTTTTTGAAGCATCCTGTTAAAGAAATAAATACAATAAATAATAAACTTAAGTGTATAGCTTTTTTCATAATGGTAAATTTTAAAGTGATTGCTATACTTTGGTTAATACAAGTTTGTTACCAAAAGTCCGGAGTAATAATCATCTTAATGCTTTTACAAAAGCTTTAACTTTTGCAACAAAAATTGAATTGCGTAAACTGTATTATGTTTGAAAAAAAATTAGTAATGAAATCAATGCTTCGTGGTTTTCTATTTGGCTTAATTATTTTTGTTAGTTATTGCTCCAATGCTCAAAATACAGATGAGTTTACAGCCATTATCAGTGGCTATGAAAACAAAATATCGTTTGCTGAAATAGTAGGCAAAAACAAAATACAAAAAGTTACTTCCACCATTGGTACATTGAAAAAATCAACAAAAACAAATGTATACTTATGGAAAATATGCAACCTTGAAAAACCTGCTGAAGCAACAGTAACCATATTCATTACCAGCAAAAAGAAATTCACCGTAAAATATCCAATATCACTCCCAGAAGAGCCATTGGTAGATTTTTCGGTTACGATAAAGAAAAATAAAATCACTCCTGAGTCATTTGAAAACCAAGTAAAAATTTTAAATACCGATACAGCCTATAAAGTAAAACAATTTGTTACCGAGCTAAAAAAAAAGAAAGGAGAAGTACTTCGTTTCTTAAACACAGGTAATATTTTATCAGTAGAGTCTAAAGAAGCACTTAAAAAATTTAGTAAAGGTGATAATATAAGATTTATTGATTTCGAAATTTTAATAGGCTGTAATGTTAAAGCTGTTAAAGCAAAAAAAGCAATAGAAATAATAGAAAAATAAATTAACCTACTTTGCATCACTAATTCCTTAAACAACATGAAAAAAAAATTCTTAGCACTCAGTGTATTTTTTACTTTTTTATTTACCAGCTGTGATGTTTTAAAACAGGTGGCAGATAGTTATTTATCTGAAAGAGATGCTATCAGTGCCATTAAAGAAATGCTCACCATTGGCAGCAATGGAAACGCTTTAATTAGTAAAGATGCTTTAATGAATGCCATTCTTCCTAAAGATGTAAATACAGTATTGCAAAAATTACAGCAGTTGGGTTTAAGTAAAGATATTGATAAGTTTACCAATACACTTACCAATGCTGCTACTCAAACTGCAACCAACTCTATACCTGTTTTTGTAGATGGCATTAAAAAAATGAGTATTACCGATGCCATTGGCATTGTAAAAAATGGAGGTACAGCAGCTACTGATTATTTGAGAAGTGCCACAGGAGAAAATTTGCGTACTACCGTTACCCCAATAATGAAAACTGCATTAGACCAATACAATATCACCAAAGAATGGGATAAACTGGTTGCTCCTGCAAAACTCATTTTGGGCAATAAAGTAAACCTGAATTTAAACTTAGACAATTTATTGGCAGGCGTTGTAACCAATGCCATGTTTACTAAAATTGCTGAACAGGAAGTAGCTATTCGTACTAAAGCTGAAGCCAGAACAACACCAACTTTACAAAGGGTATTTGGAAAAGATTGGAATGCAACTACAAAATAGCCTTACACATATTTTAAAAGAGCCAATTGAATAATTGGCTCTTTTAATGGTTATACTTATTTAAACTGAATTTTCCTCAACAATACCAAAATTCCAACACCTGCAACAGCCGATAATGCAAACGACCAACGCAAATTGGCCAACTCAGCAATATATCCTATTACAGGCGGACCTAACAAAAATCCAAAATAACTTACTGTAGATACTGATGCAATGGCTTGACCAGATGTTTGTGCACCTGCATTACTACCAGCAATACGCATACATAAAGGAATAATGCTCGATACACCCAAACCTGTTAGGGCAAATCCAATTGAAGCAACAATAATATTAGGAAAAACTACAGCCAGCAACATTCCAACAAACATTAAAACAGCCGAAGCTTCCAACACCTTTCTTATACCAAAATTATTGACAAAATAATCTGCTACAAATCTTCCACAAGTAACTGCACACATATAGGTAATATAACCCACTGCCTGATATTGAGCAGTGGCATTAACTATTTTTTTAAAATAAACGCCACTCCAATCATACATGGTTCCCTCACAAGCCATACAGGCAAAAGCAATAAGTCCAATTTTCAGCAATGCTTTATCCGGGAAAGAAAATGCTTTTCTTTTTTCATTTGTTGCAATAGGCTTATCGTCATGATAAGTATTCCTATAAAAAAATCCCATCACCAATAATGTGATTGTACTCACCACCATAAAATGTATAGCAGTATCTACATCATTCGAAATCATCAACCCTCCAAAACTGGCTGCTGCAAATCCTGCCAAACTCCACACACCATGAAAAGAAGAAACGATTGATTTTGTGTATAGTTGCTGTACGCCTACACTTTGTGCATTTACAGGAATATTCATCATATTTCTGCTGGCTCCAAATAAAAACAATACTAATGTAAATTGCCAAGTGGTAGTGGTAAATCCTAAAACACTTAATAAAATGCTGTAGGCAATTGAGCCAATCAACATTATACTTCTGCTGCTGTATTTACCCAATAAAAAGCTGGTAATGGGCAAGGTTAGCATTAAACCCAATGGCATTGCAAATAATGCAGTGCCCAATTGAGCTTCACTTAAATGCAATTTTTGCTGCAAAGCAGGTATTCGACTTGCCCAAGTGGCAAATCCAAAGCCTGAAACAAAGAAAAAAGCTGCAACGGCTATTCTGGTCTTTCGTGAAGAGGTCGATTTTTCTAAAATTTGAGAATCCTGCATATTTTCACAAAAATACGGGCTCGCTTACTTTCTCTTAAATGCTATATTTGCCACCCGTTGAAATATGGGTGAAACCAGCAGTTGTACTAGTATTTAACATCCGTTGCGTCGCACTCTTCAACGCTTTGTTCTTTATTGAACAAAACTAATTTATCATTAAACTAAAAAGCGTCCCCCTTTTGGGGATAGGGCATATGTTTAGAACGAAAACCTGTGGCGAATTAAATATCAGCAATGTTGGCGAAACTGTAACCTTAGCTGGATGGGTACAAACAGTAAGAAAATTTGGTGCAATAACATTTGTGGATTTACGTGATCGATACGGCATTACCCAATTATTGTTTGGCGAAGAGTTGAATAAAGATTTAGAAGCAAATCCTTTGGGTCGTGAGTTCGTGTTACAGGCAACAGGCACAGTTACTGAACGTAGCAACAAAAATAAAAATATTTCAACTGGCGAAATTGAAATCACACTTACGTCATTTAAAATTTTAAATAAGAGTGAAGTTCCTCCTTTTAAAATTGAAGATGATACCGATGGTGGCGATGATTTAAGAATGAAATATCGATTCTTAGACTTGCGTCGTAATGCAGTAAAGAAAAATTTAGAATTGCGTTATGCTGTTGGGCGTAGTACCAGAAATTATTTGCACGAAAATAGTTTCATGGATATAGAAACGCCTTTTCTTATTAAATCTACACCAGAAGGTGCAAGAGATTTTGTGGTTCCAAGCCGAATGAATCCAGGACAGTTTTATGCATTGCCACAAAGCCCACAAACCTTTAAACAATTGTTGATGGTGAGTGGCTACGATAGATACTATCAAATTGTAAAATGTTTTAGAGATGAAGATTTAAGAGCTGATCGTCAGCCAGAGTTTACACAAATCGATTGTGAAATGTGTTTCGTTGAACAAGAAGATATTTTGAACATGTTTGAAGGTTTGGTAAAACGCATTTTTAAAGATGTGAAAGGAATAGATTACAGTGAAGTTGTTGAACGTATGACCTGGGAAGAAGCCATGTGGCAATATGGTAACGATAAGCCAGACATTCGTTTTGGCATGCAATTGTGCAACCTGAAATTTCCTTCACACACATTCACAACTAAAGAAAGTATTGCTTATCTAATTGAGGCAGACTTTGCAGTATTCAATGAAGCAGAAACCGTTATTGCCATTGCAGTTCCTGGCTGTGCAGAATATACACGCAAACAAACTGATGAATTAACTGAGTGGGTGAAACGTCCTCAAATTGGCATGAAGGGTTTGGTATTCATCAAATGCAATGCTGATGGTACTTACAAAAGCAGTGTAGATAAATTTTACAGTGAAGACAAATTAAAAGCTATTGCAACTGCTGCTGGTTCAAAAGCAGGAGACTTAGTATTAATTCTTGCTGGAGCAGAAGAAAAAACAAGAAAAGCCACCAGCGATTTACGTATGGAAATGGGTAAACGTTTGGGATTACGTAAAGACGATGATTTTAAACTATTATGGGTATTGGATTTCCCATTATTTGAATATGCAGAGGAAGACAATCGCTGGGTTGCTCGTCATCATCCATTCACTTCACCTAAGCCAAGTGATATTGATACCATGATTAACAATAATCCTAAAATTGAAAATGCTGCAGAATATTTGAAACATCCTTATGCCAATATTAAAGCCAATGCTTATGATATGGTGTTGAATGGTAATGAAATTGGTGGTGGTTCAATCAGAATTTTTCAAAAAGAATTGCAACAAAAAATGTTTGAAGCATTGGGTATGGATGCTGAAGAACAACAACACAAATTTGGTTTCTTATTAGGAGCTTTTGAATATGGTGCTCCTCCACATGGTGGGTTGGCTTTTGGTTTTGATAGATTGTGTGCAATATTAGGAGGTAGTGAAAGCATCAGAGATTTTATTGCCTTCCCTAAAAACAATAGTGGACGTGATGTAATGATTGATGCTCCAAGTACTATTGATGCCAAGCAATTTGATGAATTACAAATTAAGTTGGATTTAGAATGAATAATACACCAATAGGTGATAACTATTTTTTACCCAATAGAAGATTTTGGCTCAAACCTGCATTGTATTTAGGGATTACAGCATTGTTATTACTTATTTTAAAGGATAAAATGTATTCAGTTTATGTGGGTATAGGTGCGTTTATTTTACTTTTTTTTGGAGTGTTGGATTATTTATCTACCAGCCGAAATGTACTGTTATTAAACGATGAAGGTATTCACTATGAAAATATTTCCAGCGAATTTTCGACATCGTGGGAAAATATTCAACATATAAACTTACATAGGCATCGATACATTGAACTTCATATTGAGACAAAAGACAACCGCTGTAGTTATGCTAGAATCGGTTATTACAAAAAAGAAACAGTAATTAAAATTGCATCGCTGCTTCAACAAAAAATAGGCTCAGCAATTAGTGATGATATTATAAAAATAGCAGCAGGTAAATTACCTTTTGGCTTTGTTTGGACTTTTTAATAAGATAACAATATTTCATACGCTTAAATATTGCTTTGATAATATGTAGTTATTGATGTTAAGTAATTGGATGAATTTTAAATTAAATTAGATTTAAAATAAATGAGTAACATCCCAATCGGAGAAAACATTTTTAAGCCAAGAAATAATAATTTTCTTTATTTGTCTTTAATTTTTATTACTGGTATTTTTATTGGTGATTCAATTCATTCAACAGAACTTTTTTTGCAAGTTCATTTTCATTGGCTTTGGTGTTTGGATTAATTGGCCTACTGTTTTTCTTAACGACATTTAAAAACGAATTAATCATTTCTGATACTAGTATAACACACAAAACATGGTTCAAAACCAAACAACTCAACTGGCAACAAATTCATACAGTATCATTTCAGTTTGTTTGGCATGGTAAAAGTGGGCATCACGAGTTATCCTTTGTAACTAATAATTCAAAGCAAAATATTATAGTGGTTGCCAATTATTACAATCGATCTCAATTAAAAGCAATTGCACAACTTACTACTTCAAAAGCAAACGGAGCTATTGATGAGAAATTAGTTAAAATGAGTGAAGGAATTTTTCCTTGGTATATTTTTTAACTTAGAATCGTGAAAATAACTGTACTAAATAATACAGACATTTTCACAATACTATACTTTAGATATTTAGTAGGTATATCCAGTAAGTGTACTTATAACTGAGCCGTTTTGTTCAGAGCCTATAGAACCTAAACCACAAGCCCATGTAGTTGCTGTAGATACAGTTGCTCCACTAGAAGTTCCACCAATCACTGTTTCTAAATCAATCTTTGTTTTTATACAGTTTGTATAAGTAATTCCGTTTAATGTAAAAGTAATATTGTTGGCAACAACAGTATGTGTGTATTTATAAGAAATTAAGGCTGGATAGAGTGCACTTGGAAACGTATAATTCCAAGTTGAACCTACAGTAGCTCCTGGTTTTACATAGATCATTTCATTGGCAGGAAGATCACCATTGCCAGCTGGTACAAATTGCCAAACATATCCAGTGGCTGGATCTACATAAATATATCCTGATTGAGATCCAGCTCCAGTTGTAACTATTTTAATGTATTTCTTTCCACTGATTGTCGTGTCTTTTGAGCAAGAAACTGAAAAAGTGGAAGTCCCAGTTCCTTTGTAAGTTGCTACTGTTCCCACCCTATAAGGGCTTGCATTACAATTTCCAGCAACTGGTCCTGTAGAATTATCTGATGTGCCATCATTCTTTTTACAAGAAGAAACAAAGAAAAATAAGGTAGCCAATAAGCAAAGTTTAACAAACGATTTTTGTATCATATGAAGTGTTTTTTCAAAAGTATAACATCTAAAATCAGAATTTGCCTAATGGTCTGTTTATTGAGTAAGCGGTTTACTCAATAAATAATTTTTGTGTGCATTTGTTTCTGCAATTCTATTTTTCCTTATCTTGTCAGCAACGATTAACGCTTGCTGTTGAAAGATACAGTCAAGCTTTTTTTGTACCCAAACCAAAACCCAATTCTGTGCTTATGGATACAGCAGCATTATTAAAAAACTATCAGTTGCCCAATGGTATTTGGGATGAAATGGCTGGCAGCAATGGTGTACGTGAACAATATGCCAAAGTGGTGCAGGCCTTACAACAATTTAATGTTGCCGATTTACAACAAAAAGATAGGCTTGCTGGTGAATTATTCATGAACCAAGGAATAACATTCACTGTGTACAGCGACAATAAAGGCATCGAAAGAATTTTCCCTTTCGATATCATCCCTCGTATTATTACCTCATCTGAATGGAATCATATTGAATTAGGCATTAAGCAAAGATTAAAAGCTTTAAATCTTTTCTTGAAAGATATTTATAACGATCAACAAATTTTAAAAGATGGTGTGGTGCCTGCAGCACTAATTGCATCTTGTCCACATTACACCAGAGAAGTATTTGGTATAAAAGTGCCTTACGATATTTATGTACATATTAGTGGTATCGATTTAATACGTGGCGATGATGGTACTTTTTATATTTTAGAAGACAACCTCAGAACACCAAGTGGGGTAAGTTATATGTTAGAGAACAGAGAAGTAACTAAAAGAATCTTCCCTGAAATGCTGAACAACAATAAGGTAAAAATGGTAAGCAATTATCCATTACAACTTCATGAAATTTTATTGCAGTTGGCACCACAACAACTCTCTAATCCAACAGCAGTAATACTTACACCGGGTATATTTAATTCGGCTTATTATGAGCATACTTTTCTTGCACGTCAAATGGGTATTCCTTTAGTTGAAGGAAGAGACTTGGTAGTTGATAATCATAAAGTGTACATGAAAACCACCAATGGTTTAGAACAAGTACATGTTATTTATAGAAGGGTTGATGACGATTATTTAGACCCATTGGTCTTTAAAGCCAATAGTGCTTTGGGTGTTCCAGGTTTAGTGGGTGCATATCGCAAAGGCAATGTTGCTATTGTAAATGCAATGGGCAATGGCGTTGCCGATGATAAAGCTGTATATAATTATGTGCCAGCCATGATTAAATACTATTTAAACGAAGAGCCCATTTTACCCAATGTTCCTACTTATGAAATGAGCGACGCTGACGCAAGGCAGCATGTATTTGAAAACATTCATAAAATGGTGATTAAACATACCAACCAAAGTGGTGGCTATGGTATGTTAATGGGTAATAGTGCCGATGAAAAAACCATTGATGAATTTAAAATTGCTGTAGAAGCCGATCCAAGAAGTTTTATTGCTCAACCCATTATTAAACTCTCAACTGTTCCATGTTTTATTAATGGAAAGTTTGAGGCAAGGCATGTAGACTTACGCCCATATGCATTGTGTGGCCCAACAGGTATTCAAATTGTGCCAGGTGGTTTAACCAGGGTTGCTTTAAAAGAAGGTTCGTTGGTGGTTAACTCATCGCAAGGTGGTGGTAGTAAAGACACTTGGGTGATAGACTAGATACTGGATGCTAGATATTGGATTCTATTTTTTTGTAACGAGCTGTAGTACAACAATCAACTGTAGTGGCGTCGCACTCTTCAACAGTAGATACATTGTTGAACAAAGATTCTTCAGTACACGTGTGCGACGCAACAGGTGTTCTATTGAAAAACAATAGTTCGACTAACGCTCACTACTGACTTCATAAAATAAAAATGTAGTTATAAAATTTCAAATTTCTAAGATATGCTGAGTAGAATTGCAGATTCATTGTTTTGGTTAAACCGCTATATGGAAAGAGCTGATAGTTTAATACGTGGCACTAAAACACACTATATTTTACTGCTAGATAAGGGCGTAAATCAAAATCTTAGCTGGAAACCTATGTTGGAATGTTTTACACATGCCAATACTGAGGAAATTGCAGCTTTAAAAGATGATACTGAGCAAACTTTGCACAAATTATTGTTAGAAGTTGGCAACAGCAATTCGCTAAAAACCATGGTTGCTCGTAGTAGAGAAAATGCAAGGGGTGTGCAGGATCATATTACCAAAGAAGTGTGGGAGCATGTGAATCAGTTGTACCATAGCGTTAATAATTTATCCCCAGATTTACAACTTAAAGGCTTTGAAGCTATTGCTACTATTGAATCTTTAGAACAAGGTTGTGTTTTATACAATGGCGTATCTGACACTACTATGCCTCGTGGCTTAGGTTGGAGTTTTATGAACTTAGGTCGCTACATTGAACGTTGTGTGTTAACCATTGAAATGACCAACAAGTATTTTGCAGAAATTGATTATAACTTAGATGAAGAAAAAGATATTTTACAATGGAGGCCATTATTGCTGTCATTAAGTGGTTATGAGTTGCATTTAAAATCGTACAGAAGCAGTAACCACAACCACAATGCATTGCATCAGGTATTGTTTAATGAAAACTTTACCAGAAGTGTTATTTATACGTTGAAACGCCTTGATAAGTACTTTAATGATGCTGTAAAGAATAATGCTGCTGCAGAAACTGAAGTATTGTCTAAACAATTGGGCAGGTTAGTAAGTAAAATAGAATATGCCGATTTTGATGCCTTGAACCAGAAAAGTTTACAAGAATTTTTATTTTCCACCAGAAAGGAGTTAATTGCCTTCAGTAATCAACTGGCAAAGCAATTTTTCTCTTATTCTTAAACAACAACTAATGCCTGTTTTCACGATACATCACATCACTAAGTACGAATACGATAGAGCAGTAAAAGAAAGTAGTAACGAAATTAAAATTTATCCATACTTATGTAACGAACAGGAAATTTTACAACACGATGTGCTTATTACAAGCCACCCTGACGTACATGTATTTACAGATTATTGGGGTAACAGAATTGGTTTGTTTAATGTGTTACCACCACATAAAGAAATGACAATTGACAGCAGATTGGTTATTAGAACTACACAATCGTCTCAATTAAAAATTAATTTTCACAGTACTTGGGATGATTTGAAAAATGAAATAGGCAACAACCTATTATACCTTGAATTAAGCCAGGCAGATAGTATTAAAAGCCAATCTCAAATTGATGAAATTATACAAACACTAAACCCAGAAAATAGAAGTATTGCTGCTGTTGTAGAAGCTTGCAGTGAACTTATTTACAAACAGTTTAAATACATTAAAGGCATAACCACTATAGAAACTACTGTAGATGAAATATTGGAGGTAAAAGCTGGTGTTTGTCAAGATTTTGCACACTTAATGTTACAAATTTTAAGAACGCTAAAAATTCCATCCCGTTATGTAAGTGGTTATATCTGTCCCAACAAAAATGGCATGAGGGGCGAAGGTGCTACACATGCATGGATAGAAGCTTATATTCCAGGTTTTGGTTGGGCTGGTATAGATCCCACCAATAATGTTTGGGCAACCAACCACCATGTAAAATTGGCGGTGGGCAAAGATTTTAATGATTGCTCTCCCGTTAAAGGAACATTTAAAGGGCCAGCAAAACAACTGCTATCGGTATTTGTTTCTGTAGGCTACGAAGATGGGCATGTATTTGAAGATGTAACCAATGTACCATTACAAAAATTTGAAGCGGATAATAAAGATGTTTATTTTCCAGAAGATCCTTTTGAAGAACAGCAACAACAACAATAAAACAAAAGGATGATACAACAAAGTATCATCCTTTTTTATAGCCATTTAAATCTCTCACTATTTTCTGTAGTTACAATTACAAAATGAATTATTACCAAAGAAAAAGGCTGTTCAAAAAAATTGAACAGCCTATATTTCACAGGGGGTTACAAAAGCTTATTTTTTCAATTGATATTTCAACATAAACTCATGTGCGTTTACATTAAAGTTATCGCTTGGATTATTGTACACATCGAATGCATAATCAACTGATAAATTTTTAGCAACATTTAATCCAAAAGAAAAACTCACGTTACCAGTTAAACTGCTTCCTAAACCCAACCAGCAAATATCTGCATATTTAAATCTTGTACCTAAGTTAAATTCGGTAGGGGCGTTAGGAAAATAGATAACCATAAAGTTTGGAATCATACTTACAGTTTCATCTAAATTAATTTTATAAGAACCGTTTGCATAAAAATGGCGATACAAACGTGCATCCTGACTTCTGGTAAGTACACCAGTATAGTTATCCAATCTGCTTTCTAATAATTGAGCAACCGATATACCCAATTGTAAACGTTTGGTTGTATAAGACATACCAAATCCAGCATTATATTTTACACTTTTATTTGCATTGCCAATAGCTGGATCGGCACCAATATATTCAGCCAATTTATTTTGATCTACCATAAATTGTTGAAACCTGTTTTCTATACCAAAAGATAATTTAGCTCCATCTGCTAAATTAATATGCTTAGCTACAGATACAGACAAACCTGTTCTTGACGTAGGTCCTGTTTTATCACTAAATACATATCCACTTATGCCTAATTTTTGTTTAGGCAAAGCAAATGAACCAAAAATAGTTCCTGTTTTAGGACCACCATTAATACCAGCCCATTGTGTTCTATAGTTTACACCAACAAAATCGTGTTCAGCAATACCAGCAAAAGATGGATTGTGAATGGTTGCCTGCATTTCGTAAAATACAGATGTTTGTAATTGCTGTGCTTCTACAGAAGAAGCACCAGCAAAAACGAGTATGATCAATATTATTTTTTTCATGTCTAATTATTTTTTTAAAAATTATCTTAAAATGGTTACATCACCAGATAGTCTGATAAACTTGCCATTGATTAATTGATAGGTTACGTAATAGTAGTAAGTACCATCAGGTA
>CALRLF020000041.1:0-39138 GCA_943368475.1 Allobosea thiooxidans
GCATAACGAATCACTGTATTATCAATATTCACTGCATCTTTATTTAAGCCTATTCTAATAATATCATTCCAGCTACGCTGACGGAATACACCATTTTGTGCAACAGTGGCTTTATAAGCTTCAGTAAAATTCAATGTTAAGTTTGCTGCTGCTGTTGCTTGTACAAAGAAAGCTTGTCCATTGGCTATATATTGTCCATTAGCTCCACTGATACTTGTTGCTGCATTGCTCCATGTACCTGCATTCCAAGTGCTGTACATATTGGCTGGGGTTACTGCATCTGGGGCATTCGCTGGATCATAGATGATATACGATGCTCCGATTGAAGATGCATTGGCTCCTGCATTGGCTGCATCGGCTAAGAATGTGGTGAAGTTTAATTCACTTGGGTATGGATTACCTATTAATACCCAGTTACCTGCCACATTGTTGTTGTAGGTATTGCTAAAGCTACCTAAGTTCTTTTGAGCATTGCTTACCGCTCCTGTTGCACTTAAAGTTACAGCTGTAGTGCCTGTTACTGTTCCATCTAATAAACTACAACCTGTTGCTCTTGGGCCTCTTACATTTAAACGGTAACCTGTGCCTGGCATTAAAGTAAAGCCTGTTGTGCCTGTTGTATTGGCCACCCAACGGCTGCCTGATGCCTGACTTGCGTCATAACTAAACATACTTGGTGCATTCGTTGCTGTTGCATCAAAGCCATTGCTGTGGGCAGTTAATGTTGGGCAAGCTGTTCCGCCTGTGCCTGATCCTGTTATATGTATTTGTTGTTGCCATGCTGCACTTAATGACTGACTCACTGGTGAAGTAATAAAGCTGAAACGACGGGTGGATTTTAATGGTATGAAACGTTGTACAGTAACGTTACCTGAAATTACATTACCAGAATTTACGCCAGCATTTGTAATATCTGCAATTCTTGCAGTACCAGTTGATGTTGAAGCTAAGGTTAATAAACCACCCGTATTAAGTACTGCATTATCTACATTTCCAAACGAAAGAGAACCTGATAATGATAGTGCTTTGGATAAGGTTATTCCAGCATTATTACTTACAGAAAGGTTGGTTGCTGAAAACGTACCTGCACCTGTACCTCCAATTGTTTGAGCAGTTGCTCCAGCCAAGGTTAAATTTCCCAATGCAATAGAATTGGGAGAACTATTCAATACATCCCCATACAATTTTATATTACCTGTACTTGCAGCTACTGCAGCTACTGTTGTACCAAAAGTTAAATTGTCCACTCTTCCAAGCGATAAATTAGATACCGTTCCATTGCAATTAAATGCAATATTTCCATAATTAGCAGCTGTACTACTATAAAAATATGGCAACCCATTATAATAAGTAGTTGCTGCAGTAATTATATAATTACTGCCGGGTTGCAGATTCACAACTCCAGAAAAAGTAAGTGGAGTTGTTGCTTGTGCAGCTCTACCAAAAGGTGTATATTCTCTACCGGCAAAATTTACAGTGTACGTACTACCACTTGCAAAAGTTACACCAGCTGCATTAGTATTAAAAGCAAATTGAGGAGCACCACCAGCTAGACCAGTACCAAGAGCTGTACCAAAAAATGGACCTGCAGTAGAAGAACCTAAAGATACAGCTGCTGGGTTTGCTTGGATAGTACAGTTACTGCCACTTTGAAAAACCAAAGCCCCGGGTGTTACAGCAACAACTCTAGTTTGACAACCATTTCTTTGCCAAAATAAAGACCCGCTAATTGAACCAGTTGCAGTAGATGCCAAGTAAATACAGTACATAACCTGAGAGCCTGCACTACTAGTAAAACCCATGTGCAACTGAGATGTTGCATCGATCGTAAATGAAGTATTAATAACCAATGTAGGTATCCTATACAAAGCAGTTCCTGCAAAACCAAAATCTCCAGTACAGGTAATATGAGTATCATCTACAATACTAAGTACTTGTCCAATAGACAAAGTTGTACCAAGGGTAGAAACATAATCACCAGCTTTTAATTGACTAGTAAATGTAGTGGCTGTACCTGTAACAGGCAATGCAACTGTACCAGTTGCTGCACCAACTGTAATGCCAGATGATGCAATAACCTCAGCATTGATTCCTATATGAGAAGTTATATAAACAATTGCTCCATTTTGTATCGTAAGTGATCCACAAACATCCTTTGGCATACTTAAGTAAGCTGTTTTACTTGCATTTAAAGTCTGCAATATATTGCCATCAATTACCAAAATATCATTAGCAGCAGAGACAGTTCTTCCTATTCCATCAGTAGAACCATCAGCGTTAATAGTCCAGTTTGTAGCAGTACTCCAAACAGTTCCAGCACCAGCTGTTCCAGTAGCACCTCGATAATAATAAGTTGTTTGAGAATTTGATACGTAAGCAGTACAAATAAACACTGCTAAGACAAGTAGCATTTTTTTCATGTGGCAGAGAGTTTGGGTTTAATAAATATCAATCGTTGTTATAAAAGTATAAGGACATATAATTTCACACATCCTGCTCCATCCTGATAAATGTAGTTTATACAATTAAAAAAATAAATACAGTAGGGTACATATAGAGCTTGTTATTCTTACTCTTTTGAAAATTTTACAGGAACTGTTTTATCTCCATCATTTACAAGGACAATATAAAAGCCAACAGCAAATTTCGCAATATCAATAGACTGAGATAAGCTATTAACTGCATCTTTTTCATATATCAATATACCTGCTACATTATATACATAAACAGAATGTAAATTTTTGCCTGTTAATGATTGAATGGTAAGTTTATTGTTTGCTGGATTGGGATATATACTAATTAAATTTCTACTATCAAACTTTATTAATCGAACAGCTGAGTAAACATACTTGCCATCCTTATCTACTTGCTTTAAACGATAATAATTTTCACCAATATTTGGCAATGCATCTGTAAAAGAATATTGATTAGTCAATTGGCTATTGCCCACTCCTGCAATGACACCAATTTGAACGAACTGTATACCATCTTTACTTCTTTCAATTTCAAAATGACTATTATTAATCTCTGTAGCCGTTTTCCAATTAAGCAATACTTTGCCAGCAGTTGAAGTAGCTGTAAAAGAAGAAAACTCAACAGGCAAAGTTGGCACATTGGCTTCTAAACTAATATAGTCGTACATTAAATGGCTTACCCAGCCTGAGTTTGAAGGCATCACCAATGTTATCGTATTATTACCAGCAACTAACCTGTTCATTGGAATTAGCACCTGTTTGTACGCATATTTTGCATAATTGGCTTGACGAATAAATGCATTACCATCGCCATTATCTGGATAAAAACTGGTAAACAAACTATTCTCATTGTTTACATAAATCCATTGCTGTGCATGGTCATTACTAGAATAGGCAATGGTTAATCTTGCATTACCAGATGTTGAGAAACCTGCTGGCAATGTAAAATTCAATCTCCATTTCCAGGCATCTCCTGGAGCTGGTATCGCAGCTACGTCAGGATACTTTGTATGAACATATGGAATTTTAGTCGACCAATTTCTTTCTACAATATTGTATTCGATTGGATTAGGAAATGTGTCTCTGAATTTATTTTGCACATTACCTTCGCAATAATCAAAATCACCCAATTTAAATTCATCGCTCATTCTGTTAGGTGTACCAATTTCCCAAATAAATCTGCCGTAAGTTCTATCAATAGTTCTTGTTATTGTACCAAGATTGGTAATTCCACCTGCCGTTACTACTACATTATCCTGACGGAACTCTCCTACCGCTCCATCCACAAAAGCAAAGAAGGAGTATGTACCAGGACGAATGTTAGGTATTGTAAAATTCCCATTGGCATCACTTTTAACCCAATACTGATAATCCTTCATTTCAAATTGAAAATTAGTTGCACCGTCTGCTAAATTAGTAACACCAACCCAGGCTTCTCCTCCATTATAAGAAGTCTTTAATGCATCAGAAATTAAAAACTTACCACTTATTGCACCCCTTAAAGACGCAGGTGGATATGCAACTGTATCTTTTACCCATGTATAAGGCCAAAGAGCTTTTTCTTGTACTTGACGTTGTTTTGCTGCAATCCAATTACTATCACCAGTCGATTTATCTGTAATTAGTAAAAGATAAGGCCCATATACTTTATTCCAACTGGTTAGTGTATCGGCAATCATTCCTCCATCGCCATAATGTACACCATTCATACATTGATGAATAATACCGGCTGCTGCATTCAAATCATGATGCATTGGTCCTTCGTTGTAATATTCACAACTGGTATTTACACACCAAATACCAATACTATTAATATTGCTTGCATGCCCCCAAACTGGATTTTCCCAAAACTTTAAACTGTATTCATACTTACCATCGTATTTTCCTGCACGAACACCTGTTGTAAGCTTTACAATTTCTTGCGGACCGCCACTACCAACAGACTGACTATAGTCGTAATTAGAGGGCATTTCCCAACTGCGTAACGAATCTGTATATATTCTTTCACAAAGGTTTACACCACTGTTATTATAAGAAATCCACCAAACTTGTCGCCAACTTCCTTGATCGAATTTTGGGTAATTGGGTTTATGTTCTAATTTACTGTACACATAAACTCCTTTATCATCTTTCTTTAAAGCATAATGCAATTCAGCATCAACAGGTGTAACATGACCAATAGAAGGCGTATAAGGACGTTTAAAAACAATATGTGCAAAATCGGTACTATCTTGTATCACTTGATATGTACATCCCCAAACAGTTTCAAATCCATAAGAAGTTGTAAAGTCGTGATACATGTATTTTTTAGTATCGGTAGGTTTATTAGCTACAGTTTCTTTGCCTTTGAATCTATAAGAAATAATGTTACCAGTATTCTTATCAAACGTACAAACTAGGTTGGTTGTTTTTAGCGTTACAGAATCAGGGTATTCTGTAATCATGCTATTCACATTTTGAGAAATTTGTGCAATTGTATTTACACCATCATAAGTTACTGTAAGCGTTTTTCCAGTGGTACAAGTTATTTTACCAGCTGTTATATAATTATTGATAACAGTCCTTTTGTCACCAGTCATTTTTAATAATCCAATTCCTGTTATATAAATTAATCCGTTTGTACCAATGTTTAAATTACTGGTTACATTAACAGAGCCTCCGCTAACATTAATTGTTGCTGTTAAGCCAGCAGCATTTGCAACATTTAAATCGGTACCTGCCCACATAGCTCCACCATTCAAATTAACTGTTGCTGTTGCACCTGCATTACCAAAAGCTATATTACAAGCATTTTTTGTTGTAAATGAACCTCCTGACGCAACTGTTATTACAACATTTGTATTACGTCCAAAGTAACCAATATTCCTATTGTTAAAATCACCTCCATTATTAATATTGATTGTACCATTTAAAGAGTCACTATTCCAGAAATACAATAATCCATTTACTGTAAGTGTACTACCTGTGAGTGTGTTTAATTTATTGGGCCTGTAACTATTAGAACCACTGCCACCAGAATGTACACAGTTGTTTGGAGAGCCTAAGCCAATCATCATCACTTCATTTTGTGTAAGTGCAGCAGGATTGGTTGAAGGATTCCAGTTAGCAGCAGTAAAATAAGCATTACTCGTTCCACCAACCCAGTTAACAGTTTGAGCAACTAGATTATTGAAATAACCAAAGATGATAAAGCACAGCAAGAGCAATAGAGATAGAATTTTCTTCATACAGAAATCGTTATTAGTAAAGCAAAGTGGAATAAAAAATTCCTAAGCAATACTATGACTAGTAAGTAATTCTATCATCCTGAGCTATCCTGAAAATAATTTTACAAACCTGTTCTAAAAGGCAATGCCGGCAAACCTTCTACATTAATTAAGTTGGGTTGTGCTGCCTCATGCCAAGCAAAACGAATGTATTTGGGAGCCTTGACTTCAGTTGAAGAAACTACAATCTTATTATTGGTAATTTGTGCTGTTGCAGGTACAAAACTGCCATCTTCGCCTGCAATAGTAAACCACTTTAATGGTTGCCCATCACTAGATTTAAGCCCATTTGCGTGTTCAAATGAAAGCTCAATAACATTATTTATAATTTTCATTTTTTTATATACAGGACCAGAAAACTCAATGTTTTTAAAACTATACGTTTTTGATTTTGCCCATCGTGCAAGTCGATGAGCAACAACCCATTTATAAGAAGGGTGAATATCGTTTAAATTATCAACCAAATCTGCTGTAACGACCATTCCAGTATTTGCAATTGACATTCCTTTTGTTTGAGCTTCCCAAAAATGAGGCAAGGTAAACTCATCCTTAGCTCTTGGATTATCTCTTAATCTATTGGTGTATAAGCAGGGAGCAATTTGCACGTAGTAAAAAGGTAGTTTTTGGTCGTTAAACAATTTTCGCCAAGTTGCTACAAACAGCTTAAATTTTTCTGGATATAATTCATAATCATTGGTATTACAATTATTTTCTCCCTGATACCATAAAACGCCTTTAATAGCCAATGTAATTAAAGGTTGTATCATACCATTGAATTTTTGACCTGGATGCAATCCATTTATTCTAAAATTTTTACTGGTTACTGAGTCTTTAAAAACAAGTGACTGTTCATAAGCCCAATCGGGTGTCCACTCTTCTATTTTTGTACCACCCCAACTGCTTGAAATTATACCAATGGGAACACCAGTTTCTGTATTGATTTCTTTAGCAAAAAAATAACCAATTGCCGAAATGTAACGAACTGTAGTATCACTTGCGTCAACCCAACCTTTTGTTGGTAATTTGGGTTGTTTACTTAATGTTCTCTCTACATAGATGTACCTAATATTTTTTGATTTAAGACTATCAGCCAATTCATTTATTGATGGATCAATCCCTTTTTTAGGAGTAGCATATCTTTTGAGTTTTTTATCTAAAGGGTATTCCATATTGCTTTGCCCACTACACAACCAAATATCTCCAACTAAAATATTTTTTAATTCTATTGCCGAATCACTTTTAACTATTAAAGATTGGGGTAATGAATTTGCCTTCATTGCTTTGAATGTCATTTTCCAATTACCAGCAGTATCGGCTTTTGTTTTAGATTGCTGATTGGCAAAATTACCAACCAACAGCTCATTGGGTTTTGCTTTACCCCAAATAACAATTGGTTTATCTCTTTGCAATACCATATTGTTTGAAAACATCTCAGCAAATCGTAGTTGAGCAAATGAACAATTAATCGTGTAAAAGCAAAGCATTAAACTTATAATCCTTTTAATACTAAATGAATACATGGCATCAATAAATTAGATACACAAAGTAATCAATCAATGGATGCAGCTATCCTGAATCGTCCTGAAGGAGTATTAACAAAAAATTTAAACCGTTAATGCAAACGTTGCCGCTATTTTAACGTTTAAAAAGAAAATGGAAGCTTAGTTTCATTCAAAATTTAGATGATGAAAAAACGATTCTTTGCCTTCATTTTTTTACTCGTAAGTACTATAACACAAGCACAACTTCTACAAAAAGACTTGGCTTATTTTATTAATAAATGCCCATTTCCGATTGCAGTAAAAGAGCCAATATTTAAAGCAAGCAACTATTATGTTAAAGATTTTGGAGCTATTGCCGATGGCAAAACCATTAATACAACTGCTATTGCAAAAGCAATAGCTACTTGTAATAGCAATGGTGGTGGTAAAGTTATTTTTACATCTGGGAAATGGTTAACTGGACCGATTGAATTGTTGAGTAATGTGAACCTTGTAGTAGAAAAAGATGCATTGATTCAATTAAGTGAAAACCATAGTTTATACCCAATTATAAAAGCAGGAAAAAATAGCAATACGCTTACACCTGCTTCTCCAATTTATGCTTACGATGCAACCAATATTGCCATTACAGGAGAAGGAACCATTGATGGAGCTGGTGACAGTTGGCGACCTGTAAAAAAGAGTAAAGTAAACGACGCCGTATGGAGTAAATTACTTGCATCGGGTGGCGTTGTAAGTAGTGATGGAAAAATTTGGTGGCCAAGTATAGATGCCATGAATGGTGAAGAGTATCTCAAAAACATAAAAGGGAAAAGTACCAAGCCAGAAGATTACTTACCCGCCAGGGATTTCTTAAGACCATACATGGTTTTCTTTGTGGGTTGCAGCAATATTTTGTTAGATGGCATACGTTTGCAAAACTCTCCCAAATTCATTTTTTACCCAAGTCGCTGTAATAATTTAACCATTAAAAATGCTAATATTTACAATGATTGGTGGGCTCAAAATGGAGATGGTATTGATATTAGTGCATGTAAAAATGTTGCTATATACAATACAACTGTTAGTGTAGGAGATGATGCCATTTGTATGAAAAGCAGTGGAACCAATAGTAATGCTGATGATGCCAATTTAGAAAATGTTTTAATAGCCAATTGTACTGTTTACCGAGGCCATGGAGCTTTTGTAATTGGCAGTAATACCGATGGTGGCATGAAAAATATTTTTGTAACCAATTGTATGTTTAATGGAACAGATATTGGTGTTAGAGTTAAGAGCAATAGTGGCCGTGGAGGAAGGGTGCAACAAGTTTATGTTGATTCGATCAGCATGTTTAATATTATTAATGAAGCCATTTTGTTTGATACTTATTATGAAGATGTAGTTGCAGGAAAAGAGAAAAAAGGTGTGCAAACTACTGCTAAAGACAAAGTACCAGAGTTTATGAATTTTACAATTAGTAACATTAGTTGTAAAAAAGCCAAATTGGGTATTTATATGAATGGCTTAGAATATATGCCTATACATGACATTCAATTTAAAAACTTGGTTTTACAAACCGATAGAACAATGGAGTTGAATTATGCAAAAAATATTACTGGAACCAATATTATATTCGAAACAAAAAAGACCAATCATAAGCTTGAACACACTGATAAAATTGTTTTTAATGGCGAATTATTAAAATAAGCAATTACAGTAACATTAAAAAAGGAGCATTTTAAATGCTCTTTTTTTGTTGCCTATGGATTACTTCAAATAAATATAATTGGATAAGAAGTTCAATTAAAGCACAAAAACTAACAACTGTCAGCTTTTTATTCGATTATCAGATTTACCTTGCATGTTGAAAACCCAAAGTCTTAGAAAACCAACTAAAAAAGGAGGCTTTATGTACTTACTAACGTATTTCTCTGAAAATGTCAATCAAAATTTAGTGAATAACACAAATGAAGAAATTGACAATACGGTTGAACAGTGTAATGAATCAGAATCTGCAACCAAAGAACATGTTTTTATTAGTGCTGATTTATGGAATGTCCATAAACACAGGAAGGACTTTCATACAACAGATAGGACGTTACACAGCTGGGAATAATAATTGCTACTTTGCCCAATATATACACTCAATACTTTTGTATTGAAAGAAACTCTTTATAATAAAATATACTTGAATGCTAAGATTAATCTTCAAAAACAAAGTATAATCCAAGTATAATAACTGCTATTGCTATCGATGTAAGCCCATACAATATCCAGTTATACAATTCAGGAAAAAGATTGATTAAAGTAAGTACACAACTTACAAAACCAAGAAAAGCACCTATTCCCATGCAAACAAACCCTTTAAATTGCCTGTTTGCATTGCGGTATTTTTTAAAAGCTTCAAGGTATGCTGAAATATGATTTACGTCAAGCCCTTTTGCATTCAAATCTGCTTCAACAGCTTGTTGTGTTAAATTTTCACTTACCCATTGTTGAACAATTGTAGGATTAATTGTAGCAATTTGCGACATGGCAATAAATTTAGCATCGTTAGAAAAAAACTTCTTTATTAAGATTTAAAATAAGGTTTTTTCTGAAATCTGCCAATTTAAATTGACTTTTTTATACCAAGCAGATTTTTGCCAATTCCAATTATTCCCCCAAAAGCAGCATTATATCAATGAAAGTTTGGTTATCTCGTTGCCGCTAATAATTTTAGATAAATTAGTATTTTGAGTTCTTTTCCAATCAACAATATTCTCACCAGTTACCACTCTCCAAAAATTTTTCAATTTCAAATCATCGTAATCAGCATTTTTTAGGAAAATACCAGCAGTAGAGCTTCTCGTTCTAAAATCAATTCGTAAAGTATCTCCAGAAATATGTCTAGAAGTAAGAAATTTTTCAATTTGGTCAATATTCATTTTTCAGATTTGCAGGAAGGTAATCTTTTTAAAATGATTATTGGCTGCCATTAAAGAGTGATGGTTGAAAGTTGGTTAATTACTTATTTAGCAACTTCAATTTTCACTTTTTTATTCTTAATTTTCTCATTCTTAATTAACTGCAAAGCAGCTCCTACTTTATGTTTACGTACAGCAACAAAAGAGAAAAAATCTTTTACATCAATTAATCCTATATCTTCTTTTTTGAGTTGCCCTTTATTACCAAGAAACCCTACGATATCAATTTTATTTACTTTATCTTTTTTACCAGCAGCAATAAAAAGGGTTGTCCACTTTGGCTTTTCTGGTAAAACAACAGTTTCTGGCAGAACAATATTTTCAATATTATCACCAGTGTAAGCAGGTAGTTTTTCTTCTTCAGATAAAATCATTACCACTGTGCCACTTGCATCCATACGAGCTGTACGTCCATTGCGATGGGTAAACATATCTTCGGTATGTGGCAAATGATAATGAATAATGTAGCGAATGTTCGGAATATCTAATCCACGAGCAGCTAAATCGGTAGTAATTAATACATTGGTGCTGCCGTTTCTAAATTTACACAATGCACTGTCTCTTTCTTGCTGTTCCATTGCACCATGATAAAACTCGTTGTAAATACCCTTTTCTGTAAGTAAAGTACTTACACGTTCTACACTTTCCCTATGATTACAAAATACAATGGTAGATTGGCCACCTGTATAACAGATTAATCTAAAAAGGGTATCAATTTTGTCCTTATCTACACTTAGTACAGTTTTAACTGCAAGCTTTTCAATAGGCAATTCTTCCTCACTTAAAAAATTTAGTTTCTCAGGTTCATCCATTTTAATAAAATCTGGAATTGTTACTGACTCAGTAGCTGAAGTAAGCATTCTTTTTTGTATAGCAGGTAATGAACCCAATATAAAAGAAACTTCGTCGGTAAAACCTAAGTCTAAGCTTTTATCAAACTCATCTAATACAACTTTTGTAATGGTGTCGATGGTGATATTGCCTCTTCTAATATGATCAGCCAAACGACCTGGTGTACCAACCAATAATGCTGGTGCTTCAATTAAATTATTTTCTTCCGTTTCTCTTTTATGACCACCATAACAACAGGTAATTTTAAACCCAGTACCCATAGATTTAAATACCAGTTCAATTTGCTGAGCCAATTCTCTCGATGGAACAATAATTAACGCCTGCGTTTTTTTATTATCAGCATTTAATTCTTTAACCAGAGGTAGTAAAAAAGCCAATGTTTTACCTGAGCCTGTTGCCGAAAGTAAAATAATATTATTGTGTTGCTCAGCAGCTGCTAAAGAAGCAGTTTGCATGGCATTTAACTCTTTTATTTTTAGGTTGCTTAATAAAGTAGCGATAGGTATTTGTTGCTGTTGCATAGCTGCGAAAATACAAAAGCTATGGCAGTAGCAAGATTTTAGTTCAATTTACATGTTTTCACCTAGTATCAAAACTTATCTTTACAAAAAAGCATGGCATCTAACGACCCATTACATGGAAAAACCCTTGAATCAATTGTAACCCATTTGGTAAATCATTTTGGATGGGAAGAGTTGGGTAAAATTATTACGATTAACTGCTTCAATAGCAATCCCAGTATAAAGTCAAGTTTAACATTTTTAAGAAAAACCCCTTGGGCAAGAAAGAAGGTAGAAGATTTATACATTAGTATTTTGTGATGTTCATACAAATTAAAAGGAGGATAATTTTCATTATCCTCCTTTTATATAAATCTTACTTTTTAAAATTACAAACCAAATAAACCAGCATTAATTGCCTGTAATGCTTGTATTTTATAAGTACCTGGAATCAATAATGATATATTGTGCAAGCTACCCCCATAACTTACCATTGTAGCAGGAATACCTTTAACTGCTGCAAATAAACTTTGCAAAGCTTCGCCATTGTCGTTTATTTCATTGCCCACAATAGAAATAATGGTTTGATTATTTTCTAATTCTACAGTACCGAATGGCTCTAATTCTTTAATGATTTCTTTTAAGAAAACATCATTATCAATGGTTACACTTACTGCCACTTCAGAAGTAGTAATCATATCGATGGATGTTTTGTATTTCTCAAATACTTCAAATATTTTTCTCAAAAAACCATAGGCCAATAACATACGGCTACTTTTTATTTTAATAGCAATAATGCCATCTTTAGCTGCAACCGCTTTCACACCTTTGGTTGCAGTTGTTTCTGTAATGGTTGTGCCTGCTGCATCTGGCTGCATGGTATTTAATAATTTAACTGGCACATTGTAATGTTGTGCTGGCCAAATACATGCTGGATGTAAAATTTTTGCACCAAAATAAGCCAACTCTGCAGCTTCATCAAAGCTTAACTGTTCTACTGGTTGCGTTTTGTTAACTACACGAGGATCGTTGTTGTGCATGCCATCAATATCTGTCCAAATTTCACATAAACTTGCTTTAATAGCTGCTGCAATTAGAGATGCTGTGTAATCGCTACCACCACGTTTTAAATTATCTACTTCTCCCCTTGCATTTCTACAAATATATCCTTGTGTAACAAAAAGTTTTTTGTTGGTGTGTTGCTGCAAGAGTTGCGTCAGCTTTACTTTTATGCTCCCAACTTGTGGTTCTTCATTGCCATCAATGGTCATAAACTCTAAAGCAGGCAATAACAAATGATCGATACCTGCTTCTTCTAAATACACACAAAATAATTTGGTACTCATCAATTCTCCTTGAGCCAAAATATCTTTATTTAAAGCTTCGCTGAAAGAGATTTTTAGAATGATATTTAAAAAGTCAAAGTGTTCTTCAACAATTGCATAAGCTTTAGCTTGAAACTCTTCTTTTTTCAATAAATCCATTACAAAATTCTTGTAATGAATTTCCAATTTATCAATATTTTGTTTAGCAGCTTCTCTGTTGCCTTGTGCAAGACAATTGCTGATTTCTACTAGTGAATTTGTAGTACCACTTAATGCACTCAATACAACAATTTTACTTTCTTCATCTCTGGTTATTAATTCAGAAACCTGATGCATGCGTTCTGGCTTACCAACACTGGTGCCTCCAAACTTCATTACTTTCATCTGTACTTGTTTTTGTTACTGTAACTACATAGGTGTTAAGCAAATGCATGAATCATTTGTTCCCCCCGCAGTCTTATAGTTTGAAAATTAAAATGAGTTGCAAATGTAGGTGCTACTTCATTTTCACAAAACTAATTTTTAAAAAATGATGCATAATTTAAGCTACTGATTGTAAGTATTTTTCTAAGCTTAGCTTCCAATCAATCAGCTCTACACCAAAATCGTTTTGTATAGATATTAAATCCATTACAGAATAAGATGGACGTTTTGCTGGAGTTGGGTAAGCTGTAGAGGGAACTGGATTTACCTTACAATTTAATCCTGTTAGTTCTTGAATTGCTGTTGCAAATTGAAACCAAGAAATAACACCCGTATTTGAATAATGATAAATTCCTCTTTGTGTATTTTCAGGTATTTGTTGAACAATGTGTAAAATAGCTTTTGCTAAATCATGGGCATAAGTTGGGCATCCCACCTGATCATCAACTACATTAATGCTGTCTCTTTCATTCATTAAACGCATCATGGTTTTTACGAAATTGTTACCGTTTTGTGCGTATACCCATGAAGTTCTTATGATGATTGTGTTTGGATTATTTTCTAGTGCCAATTTTTCTCCCAACCATTTTGAATAGCCATAATAATTAACAGGATTGGTTGTGTCGTAGGGCAAATAAGGTTTTGTGCCTGCACCATCAAACACATAGTCAGTAGAAATAGTAATTAATGTAGCATTAATGACAGCACATTGTTTGGCTATTTCACCAACTGCAGTTGCATTAATGGCCAAAGTAATAGCTTGTTCAGTTTCAGCTTTATCTACTGCTGTATATGCTGCACAATTAATAAAAAATGTTGGTGTATACTTTTTAAAGAAATCTGCTATAGAATTAACACTACTTAAATCAAGTACATTGACTGTGGTAAAGAGAAATTCATATTGAGGATAATTGCTAATCAATTGCTGTAAGCTCCAACCTAATTGACCTTCTGTACCTGTAATTACTACCAGTTGCTTTTCCATAAATAAAAAAAGTTACGCAGCAATACTACGTAACTTTTTAAAAAATAATTAGAGGAATTTATTTAAGTAATTTCTTCAAAGTGTTGTGTAGTTCTTCTCCACGTAAATTTTTAGCTACAATTTTACCCTTAGGATCTACTAAAACATTAAAAGGAATGCCTTGTACACCATACAATTTAGCTGCTGCATTATTCCAAAACTGTAAATCACTTACTTGTGTCCAAGTTAAATTGTCTTGTTGTATAGCATTTAACCATGCATCTCTTCCATCTGGTCTATCTAACGAAACACCAAGAATGGTAAAGTTTTTATCTTTAAAGGTATTGTAAGCAGCCACTACATTTGGATTTTCTCTACGACAAGGCCCACACCAACTTGCCCAAAAATCTACCAATACATATTTACCACGAAAAGAAGACAAAGAAACTGGATTACCGTTTACATCATTTTGTGTAAAATCTGGAGCTGTAGCACCTTCTGCAGTAGCTGCTTCACCCGCTGCTTCAGCTTGTTTTTTATTTCTATAATCGGCAACAGTGGCTTCAATCATTTTTGCAAATGCACCTACCTTAGCTGAAGGTTTTAATTGATTGTATCTATTTTCTAACTCTTCAACTCCACCAGCAAATACAGGATTTACAATGTATAAAACATAACTACTTACAGGAGATGCTGCATGTAATTTTGTAAAATTGGTAACCTCTGCAATTACTTTTGCTTTGGTAATATTAAATTGATTGATTAAAGAATCTCTCAACTTACCCTCACCAGTCTGGTTAATTTTTCCTACCAATCCATTCAACTTATCTTTTAATGGATTGAATGATTTTAAATAAGTAGCATAATCGTTATGCAACAAAGAGCCTGTAATAATAGGTGTTGCAATTTTTGCATTGGTTCCACTAATGTTCACTTTTTCGTTAGACATGAACAATTCTACCTCTTCTTTTAAACCAATAAAACCCAATTTATGAATGTTGGGTTCATCGATTGAACCAGAGATATTGAATTTGCCTTTCATAGCATAATCCTGTGCAATCGTATTGCCAGTTACACCATCCATTAAAAATACCAATGTGCTGTCTTTAAGTCCTGCTATATTTCCATTAATGGTGAACCCTGTACTTTTTTGTGCAGCAACTGCAAATGGAAACAATAAACTTGCTAATAAATATTTTTTCATAATTATTTTGAATGTCGTTTTTGCAATACATCAATTACTTCCTGCAATTTAAAACCCTTAGCGTTAAGTAAAAGCAAATAATGAAACATTAAATCGGCTGCTTCACCCAAAAACAATTCTTTATTATTGTCTTTTGCTTCAATAACCAATTCTATTGCTTCCTCTCCAACCTTTTGAGCAACTTTATTAATGCCTTTTGCCAACATTCTAGCTGTATACGATTCATCGGCAGAAACCTTACTTCTTAAGGCAATTACATCTTCTAAATAAAACAAAAAGTCTTCACTGTCGTTACGTTCACTAAAGCATGTATCAGCACCAGTATGGCAAGTTGGCCCTACGGGATGCACTTTAATTAATAAAGTATCATTATCGCAATCGGCAGTAATGGATTTTAGCTCTAAAAAATTACCACTTTGTTCTCCTTTTGTCCAAAGTCTATTTTTGCTTCTGCTAAAAAAAGTAACTTTCCCAGTAGTTTGCGTTTTTTCTAATGCTTCTGCATTCATAAAACCCAACATCAATACTTTATGTGTGACATAATCTTGAATAATGGCTGGCACTAAACCATCGGTATATTTTGCAAAATCTATATTCATAATTTCATTATTCACCCAAAAATTGGGTTTGGTCGGGTAAAGTAATATTAATTGTACCTGAACCATCTTGTAATATACACTGGCAGCCTAGTCTTGAGTTGATTCGTGGATTTACAGCTCTGTCTATAAAATCTTCTTCTCTATCACTTAGTTCAGCTAAATGCTCTTCTCCGTTTTCAATATACAAATGGCAGGTGCTACAAGCACAAACTGCACCACAATTATGGTGTAATTCATGACCATTGTCTAATATAACTTCTAATAAGCTATCTCCAACAGCATTTGTATTTATAGTAATTGGTTCTAACCCTTTTTGTTCAAACTTTACATTAATTGTGTACATATTTCTTCCTTTAAAATGGCAAAAGTATCTGAATAACAGCTAAGCAACAACCTAAGTTTTCAAGCGATTATACGATTTGAGGAAAAAAACTTATACTAACTCTTGTTAGTTTCAAAATAATTCCTCTATTTTGTATCAGGAAGCAAATACTGAAATGTAGAGAACGCTTAATCTTGTTTCCTCAATAAATTAGTTGATCGGTTGCTTGCTCATAACTTCCCTGTAAGGTTACACTTACGGGGATTGTTTTTTTATTTACTTAATATGTTAATTAGATAAAAATTAGAGGCATAAAAAAAGGTTCATCTTACGATGAACCTTTTTAATTGGGCGGTGAGAGAGGGATTCGAACCCTCGGTACAGTTTGACCCGTACGGCAGTTTAGCAAACTGCTGATTTCAGCCACTCATCCATCTCACCTACCTTATTCCTTTCTGCTATATTGAAAGGGCTGCAAATATAAACGCCAAATGTGAATTACCAAATATTTTATTTGAAAAAACTAAAAAGAAAATAGTCTTAAAACTAAAGGTGAAAAAAACTAGAAATTAAAAAAGAAAAAGCCTAAAAACGTACAATAAATTATTGAGTTTTTAGACTTTTATAAAGTAAAATATTTTTAAAACTACATGGCTGCAAATTGTACTTTTTGTTTTAACTTCTTTCCCAGCATCATCTCCTTCCAAGCCATGCAAAGCCAAGGGACGATGCGTACTACGAAGCTAAATTTTCAATGAACGCATCTACTTTTGCCCAACACACGAAGCTTTGCAAAGAGAAGATGCTGAAAAATTCTCTGGTTTGATGTTTTGCTTTGGAAGACATTGCTCTAAAGAAATAATCTAACTAATTATTCAAAGATGTCAATACCCTATGATTTAAAATGTCTCCCTTAAATAATGAACTGCCAAAAACCAAATACACCTTAGAAATTACATAGTTTGCCTAATGAAAGGCATTATTAAATGATATTTTTTTAGTTAATTATTAGCGAATCATTTAAATATCTATCAAGTAATTGACCAAAATAAATTGCTCCATTTTTAGTAAAGTGAATACAATCTTGACTTAAAAACTTGCAATTTGGGGTAAATACATTAACGCTTTGTTTGTCATCAATAACCAACCCTAATAAATTAATATAATTATTGCCCCATTGTTTTATTAAATTTTCATTAGCAGTATATATTTTTTCATCAATTTTTACCCTCTGATTGCAGTAGTTCTCATTTCTTTTTTTATTATAAAAAATGCCATTGCTTTTTCCAAAACTCTTCAGGCCAATAACTTTCACTTTTTGTAAATCAATATTGTATATTTTAAATTTTTTGTTGTAGCCAAGTGTGTCAATAGTAGAGACAAAAATGAAATCAGCCGAGTCGCATCTTGATTGAAAATCTTTACAGGCTTCAACCTTTTCTGTATATGATAGTTCAATTTGGCTACTTATTGTAGACTCCATTAAAACATTTGCCCAATCTCTGGCTTCACTGTTGCCAATAACTAATATTTTAATAGCATTTTCTTTACTAAATTCTATGTCAAACTTGTAAATTCTGTCATTATATTTTGCATGCATATTTCTTTCAATACTTCCATTACTTATATCCAACTCTGGAACATTTCTTACAATGCCTGAACGTAAGTAAATATATAAGGCAGCCCCAGTAGACAATAAAAACATTAATGCCACAATACACAATAATTCCTTTATCTTAACTTTTTCTTTGTTTCTAAATGGCTGCTCAATTGAAAAATAAGAAAAGAAAGAGAGTGCAACTATAAATAAAAAAATTACAAAACTATTTTTGGTCAAAAAAGCATCACCATAAGTGTAACGAGTAAATGCAATTATTGGTTGATGCCACAAATAAAGACTGAAACTGATTTTACCTATCAAAACAATCACTTTATTTTCCAATAGTATGGATGAAATTTTATGCTGATTATTGGCTGATGTTATAACACCTACGGATACAATTACAGTAATTAATACCGCAATTACATTGGAAAGAAAATTACCAAAACAAAAAAGAAATACTATTGTAATGATAAAAAGAAATACAGCCTTAGACTGAAAGAAATAGTTTTTAGCATTCTGCTTTAAATGCACTGCTGCTAATCCTCCTAACGACAATTCAAAGAATCTGTAGGGAATTAAATAAAACCTAAGCAGTTGGTTATTTGTAGTAATGAATAATAAAATTGAAATGATGGATAGCCCTAAGAGTACTGGTATAATCAATTTGATCCTTCTTTTGCCCAAAACCAAAAAAATAAAGGGATAAAAAATATAAAATTGTTCTTCAATACCAAGGCTCCAAGTGTGTACAAGAGGTTTAAATTCATTGTGTATGTCCCAATAGTTTTTAGTAGTAAAAATCTGCAAGATATTATTCGAAAAAAAATTTGTAGCTACAATTGACGTACTCAAATTTTCCAAATCATCGGGGAGCATACAAAAAATACCAACAAGTAAAACAACTACTGTCACAAATAAAATCAATGGAATAATTCTTCTTATTCTACGCAAATAAAACTGACTCAGAGAAATTTTTTGTTCAACCAGTTCACTAAACAATATTCCTGAAATAAGGTAACCACTAATCACAAAGAAAACATCCACACCAAGGTACCCAGCAGGCAAATATCCAAAATGGAATGCTATTACTGCTAGCACAGCAAATGCCCTTAACCCATCAATATCTTTTCTGTACTTGTTTGGTGGCTGAATAATTTGCATTAAATATTATGATTGACCAAATGAGTAGAAATAATTATTTTCTTTCCCTGCATTGTCTCCTTCCAAGCCCTGTGCAAAGCCAAGGTACGATGTGTTCTACGAAGATAAATGGTTTCAATTAACGCAACTTCCTTTGCCCAACACACGAAGCTTTGCAAAGAGATGAATGCTGGAAAATTCTTTAGTTCATGATTTCACTTGAAGACATTGCTTGGAAATAAAACAACCTCTATTCTAAAAGAGAATCAATAAGCTTCTTATCATTTACATTTTTAACAAAGTATTCCTTTGATTTTCCTTTTTCCCAAATTGTAAGAATTCTTAAATTCAAAATCTGATTTGTGGAGTCTTCATGAAAACTATTGTTAAACCCAAAACTAACTACCTTGTATTTTTTAACTTCACCAAAATAATCTTCATTCTGATTTGTAATTTTAGTACAACTTGGTTCTCCAATAAAAGTTATTAAGCTTATGGGTTTATCTTGTTTAACTGAGTCGATATATTTTTTTGCAAAAAAATGTAACTGAGATAATTTAATGGCTTCCTTTTTATAGTTACTAATTTTAAAATTGTAATGATAAGTTGTAAATCCATTATTACTCCCAGCTGTTTTGGAATAAAATTCGATTTTAGGTTGTTCTTTATTAAAACAGCAGCTAGGAAACGCAAGTAGTATAAAAATTAAAAAAAGTTTCATAGTTTAAAATATTACTTTAATTGCCGGCATAGTCACCTTCCTAATCCTGTGTAAAGCCAGGGAAAGATGCATTCTAAGAAGCTAAATTTAATTAACGCATCTTCCTTTGCCCAATACATAAAGTTATGCAAAGAGAAAATGCTGGAAAATTTTTTAATTTGTTGTTTTTGTGTGGAAGACATTACTAAAAAAGAAAAAGCCTAAAAACGCACAATATAATTATTGAGTTTTTAGGCTTTTTATAAAGTAAAATATTTTTAAAATTACATGGCTGCCAATTGTACTTTTTGAGTTAACTCCATTACATTTTCTCTAAAAATTGTATCAGTATCCATTAAATCTTTTACAGTTTGGCAAGAGTGAATTACTGTGGTATGATCTCTACCACCAAAATGTTCACCTATCGTTTTTAAAGAGTTCTTGGTAAATGCTTTTGCCAAGTACATGGTAATTTGACGAGCCTGAACAATTTCTCTTTTTCTTGTTTTGTGTAACAATCTTTCGTACGGCACATCGAAATATTCGCAAACCATTTTTTGAATGGCATCGATGGTAATTTCTTTGCTGCTTGTTTTAACGAAGTTTCTCAATACTTTTTTAGCAAGCTCTAAGTCTATGTCTTTTTTATTTAAAGAAGATTGAGCCAATAAAGAAATTAATGCACCTTCTAATTCACGAACATTGGTATTTATATTATATGCCACGTATTTTACTACTTCTTTTGGCATATCTAAACCATCGTTCTTCATTTTACGCTCAAGAATTTCAATTCTTGTTTCATAATCTGGCACCTGCAAATCGGCACTTAAACCCCAACGAAAACGGCTTAGCAATCTTTCTTGCATACCATCTAAATCTTTTGGAGCTTTATCACTGGTTAATACCAATTGCTTACCACTTTGGTGTAAATGGTTAAAAATAGCAAAGAATGCATCCTGACTTTTTTCTGCTCTAGCAAAAAACTGTACATCATCTATTATTAATACATCTATTAATTGATAGAAATGTATGAAGTCATTTATTGCATTATTGCGGCTGTGGTCTTGAAATTGATTGATGAATTTTTCGCTACTTACATAAAGTACCACTTTATTGGGATGTGCTCTCTTTACATCATTTCCAATTGCCTGTGCTAAATGCGTTTTACCTAAGCCAACGCCACCATATATTACCAATGGATTAAAAGAATTTGCACCTGGTTTTTCTGCAACTGTTTTTCCTGCACGTCTTGCTACTCTATTACAATCACCTTCGATAAAAGCATCAAAAGTGTACATCGAATTTAGCTGGGGATCAATTTGCATTTTCTTCAACCCAGGAATTACAAAAGGATTTTTTACTGGATTATCGATTACCAACGGAAAATTCATTTCGTTGTTGGTATAAGTTTTCATGCCACTAGCAGGTAAATCCATACTACCACTTCTGCCATTACCACTATCTACCATAATACGGTATTCTAATCTTGCTTCTTTACCCAATTCTCGTTTTAAAGTTTTGGCAAGCAAGTTTACATAATGTTCCTCTAAATATTCGTAAAAAAATTGACTAGGTACCTGTATCATTAAAACGTTGCTCTTTAATTCAACAGGATTAATTGGTTCGAACCAGGTTTTAAAATGTTGCCACTCTACAATGTCCTTAATAATTTTTAGACAGTTACTCCATACAGATTCAGCAGTCTTAGCCATACAATAATCAAAAGTTATATAGTGAGTTAAGGTTGTTCTCTCTTGCTCAAATTACCAATAAAAATTCACATGTGCATATGTTGATAATTTTTTTTGGTAGGAGGTGCAATATGTGCAATTAAAGTTGAAAAAAAAATTTTTTATTCACTTGTTTTTTTCCCTATAACAACAGTATTGGATTTCACCAAATTTTTCTTTTGCGATCGACCTAAGCTGTAATCCAATCTACCTAATTGAATACCTGCCCAGCCCACTTGATTTACAAGGGTGTCTCCACCTCTACGATTCGTGTATTTCCTGGGTTCTGTAAAAAAACGATGTGTATGACCACCAATAATTAAATCGATATCAAAACATTCTTTTGCCAATATTTCATCACTTATTTTATCATCAGAATATTTATCTCCTAAATGCGATAAACAAATAATCATATCGCATCCTTTTTTCTTTAATTCTTCGGCTGTTTTGTTTGCATGTTCAATTGGATTTTTATACACGGTATTTCCAAATAAATTATCGGGTATTAACCCTTTGCCTTCAATACCAATTCCTAAAACACCAACTTTGATATTACCCTTATTAAATATTTTATATGGAATGGTTTTCCCCTCCATCGGTGTATTTGTAAAATCATAATTGCAAACGATAATCGGAAAATTTGCATGGTTTAATTGTGTGGCTAAATTTTCCATACCAGCATCAAAATCGTGATTGCCTATTGTTGCAGCATCGTAGCCCATCATACTCATGGCTTTTATTTCAGGTTCGCCTTTATATAAATTAAAGAAAGGCGTCCCCTGAAAAATATCCCCGGCATCTAATACCAATACATTTTCAACTTCTGCTCTAATTTCTTTAATTAATGCTGCTCTTGCAGCCACTCCACCCATTCCAGCATTTCTACTGCCATCCATAGGAAAAGGTTCTAGCCTGCTATGCACATCATTGGTATGTAATATGGTAAGTTTTCTGTTTTCATTGCCAGCAAAAGCATCGAATGGTAATAGTGACGAAGCCAATAAAGCCCCACCAGTAAATGCAGTTTCTTTTAAAAATCTTCTTCTATTCATGTAGGTAAAAAATTAATAGGTTACTCTTCCTTCAACTTTCCAATCAATTGGTTTTCCTTGCTTGGTAATTTGTACAATGTATTGTATCAGTGCATCACGTAGTAAGAACCCCTTATTTAATTGTGGCAATACTTTTAGCATGTCACAATCATCTCCCCCATTGGCAATATAATCGCTGTTGGCAATTGTATAAATCGCATTTTCGTCGATTGGTTTTCCTGCAATTAAAATTTGTTCTGGTTTTTTATCTTTTATTTTCATGCTCATTCCACTCAAAGGCCATCCACCTTTCTCAGCTACTCTATTTAAAAAAAGTTTAAAAGCCGATCCTTTTACTTCTTGTAATACAATAATATTATCGAAGGGCATTAATTCATAAATTTTGCCTACAGTAATATCGCCTTTGGGGATATAAGAACGGATACCTCCATAATTAATAAATGCAGCATCTACTTTCTTTCCAAATTTTTGCTCGGCCATTTCTCTCATACAATCTGCCATAAAATTGCCCAATTCACCTTCAGGCTGTTTTTTTGTTAAACCTTTGGTCGAAAAACCAATTACCAAATTCATTGTTTTATTAATGCTATCGCTATATGGGGCAAGCATTGTGAGTATTGCTGAGTCAGCCTTCCCTTTTTTCTCTATTTGATAACCTTTAAAATTTACAGTAGTACTTTGTTGTTGTGGTGTGCAGGCTGCAATTGAACAAACAACAATAAACGGAATAAATATTTTTCTTACCATGGCTTTATTTGCAAGGGTGTAATTTACATTTTTTACCAGCATACACCCTAAGTTTTTTTTATTTATTTTGAAAATTTTAAGCCTATTTTCGGGCTTCCTAAAAAATAATTTATGAGCTACGAAATAACTGGAAAACTAGTTGCAAAATTTGATACAGTACAACGCACAGAAACATTTAAAACAAGAGAATTTGTAATTGAAAAATCTGAAGACATTAACGGTCGTACGATTACCAATTATGTAAAATTTCAGTGTGTACAAGATAAAACAGCCATGCCCGACAGATTTAACATGGGCGATGATGTTAAAGTTCAGTTTAATATTAAAGGTACCAAGTGGAATAAAAACGGAATAGATAATTATATTACCAATTTGGATGCTTGGCGAATGGAAACAGTGAAAATGGGCAATGAAAATGGAACACCTGCTGGTGCACCTCCAGATTTTATTCCTGCTGATGCACCAGGTGAAGTGGTAGACGATTTGCCATTTTAATAATATTCTTTCAGCTTTATTAAATAACAGTTTGCCCAACAGCAAACTGTTATTTTTTGCCACCATTCAATATATTAAATACAAGCTTTCGTTATTCAGAAGCCTTCCCTTACTTTTGCGACTCTAAATAATTTACAATATGGCAACAACATCAGATATCAGCCGTGGCATGATACTTAAATTAGATGGCAGCTTATACAGTGTGGTAGAATTTGGTGAAAACAAAACCGCCAGAGCTGCTGCTAAGGTTTGGGCAAAACTAAAAGGGGTTGATAATAAACGCAGCATTGAAAAAACATGGAACAGTGGAGAAACTGTTTATCCAATTCGTGTTGAGAAAAAAACTTATCAATACTTATATAAAGATGAGAGTGGTTATAATTTAATGAACAACGAAACTTTTGAGCAAATTGCTTTGGCAGAAGAAATGATTGATGCTCCTCAGTTTTTAAAAGATGGTGGTGAAGTATTTGTATTTATTAATACAGAAACAGAACAACCAATTGGTGCTGAATTGCCAGAAAAAATTGTGGTATTAATTACGTATTGTGAACCAGGTGTTCGTGGTGATACAGCTACAAGAGCAACAAAGCCAGCAACAATAGATACAGGGGCTACAGTTAACGTTCCTTTATTTGTGGAAGAAGGAGAGTTAATTAGAATCAATACAAAATCTGGTGATTATGTTGAGCGTGTTAAAGCATAAAACTTGTAATTGAAATATTCAATAAAGCTCCATTTTTTGGAGCTTTATTTTTGCCAATTTTATTCATTTTTGAGGCTTTTTTAAACAAAAAACCATCGATTTGAATAAAAAACTTGCATTTTCCCTATTAATTTACCTATTTTGCCGCCCCTAACAAAAAGCTATTTTTTTGCAGGCATGAATCAAAAAAAAAGAATAATAAACTCCTAAAACTTGCTCTATGGATTTAAAACAAATTCACGAATTGATTAAGATAATCAACAAAAGCAACATTGGTGAAATTAGTATAGAAGATAAAGATGGTAAAGTAACCATTAAACAAAAAGAAGAACAGGTAGTAACTGTTGCTGCACCTGCTGCTGCACAAGTATATAATGTAGCACCTGCAGCCCCTCAAGTTGCAGCAGCTTCTAATGCCCCACAAACAAATGCCCAAGCTGAAGCTGCACCAAAAGCTGATAACTTGATTACCATAAAAAGTCCAATGATTGGTACTTTTTATAGAAAATCATCTCCCGATAAACCTGCATTTGCTGAAGTAGGTACAGAAGTTGAACCAGGCAAAGTAGTTTGTATTATTGAAGCAATGAAATTATTCAATGAAATTGAAAGTGAAGTTGCTGGTAAAATTGTAAAAGTATTGGTAGATGATGCCAGCCCTGTTGAGTACGACCAACCATTATTTTTAGTAGAGCCAGCTTAATCAATTTATTTAATTGCGGATAGACGAATTAGCGAATAAAATAATTCGTCTTTTCTTTAATTGATTAATTCATTCATCTAAACTAAATAAATGTTTAAAAAAATATTAATAGCCAACCGTGGCGAAATTGCGTTACGTGTAATTCGTACCTGTAGAGAAATGGGTATTAAAACCGTTGCAGTTTATTCTACGGCCGATAAAGATAGTTTACATGTTCGTTTTGCCGATGAGGCAGTTTGTATTGGTAAACCTGCTAGCAGCGATAGTTATTTGAATATGCAACGCATTATGGCTGCTGCTGAAATCACCAATGCCGATGCGATACATCCTGGATATGGTTTCTTAGCAGAAAATGCTAAATTTTCTCAACTATGTGCCGATCATAATATTAAGTTCATTGGTCCAACGCCTGAGATGATTAATAAAATGGGCGACAAAATCACTGCTAAAGAAACTATGATTGCAGCTGGTGTTCCTGTTGTTCCAGGTAGTGGTGGTTTATTAGAAAATGTTGAACAGGCTAAAGAACTAGCAAAAAATGTAGTTGGTTATCCAGTAATCTTAAAAGCTACTGCTGGTGGTGGTGGTAAAGGAATGAGAGTTGTTTGGAGTGAAGAAGAAATTGAAAAATCGTTTGACAATGCCAAAGCAGAAGCTGCTGCATCGTTTAAAAACGATGGCATTTATATGGAAAAATTCGTTGAAGAACCAAGACATATCGAAATTCAGGTGGCAGGTGACCAATATGGTAATTTTTGCCACATGAGTGAAAGGGATTGTAGTATTCAACGTCGTCATCAGAAATTGGTAGAGGAATCTCCCTCTCCATTTATGACACCAGAATTGCGTAAAGCAATGGGTGAAGCTGCAATCAAAGCTGCTGCTGCTATTAACTATGAAAGTGTTGGTACGATTGAATTTTTAGTAGATAAGCACCGCAATTTTTTCTTCATGGAGATGAACACACGTATTCAGGTAGAACATTGTGTAACAGAAGAAGTAATTAATTTCGATTTAATTAAAGAGCAAATTAAAATTGCTGCTGGCGAAAAAATATCAGGTCGTAATTATGAGCCAACCATGCATGCAATTGAATGTAGAATTAATGCCGAAGACCCATATAACGACTTCCGTCCATCTCCAGGCAGAATAACCACTTTACACACACCTGGTGGTCATGGTGTACGTGTGGATAGCCATGTTTATGCAGGCTACGTAATTCCTCCATATTATGATAGCATGATTGGAAAATTAATTACAGTTGCACGTACCAGAGAAGAAGCAATTGATACCATGTATAGAGCTTTGAGTGAGTATGTAATTGAGGGTATTAAAACAACCATTCCTTTTCATTTACAGTTAATGCAAAATGAAGATTTTAGAAAAGGAAACTTCACCACTAAGTTTTTAGAGAGCTTTAAAATGAAATAAAACTAAAAAGAGCCGTTTTAAACGGCTCTTTTTAGTTTACAAAATTTCTTCTTTAATTATCAATTTTTAATAGTGAATCCACAGGTTAAAATACCTACTTCATCTACCTTAACATTGCCAATAGACGAACGTGTAGCCCTTTGATCGTTGCTGTCTTTAAACAAATCATCAATTACCGATTCAATAGATTTTACATCTTTTGCAGCTGCACTTCTGGTTTTACTTCTGTTCACAATACCCCTTAAATCCATAGGTGTTTTTGTTACAATTACTTTGAAGATTTCTTTTCCATTGGGTGTGCCTTTATCTACAGTAATTTCTCCAATAGGAATAGATTGTTTTGGATGAATTACAAAATCTTGAGGTTCGCTGGTTTCATCTGGCAACAATACTTTCATATCATTATCAGGCATAATATCTAGAATTGTGTAGTAATAGTCAGATGTGCCATTATTGGTTATTCTAATTTCAAAAGCATCATCGGGATGCATGATAATTTCGTTATTGCCAGCTTGTGGTTTTTTAGGTACAACTTCAACAGTTACATCTTTTGCCAATGCTCCTCCATCTACCATATTACGCAAGTATTTGACCCGCATGCTACGTTTAATTCCATCAACAAAATATTTACAATCATCGGCAGATAAACTGTCTTTTACGGTTTTTGTGTAGCGTACACTATCACCTTTTTCTAATAAACTCACTGTAAATGCACCATTATTTGTTTTGGCAATATCTAATGTAAAATCTGGATTATCACTAAAAGATAAATACTGAAAAGGTTTTACAAAACTGCTAAACTTATCGGCTAAAGAATTGGCCAATTTATTGCTTTTGTCCTTATTCTGAATCATTAAAGCAGCAGCAAAATCTCCAGAACTAGCAGCATCTATTTTTACTTCATAAGCGTCACTTTTTTTCAAAGGTTTTTTAGAAATGCAAATACTTTGAAACGAGCTTACCGAGGTTACAACTGCATCAGCATACACTTCGGTACTACCTGTAGCATAAACTTTTAATGTAGTGCCTTTATTGATGCTATTCAACTGTCCCAAATTAATTACAAAAGTGGTGTCATTGAATTTATTCGAAGCATTATTGAATTTTTGGTCAACTGCAATAATCGTAGGCTTTGGCAAATAACGACCACCAAAAACTTCCAAATCAACATCGCCTTCAATCATAGGAATTTGCGTAGCAATATCGCCCTGAATCATGGATTTCATTTTTTGAAATAACAAACGATAATTGCTTTCAGCGGGCAAATCGGCAATAGATTTTGCAAACGCATAACTTAAACTTCCCACCCCTTGACGGTTAGCGTCTTTCATTTCATAATTAGGCTGATTAGGGCTACATGCACTAAACACAACCATAGTTCCCATACCCTCAATAAAACCTTCAAGCATACCTTGTTCAGCAACTTTATTTAAATCAACTTTAATACTGGGCTTATATCTTGGATCAGTTAAAAAAGGCATTTCCATTCCTCTTTTTATTCCAGCATCCCTTGTAGCTGTGCCAGAGTGGCAAGCATCTATTAACACCACTATACTTCCCTTTGGACCAATTTTTTTGCGAATCATATTCAGCTTCTCACCCAACAAATCGTCTCTAAAATGATTCTCTCCTTTATAAGTAACAGGATCATAGGCTGCTGCTGCATCGTATGGAATTAGTGCTTCATCATAACCATCTAATTCATCTCCATTATCATCTTGAATTTGTTGCCCATGACCAGAGAATTGAAAATAAATCACATCGCCTTCTCCTGCCCTATTGTATAAATCATCCAACGCTTTAATCATACCTTTTTTAGTAGCATCTTTATTACATAAGGTATCAATATCTTTTGCCTCAAACCCTGTTTTCACTAAGGCTTCTTTTACATATTTTACATCGTTCATGCTACTTAAATTTCGCCAACCTGTTGCTCCAGTATAATCGCCAATAGCAATAATGAGTGCTAGTTTTTTTTGTGGTGCAGGAAAAACTGCTGCCACAAAACCCAATCCTGCAAGTACATACAACCAAATTCGTTTCATAACAATTGATTTTTGTATTTTTCTATGGATGCTGCAAAAAGTTAAATTCACCAACTGTTTTGCAATTGCAATTTAACTTTTACAATTCATTAATCTTTTGCGGCTATTGGGTATTTAAGTAATTCCTTAATTGAATACTTGTTTGCAAATACAGCATTCGTATTAATAGTTGCAGTTACCGATATTTGTACTTATCCATGCAAAACAGCAATCAAACAGTTTCTATATTGGCTTCCCCAATTGAATACCTAAAAGGTGTTGGGCCTTTACGTGCAGATTTGTTAAAAAAGGAACTGAATATTTTTACGTTCGATGATTTGCTGAACTTTTTTCCACATCGTCATATCGATAAAACCAAAATAGCATCTATATCCGACATTAACTTTCAAACAGAATTTATACAGGTTGCTGGCAAGTTAGAAGGCATGCAAATTTTTGGAGAAGGTAGAGCCAAAAGATTGGTTGCTTATCTAAAAGATAAAACTGGTGTTGTAGAGCTAGTTTGGTTTCAAGGAATTAATTGGGTAATAAAAAACTTTAATGAAGGAAGTATTTATCTTGTTTTTGGTAAAACTGGACTTTTTAATAATCGACCACAAATTGTACATCCCGAAATTGAATTATTCATTCCAGCCAATGCCGATGGAAAAGCTCATTTAGAGCCAGTTTATCCATCTACAGAAAAACTGAAAGCAAGAGCCTTAAATGGACGACAAATTGCTAAGCTAACACAAACTTTATTGCCACTTTTACAACCAAAAGATATTGAAGAAAATGTTCCGGATAACTTAATTCAGCGACTGAAACTAATTGGCAGATATGAAGCTTATCAAAAAATTCATTTCCCTGCAAATCAGCTGGAATATGAACAAGCCATACATCGTTTAAAATTTGAAGAATTATTTATAGCTCAAATTCGTTTAAATTTAGTACGATTACAACGACACAAAGCCAGCCGTGGTGTGGTTTTTGAAAAAGTGGGTGATTATTTTAATAATTTTTACAATAATCATTTACCATTTGAATTAACGAATGCCCAAAAAAAAGTGCTAAGAGAAATCCGTCAAGATACAGGCAAAGGGCATCAAATGAATCGTTTGCTACAAGGCGATGTAGGCAGTGGAAAAACCATTGTTGCTTTGTTATGCATGCTATTAGCAGCTGACAATGGTTATCAAAGTTGCTTAATGGCACCAACTGAAATATTGGCTCAGCAACACTATAATTCTTTAAGCAGTTTATTAAAAGAAACTGTATTAACCATACGACTACTAACAGGCAGCACTAAAGCAAAAGAACGAAGAGAAATTTTAGCAGGATTATTAGATGATTCTATTCATTTCATAGTGGGCACACATGCTTTAATTGAAGAAGTGGTACAATTTAAAAATCTGGGTTTTGTGGTAGTCGATGAACAACACAGATTTGGCGTAGCACAACGTGCTGCTCTTTGGAAAAAAGCTGTTGTTCCCCCACATGTATTGGTCATGACGGCAACACCCATTCCCAGAACATTAGCCATGACAGCTTATGGCGATTTGGATTATAGCGTAATGGATGAACTACCTGCAGGAAGACAACCCATTACCACTGTTCATCGAAATGAAATGCAACGTATTCGTGTAATGGAATTTATTCGTGAAGAAATTGCCAAAGGCAGACAAGCCTACATTATTTATCCTTTGATTGAAGAAAGTGAAAAGGTGAATTATGAAGATTTAGAAAGGGGTTATCTCGAAGCCAAAAGTTATTTTCCTGAACCTAAATATTACATCAGCAAATTGCACGGCAAAATGCCACCCGACCAAAAGGAAACCAATATGCAACGTTTTGTAAAAGGCGAAACGCAACTTATGGTTAGTACAACTGTTATTGAAGTGGGTGTAAATGTGCCCAATGCCAGTGTGATGGTTATTGAAAGTGCTGAAAAATTTGGTTTATCACAACTTCACCAGCTAAGAGGCAGAGTTGGAAGAGGCAGTGAAAAAAGTTTTTGTATTTTATTAACAGGTAGCAAAACCAGCGTTGAGGCAAGAGAACGTATCAATATAATGTGCAGCACAAATAATGGTTTTGTAATTGCAGAGAAAGACCTTGAATTACGTGGTCCAGGGGATATTGAAGGTACTAGACAAAGTGGTGCTTTAAACTTTAAGCTAGCTTCAATCGTAAACGACAAAGCGTTACTTGAAATAGCAAAAGAAGTTGCACAAAAAATACTGGAGGAGGATTTAGAACTGAATTTGGCAAGTAATTTGCCACTCAAAAAATACTTACAAAGCCAAAAAGGTAAAACAGGGTGGAGTAAGATTTCCTAAAGTTCAAAATAAAGTTGAACAAGGAAAAACTAAACGCCATGTTTATATGTATATTTAATATTGCTACGATTGCAGATGCTGACAATATTATTGATAGCAAAGTAGAACTAGGTAAAAGAATTGTTTAATTAAAGCAACCCAATTGAAAGGAAATATTTACATACTATACGTTTTGCTATTGATGATTTCTACATCAGTAAAAGGCCAATCGTATTTAGAATTTGTTGAAAACAAAGGTCAGTGGGATGATAAAACCACATTTAAAGGTGCTACGAGTAATGGAGCATTTGCTTTGCAAAAAACAGGTTATCGTTTTATGCAACACAACGGTAATGATCTTACCAAAGTTTCTGAAGTATTTCATGGCCATTCACATAATACTTCTAATAAAACTAAACCAAGTGAAGATGTAAAAGTGGTTGTTCGTTCACATGTGTATGAAGTAAAATTTTTGAACGCCAATCCTAATCCAGAAATTGTTCCTGAAAAACCAATCAATAGTTACAACAATTATTTTCTTAAAAATGATCCTTCAAAGTGGGCATCTAATTGTAAAATATATACTGCTATTGTTTATAAGAACATCTATCCAAATATTGATGTGAGATATTATACAGATAAAGAACGATTAAAATACGATTTTATCATTCATCCTGGTGGCGATGCTTCTAAAATTGTTTTATACTTTGAAGGTGCCGATGATTTAAAAACAAAGAATGGAGATCTAATAGTAAAAACATCAGTTGGAGATGTAAGAGAATTGGCTCCTTACACTTATCAAATTGGTAAAAACGGCAAAAAAGAAATTAGTTGCAGCTACGATTTACGTGGCAATTTTCTAAAATTTAAACTACCTGAAAATATCTCTAAAGAAGAAGCTTTAGTTATTGACCCAACACTAATTTTTGCAACATTTACTGGCAGCACAGCCGACAATTGGGGTTATACTGCAACGTATGATGGTTCAGGAAATTACTATGCCGGTGGAATTGTTTTTGGAACTGGTTTTCCTGTGAGCAATGGGGCGTTCCAAACAACCTTTCAAGGTGGTCCAAATTCTGGCGAAGGTGGTGGTTTTGATATTGCCATCATGAAGTTTAATGCAGATGGAAGCAATAGATTATATGCAACCTATATTGGAGGAAGTTCAGGTAACGAACAACCACATAGTTTAGTGGTAGATGCTCAAGGAGAACTAGTGATTGCTGGTCGTACAAATGCATCTGATTATCCTACTACCCTTCCCACATTTGGATCTGGTGGCGATTGGGATATTATTTTAACCAAACTAAATTCAACAGGTACAGGTCTTGTTGCCAGTAGAAAAATTGGTGGTAGCGGTAGCGATGGTGTGAACATTCGTCCAAAATATCAAGCACCTAATGGAGCTGAAACAATCAGAAGAAATTATGGCGATGATGCAAGAAGTGAAGTAATTTTAGATGATGCTGGAGATATTTATTTAGCCAGCTGTACGCAATCGAATGGCATTAATGGAGTTGGTGCATTTCCTACAACTGCTGGTGCTGCACAAACTGTACAGGGAGCTATTTCAGGTGCAAGATATCAAGATGGAGTTGTGTTAAAATTATCTCCTAATTTAAATACAGTAATGTTTAGTACTTTATTTGGTGGCAATGGAGATGATGCTGTTTTTGTATTGGCTCTAAATCCCTCAAACAATAATATTTACATTGCTGGTGGTACAGCCAGTACAAATTTACCAGGCAACACTGTTGGTTCAATATTTCCTACTAACCAAGGTGGTGCAGCAAATGTAGATGGTTTTATAAGCATACTTAGCAATGACGGAAGCCAACTTCTTCAAACAACTTACATTGGCACCAATGCTGTAGATATTGTTTTTGGTATTCAGTTCGATAAATTCAGCTTTCCATATATTATGGGTACAACTACTGGTACATGGCCAGTTTTAAATGCTGCTTGGAGTCAACCTACTGGCAAACAATTTATTGCCAAACTGAAACCCAATTTATCTGCTTGGGAATTTTCAACTTGTTTTGGAACAACTAATGGACCAAATATTTCTCCTTTTGCATTTCTAGTAGATCGTTGCAGCAATATGTATGTTTCTGGTTGGGGTGGAGGAATTAATGCAGATGACGGTTATGTAAGTCAACAATCAACAACTGGATTACCAGTTACCCCAGATGCAATAAAGGGCACGACCGATGGACAAGACATGTATTTTATTGTACTTGAAAAAAATGCACAAAGCTTATTTTACGCATCATTTTTTGGACAAAATGGAGGCTTTGGAGAACATGTAGATGGCGGCACCAGCCGTTTTGATAGGAATGGAGTTGTTTATCAATCTATTTGTGCCAATTGCTTTGGTAATGCTGTTTTCCCAACTACACCAGGTGTTTGGGGGCCAAACAATGGCACTGTAGGTCAGCGTTGTAATTTAGCAGCTATAAAAATTGCATTTAATTATTCTGGAGTAGGTAGTGCTGTTCAATCTTCTGTTGGTGGTGTAAAAGATACTTCAGGTTGTGTTCCATTAACTGTTACACTAAAAGATACCATTGCACAAGGCACAAAATACATCTGGAGTTTTGGCGATGGCTCTCCCGATCAAACAACAACTGTTCCTTTTGTGCAACATACCTACAATCTAATAGGTAACTATCCTGTAAGATTGATTTCCATAGATTCAAGTACTTGCAATATTTCTGATACCTCTTATACAACACTAAGGGTAAGAAACGATGATGCTATTTTAGGGTTCACACCTGCAAAACAATTGCCTTGTCAAGATTTGAGGTACAACTTTATCAATAATTCAGTACCGCCAAATAACAAACCATTTAAACCCAATAGTTTTAAATGGGATTTTGGTGACAATACCACTTTAATTAGTGGCAATCAAACTGTTTCTCACAGCTATGCTTCTGCAGGAATTTATATTGTAAAACTTATTTTAATCGACACCAATTATTGTAACGAACCAGATACTGTAGTACAAACTTTACGTGTTGCTCCTTTGGTTAAAGCCAAAATAGAAACAGCAACATCAGGCTGTGTTCCTTATACAGCAGTATTCACCAATGCTTCTTTAGCTGGCACAGATTTCATTTGGGACTTTGGCGACGGAAGCCCTGTTTCAACAACAGTAAACCCAATACATGATTATGCAACACCAGGCACATATTTAATAAAATTGATTGCAATAGACACAAGTACTTGTAATAAAATAGATAGTACAACATTTAGTTTAATAATAAGCCCCAACCCTACTTCTGGATTTACTTTCAGTCCAAACCCACCCGATGCAAATACATTTGTAACCTTTACAAATAATTCGATTGGAGGAAGTTCATACAAATGGACCTTTGGCGATGGAGATAGCTTAATTACCAGCAACTACAATGCACTTGTAAGACATGTTTACAATGCAACCCAAACTTTTAATGCATGTTTAATTGTATCAAATAATTTTAATTGTAAGGATACGAGTTGTTTACCCATACAAGCCAGAGTAATTCCACTTGCAGATGTGCCCAATGCATTTACACCTAATGGAGATGGAATAAATGATATTGTATATGTACAAGGTTATGGTATTGATAAAATGACCTGGAGAATTTTTAATAGATGGGGAACACTTTTATTTACAGGTATTAGTAAAGGAAGAGGTTGGGATGGAACTTATAAAGGAGCAATACAACCACAAGATGTGTACACATATGTTTTAGATATAGAATTTAGTGATGGTACCAAATTGCAAAAAAAAGGAGATATCACTTTATTAAAATAATCTGGATTTAACAATATAGAAAATACTAAATGAACAAACTGATAAAAATAGTATCCTTCCAATTACTTGCCCTTTTGGCAACGAATCTCTATGCTCAGGATTTACATTTTTCTCAATATTTCAATGCTCCACTTTTAGTAAATCCTGCAAATACGGGCTTTAATCCAGATTACGATTATAGAGTTGGTGGCAATTATAGAAATCAATGGGCTAATGTTTCCAACTTCCCTTATAAAACAATGAGTGTTTGGGCCGATGCTCAATTATTTAATGATCGTTTCGATAATGGTTGGGTTGGAGTTGGAGGAGCTATGTTACAAGATGTTGCTGGCTCGGGCAATCTTACTTCTACTAAAGCCTATGCATCTGTTGCTTATCATCAACTATTGGGTTTAAATAGTTTATTAAGTGGAGGTTTTAATCTTGGCTTTACACAAAAAAGAGTTGATGTAAATAAACTGAACTTTAATTCTCAATGGAATGGTAAATTTTTCGATATAAGCTTTCCTTCAGGAGAACCATTTAACTTCAGCTCTACTACTTATTTTAGTTTGCAAGCAGGTATAAACTACACATATTTTGCAACAGATAATTTGTATTTGAATTTTGGCTTGAGTGCTACAAATATCAATCGTCCCAATGAAACGTTTTTCGCAACAAATACTGCCGACAATCGTGTAGAAACTCGTTACACAGCCTTTGCAAATGCTAGTTTAAAAGTACAGGATGTATGGATTTTAAACCCTAATGTATATATAAGTAAAATGGGAACAGCTACAGAAATTGTTGCAGGAATGATGGCTCAAAGAGATTTAAGTGCCGAACGCAATGGAAGCCTGCAACTATTGGCTGGCATGTATTACAGAAGCAATGATGCAATTATACCTACAGTTGGTTTTGATATCAAAAATGTGAAAATTACCTTTAATTACGATGCTACTTTTTCTAGCCTGAAAGCTTATAATCAATCGAATGGAGCTTATGAAATATCGATTGTAAAGAATGGTTTGTATAAAGGCCGAGAAAAAAATATTAAGTGCCCTACCGTAAGATTTTAAAAATAAAAGAGCCTTTAGTTAAAGGCTCTTTTATTTTTAATGATAGTTTATAAATCAGTTGTATTTTCTCCATCATTACTAATGGTAAATTTTTCTTTAGGATAGTACTTTTTATAACGCTCATAAATATCATTGTTTTGCTTAATTCCGTTGATAAACAAACCATCTTCTTCTAATTTTATTACATAGCCTTTCTTTTTATCAATTAAGCCATCCTTAGCCAAAACATCTACAAACTGTTGCATTTTTTCAATTTGCTGTTTCGCTTTTTTGATGCCTTCTTTTGCATGCTCCATACTTTTATCAATAGTCTTCGACAGCTTTTTGCCATCTAATTGCAAAGCAAAATTTTGCTTTTTCATTTTTAAAGAAAGTTCTTCCATTATCATGCTTAGTTTTTCAGCATCAAAAGCAATTTTTGATTCTATTTCGGCTTTAGCCAATGCTTCACTTACTTCTTTTTGTATCTTCTTCCAATCTACACTTTTTATTGCCTTATTAATTTCTGCTTCAATTTTTTTGGTATCAATTTCTTTCATTGCAGCATCAATATCTTTTTCAATTTTACCATAATTTATTTGCTTCATTTGCTTGTTTAATTGAAGCATTGCATCATCTAACTCTTTCATAACATGGTCAAATTCTTCAGCCTTATACACTTCTTTAGAGTGTTTCTTTTTTATGGGTGTAGTTGTATCTGAAATTGGTTGCACATTCTTTTCTTGGGCAAGTCCACTACCCTTTTGCCAAGCTATTGCAGTAAAACTAATGCCCAATAAAACTGCTGCGGTTAATACATGTTTTGTTTTAAATGAATAATTCATAGTGTTTGCTTTTTTTTAAATTATTTTATTACGAATTTTATCGTACAATAATACGATTAAATTCGTACTTAGTTACATCGAAACGTATTTTTCATTTTAATTAACAAATGTTCATTCATAAATAAATTAATGCATCCAGTCAATTATTCTACTAAAAAACTCGACCATCTCATACCAACCAATTACTTTTGCCAAAATTTTTTGAATGGCAACCATTACTTTATCACATGTTGAAGAACTAAAAAAAATTGTTGGCGAAAATTTTGTTTTTGCCGATGAAGAAAGTTTACAACATTACGGTCACGATGAAACGGAACGTTTACAATTTAATCCTGAAGTAGTTGTAAAACCTAGAACAACAGAAGAAATTTCGGCCATTATGAAAATGTGCAACCGAGATTTAATTCCTGTTACACCACGTGGTGCTGGTACAGGTTTAAGTGGTGGAGCTTTACCACATTTAGGTGGTGTATTAATTAGCTGTGAACGTATGAACAGCATCATAGAAATTGATGAACGTAATTTGCAAATCACTACTGAGCCAGGTGTTATCACAGAAATATTGATGAATGCAGTGAAAGAAAAAGGATTGTTCTATCCACCAGATCCAAGCAGTCGTGGTAGTTGCTTTATTGGTGGCAATATTGCTGAAAATAGTGGTGGACCAAAAGCTGTTAAATATGGCGTTGTAAAAGATTATGTGTTAAACTTAGAAGTAGTTTTACCTAGTGGTGAAATTATATGGACTGGTGCCAACGTTTTAAAAAATTCAACTGGCTACAACCTTACACAATTAATGGTAGGTAGCGAAGGCACATTAGGATTTGTAACAAAGATTGTTTTAAAACTAATTCCATTACCTAAATACGATTTACTAATGTTGGTTCCTTTTACCAACTTAGAAAAAGCAAGTGAAGCGGTGAGTGCAATTTTTAGAGCAGGCTTTACGCCTAGTGGCTTAGAATTGGTTGAAATAGATGCACTGCAAATTGTAAGCAAAATGGTTGATAGCCATGCTGTACCAGTGAGTGATGATATAGCTGCACATTTAATTGTAGAAGTTGATGGTAATGACTTAGATGTATTGATGAAAGATATGGAAGCCATTGCCGAATTAATGGTTGAGTACGATGGTGGTGAAGTATTTTTTGCAGATGACGCAAACCAAAAAGCAGAATTGTGGAAGCTTCGTCGTCGTGTTGCAGAAGCAGTTAAAACTGCTGGTTATACAATTGAAGAAGATACTGTAGTACCTAGAGCTGAATTGCCTAAACTAATTAAAGGTGTTAAAGAATTAGGCAAGCAGTATGGCTTTCATGCAGTTTGCTATGGTCATGCTGGCGATGGAAATTTGCATATTCGTATCAATCATCCAACCATAAAAAATAGCCATGGCAGTGAAGAAATGACCAATGCTTTAAGGGCTTTATTTCAATTGGTAAAAAGTTTGGGAGGCACTGTTAGTGGAGAACACGGTATAGGCTTAATTCAAAAACCTTATATGGATATTGTTTTTAACAATGCCAATATTCAATTAATGAGGGCTATTAAAAAAGCATTCGATCCTAACAATATTTTAAATGCTGGAAAGATTTTTGATTTAAACTAATCACTAGTTTTAATATCAATTAAATAAAAAAATGATGAAGAAAATAAGTATCCTATTCATTACATGCTTAAGCCTCTCAACATCTTTTGCACAACGTGAAAATCGTGAAGAAGAAAAAGGCCTAGGCTTTAGAAAAGAAAATGTGTTTATAGGTGGAAGTTTGGCCTTAGGCTATGGAAGTGTAAATGATTCCTATGGTGGTGGTAGTAATTTAGTGTTAGGATTGAATCCTGAAATTGGTTATTCATTAGCACAATGGGTTGATGTTGGATTTGCATTCAATGCAATTTACAATAGTACCCGATTTAACGATTTTAGTTATCGCTACAGACAAACTGCTTTTAATACTGGAGTAGGTGTATTTACAAGAATTCATCCTTTCAACAGCTTCTTTATTCAGGTACAACCTGAGCATAATTGGATTGCTTATACACAAACCAATTTAGACCAGCCGGGTGTTCCTAAAATAAGACAAAAAGTAGAAGCAAGCAGCTTTTTGGTGGGTGTTGGTTATGGCCAACGATTTATTGGCGAATCAAGCTTTTTTACTGTTTTAATGTTCGATTTAAATAAAGAACTCTTCTCCCCTTACAGAGATGGTTTTGGCAACGCTCTACCAGTAATAAGAGGTGGTTTAAATTGGTACTTAAAACCTTCTAAGAAGAAAAAATAGCATTGGGTTCATCAACAACGCTTATTCTTTGTTGCCAATCTTCGTATAAATATCCTTGCTCTTGCATTAATTCGATATGGGCAATTAAATGATTATAAAATCCTCCTGAATTCAGGAGGATTATTTTTTTCTCATGTATTTTTA
>CALRLF020000042.1:0-38160 GCA_943368475.1 Allobosea thiooxidans
ATACCAAAAACTGGCCAAAACACCTTTAATGATTGCCATTGATGGAGAATGGGGACTGGGCATGCGTTTAGACAGTGTTATCAACTTTCCACGACAATTAATGATGGGTGCAGTTCCTGATGCCAAACTCATTTATGCTTTTGGCAAAGCCGTTGGCGAACAATGTAAACGCATTGGCATACAAGTAAACTATGCTCCAGATATCGACATCAACAACAATCCTGAAAATCCAGTAATCAACGATAGAAGTTTTGGAGAAGATAAATACAAAGTTTCCTTATTTGGGGTACAGTACATGAAGGGCATGCAAGACGTAGGTGTTATGGCATGTGCCAAACACTTTCCTGGTCATGGCGACGTAAGTGTAGATTCTCATTTAGATTTACCTGTAATCAATAAATCAAGAGCCCAGTTAGATAGTCTGGAACTCTATCCTTTTCGTGAACTCATTAAAGCTGGTGTAGGCAGCATGATGATTGCCCATTTATACATTCCTTCAATTGATTCTACTGCCAACCAAGCTACGTCATTATCCAAAAAAAATGTAACCGGCATTTTAAGAAATGAACTGGGTTATGAAGGCTTAACTTTTACCGATGCATTAGAAATGAAAGGCGTTGCCAAATTTTATCCAAGTGGAGAAGCAGCAGTACAAAGCCTGATTGCTGGTAATGATATGTTGTGCTTACCAGGAGATGTTGCCAACACCATTAAAAAAGTAATGGAAGCCGTTGCCAATGGCAAATTAGCACAAGCCGATATCGACAGTAAAGTATATAAAGTATTACTGAGCAAATACCACTTAGGTTTAAACAAAATAGAAGAAATTAAAATCGACAATATCACTGCCGATTTAAACACTTCTACCAATGCCATTCGTGAGCAATTAAGCAAAGAAGCATTAACCTTATTGCGTTTAAGCAATGCCAAATTATTGCCCAATAAAAGCAAAAGAAAAGTGGCATTTGTAGGTGTTGGCATCAATCAAATGAACACATTTGCAGCCGAAGTAAAAGAAGCTTTTAATGCCAAAGTATTTTTAATGGATTATAAAGATTCTACTTCTTTAGAAAGCCTAAAAAAGAAACTCAAACGCAAATACAAAACCATCATTGTTGGTGTTCATGCTTACAGTCGCCGCCCTGCCAACAATTATGGCATGAGTAAAGATGCAGTTGAATTGGTACAATACCTGGGTGAAAAAGACAATGCCATCATCTTCGATTTTGGTAACCCCTATGCCATTCGTAATTTTTGTAATGCTAAGAATTTAGTTACTTGTTACGAAGACGATAATCTTACACAAGTTGCAGCAGCCGATTTATTGCAAGGCAAAATAGTAGCCAAAGGAAAACTTCCAGTAACCGTTTGCGATGGTTTTAAATTTGGCGATGGCATTACTGCCAATTATTATTTCCCCTACACCCAACCAGAGAAAGTAGGACTCAGCAGCGAAAAGCTGGCAGCCATTGATACCATTGCATTACAAGCCATTGAAAAAGGTGCAACACCAGGTATGGTTGTCTTGGTTGCTAAAGATGGTAAAGTAGCGTATGAAAAAGCGTTTGGCTATACCAACTTCGATAAAAAAGAAGCTGTAACCACCAATATGGTGTACGACTTAGCATCTGTCACCAAAATTTCAGCCACCACCGTTGCTGTAATGAAATTGTACGAAGAAGGAAAAATAGACTTAGAAAAAACCTTGGGCGATTATATCAGCTGGACAAAAGGCACAGATAAAGCCCCACTAAAAATTAAAGATATTCTACTGCATCAGGCAGGGTTAAATCCATTCATACCCTTTTATCGCCAGGTAATTGATACTGCAACAGGAAAGCCCAATGAGGGCTTTTTTAGTAAACAGCAAACTCAGCAATTTGGTTATCGTGTTGCCGAAAATCTATTTCTAAGAAATGATTACCGTGATACTTTGTACAAACGCATTGCCACCAGCAAACTAACTGAGCAAGGCAAATATGTGTACAGCGATAACGATTTTATTTTCTTAGGATTAATTGTAGAAGCTGTAACCAATACCAGTTTAGACAATTATGTAAGAACTACTTTTTATGAGCCTTTGCAAATGATGAGTACCACCTACAAACCAAGAGAACGTTATACCTTAAACAACATTGTACCCACCGAGCTGGAAAAGCACTTCCGTCAGCAGTTAATACATGGCGATGTACATGATGAAGGAGCAGCCATGTTTGGTGGTGTTGCAGGCCATGCAGGCTTATTCAGCAATGCCTACGATTTGGCACAACTCTATCAACTTTTACTCAATGGCGGAGAGCTCAACGGCAAACGTTTATTAGAAAAAACCACCATCGAAAAATTTACAGCTTACAACAGCGATATCAGCAGACGTGGTTTAGGATTTGATAAACCCGAGAAAGACAATGCCACACGTAAAGAGGCCTATCCCAGCAAAAGTGTATCTCCTGAAACCTTTGGCCACACTGGTTTTACAGGCATTTGTGTGTGGGTCGATCCTACCAAAAACCTCATTTATATTTTCTTATCCAATCGGGTAACACCCACCCGTAACAACAATAAATTGGGGCAACTCAATGTTCGTCCCAATATTCAGGAAGCCATTTACAATGCATTGAACTAATTCCCATAGAGTGGTCTTCTCTGGCAGAGAAGACCACTCTATTTAAATACCCTAGTTGTATAGTGTATCTGCAAAACCTGTAACAAAAATCCTGTAACAATTTAAAATGTTACCAAAAATTTGTTACACACATTCCACTGATAATCAACCCCATTGCCTACCCCAAACTTGTAACAATGGTAAAATTGTTTGTTACATTGCTTATATAGGGAGTATGTAGGGAGTAAGGTGCAGGTAAAGTTCAGCCAAACTGTGTCTTAAAGTAGGCAGAAAATTTTGAGGGAAAACTCCATTTTTATAGGATGGAATTACCCTTTATAAATACCAGTTTAATTTATTTAACCAACGACCAACCAACCACCTGTAAATTTTGTGGATCAAGAACTAATTGGCTAGGGGATTTTAGTCATACAAAAGCTAAACTTATATTACATGAATGTTTAAATGAAAAATGTTGTTTTATGTTTTATGAAGAAGATGATAACTTTAACGAGCTGTAATAAAGTTAAAGATGAAAGAAGGGCAAAAGCTATTTGTTTCGGCTAATAAATAAAATATCAACCTACAGAAAGTTTAGCAGATTCTTTCCATAAATAAGCTGGCATAGGTTCATTCAACTCCCAATTAATACTCATTGGCTTAGAACCATAATAATCCTTAAGATTTCCTTTTCCAAGAAAAACATATCCCATTGTATTTCCAAATTGATCTACTGCCTTTTCTCTAACGAATAATAGAACTTGTTTATTCAATTCCTTATGTTTAATGTATGACAAACCTTTCCCTATATCAGGCCTTGCAGAATTTTGGGTTTGCCAATGAAATAACAAATCACTTACAGCGTAATCATTGTACATCGTAGTAGGTGAAAAATCTTCATCTGATTTAATTAAATCTATAAATAATAGTTCCGTGTTAAGATTTTTATTTTCTGCAACACCTTCTCTATTTGATGATTTTTTCTCAAATGTGCTAAGTCTAAACGCTACTAGAATTTGGTCTCTTGTATATCTTGCATGAAGGTTTAATGGCTGCACATATGGTAATTCTACTGTTGATTCTTTAAAGTCTATATTATCTAAAAGAATTTCTATTATTTCAATTATTTCTTCAACCAATATCTTGTTTTTACCAATAGTTCTTATACTTTCTTCTAGTGACGCAAACCCTCCTTCATTCTGCCAAACGTCGTAATGTAACATAGTCAACATTAGTTTCTCTTCTTCACTATACATTGATATATTTATATTGAAATCCTGTTTAGCTAGTTTTAAAAGAAAACGGAAATAGGAAGTTGATTTTGTTGATAGCCACTTGTTATTAATTGCAGAATATATCTGCTTTTCATTAACACTTTCAAAGTCACTTAACTTACCTGCTAATTGGCAAAGCCTTTTCCAACTGTCTTTTTTATATATTATTTGTATTGGTATATTAGTAAACTCTGTAAAGTTTTTAAGTGTTAGAGGTAAGGTTGTTTGATGCTCAAAATTTCGAATTCTTTGAATGATTTGATTTCTGTTTATTGTCGTAGCAGAAATAATATTTCTTAAAATTGTCTCTTTAGCTTTTTGCTCAAGTATAATAGAACAACCAAGTGGTAAATGCGGAAAATTGTCTTCTACTTCTTTACGAACTGTCGTAGTGGTTTTCCCAATTAATGCTCGAAACTTATTCTCAAAATTATATTCTGGCCTTGCATTTGCCACAAAATCTAAAACAGTTAAACAGTCTTTTCCCTCTGCAAGACGTAAGCCTCTTCCTAATTGTTGTAAGAAAACTGTTAAGCTTTCTGTTGGACGCAAAAACAAAACGGTGTCAACCTCAGGAATGTCTACTCCTTCATTAAATATATCAACTACAAATAAGTAGTTAATCTCTTTATTGATTAATCGATATCTTATTTTGTCTCTATCTGCAGAATTATTGCTTACTAAATAATCCCCCTTCAAATTGGCTAAAGTAAATTTTTCAGCCATATATTTTGCATGTTCTACAGTTGCACAAAACCCAATAGCCCTCACATCAGAAATATCTTTTGTATACTTTTCTAGATTAGTAATTATTTCACCAATACGTCTATCATTAGCTGTATACAAATTTGTTAACTCACTTGCTACATATCTACCTTTTTCCCATTTAGCATTTGATAAATCTATGCTATCAGAAATGCCAAAATATTGAAAAGGACAAAGCAACTTTCTATTTAGTGCCTCAGGTAATCTAATCTCTGCTGCAATTTTATTGCAAAAGTCAGTAAGGATATCCTCACCATCCATTCTTTCAGGTGTTGCTGTTAAGCCTAATAATACTTTGGGCTTAAAGTAATTTAATATTGGTCTATAACTTGAGGCTGCAATATGATGCACTTCATCTACAATAATGAAATCGTAAAAATCGGGACTTAGTGATATATCAATAAGTTTATTATTGAGTGATTGTACAGAAGCAAAAACAAATTCATAATTATTAGGTACCATACCATCAACCCACAAGTCGCCGAAATTGTTATTCTTTAGAATACCTTGAAAAGTTGCTCTTGCTTGTACTAGAATTTCTTTTCTATGAGCAATAAATAATAACTTACTTGACGGATTCTCTTGCTTAAAATTCTTGTAATCGAAAGCAGCAATTACAGTCTTACCTGTTCCAGTTGCAGCTACAATAAGGTTTCGATTTCTATTATGTATTTTTCTTTCAACTTCTAAAGTTTCTAAAATTTCACTTTGATAGGGAAAAGGCTTTAAGTCAAAATAGACGTTAGAAGTAATGACTTCTTTAGAAACCTTACCTTGATTTAAGGCTTCAATAAGCTTTACTGAATGTATAGATTCATTGAATAATTCAAACTCCTCATTTTCCCAATAGCTATTAAATGTTTTTTGAAATTTATCTATCAAATGACTCACTTCATTTGTTGTTATTTTAATATTCCATTCCAAACCATCAGTTAACGCAGATCGGAAAAGTTGGAAGATCCAATATATCCAGTATGAAAACCACTGTTTCTTTGAAAAAGGTATGCTTTTGCATGCAGCCTTTCATTACCAGTGTTATAAGATATTTTTATTTGTGTATTTGGTAGTTGAGATATAAGCTGAATTGCTTTATAATCTGAAGCTCCCATGTATGTGGTTGTGATTACACGTAATATCCCACCTCGATTTGTAAATTCCTCTAATTCCTTTTTTAGAATAATGATGCCTTTAAACTTTATAAAGGAAACTAGTAAGTCTATTTTATTGGAAGAAAGAATTTCTTTTTTTAATTCGCTTTCAAGTGATAATCCTTGATTGCCTCCAGTAAACAGTTCACTATGAGTTAATCTTGTATAAGGTGTTATCTCTTTTAAGTGTAAGTCTAAATCTGAAAAATGAGCATCGACTTTTTTAAATACAGCTTTTAAGAGTTTACCCTCTATGTCTATTAGGTCTTCTTCGAATTCTTCTCGGTTTAGCTCATCCTTTAGAAAGCTAATTATCTTATTAGCAATTTCTATCTGATGTTCTAAAATGTTTTCCCCTTTAATTAATGAGAATGCATATTTAACAGACTTTGATAAGTGTTGTGCCAAAACACTTGCAGCCTCCTCTTTATCAATTTTTGATTTTCTTATCTCATACGAAGTCTTATCTAGCTCATTAATTTTTTGAGCTATTAGCTTAGATATCAACTGTTCATAAATTCCTTCATTCATATTTCTGTAGTAAGTAATTCTTTAAGTATCGGTAAATCTGCTTCTGCCCAGTCTAGCTCTAAAAGTTCTGATTTGTGTAGTAATCTATACTGTTTATGCTCTGCTAAAAGTACATCGCCTTCCACATAATCTGCTATAAAAGGAATTAGATTTATTTTAACCGTTCCATAATTATGAATACAATTTGTAAGCCTTTTCCTTATTACAATCTTAATATTTAATTCTTCAAGTATTTCTCTTTTGATGCAATCTTCTTCTTTTTCATCAACTTCTAATTTTCCGCCAGGAAATTCCCATTTTAAGGGAAGTTTCATTGTTTCACCTCGTTGTGACACTAGTACCTTGTTTTCTTTGATTATTATAGCACAAACAACATTTATCATGCATCTTCTTTATTTAGATCTTAATTAATTTGGGGCTTTTAAGAAGTAATATAATATAATAAAATATATTATGTACAGTCTAAATAACTCATTATTTAGATTAAATAGAAATTAATTTCCCCTGCTCTTCGGGATTTGCAGTCCCGAAGTTTTATGCTGTTGCCTTTGGCAACTATAGTGCTCATTGCTAAAAGCAATAAAAAGTACTACGAGACTTCAAGTCTCATAGAGCCCAGATTTGACTTCAATGTTCAATATAGAAACTAAAAGACAATTTGACCACATAGTTCCATTGGCAGCAGGTGGGTTAAATGATGTTTCTAATATTCAACTTTTGTGCTCAACCTGCAATCAGAAAAAAAGCAATAAAGAAATCTTTACAAGCAATCACTATCAATTTTGGTATTCTTAACCGATTTTTTATTTAGTAGACAACAACAACTCCCTCACATCCACATTCAATGCTAACGCAATTTCAACAAGCGTTTCTAACGAGGGCTGCATTTCGTTAGTACACCATCGAGAAATTGTAGCAGGGTTTTTACCTAGCTTATCTCCTAACCATTTATTGGTGCGTCCTTCTTCAGCCAGTACAACTTTTAATCGGTTTATCGCTTTTTTAGGCATAATCTTTTATCTGTCTCACGAATATAAGTATTTGATTTAGTGTGTTTATATTGCGTATTAGTTATAAATAATATCGTATTACACAAATTAATTTGCTTTTTAAATCATCTATATATAATTTTACATCACTAATAATTGATGTAAAACGCAACACATGTCCAGCACCTTATTTCCACAACTCACCGATCCCATGCCCCACTGGCATTATACCCAAACCCTGCATTTAACGGAGGCGGCAGTAAATAATCCAAGGCTCTTGCTGCAGGATTTTTTTGCCTGCTACAGTTTACCCGATATACGTTATTGCCTGCATGAGTGGCTGGAAAAATCCATACGGCAGGATGAGGTTTTTGATGCCAACCTGCTTGCCCTGCACGATAATATCCTGAAGCTGGTGGAAGCCAGTTGGTTGTTGTGGGGGGAGGGAGAAGGTAGAGGGCATAAGGTGAAAAGGAAGAAGGGAAATGGTAAAAGGGGAAAGGTAAAAGGAAAAGTCAGGGGACGGGAGACCGAAAGCCAGGAAAGAGAGAAGACGGAAAGCCAAAGAAGACGGGATACAAAAGAAGAAAGGTAAAAGGTGAAGGGTAGAAGGAAAAGTCTGGGGACGGGAGACCGAAAGTCAGGAAAGAGAGAAGACGGAAGTCAGGGTACAGGAAAGAAGGCAAAGAAAGGCAAAAGGTATATGGTAGAAAATAGAAAAAAAAGACTGGAAACACATAGGAACGGAGTGAAGAAAAGGGCATGGAGCAAACAGGGAAAAGGTGGTTAACTATGTGTTCTTCAATACCTCAACAACCTATGTGTTAACCCTTTTTTGCAATTGAATCCAACCTGTCATACTGAAACGGTTTCGACAGGCTCAACCTGACATGGGTTGTTTAAAACAGAACCCACCCTGTCATACTGAGCTTGTCGAAGTAGGATGTACGAAATCAACAATGCACAAACGTTTTCGACAAGCTTAACCTGACATGGATTGTTTGAAACGGGATCTTAATTGTTGTACGGAGTAAACAATTGCTGCTTTGCAGAAAACACTTTGACAATGATAGGTTAACCACGAAGACTCACGAATAGTTTTTTATAGCTAAAATGATTTTCGTGTTAATCCGTGCATTCGTGGCAACATAAAAATCATTTGTTTAGAAACGTTTTCGACAGGCTTAACCTGACATAGTTGTTTGAAACAGAACCCACCCTGTCATACTGAGCTTGTCGAAGTAGGATGTACGAAATCAACAATGCACAAACGGTTTCGACAGGCTCAACCTGACATAGGTTGTTTGAAACGGGATCTTAATTGTTGTACGGAGTAAATAGTTTCTGCTTTGCAGAAAACACTTTGACGAGGAAAAAGAGAACTGGAAACACATAGGAACGGAGTGAAGAAAAGGGCATAAAGCAAACAGGGAAAAGGTGGTTAACTATGTGTTCTTCAATACCTCAACAACCTATGTGTTAACCCTTTTTTGCAATTGAACCTATTTTGTAATACTAAGCCGGTTTCGACAGGCTCAACCTGACATAGGTTGTTTGAAACGGGATCTTAATTGTTGTACCGAGTAAATAATTGCTGCTTTGCAGAAAACACTTTGACGAGGAAAAAGAGAACTGGAAACACATAGGAACGGAGTGAAGAAAAGGGCATAAAGCAAACAGCGAAAAGGTGGTTAACTATGTGTTCTTCAATACCTCAACCACCTATGTGTTAACCCTTTTTTGCAATAGAATCCAACCTGTCCTACTCAGTCGGTTTCGACAGGCTCAACCTGACATGGATTGTTTGAAACGGGATCTTAATTCTTGTACGGAGTAAATAATTGCTGCTTTGCAGAAAACACTTTGACAATGATAGGTTAACCACGAAGACTCACGAATAGTTTTTTATAGCTCAAATGATTTTCGTGTTAATCCGTGCATTCGTGGCAACATAAAAATCACTTGTTTAGAAACGTTTTCGAAAAGCTCAACCAGAAATTATCACATAAATGATTGAAAATCAAGTGTAACAAAAAAACTGTAACAATTTAAAATGTTACGAAAAATTTGTTACAGGCAGGTTGTAACAATTTTAAAAATGATTGTATGAATGTTACATTCAACGAACAGGAATGGTTAAAGCTGTTGTTTCTGCTGGCAGATACGCACAGCTGGTTGGAGGATATGGGCAAAAACTGCCTGATGCAGTTACCGCTTGCCGGTAAAAAACAATTGCTGTGTAAACGCTATTATTTGAGTGTGAAAGCCATGGCACATATTGCTGAACGGCATTATTATAAAATTAACCGTTATCCCAATACGGGTAAATTTCATATTCCGCTGATGGATATACTGGAGTGGATACGGCTTGCTGCCAATTTACCTGTTAGTGCCGTTCCCAATTCGGTATATGTACAACGGGTGATTGATACGGGTACTTGTATTGGGTACGACAAACAGGGTTTGCCTGTCCATTGCATCACCATTATTACCGATGCTGCGGGTACCATTATTACGGCTTTTCCAGGTTTGTGTGAGGAGGAATGATTGGGCAGATTCCTCCTGCGTCGGAATGACATAAAACTGCCAGGTATTCTACCAGTAGATTGAAAAGACCATCACCGGATGTCATGTCGACGATAGGAGACATCTGCCAACTTTTGTACCATTGCTCAAGAAATTCCTGCTCTTCGGGATTTGCAGTCCCGAAGTTTTATTTCGTTGCCTTTGGCAACTGTAGTGTTCATTGCTAAAAGCAATAAAAAGTACTACGAGACTTCAAATCTCATAGAGCCAAAAAACGAAACGGTTACAAATTGTAACCGTTTGAAATTATCAATCAGATAAATAATTGAATTTTAAACTGCCTGCTTTTTATTTTTGCTCCCCCTCACTAGCCATCACTTCTTTTTCTCTCTTCCACCAACGATAACCCACAAAACCCATAATGAGTAGTGGTGTCATCATTAAATAAACAATGGCATTGTTAAGTGCCGAGGCTGGCCCTTCACCCAATTGTTGGGCTGTTTTGGTACATATAGAACATTGTGCAGTGGCTGTAAAAGATGCAACCAACACACTAATAAAAATCAATAAAAAACGCCTCCAGTTCATACCCTAAAATTTTCTGTTGCAAAGATAACGTTGCTACCTTCTGCAAAAAATATTTACCTTAACCGTTCAATATTTGTAATGCAACATCGAAGAAAGTTTATACAACAAGTAGGTTTATTGGCTGGTGCATTTTCGGCAAGCAGTATTTTTAATCAATTGCAAGCTACACAATTCAGCTCAGCCAATCAATTAGCAGCCAATCTTACACCACAACAATTAGCCAGCAACGAAGATTATTGGAGTGTTATTCAACAAGCATATACGGTTAATCCTGCTATTATTAATTTAAACAATGGTGGGGTTAGTCCAAGCCCAAGAATTGTGCAAGAAGCGGTGGAACGTTACAACAAACTCAGCAACGAAGGACCATCATATTACATGTGGCGAATTTTAGATGCAGGTCGTGAACCACTACGAGAAAAATTGGCTTTATTAGCCGGTGCATTGCCCGAAGAAATTGCCATTAATCGTAATGCTACAGAAGCATTGAACACAGTAATTTTTGGATTGCCCTTACAAAAAGGTGATGAAGTAATTGGCACCAAACAAGATTATCCCAACATGGTGCATGCCTGGCGTCAACGAGCAACAAGAGAAGGCATTGTATACAAACAATTGAGTTTTGATTTCCCCGTAGAAGATGATGACGCAATTGTACAAGCATTCGAAAAAGCCATTACGCCCAAAACAAAAATTTTACATGTAACTCATATTATTAATTGGGTTGGACAAATACTGCCAGTACAAAAAATTTGTGCCATGGCTAAAAAATATAAACTAGAAGTAATTGTAGATGGTGCCCATAGTTTTGGTTTGCTCGATTTTAAAGTAAATGAATTGGGCTGCGATTATTTTGGTACTTCGTTACACAAGTTTTTAAGTGCTCCTATTGGCAGTGGTATGTTGTGGATTAAACAAGATAAAATAGAAAAAATTTGGCCACTACTATGCAGCGATAAACCCAATAGCAACGATATACGCAAGTTTGAAACCATTGGTACACGTAGCTTTGCTATTGAACAAGGTATTGGTGAAGCCATTAATTTTCAAACAGCCATTGGTAATAAACGTAAAGAAGAAAGAATACGCTATTTAAAAAACTATTGGGCAACCAAGGTTAAAGATATTCCTAAAGTTAAACTGCATACTTCGTTAAAAGATGATTACTCCTGTGCCATTTGTGGTATCAGTATCGACGGAATGCCTCCATCAGCATTAGACAGTGCATTGTTTGCAAATTATAAAATTCATACCGTAGGTATTGTTTGGGAAAACATCAGTTGTGTGCGTATTACGCCACATGTGTACACACGTTTGCAAGATTTAGATAAACTGGTTAAAGCCATTGAAGTGATTGCAAAGAAGTAATGGTTTACCACATAGATAATTACCACATAGAAACATAGGCACATAGAATTAGAGGAAAGAAAAGAACATGGAGAAATGCTTTGTTCTTAAACTTCGTGGCAAATAAACTATGTGTCTATCTGCCTATGTGGTTCAGAAAAATCACAAGTCACCCAGTTGTGGACGCAGCACAATATCTTCTACACAAGCCTGTGGCGATAATAAAGAGGCAGCATACACCATTTTAGCCACATCATCGGCTTCCATAATTCTATTGGCATCTACACCACTGCCAGCCCAACTATTGGTATAAGCTGCACCCGGCATTACGGCGGTTACTTTTATGTTTTTGGTTTTTAATTCTTCTCGTAAATTTTTGCTAAATCCCAACAAAGCAAATTTGCTAATGCTATAGCTTCCGCCATTTTCATAAGCCTGTAAAGATGCAATGGAGCAAATATTAAAAATATGCATTCCAGTTTGCTGGCTTTGTAACATGGCTGGTAACAATGCCCTTGTTAAATGATAAGCACTGTACAAATTGGTTTCAATCATTTGTTCTAAAACACCTTCTGCTTCATTGTGTACGGAGCCGGGTAAAAATTGTCCTGCATTATTAATTACAACACCCGGAGTACCAAAACCCAAACACCATTGAGCAAATGCCAGTACTTCGTTTTTGTTGCTCATGTCCACTGCTTTTGTATGTACAGCTACAGCTGGATATTGCTGTTGTATAGCAGTAGCTGTGGCTTGTAAAGCAGCTTCATTTCTGGCACACAACAATAAGGTATGATTGGTTGCTGCAAACTGTTGTGCAAAGGCTTTTCCCAATCCTTTAGACGCTCCTGTGATAATTACATTCATAAACAAAATTGTATTGCGAAGTAACTGAATTTATTCGATGCAGTTCAGTTATAAACATCATCAATTGTTGGTATAAAAATCATGCGTTGTATATCTATGATAGCATTTACTTTGCATACATGCAACAATACCAACACTTATTTTTCGATTTAGACCATACCCTGTGGGATTTTGAAACCAATGCAAAAGAAACTTTGTACGATTTATACCTTCAGCACAATTTAATAGCAAAAGGTATTGTTGACTTTGATGTATTTTTCAAGCAATACAGTTTGCACAACGAACGCCTATGGGGAAAATATACCAAGGGTTTAATTAAACAAGATGAACTACGTTGGAAGCGTATGTGGTTGGCCTTATTGGATTATAAAATTGCCGATGAGGCTTTGTCGAGACAGTTATCCGTTGAATTTTTAAACCTCTTACCTACCAAAAAAAATCTGTTTCCATATACCTTAGAAATTCTTGATTACTTGGCAGAAAAAAACTATGTAATGCATTTAGTAACCAATGGTTTTGAAGCTGTGCAATACAACAAAATACGCAACAGTAACCTGCAGCAATATTTTACAGAAGTGATTACCTCAGAAGCCAGCAACAGTTTAAAACCCAATAAAGAAATTTTTGATTTTGCCTTGCAAAAAGCAGGTGCAACAACCGAACAAAGCATTATGATTGGCGATAATCAGGATGCCGATATTCAAGGAGGCATTGATGCTGGACTGGATACCATTTTTGTAAACCATTTACAAGTAGATCCTTATGTTAAGGCTACTTATACCATTACCCATTTAAAAGAACTGGAATCCATTTTTTAAACTTTCACATGTTCATGTGGTTGCATAAGGTGAGCTCCATAACTATGTTTGTACCCTTATAAAAAGGGTATGAAAAGTATTATAAAAATCACTTCAATTGCTGTACTGCTTATTTTGGCTGGTAATAAAGCTGGTCAGTCTTGCAGTGCAAGCAGTAAGTATAATTGTGTTTCAAAAGAACGGACTGCATCAACAGCAACTGCTAATAAACCAGCAGCAACGCTAAGTTTAATGAACATTGTATATTCTCCTGGAATTAGTTTTTAATCAACCTGTTTTTATTGGTTTACTGGTACAGATTCAATATGAACGCCTCTTATTTAAGGGGCGTTTTTGTTTTCGATAAACGAAAAAAGCCTTTCATGGTAAGCATTGTACCATTTTACTGCATGGCAAACGGTTATTTTTGTACTGCAAATTGAGCGTTATGATTAAAACAGGCAACACTATTATCAGTATTTATACAGAGATGACTCCCAACCCAGAGACCATGAAATTCGTGGCCAACAAATTATTGTATCCGGGTAAAAGCATCGATTTTCAAGACGAAAGCTATGCAGGTCCATCGCCTTTGGCAAAAGAATTGTTCAGCTTTCCATTTATTAAAAGTGTATTTATTGCCAGCAATTTTATTACCCTTACCAAAACCATTGAAACTGAAGATTGGCAAGATGTAATTCCTACCATTAAACAATTTTTGAAAGATTATTTAGAAAATGGTGGTGTAGTTGTAAACGAAGAAGAGGTTGCAAAAGTTAAGCAAGAAGCTAGCAACACCGTTAGTGCAGATGATGATGATATTGTAAAACGTGTAAAAGAATTATTAGAAAACTATGTGAAACCAGCCGTTGAAATGGATGGCGGTGCAATACAGTTTAAAAGCTACAACGATGGTGTAGTAAACTTAATGTTACAAGGTAGCTGCAGTGGTTGCCCTAGTAGCATGATTACTTTAAAAGCAGGTATTGAAGGCATGATGAAGAGAATGATACCTGAAGTTAAAGAAGTAGTTGCTGAAGCAGAGTAATACGTGTTTTAGTTTTGATGAATTATAGAATAGCCAGTTACGTTTGTAACTGGTTTTTTTATTGCTGCAAGGCAGCTTCATACAAATGAGCAATTCCATTAGCAGGAACTTTACCTTGTATGGGTGCAAAAAAAGAAAGGATATGTTTAAAGTCAGCAGCTTCATCATTTGTGGTGAAAAAAGGCTCTGAACAAACTGCTGTTTTATTGGCAAAATCAAACCCTACCATTACAATAGGTACATTAGCCTGCTTAGCAATGTAGTAAAAACCTGTTTTCAATTTATCCACTTTTTGCCTCGTTCCTTCAGGTGATAATGCTAGTTTAAAATTTTCATGGGCATTGAACTTTGCAACTACTTGTTCTACCAAATTGTGTTTGCTGCTGCGTTCTACAGGTGTACCACCCAACCAACGAAAAATAAAACCAAATGGTGGTTTAAACAACTCGGCTTTGCCTAAAAACTTTGCGTCATAAATTTTAAACATGCTTCTTAAAGCAACGCCTAAAATAAAATCTTGGCTGCTGGTATGTGGTGCAACAATAATTACACATTTTTTAATATGTAAGGGAAAAGTGGTATCGGTTTTCCAGCCTTTTAATTTTAAAAACAATATCCAAAACAAACGAAACATAACAAGCAATTTTGGTAAATGTACAACTATCAGCAAAATGGGTGTTCTGTGATTGAGAACACCCATTTATTACACATTCAAAAGGTAGTTTTATTTTATTGCCTTACGTTTGCTTTGGGCATATTTGTTGTAAATAATTTCACTCATGGGTTTGTTGTACACTTTACTTTCTACCCAAGAAATAATATCTAAATAAGCAAATGCTCGGGTTTCAAAACGGTTCTTTTCTAAATGTTTAATTTCTTGTAAAAACTTCTCCAACTCGGGTTTCATTTGCCTTGGAGAAACATTAAACGACTGGCGTAAAAACTTAAACATGGTTTCTTCTACCACAGTTAAATTTTTCATCTTAGCCATAAAACGATACACCGATTTGATGAGTGAATCCATAATATCAAAATTACCCAACTCAAAGTGTGCCATCATGTGCATCAGTCGGGCATAGCATTGTAAATCGATTCTTAAATCTACCGGACCATTAATTATTTTGTGCAAATAATCTATTGAAGTTTCATAGTTACCATTGCCAAAATGCAGGGACGCAAATTTATAATTGAATACTAAAATTCTGTGCCCATCTACAAACAAAGCATACTCTTCCAGTTTTTCTTCAATCACTGGAATTAAAGCAACACCAGCTTTAAAAGTACCTGTCATTAAATGCCAGTTAATTTTAGAGCTATTAATATAAATGGAAGTATGTGTTTTAAAATTATCGTATTGCTGTGCAATATCGGTTTGCTCAAACTGTTCAAACTTTTTAAGCACTTCTTCAAAAGCAGAAAAATTTCGTAAATCAAAATGAGCATTTAGCAGGGTGTGTAAGCCTTTAATATAATGCCCAGTTTCTACAGATACCATATTGGGTTGCTCCTCAAAAAGGCTTACCCATTTTTGGCTATAACGGTAGTACATTAAAAAATCCTGACGAATAAATGCATACCAACAATAGCTTTGGTAGAGATATAGTTTTTCGTAAAACCCGTTTACTGCTTTTACGTCTTCGGGTAACTGCTCTTTAAAAAAGGCTTTAATATCCTTTTCGTCGTGTTCGTTTCTGGCATGTCCGTTAATTACATACCAGCGATACAATAACAATGCAAGATTAGACAGTTTGGTAACCCTATAAATGTGGCTACTAATTTCCATGGCTTCATGAGCCATTTGCTCAGTTTTATCAGTATCGGTTCGGGTAATATGTAAGGTTTCAATTTTTTTCTCCAGAGAAATTGCCTGTACCAAAAAATTAAACTTTTGATTGGCTCTGGCCATTTCCTTAGCTCTATCTAAAATACGTAGGGCCTGTAGCTTTAAACCTTTGTTATAGAGTAAACGGGCATTATCTAAATGTTCACTCAGCTGTAAATCGATATTATCTGTTGTTTTTAATAAACGTAAACTCGCTAAAACCTGCTTGTATAAATGTGTTTTAAGGTTGGCCAGTTGTGGTTTGGTTACCCCTTTCATTTTTTTCATCAATAAAGCTTCATCATATTCATGCATTTTATCCAATGCATCGAATAAATGAACAATTTTGAGGTCTTCGTTGGCAGAACTTCTTTTGATATATAACTTAAAATGACGCTTTTCTGCCTTTTCTAGAGATTTTATCAGTTGAAATAATATGTCGGAAAAACGGTTGGACATAAATGGTTTTTTTTCTTAAAACCCAATGCAGCAAAGGGTTTTAGGATATTTTTGTGCTTTTTGGCGTAATAAAAACCACTGCAACTTGTTTTTAATACGCCAATCTAACAGGCTACTTTTACATTAGTAAAGAAGCCGATAGAGTTAGAATGGCAAGCAATCGTTAGGATTTAAGCAAATGGCAATCGAGAGAGGCTCTTACGAAAAGCAGTAAATAAATACTGCACAAAGTTCGAAATAACTATTTTTTCATATGGCAAGCAATCGTTAGAGGCTGCCCTGTTTCTACAGGGGAGCCCTTTTTTATTAGGGCAGTGCAATTTATGGTAAAATATTTTATTTTAACAAACCTTTTTATTGAAAAATATAAAAAAGTACTTTTCGGTATAAATCATCGGGTTCAAAAGGTTTCACTACAATATCATTAATTCCTGTTTCAATTATTTGATTTTCAACGTCTTTAGGCAAACTTGCGGTTAATGCAATAATTGGAATTTGAATACCCTTTTCTCTGATCTTTTTTGCTGCTGTATAGCCATCCATAATTGGCATATGCATGTCCATTAGTATCAATTTATACGCAATGGGCTGTTCTAACAAAACCAACGCCTCAGCACCATTGTGGGCAACTGTAATTGCTGCACCCCATCTTTCTAAGAAGGTTTTGGCTACCAATACATTCATTAAATTGTCTTCTGCCAGCAAAATGTGCATACCCGTAAGTGGTTTATCTTCTTCTTTTGGTAAAGCAGTTGTAAGGTGTTGTGTAACTGCTGTTTCTGCTGTTTCTGTTGTTCCTATAGTAAAAGTTTGTTCAAAATAAAACCTTGACCCAACCCCAACTTCACTTTCTAATTTTAATGCAGATCCTTGCAATTCCAATATCCGTTTACAAATTGTTAAGCCTAAACCAGTACCCCCAAAACTTCTGGAAGTGGATGAATCGGCCTGTGTAAACTGTTCGAAAATTAGCTTTTGCTTGTCTATTGCTATTCCAATTCCTGTATCCTGCACACTAAATCTTAATTCAATTGTATTTTTCGATTGGTTTACCAGCTCCACACTAATTTTTACAGTTCCTTTTTCTGTAAACTTAATTGCATTGTGTACCAAATTATTGAGTACTTGTGTTAAACGGGTTGAATCGGTAAGTACTTTTTGCTGTAAACGTTCATCTACGTTTGAGATGAGTTGAATACGTTTTTTTTCAGCTTCGCTATTTAACCCTCCTGTAATATTTTTTACGATGTATCGAATATCTGTTTCAATAGATTCGAAAGAAATTTTACCTGCTTCTATTTTGCTAAAATCTAAAATATCATTTACAATAGATAAAAGATTGTTGGCAGAAAAAAGCAGTACCTCTAAATGCTGTTGCTGATCTTGACGTGGCTTTGTTTTCAGTAAAATATGACTCATGCCAACCACAGAATTCAATGGAGTCCTGATTTCATGGCTCATAGTACTCAAAAATTCGGTTTTAGCTTTTAAGCCTTGTTCTGCATCTTGTTTTGCTTTCTGTAAAGTAAAAGAAACCCTGTGCGACAAAATGAGTGATTGTAAAAAGAAAAAACTGATATAACATATAAAACTCAAAAACTGCAAAGCTGGTAATAAGTTTAAATAATGGAAAAGTGAAATAAAACAAATTACCATATATACCAAAGCACTTGCTAAAGCATACATAGCTCCTGGGCGTTTATTGCGATATGCTTGTACATAAATAATTGGTATATACAACAAGCAAAAAAACATGATTACTAAAAATGGTAAAAGCAACAGCGTTACCCAATATATTGGTAATATAATTGTGCCAGTTGCTAAAATATAACACAAGAAAATGATGCTTTTTAATACGTTATGACCTGCATCTTTGGGGTATAATTTACGTGTGTATTGAAAAAATAAACCCAAACCAAGAAAGAGCGTTAAATACTCAATTCTTGTGGTAAAATACCAATTGAGATTAGGGATAAGTGTATGCATCACATAATTGTCTGTACCAATAATTCGATAACTAAAAACTATGGAATAGAGAGAGAATAATAAAATTGCTTTGTCCCGATTGCCCAGAAAAAACAACCCCAGAAAAAACAATCCACCCATTAATAAACAACCTGTAAGCAGTAGGTCTATAGCTTCTATTTTTTTTCGATTTAATAAAATAGTCTCGGTTTCTCCAACAATTATTTCTTTACTGATGCCTCCTTTACTATGATCGAAATTAGCAATTTGTAAAAGCAATTGCAATGTATCTGTATTGGTTGGCAGATCTTGAATTTTGTATTCCCAATATGGTTTAAAGTTGTTGGCTAATGTATCTACTACGCCATTACTGCTATACAATTCACCATTAATAAATAGCCTGTAAGCACAATACATATCGGGTACACCAATACTTAGTTTTGTATGCTTCGATGGCAAAATTACTGTAGCTGAAAATGTTGCATACCCTTTAGCTGGCAGGGTTTGCTGGCTTAAATGGTAACCATTCCATTTAAAAGGAAAATCTACTAATACAGGCTTTTGTTTGGGTACTGCATTGGGCTGTAAGAGCTCATTCCAGTAAAAAAACCATTTTCCATTTAAGGCAATTGACCCTTGAAAAGATTGGCTCCGTAAATTAAAGACTGCTTCTGTACTATTTAATTTATCTAATTGCTGTGCACCTGTTGGGCTACAGTATAAAAGTAATAACAGTAGTAGATTAATATAATATATGCACCATTTCTTCATGAAAGCTGTGCTGGGTTTTTCAAAAAAATTAGTATTCTATTAATCTTCTTAAAGAAAAAATTAATAATTAAAAGTATAGATTTTTTATAACAAAAAAGCCACCAATTGGTAGCTTTTATTATTGTTATTATATTTAGATACTAAATGCAGCGGTTTTAACTTCATCGGTTGAAAGTAAAAAATTTAAATACTTAATAAATCCAATTGTATTTATATTCTAGTGGAGCTTTTAAACCACGTTCGGAAATCCGTTTAAATCTTGCTGGCAATGCCATTAAGTAATCTCTCCCTTTTTCAGCAGCACCATTTAAGTTACCAATATTGGCAATATCCCAATCTTTGATTAACGATTCTAGAATGCTGGTATAATCCATACTGGTATAAACGCCCAAACGTTGTGCAGCATCACTAAAATGTGTAAATGTAGTACCAATTTTTTCTCCTTGCTGTCTTAAAAAATGAGCTGGCATTACAATTTTTTTACGCATCATATCTTCAAAAGCCAACATCATTTCGCTGGGATCTATTTCGAATATTTTGCTAATAAAGCTTTTATACGCTTTTGCATGACGCATTTCATCGGCTGCAATTACACCACACATTTTTGATAATGCTTCGTTGCCATTTTGTTTGGCCAATGTAGCAGTACGACGATGAGAAATATTGGTGGCCAGTTCTTGGAAAGAAGTGTACACAAAATTGCGATAAGGATCTCTTGCTGCACCAGTATCAATACCATCAGCAATTAAATACTGGGTACTAATTTCCATTTGACGCATGTTAATACGACCAGATAGATATAAATATTTGTTGAGTAAATCGCCATGACGATTTTCTTCGGCAGTCCACATTCTAATCCATTTGCTCCAACCTTCAGGTTCAGCTTTTGTAATTCCTTCTACATCCATTAACCAGCTTTCGTAGGTTGGTAAAGCTTCTTCGGTAATAACATCTCCAACCAAAACTACCAAATAATCATAAGGAAGTTCTTTACATTGTAATTGGAGTTCTTTAATTTGATCTGTAAAATTTTCACTGTTGCTTTCTGGTAAAAAATCGGACGGCTGCCAGTTTTCATCGATGTTCTTAAGGTAATCACTGATCATTGTATCAATATCCTGCCCTAAAAATTTCATCACTTCTAATCTGGAGGGGTTCAAATTCATTGCTTGCGTTTAGTATAGGTTTCTTGATATTTTTTCCTTTCTGTACAACTATTAACAGGGCATAAAGCTAAAGGTTTTATGCCAGCTTGGTTTTATAAAAAATCTAACTAAAAAAGCCACTTAAATAGTGGCTTTTTAAAATTATATAATACCACTCACTATCTGTTCATACTGGCTAAAAACTCTTCGTTGTTTTTTGTACCTCTCATACGTTTTAATAACTCATTCATGGCTTCTTCAGTATTCATATCGTTTAAGAATACACGTAAAATATTCATTCTTTGTAACACTTCTTTATCCAATAGTAAATCATCTCTTCGAGTAGAAGATGCTACTAAATCTATAGCTGGATAAATACGTTTGTTGGCCAATCTTCTGTCTAATTGTAACTCCATGTTACCCGTACCTTTAAACTCTTCAAAGATTACCTCATCCATTTTACTACCAGTTTCAATAAGGGCAGTTGCTAAAATGGTTAAAGAACCACCATGTTCAATTTTACGGGCTGCTCCAAAAAATTGTTTGGGTTTTTGCATGGCATTTGCCTCAACGCCACCACTTAATACTTTACCACTGCTTGGTGCAACAGTATTGTGTGCACGTGCCAAACGGGTAATGCTATCTAATAAGATAACTACATCGTGACCGCACTCTACCAAACGTTTTGCTTTTTGTAAAGCAATGGTAGAAACTTTTACATGTTTTTCAGCTGGCTCATCGAATGTAGATGCAATTACTTCAGCATTTACACTACGTTCCATATCGGTAACTTCTTCTGGACGTTCATCAATTAACACCACCATTAAATAACATTCTGGATGGTTTGATGCAATTGCATTAGCAACCTCTTTTAATAGCATGGTTTTACCCACTTTTGGTTGTGCAACAATTAATCCACGTTGACCTTTACCAATTGGGGTAAATAAATCCATGATTCGTGTACTGTAATTGTTTGGTGTAGTAAACAAGTTCAGTTTTTCGAAAGGAAATAGTGGCGTTAAATAATCAAAAGGAACTCGATCTCTTACTTCATCGGGTTTTTTGTTGTTAATCGTATCTACCTTTAATAAGGCAAAATATTTTTCACCTTCTTTTGGTGGACGAACACTACCTGCAACTGTATCACCAGTTTTTAAACCAAACAATTTTATTTGGGATGGAGAAACATATACATCATCGGGTGATGATAAATAATTGTAATCGCTGCTACGTAAAAAACCATAACCATCGGGCATCATTTCTAAAACGCCTTCGCCAGAAATTACACCATCGAATTCGATATTAAAAACAGGTTCTCTTCTATTAAAATTAGGGCGTTGCTGTTGTTGATTATTGTTGTTTTCTTGTGGTTGTATATTTTCACCAGCCTGATGCTGACTATTATCGGTTTCGGTAGCTTGCAAAATTTGCTCGGCTAATTTTTCAATTTTAGGTTCATCTACAACAGGTTTTAAAGTTGGCTGCTCAACAGGTTTAGCCTTTTTAATTTTAGTAATTACCTTTTTCTCTACAGCAGGTGTTGCAGTTGGTGCAACTGGTGTAGGAGCTTCTTGCATTACTTCAGCTTCTTCTGTACCATTGGCTGTTTTCACAGTAACTGGTTTTCGAGTTCTAGCTTTTTTAATAGGCTTAGCATCATCGCTGGCTTCGCTTTCTTTAACTGCCTGTCCATCTAATATTTTATAAATAAGTTCTTGTTTGTCTAGTTTTTTAGCATTGCTAATATTCAATTGCTCTGCTACATCTAATAACTCTGGCAAGAGCATGTCATTCAATTGCAAAATGTCGTACATAAAAAAAATTGTGTGAAAGAAAATTTGAGAGTTTTTCTAAAAATTTAAACCTTTTTGAAAAATAATTTGAAATGAGAACCGATTTGTGCTGATTTGGAAAGGGTAGAAAACTGATGTGTTGGAGAGTTTAATTCTGAAAACCTATCAGTTGTGTTTCCATTGCAATGTTAAGAAAGGTTTTTTTAAATGAAGAAATTTTTTTTAAATGGCAATTATTGTACAGCAAGTTATAAAAAACAGCAGAGGCTTATATTTGCTGCATTAAGAACGTTTTGGATTGTTGGTTAATGAAATTCTTTTACATGAATTTTGTTGATGAATAGCAAATAAAGCGTTGAAGGGTGCGACGCAACAAGTGTTTAATAGATATTCTGTTGCTGGTTATCAAAAAATAAATTATCATGTTTAACAAGCGTATTAAAGTAAAAGCCTTACTGCAAAGTGAGCAAACAGGACAAGAAGTTACCGTTATGGGCTGGGTAAGAACGTTTAGAAATAACCAGTTTATTGCTTTAAACGATGGCAGTACCAATAATAATTTACAAGTAGTTGTTGAGTTGGGATCTTTTGACGAGGCAACACTGAAACGCCTTACTACAGGGGCTTCAGTTAAGGTTGTGGGAGAAGTTGTTGCAAGCTTGGGTAAGGGACAAAAAGTAGAATTAAAGGCTAAAAGCATAGAAATTTTGGGAGATAGTGATGCTGAAAAGTATCCTTTACAGCCTAAAAAACACAGTCTAGAATTTTTAAGAGAAATTGCTCATTTACGTTTTAGAACCAACACATTTGGGTCGGTTTTTCGTTTGCGTAACTCATTGGCATTTGCGATACACAAGTTTTTTAATGAAAAGGGGTTTGTGTATTTGCACACCCCTATTGTAACAGCAAGTGATGCTGAAGGTGCTGGTGAAATGTTTAGGGTTACAACTTTGCCTATTGATGGTACTGCTGCAAAGAAAGAAGATGGAAGCATTGATTTTGCGGAAGATTTTTTTGGCAAAAGCACCAACCTTACTGTTAGTGGTCAATTAGAAGGTGAATTGGGGGCAATGGCTTTTAGTGATGTTTACACTTTTGGCCCAACATTTAGAGCTGAAAATTCAAACACAACAAGGCATTTGGCTGAGTTTTGGATGATTGAACCTGAAGTTGCTTTTAATGATTTGGAAGATAATATGGATTTGGCTGAGGATTTTATTCAATACCTGATTCGTTATGTAATGGAACATAACATGGAAGATTTAGAATTCTTAGACCAACGTTTGGCCGAAGAAGAAAAACAAAAACCACAGAATGAACGTCAGGAATTTGGTTTATTAGAGAAGTTGAAATTTGTAACTGAAAATAAATTTGAACGAATCACTTACACCGAAGCAATTCAAATATTATTAGACTCTCCTCATTATAAAAAGAAGAAGTTTAAATACGATGTAAGCTGGGGTATTGATATGCAAAGTGAACATGAGCGTTATTTGGTTGAAAAGCACTTTAAAAAACCAGTGATTGTTACCAATTATCCTGCTGCTATCAAAGCATTTTATATGCGTTTAAATGATGGTTGCGAAGCTGGTAAAGAAACCGTTGCTGCAATGGATATTCTTGCTCCAGGCATAGGTGAAATTGTTGGTGGTAGCCAAAGGGAAGAACGTTTAGAAAACTTATTGCAAAGAATGCAAGACTTTCATATTCCAGCCGAAGAAATGAGTTGGTATTTAGATACTAGAAGATTTGGCACAGTGCCACATGCTGGTTTTGGATTGGGCTTTGAGCGTATGGTACAGTTTGTAACAGGTATGGGTAATATTAGAGACGTAATTCCTTTTGCACGTACACCTAAAAATTGTGAGTTTTAAGTGAGGATGGTGTTTAATAGCAACGATAACTTAAAGGAATTAGGAATTGGTTATTAGGAGGAAGAAGAAAAATAAAGGGTGAAGGGTGTTTAAAGAAAGAGGTAAAAAGAAGCAGCTAATATTGATATTATGATGTTTTAAATGCAAAAAGGTTGGGCTTAGGCTCAACCTTTTTTTGTAGTATAAGTATTGCTACGACTATATTGTAAAGTATTGAATAAAAAAAATTAGTAGAAAAAGTACAGAAATGTGGATTATTTGTGAAATCCCCCTATTTTTGCTGCCCCAGCCAAAAAAGAAGGGAGTTTCAAAGTACCAACATTGAAATTAAAAAGGATGGTGCGGTAGCTCAGTTGGTAGAGCAAAGGACTGAAAATCCTTGTGTCGCCGGTTCAATCCCGGCCCACACCACTTCTAAATCAAGCAGTTACGACCAAAAGTTGTAGCTGCTTTTTTCTTGGGTACAACAATGGTACAACATTCGGATTTTGGAGAGACTAAACATCAAAAAGAAGATGTTATAATAGAAAGAGGAAAGTCAAACTGTTCTCAAATGTTCAAGATATAGTGGGTACTTCTTCCGCCGCTTTGCTGTATCAAAACCCCAATTTCTGTTAAAATCTGTAAGTCCCTTGTGGCAGTTGCCTTTGAAGTTTTTGTGATGGACAGGTATTTGTTGGCAGTCATGCCGCCTTCAAATCCATTTGGTTCTGCATCAAGCATTTTATTGATTGCTTTGAGTTGACGTTCATTCAGCCGTTCCCGGTACTGGTCAAAAAATTTTGTTTTCTTCAGCGTAAAGTCTATCAGGTTTTTGGCTTGTATTTGTGCCTTTAAAATCGTGCCTATAAAATATTCCATCCACGGAGTAATCTCATTGCTACGCTGTGCAGTTTCCAAAGCCGAATAATAGGCTTTTTTATCTGCTTCTATAGTTTGGGAAAGACTTAGTAAGACTGGGCGACCAATCGTTTGCGAAAGGGCTTTTTCTGCGATAGCCCTGCCGATTCTTCCATTGCCATCTTCAAATGGATGGATGGATTCAAAATACAAATGGGCAATGGCAGAACGGATAGGAGCTTTCTTGATTTCATGCTTGCCATTGGGTGCGGTGTCATTGAACCATTGAATAAAGCGACGCATCTCCTTTGCAACCTGCTTGGAAGGGGGTGCTTCAAAATGGATTTTCTCCCTTCCTATTGCACCAGAAATAACCTGCATCGGTTCTTGGTGGGTACGCCATGCCCCAACGGCTATTCCTGTATTTTGGCTCAATAAAAGTTTGTGCCAGTCAAACAGCATTGCTTCTGTTAACGACTCTGCAAATGTTTGGCGTACAGCTACAATTAACTCGCCAGCCCCTTGTGATTTCTTGTCCTTTACCTTGTCCTGTTTTTTGTTCAGTCCAAGGTTATTGCGGATGGAGGAAACTACATCCTGACGGCTCAAATATTCGCCTTCAATTTCAGATGTCTTGATGGCTTCGGAAACCATCATGTTCACAATGGCTTCTGTTTGGGCGTCTTCTGGCATCCCTTTCAGGAGGCCACTCATGTGGCCTGTTTCTTCCGCAAATGCAAAGAGGGTGTCTTCAATTGCTTGAAGGCTATACTTGAATTCAGTCCAGTCTTTTTGTTGCCAATTATATTGCATGAGCCGATTATTTTGTTTATTCGGCTCAAATATAGCATTAAAATGAGCCGAATAGCAAGATTATTCGGCTCACAGGATAGTCTCTAGTCTTTTCAAGTGCTTAAATGTGACCAATAAATACAATTTGTTTTATCTTTAAATAAACTCTGCAAACCATGGAAGTAATCTGCCTGGAAGACAAAGCCTTTTACACGCTATTCGATAAGGTTGTTGCCCATGTCAAAGAAAAAAATAGCGTTAAGCAAGACAAATGGGTGTCTGGAGAAGAAGCCATGCAGCAACTACGTATTACCAGCAAAACCACTTTGCAGAAATTAAGGGACGAGGGGAAAATCAGGTTCTCACAACCTGAAAAAAGAATCATTCTCTATGACACGGACTCGATAAACGAATACCTGGATAAACATTCACGCAATACTTTTTAGATTTTTACTCGTTAAATTAAAAAGAATTTATAAATGCTGAAAAATGATTGCCCCTTAAAACAAACTATTTTATTGTTGAAGGGTTCACTCATTTATCAAATTATTGTAATCAAGCATTAGGTGGATTAAATCAATATTTAACTGAGGTTTCTTTCGGTAATGTGAAGACCGAAAAACAAATTTATAATCTGAAACAATAGTATATTTTATACATTTCAATTTATGCTTATTTAAAGACCCTATTAAGGCTAATTCTTTTTTTTGAATAGCAATAGCTTCACTTAATATTTGAAAACAATCCTCAATATCTATTTTATTCTTTACATCTTGACTTTCCAAAAATGAAATCATTCCGGCTAAGGCTACAGGAGTATCTGGGTAATACTTACTAGTGGTAAAACGTTTTATCCCGTCATTTAAATATCCTTTTAAAAGAGATTTATTAAACCGCTTGCATTCAAATATAAAATATACGTCACCATTAAAGCTAGGAGAACAAACTTTAATATCAAGTATTCCAGTACGAACATTACCTGAACTCTCTTCTGCCCCAGGGATAAATAAATAATTCCGCAAATTGAATTTATCTAAATTTGGACTAATAAAGTTCTTTACGAGGTCGTTTCGGAGATAGTCTTCTAATTCAATAATCTTAGTAGGTTTAGACCTAACTTGTGAGGCTTCATTTAGTATACCCTTTCTAGAATATACTTTACTTTTTTCAACTAATTTAAACCCATAAACAATTGCATTCAAGCAATTTTCGAAAGTTGAATCGAGTACTTGAAAATTTTTTTCAACAAATTGCGATGCTCCTTTCATTTACTTGCTTTCTTTTTTAAAATATCTAATTCAGCTTTAGTAAAAGCTTCATCAAACTCTAATGCGTCGAGATATGCTATAGCAGAATGCCAAAGTTTTTTCTCATTAGGTTTAATTATATAAAAAGAATTATCAGTAAAACCTCTCACATCTTGTTGGAAATACAAATCCTTACAGACTTGATAAATCCCTAAATCCCCTAACAATAATTCTAAATCATCATTTTCAATTGATAATAGTTCAAGTGACTTGTTCTTTTGAGAAGAAATATTAAAATCCACGCGGATAAAGTTATTAGCACAACGTACTTTGCAGATTAAACGCTTGTTGATTTTTATAAATCTTTGTTCAAATGAAGTAAGCAAAATTTCAACATATTTTTCAATGTAATTGCGGTCTTTTTCTGAATTTAAGTTCAGAGGTTTGAAAATATTTGTGTCTTCTTGCCTTAGCAAGATTGGAATGGAAACCTCTGCTGCAAACTCAAGTAATGCTTTTTCTACACTACTTAATTCATAAATTTTTATAACCTCTGCTTCGATTTCTTTTATAATGTCGTTGTTTATAATCGGGTTGGAAAAGTTATCAAATTGATTAGTAATCTTTAAAACTAGTTCTCCTAGCTTGTTATTCCACTTAATTGGAAAATTTAAAAAATCATCAAAATGAATTCTTGACCTTTCAATACCAGCAGATGAACTTGTATTCAATAAAAAATAAGTGAAAAGAGTAGAATTAAATAAACCTGACAAGGCTGCTAAAAAACCTTTTGAATCTGAGCTATTGCCAAGTTTTTTTATTGAGCATACTGTTGATGTAAAACAAATATTACTGTCACTATATGCCGACACTCCTTGAAAATACCACTCTGAAAGTTGTTTTTTAGGCTCTAAAACAATGCCTTTTTTTATTAAAAGCTTTTCCCCTTCAAAAAAACGCAAATCGGGAAGGTATCCTACACATCCATCAGGTATAGATGTGTCTTTTACAACCTTACTCCATTTTTTAGAGGAGAAAGTTGAATATGGACGAAAGCCATGCTCCGCATCTAAGTAATCATAATTGTTAATTTGATTGGAGCTATTTAGATTTGTTCCGTCTGTAACCTTCAGTCCGCCCTTAAACTCAAAATCACCTTCGTCTATTAAAAATTGTAATGTCTGCTCATTTTGTTTAAGTCTTTTTAAGAAATGTATATCAAGCACATTACCATGAACCAACACCTTCCAAAGCCAATCATAACCTCCAAAATCTTTAATGAAATATTCTTGTTTTATATATTTAACATCATGTTTTTCAATTACAATTGATTTATAATAAATAAAAAACTTGTTTGGCTTTACCGTTATATGCTGAATAATGCTATTCCTACAAATGTTAGTATTGTGTTGGGGTATAAATGTCAATATTGCTGCAGGCTGTCTAGCATTGTCAAAAATATGATTTCCACCTCGTATTTTATTATTAACGGGTGACAATTCAACAACCTGTTTTATACTAAACTTCCGCAAAAAATAATTTCTAAAATTTTTGGAAGAAGATTGAGTATTATATAATACTTTACTTGAAACAACTAAGCAGCAAATTAGTGATACATGATTACTAATAAAATCGCTAGTTCTAAGCATAAATGCTTGACAAATTTCTTTATCCCCTATTTCTACTTTTAAAATTTCATCCTTTCCTTTTTCTTGATTTTCACTTTTATTTCTAAGAGAAACATATTCAATATATCTTGAAGAAGCCACTTTCCCCCATGGAGGATTTCCGATAATAAAGTTTATGTTTTTAATCTTTTTATTAAAATCATGAGACACATTAAAGAAGTCAGCATCAACCCCTCCGAATAAATTTTCATCTTTCAATTTTTGAAATTTGAATTTTTCGATTTCAGCTGGTTGTTTATAATCCAAGATTGTTACATATAGAGAAAATATAGTTATCTCTATTGCATCAGAATCTATATCAATGCCAAAAATATTATCCTTAATTAGTTTCCAAAGTTTTGAATCTGGTATTTTATTTCTTTCAGAATTTAATCGTTCTTTCTCAACAATTTTTCTTAATGTTTCCACTAGAAAGATACCAGAGCCGCATGCTGGGTCAAGAACTCGGCAGTTAGAATCTTTCTTTGATTTTTTTTTGAGAAAAGGACTTACTGTTTGAGATAGAACGTAGTCTACAAGATAAGGTGGTGTGTAATAGGCTTTTATTTCTTTTTGTTTGGACAATCTGAGTTTTTCATTTTCAAACTCGTTTCCAATAAAGTTTTCGTAGATGCTACTTATTAATTCAACTGGTATAATTTCAAAATCATAAAGATCAAATAGAGACTTTTGGACAAAGTAACCGTTATAAGACCTCCCATCTTTAAAAAACTTCGAACAATTGAACAAATCTGATAAAACATCTAAATGATCTGATTTGACTATTTTTCTCTCATCATAAATGATTTCGCCTTTAACTATTTCTAGTAAAGGAAACATATCCCCATTATACTTATTATTGAGATATTCAAAAAAATCATATAACAATATTTTATTAGATATAATTTCTCTGAAACGAGCCTTGCGTTCTATTTTGTTCCTCCCGACAACTACCTCTTGCCCACCGAATGTCACGCCTCGGTCAATTAGGTAACTTATAAAAAGAAGTCTCCCGATTAACCTATTCGCAGCTTGAGGTAATAGTTTTAATCCATCGGGTGCAATTAGGATTCTTCTTGCATCAGTTATATTACTTAAAAGGAATTCATCTATCAATTTTTTCTTTTGACCAAGTATTTTAAGTGTTTTTCCTGTTATTTGATTAGTAAAAGAAAAATCAGAAAAATCAAAAATATTGGCACTCGAGTTTATTTTTTTTAGTTGCTTTAAATTGAAATCATTTCCATGAAACAGATCTAATGTTTCTTTGCGATTAATAAATACAGCTAAGGCTAAACCAAAATTTATTACCCTACTATGAATTAACTCTTCCTCTTCAGCAGAGGGGTTATCAAAGAAAAAAATAAACCCTTGATTAAATGGGTGAGGGTGGTCTTTAGCTAATTGTCCGTCATTATAAAGGCAAAAAAAGGCATCGGGTTTAATAACTTCTTCGAGTATTCTTCCAATCCTATAAGGAAACTTATGAATCCATTTAGTTGATTCCTTGAGAATAAACAAGCCATTTTGCTTGTTGAGACCTAATTTATTATATAGCTGAGTAAGCCTATCCATGCAAAATTCTAAAACTTTTAATGTTGTTTGTAAAGCATACTTAGAGCTAACATTTATAGCCTGATAATTCAAAAATAAGCTTTAGCAAGATAGAATGCTAATAAAATTAGTTTTTTAAGTTGTCAACTCAGCCAATCAATGAATTTAACAACACCTGTTAAGCCAACAATAATCTCATTTTATAAAAAATGATAAAGATTTTTTATTTAAAGAATGTCCAAATTGTAGGTTATTATTTCAAATGTAGACTATTTTTATTTCTATAATAAAATGTAGCGATAATCGATAAGATTATAAAAGGTTCTGAAACTTATAATTAATTTATGGAAGAGAAAATAAGTATAACCTATTTAAAAGGTTTTAATGATGGCTATTTACTCAGCAAATTTGAGCCAGTATTATTGTCTGGAATCCTGAAAGTAGAAAACCCAACCAATGAATTCATCAAAGCGGTGAAAGCTGGACACAAACAATTTGAATTGGAAAAGTCACTTGCGGCAATAAAGCAAGCTAAGGATAAAGCACACAAGAACAAGGACAATGAAGTAGAAAAATAGTTGACTTGCAACTTCGTTTTGTAGTATAAAGAAGCATGAGCATTGAGATTGTTTGGTAGACTTTTGGCCAACATTGAGGTGTAATAATCGTAAGCCCATACAACATACAATTTCTTCACACCTTTTTGGAAAGAGAAATAAGATTCCTCACCGCCCACCATTTCACAAAATAATACATAGCGATACAGCTTTGAAATATTTGCTTTTGCAAATGTTTTCAAAAGCTTATCGCTTTTTTTCGTTTCGCAAAATCTGCTCACATCCGAGCGGATTGCGGACGCTTTTGAGGTGCAATCCGACCTCAATAAAATCTTTGCACCTCAACCAACCAGAAAGGAAAATGAAATCATGGCTTTAACTGACATCGCTTGCCGCAATGCTCAACCCCAATCCAAATCCTACATGCTTTCCGATACCGGAAACCTGTATTTGTATATCATGCCTAATGGTGGACGCTACTGGCGTTTCCGCTACCGCATCCATGGCAAACAGAAAGCTCTGAACCTTGGGGCTTATCCCAAGGTCAGCCTGATAAAGGCAAGGGAAAAACGTGACTACGCTTTGGCTGTATTGGACAAGGGCGTTGATCCATTAATTGACAAGCACCAGCAGAAACAACTCGCCAAATACAAGGCTGAACAAACCTTTGAAACCGTTGCGAGGGAATGGCACGAAAAGAACTATTCGACATGGAGCAAACGCCATGCACAAAATATTATCTACAGGCTTGAGCTGGACGTGTTTGGACAAATCGGGCGTTACCCGATTGATTGCCTGACTGCTCCAATGGTTTTTAGCTGCATCGAAAAAATACAAGCCAGAGGAGCAAATGAAATGGCAAGGCGTTCCTTGCAGATGATCGGGCAGGTGCTTCGCTATGCCGTTGTAACTGGTCGGGCAGAAAGGGACTTTACCAGAGACTTCAAAGGCACGTTGAAGAAATACAAACGGGGACATTACGCAGCTATTGATATTGAGGAATTGCCAGAGCTGGTCAAAGCCATCAATCGCAACGAAGCAAGGCTTTATAAGCAATCCATCCTTGCCATGAAATTGATGCTGCTGACGTTTGTTCGCACATCCGAACTGATGGAATCACAATGGAAAGAGTTTGACCTTGAAAAAGCGGAATGGGTTATCCCTGCCGAACGCATGAAAATGCGTATTCAGCATGTCGTGCCACTTTCAAAACAAGCCATTGAAATTCTCAATGAACTTAAAAAGATGCAGAACTATTTTGCTCATGAAGAAGCCTTTGAGAAACGCCCCTATGTGTTTCCAAGCATCCCACGTCCATGGAAACCCATGTGCAGTATAACCATTCTGGCTGGTTTGAAGCGGCTTGGTTATAAAGGGAAAATGACAGGTCACGGCTTCAGGGCTTTGGCAATGTCGGCGATAAAAGAAAAGCTTGGATATCGTCATGAAGTTGTGGACAGACAACTGGCACACATACCAGTCAACAAAGTGGATAAAGCCTATGACCGAGCAAAGTTTTTGGATGAACGCAAAATCATGATGCAGCAATGGGCTGATTATATCGACAGCCTTGTATGAAACAAAACATGCCAGAGTGTGTATTTCTGATCTATGCATTTTACGCTATTGACCAAAACCAACTCATAGGAATATATTCCATCACCCCAACCAAAGGAGCAATGCAATGACGAACATGAACACATCACAGAATGAAACAGCCACCAGACTTAAATCACTCCCCGAAACGGGCTACTTACGGCTAAAGCAAGTGCTGACATTCATACCCGTAAGTGCATCGACATGGTGGACGGGGGTAAAGGATGGACGCTTTCCTAAATCCATCAAGCTAAGCGACCGGATCACTGTCTGGCGAGCCGAAGATATCCGAGCCTATATCAATAGCAATCAATCATAATACAGCTTAGAGGCTGAGTAATCAGCCTCTAAACCTTACCCATACAATCAGAACACAGAACACAAGGAATGCCAATGAACATCATTCAGGCAAAGCAAATCCTTTTGCAAAAATTAGTGGAACAACTGGGCGGCAAATACGCCAAGCATGGACGACCTCATGAGGCATGGTATTATTCGCCATTCCGACCAGATGAAAAAACACCATCATTCAAGGTCAATGAGCTTACAAATCGTTGGCATGATTTCGGGCATATAACCAGCCGTAGCAAGGGCAACGGAAGCGGTGGCGACCCAATTGACCTGTGGTGTGATTACTATAACAAAGACCGCCGCACAGGGACTAGGGAAGCACTGGTGGCATTAGAGAATATCTATGACGGCATCCCTCGGCAAAAGCCAAAAACATTACCACAAGAAAAACCACGCTATGAGATTATCCAACTGCACAAAAAAATCTTCTACCTGAACCTGAAGGAAGAGTTGAACAGACGTTGCTTGTCTCACAACATCGCTGGCTTATACCTGAAACAGGCTTTTGTTCGTGACAACAAATTGCCGTTGAAAAAGATAAACGGCTTTGCTTTTGCAAACGATAAGGGTGGCTTTGAAATCAGCATTCCCAACCCTTATAATGGCACTTGTTTCAAGACAAGCACAAAACCAAAAGCACCAACTAAAATAGAAGGTGAGGATAATTCACGGGCAATGGTTTTTGAGGGATTTTGGGACTTTCTAACATGGCTTGAGATGAATAAAATGGAAAGGCTGCCTTGCACGGTCTATGTGCTAAATTCAGTATCGTTTATTGGCATTATTGCGGAGGAGCTTATTAAGCAGAAAGAAGCGGTGAACCGGATCGATTTGTTTCTTGATAATGATGCAGCAGGAGAGAATGCACTGCACACAATGGCATCATTGCTTGAAGAAGCGAATATTGTTTGTGCCGATATGAGCCAAGGCTATAAGCCGTATAAAGATTTGAATGCGTATTGGGTGAACCATGTTCACCAAAAATTGGTAATAAATAAACGCTAAACTATTCTAAGCTCAGTAGGCTTTAGAAAGTCACTTCTTCAGAAGTGAAAGAGGATGACCCTTTTCCGGTTCTGAAAAGGGTCATCTTTTTTATCGGGATTAGGATGTGCTCCCACCGCCCATAAATATTTTATATTTCATAGCATAGCCTCCTTTTAAAGTGTGAGAACCACTTTTAATAATACGTAAGATGATCTGTTTTGTCAAATGTAATAATAAAATTACAATTCCAAGGCTCAAGTCAAGGGATGGAAATAAAATTCTAGCCTATCCCCAGGAAATAAACGCAATTTTGAGTCATTAAGTATGTAAGGGCTGTTATAAAACAGTTGTTTGTTCTGCTCTATATTATAATAGTTAGCTTCTTTTTCTTTATAACACCTTAAATCAAATAATATCGCTTTTGTCGAGATAAAACTATTAGTAATAGTAAGTTGAATATCTGATGATAATCTATTTGTTTGAAAATAAGCCCAATCTTTATTAATGTCACCAGTTTTACTCCAAAGATTATAGCCAAATCTTATGCCAATTTCAGAGTTTGCTTTAATTCGTATATTTTTAAGTGCTTTTGTATTGTCTTCATGAATCCCAAATTTTAACTTAGATTTTGTTATTTCATTAACGACAGTCTCTATCACGTCCTGTTTACCAGGTATGAAGGAGTTTAGGTAATTGAAGGTTCCATAATCTCCATCAACATCTATGTCAGGTTGAACAGAAACAGGATATTCCTTTAACAAAAAATCGACATCTTGACACATATTAGTCATATACATTTCTCTTTGAAGAAAAACTGAATATGCTTTTTTTTCACTGTCGTATTTATCGATAATTACTGTGAAATTATTTACTCTACAATAGCAATGTTTCTCTTGTAACATCGATTTTAAAAATTCACGAACATTTTTATCTTTTTGTGCATAATCACTATTTGCAATTGAAGCTGCTCGTCTTTCAAAATCATGTTTTTCTGGGGGAACATTTGAAACAATTACCGAAACAATAGTCGCTGCAAAACCAAGTAAAGGAAAAAAAACAAGATCACTTAAAAAAGAGGCTGAAAAAGAAGATCCAAACCCTTTACCTACTATGTTATATGTAAAGTCTTTTAAGATAATGAATAAAACTATATATAAAATTAATACGAGGATATATATAAAAAGCAAAAGCCTGAAATCTAAAAACACCTGAACAACGTCTTCAAATTTTACTCCCTTTTTTATTCCTATAATTCTTTTAAGTCTTAGGTTCATAAATTTTTATGTTTTAAAATGAAAAATTAGTTATTAGTGCTTGGGACTTCTATTTATAAATTTAATTCTGATAATAAGATTTTCACTCGATTTCATATTCAATTCAGGGTCGAAATGGTAAGGCTGCTTCGGAATTGCGAGCGGCGGCTTATCAGCTATTTAGTGTTTTAAATTGCTCACTCTTTTTTACTCAGATCCAATGCTATTCCAAAATTCCAAAACCAAGTGCCTTTTTTCTCAAGATATGGTGATAGCACCGCATTTGGAATTTCAGCATTTACGGTTAGCGTGTTGTATATATTAGTCGGAAATTTTGGTTGGCATATGCGTAGTCTGTCATCTTTTGGAATTGCCCATAGTTATATTGTACAAGAACAGTAAAGACACGGCCAAACTCATAAGCAACTCCTATGCCCCCAGCAGAAGATTTGTTAAAGACGTTGAGAGAACTATTATAAAAATCTGCAACGGGGAGGTTCAATACTAAATAAAAGTTTCTTGCAAAAGCATCTGGTCTCTTATCAAACTCATTATCAATACCCCATCCTCGGAACAGGCATACTGTTGAAATCATAAGCCCACTGCTTGTTGTTTGTTCTATTTGCAAAGGGTCAGAATTGGATTTAAGAATATATCTGTAGTCGTCTTCCTTATTTAAGAAATATGATACAGATAGACGCAATTTAACAGGCTTATTACCTTGAGAGAAAACTTGTGTGGAGAAAAATATCGTTCCGAATAAATACAAGAGTTTACTCCATTTCATAACTTCTTTTGTTGCTTGTTTCATAATTATTGATTTATTGGTTGCTTGATTTAAAATAAGGATTCTTGTCCGCCAGCATCACTAATTCAGCATCTTCATAGTAAGGATGTTTGGGGATGCAAAGCGGTGGTTTGTCTGCAAAGAAGGCAAAGATTGTCTTGCCTGATTCACGCCGTAATTCATCGGGTGTTATCAGTTCTCGGGGGGTGGCATCCGCATCTATGATGTTGAATATCGACCTGCCTGTATAAGTTACTTTTGATGTCTTGCCCATGGCATAGCTGATATAGTCTGCTGAAAAATTATCACTCACATTAAAATAATGCCGGATGGTGCTGTTGGCAATAAAGCTTTCCCAGTTATTGCCATACACATCCCTTAACTGTATCAGTGATTGCAGGATGCACCACACCGTAACTTCATACCCTGCATAAGTGCTGAGGGCGATTTCTATTTCAGACATGTAACCCAATGCTGCAAACTCATCGAGCAGGAAAGCCACTTTTTTATTCGGCTTTCGGACTACTGCACGCATCGTAGAGGTCACGACCAAACGCAACCATCGTGCATGGCTCTTGAGTTTGTCAACGGGTATGATGATATACAAGGACGTGTTGCCGTCGGCTAATTGGTAGGGGTCAAAACTGCTTTTAAGTGATTCCTGCAGGGCAGGGGAGTTCAGGAAGTTGGTAGACTGCAATGCCGTTGCGATGATGCTGCCAAATGTCTTTTCACCTGAAGATTGCAGCTTGATGATTTCATTCGCAGCCGTTCGAACAGCAAGGCCGCAATAAGGGTTGCTGTTACTGCTCATTTTCGCCAGCAGCTTGTCCCATGATTCTTCATTTAACCGCAGCCATTGCCACAATGTTGCCAGCGTTTTGGGTGGGAACTGAATAATGTCATCGACGGTCTGCTCATAGGGTTCAACATCTTCTTTATCTATCTCTGATGCATCATAGTCATGTGTCATAAGGTGCATTAGAAGCCCTGCGACGATTGCCCTAGCATTGTCCGAAAAGAAGTTATCCTTCTCATCAGCATTCATCGGCACAATCATTTCTGCAATCACCGCTACGTCATCCACAAAATTGATATTGCTGATATCTGCAAGGATATCCAATGGATTGTAAGCACTGTTATCTTTAATATGGTCGGTCAACATTCCCCAAGGGTTGAGGACAACCACTTTTCTGCCCACCTCTTTTTGAGCCCGGATTGTAATGGCGGCATTCTCTCCTTTGGGGTCAATCACCACCCACGAGCCTTGAAAGCCGCCCAGTCCCAATAAATTAGGAACAATCAGATTTGTGCCTTTGCCGCCCCTTGTGCCGGCAACGGTCAACAAATGCCCCTTATCATTAAAGGTCAGGCCTTTGCCAATATAAAGCCCTTGGCCTTGTCGATAGTCCACAATGTCGGATTCCACTGCAAAACGGGCAGTCCCGAATTTCCTGCCCTCCATGTTCAGCCGCTTGATGCTGGAACGCCACTTTTTATATACTCCGAAAACAATGGCTGTAATAAAAAGGCAAAGAGCAATATAGACAAGAACAGGAACTATTTTTCTCAACTCAAAAAACAAAGGCAGAATATACACAAGGAAAAAAATCACACCGAAAATCAGCAGCCACAAGATGAAGGCATATGCAACCATGGCAAAGCGGACAATGGGTATCATTCTGTTAAGGTCTGGCAGTAAACCCTGATTCCTGTCATCGAACAGCATGAACCGTTTATAGGCACGGAAGAAACCCCAGAACATACCAATGACGGTAATGGGGGTCAGGAAAATACCAATCAGATACATCCGCCTTTTAGGCTTGCTTTGAGGGTTGGGGCAACGGCGGAACAACTCTTCCACCGCAAACGGATGGACATTATAATATTGAAACAAACATTTCTTCCACGAAGGTGCTTTTGCTTCCCATTCTTCGAATGTGATATGCCGCAAATCGGGCTTGGTTGCTTTGTTATTGCTTGCCTCCATGAGGGTTTGTCTTGGTCGGTTATAGTAGAGTTGATAACGTAAATTAATTATTTCATATAAAAATCCAATAGCATTTCAAAAATTGCGTAGAACTACGTAAGCCTTTAAGTAGTTCTACGTTTTTTTGATTTTGGGTATTTTTGAAATAGTAAATTCTATAGTTTCATCCTGCAAAGGATGCCTGTTGTTATTCAAAAAAAAATTGTGGGGTAATTCATTTTTTTGTTT
>CALRLF020000043.1:0-37279 GCA_943368475.1 Allobosea thiooxidans
AATCGTAAGTAGATGGATTGAAATTATCTGCATGTCGTGTAGGTTCTGGACCACTATGTACAGCAAAATGTTTGGCACAAGCAGCTGCCTTTAAATACTTAGGATCATTGCCTTGCAAACCATACACAAATGCTTTTCCAAGTTTAGCTGTTAAAAAAGGGTCTTCACCATAGGTTTCTTGTCCACGCCCCCAACGAGGGTCTCTAAAAATATTGATGTTGGGTGTCCAATACGTTAAACCTAAATATCGTTCTTTGGTTCTTCCTAATGCAATGGCTTTATTGTAAATGGCTCTGCCTTCTAATGCACTAAAATCGGCCATTTTGAAAAGAGATGACGTATCCCATGTGGCAGCCATTGCAATGGCTTGTGGAAAAACAGTTGTTTTAAAAGGAGTTCTTGCAACACCATGTAAAACTTCATTCCACCAGTCGTATGCTAATATGCCTAATCTTGGAATTGCAGGTGTTGCATTGAGCATTTGTGCAACTTTTTCTTCTAAGGTTAATCGGCTTACTACATCGTTAACGCGTTGTTCTAAGGGGAGTTTATAGTTCCACATAGGGAATGATCTATACTCCTGAGTTTTTGCATTTAAAATAAATCCTAGACAAATGAGTAAGAATGTTTTTTTCATGGCATTTATTTTTATGTACTAAACTGTATTACTACTATCATCGTTCTGTTGCGTCGCACACTTCAGCTGTTTAAGCACTATTCAGCAACTTATTTAAACGTATTATTATTCAATACTTTGTTTATATGGATGGATGGTTTGTATTGTTCCATCTGGCTGATGGATTAGTTCAGTTACTTTGATGGATCTTAAATGGGTAACTCCTTTCGATAAAGATGAATCATGATAAAATAAATACCATTTGTTTTCAAATGCACAAATGGAGTGGTGAGAGGTCCAACCAACTACGGGTTCTAAAATTTTTCCTGCATACTTGAAAGGTCCATAAGGATTATCGCCTATGGCATAACAAATAAAATGTGTATCTCCTGTAGAGTATGAGAAATAGTATTTGCCGTTGTATTGGTGCATCCAGGATGCTTCAAAAAATCGTCTATCTGTATCTCCCTGCAATAAAGGATTACCGTTTTCATCTACAATTACTACATCTTTGGGAGTTTCTGCAAATTGTAATAAGTCTTCCGTCAACCTTGCAACTTTTGCACAAAGTGCAGGTTCATTTTCTGTAGGTAAAAATGCAAAAGGACTATCGGGTTGTGCTGCTTCAAAAGTGCCGGTTCTCCAGCGTTGTAATTGTCCACCCCAAATACCACCAAAGTACATGTAATAGCTGCCATCATTGTCTTTGAATACAGCAGGGTCTATAGAAAAACTATCTTGAATGGCTTCTGCTTGTGGTACAAATGGGCCAACAGGAGAAGAGCTTGTAGCTACACCAATTCTAAAAATACCTGCATGGTCTTTTGCTGGAAAAAATAAATAATAGGTGCCATCTTTCTCATTGGCATCGGGAGCCCACATTTGTTTTGCTGCCCAAGGCACATTGTTTACATGCAAAGCATTGCCATGGTCAACTGCTTCACTGGTTGGATTATCCATAGAAATTACATGGTAATCTTCCATGGCAAAATGGCTGCCTAAATCGTCAAAAGCATCGCCTGCATCTATATCATGAGAGGGATAGATATAAATTTTTCCATTGAATACATGAGCCGATGGATCAGCTGTGTATATATGTTTTACCAAGGGTTGTGAAATGGCTCGTTGATTTAATTCTTCAAAATTGATATGGTCTATTTTATCTTCTGGCATTGTGGTATGAATGGTGTGTTGTGAACTTAATTAATAATATTTAGTAAATAACTGTCAGCCTGAGTGTATCGAAGGCTATTTAGAAAATCTCAAGTATGAAGTCGGTTTCGACAAATTCAACCTAACATCGTACTTTTTTATGCTGTTCTTCTTGCCTTTAAATCGTTTTCAATTTGCACTTCTTTCTTTTTGTCTATTTCATAGAAAAATAATAAGGCAACAGCAATAAGAAAAGGGATAGCTGGAAAAATGCTAATTAGCATTTTGGTTCCTGTTATTGCCGAATCTGCTTGAACAGTTGTACTATTTGCTACATAATTGTATTTACCTAAAATAAAAGACACTAGTGAACTACCAATGCTTAATCCAGCTTTTAAACCAACCATCATTGCAGAAAAAATAATGGCTGTTGCTCTTCTATTGGTTTTCCATTCACTGAAGTCGGCTACATCGGCAATCATTGTCCATAAAATAGGGGTGCTAATGCCATAGAAAAAGCCATGTAATATTTGTGCACCAAAAATAATTCCAATAGACTTTGAAGGGAAAAAGTAAAATAAGATAATGAACAAGGTGGAGATGAATAAGGAGATCATAAACACATTGCGTTTGCCATATTTATTGGCAAACTTTTGTGATAACATGATGCCAATTAATCCTACTAAAATTCCTCCTCCATTGAATACGCCTAAGCCCAATGAAGTATCGTTTTCGAATGTGGGTAGAAATTGTTTGAATGGTTCAAGAAAAGAAGTAAGCTCAGCTTTGTTTACATAGTTTTCAAAATAATACACATAAGAACCACCTTTCATTGCCAATGTAATAAATACCAATGTGGTAACTAGTAGCATAATTACCCAAGGTTTGTTTTTGGACAAATCGATTAAATCTTCTTTTAAACTTGACTTTTGTTCTGGCTTTGGTATAACCCTTTCATTGGTGGTTAAGAAGCAAATGATAAGCATTACTGTTCCAATAATTGCTAGTACCGTCATTACTTTGGCAATGCCAATTGCTTTGGCTTCAACACTATCGCCACAACCTGCTTTGATGATGAAATTATACATGAACACTTGCACAAAAAATTGTGCAAACATTACTGCTACAAAGCGATAAGCACCAATGCTATTACGTTCCTTCATATCGCCAGTAATTACACCACTTAATGCAGAGTAAGGCAAATTATTGGCTGCATATAATAGTAGCAACAAGGCATAAGTAACAACTGCATAAATTACTTTTCCACTGTAGGCAAAATCGGGCGTTCTAAAAGCTAATAAGGAAACCACACCAAGAGGTATGGCTGTCCATAAAATCCATGGCCTGAATTTACCCCATTTACTTTTTGTTCTATCAGCTATTGCTCCCATTACTGGATTAAAGACAAAGGCAGCTACCAATCCTACAATCAATGTTAGCATGGAAGCATGTTCTGACTTTAAGCCAAAAATATTTAAGTAGTAATAGGAAATCCAAGTAACCAATGTTTGGAATACAAGATTGGCTGCAAGGTCACCAAGACTGTAGCCAACCTTTTCTAGTACGGATAATTTTTGATTGCTGATATTCATTTTAATGTTGTTTGGGGTTGATTATTTTTTTAGACCAATCACTTTGTAATAAGCTGGTTTTGGTTGAAAATTTCTATCGAATAATAATGGATAATTGGTTCTGCCTCTTATTGGCCAATCGTTTAACCATGATTGCCCATCGTTTACACCCCAAAAAGTAATACGGGTGATTTTATCTTTATGTTTTATGAATAATTTGAATAGGTCTTCATAGCCTTTTGTAAATTCAGCTTGTACAGAATCGGGTAAACCTTTTGCATAAGGATTCATTTTGGCATTGTACTCAGCTTTTAAATTTATATCTGCTGCATTACCATCCCATGGATTTGGTATTACACCAAGATCTAATTCGGTAAACATTACTTTAATGCCTAAAGCCGAGTATTCAAGTATACTTTGTTCAATTTCTTTGAATGGAATTTTGCCAATTCGCCAATGGCCTTGAATGCCTACACCATCAATACGAACTCCAGCGGCTTGAATTTTTTTAATCAATGCAATCACACCTGCTCTTTTCTTAGGTTCTTCAATATTGTAATCGTTGTAATACAGTTCTGTATTTGGTGCAGCTTTTTGTGCCAGTCTGAATGCTTCCACCACAAAACCATCTCCTAATTTCTCTAAGAAGATTGATTTACGCATGGTACCATCTTCTTCCAATGCTTCATTCACAACATCCCAAGAAAGTACCTTTCCATCGTAACGTGACGCAATGGTGTTGATATGGTTTTCAAAAAATAATTTCACACTATCGGCACTTTTCATGCTTCTAACAAATGCTGGCAACTGGCTATGCCAAATTAATGTGTGTGCATTGATTTTAATGTTGTGTTTTTGGCCATAAGCCACTAATTTATCGGCCATCTCAAAGTTGTAATTGTTCCATGTGGGATGCATGATTTCTGCCTTCATAATATTTTCAGGTGTAATTGCATGAAACTGTTGAGGAACTAACGCTGCTGAGTTGGGTTCCTTCTCTTCTATTTGTTCTTTGTTGAGAGCTGTGCCAATCAGGAAGTCTTTTTCATAAGCAACTTTTAAAGAAATTGTCTTGCTTTCTGCTGCATTTTTACTTGAAGAGCAGCCCATAATTGTGGCACTAGATGATGCAATGATTAGGCAGTGTGCTAAATATTTTTTCATTCTTTTTTTTTATGTATAGCCAATTTGCAAAGTATTTTTATCCAATCTCATTCAAACAAAACTGACCCGAGGGCTAGTTATGTGGTTATCAAAAAGAACCAAATAACTACAGTTCGCTAGAAAAGATTAGTAGTAAAATGTATTACTATGATAGTTTTATGCATCTTATATTTTTATAAAGACTAACTATTTTCTTTTATTTAATTGTTGCCAATCTTTTATATACTCGGCCACCTCTAACATTGGAGCTATCCAAATATTTTTTTCATTTTTTTTAAGGTACTGCAAGAAAGCCCTATGTTCTTTTATTTGAACATCTAATCCATTGCCTCCACCAACTCCATGAAAAAGTATCACCAAAAGAGAATTTGTTTCTTCTGATTTCTTTACCCATTCAATCATTTGCTCAGCCTTATGATTGTTTACCATGTAACAATCTACATTGTACAAATCCACTTCATTGATCTTATGCAATTCATTTCTTACGGCTCTAGCAGCCATGAAATCTTTTTGAATTGGTATAATAAAAGAAGAATCACCAATTTTCATATCGCCACAGGTAAATGCAAAAGTTCTTCTGGTTTTGCCATCCAATGCTTGAAGAAACAAATTGGTCATTCTGGTTTCATCTATCATTCTATTAACTGAATAGTTATTCAGGTTATACTCCTCTGTTACAAATTCTCTACCTTGTTTATTACCTACACATGGGTGAAACAATGTGTGATTGCCCAGTTCGTGACCTTTTGAAGCTAATTTTTTCCAATCGTATAACCTTGTTTGCATGGATGTAGAAAATGCAGTTACATAAAATGTTGCTTTAAATCCTAATGAATCCAATACTGGCACAGCATTATCTAATTGTTGATTAATAGCATCATCATAAGTAAGCACTACAGCACATTTTTTGCCTTTCCATGGTTGCATAGTTTGAGCATTTACTGGTAGGCCTAAGCTCCCCAAAAATGATATAGCTATAATTATTGTTAGTTTCATTGTTGTTATTTATCTGTTCTAAAAGGAGAAGCAGGCAACCTTTCTCTATTGTATAAATTTGGATTTACAGGATTATCGGACCATGCATAACGAACATACATGGGGCTTTCAGTTGCATCATTCCAAACAATTACTTTATTGCCTTCAATGGTTGCTTTAGCCCAAACAAATTTTTTGTCTGCACCAGCAATAGCAAATTCTGATAGTGATTCTCCGTCATGGCTTACTAAACCACTACCAATATTGGCGAATGTGAGTATAACTTTATTGTTTTCAATTTGAAATGATTGAAAAATTGGACCACTATGAACTATGTTTTCTTGGTAAGCTATTTTTTGTGCAGCAATGGCTAAACGTTCTCCTACATCTTTTTTATTGTCTGGATGAATGTCATTCCATTCTCCTAAATCAATGGCTGTAACCATCGCTGTATTTGGAACAGATAAAGCTTTTAGTTGAGCTTCTCTTAACAATGCCCAATTACTTTCGATGGGTAAATAATTGTAATCCATGTAACCTGGTAATTGCACATATAAAAATGGAAGATTACCAAGATTCCAATTGCTACGCCAGTTATTAATTAAAGCGGGTAATAGTTTTTCATACTCATCAGGCTTGCCGGCATTGCTTTCGCCTTGGTACCAACAAAAGCCTTTAATGGTGTAGTTTAATGCAGGTGCAACCATTGCGTTGTACAATGCTGTTGGCTGACTTTGAAAAGAAATACTTCCTCCAAAACCATTACCAGTAAGTGGTTTAAATACATCACCCACTTTATAGTGCCAAGTTCCTTTTAAGTCAATGGTGTCGTTTTCAGTAAAAAGACAATATGGTTTATCGTAAACAAACCCCCCTTTGCCAGCGGTATTTGTTACCCTTATGGTAAAAATATTTTTACCTTCATGCAAAAGCCCAGTAGGAATAGTGTATCTGCGTTGCGGATATTGATAAGTAGTATTGCCTACCAATTTTCCATTAACATACAATTCATCTGCATCAACAATTCTTCCCATAAAAACTTTTGCCTGCTTACCAATCATAGATGAAGGAACATCAATTATTTTCCTATACCACACTACGCCATTCAAGTCTTTTATACCCTGATCTTCCCAATAGCCAGGAATATTAATAGAACGCCAACCCTTAGGCTGATAAGAAATATCGTACCATTTGATAGTTCCACTTAAGCCAGCATCAGTTGGTTGCTTGGGAGCTCTATCAATTGTTGGTTTATTTAGTTTGTTTATGTAAGAACTGTCTTTGTTTTTTTGGATGATAGATGTAAGTGTAGAAAAATCTTTCAGGCCACTTTCGCCAGTCCATGCTTCAATTGGCGTTCCACCAACGCTGGCATTAATGATGCCAATGGGAATATGGTATTTTTCAAATAATTGCTTAGCAAAAAAATAAGCCACTGCTGAAAAAGGTTTAATATCCTCACCTACAGCAACTTTCCAATAACCAGTTGGGAAATTATTTTGTGGAGATTGTAAATTGGTTAAAGTAGGAATCCAAAACTGTCTTATTAATGGATTGTTTGCAGTGGCAATTTCTTTTGCATAAGTAACATCGTGTATATTCATTTGATGCACCATATTGCTTTGCCCACTGCAAAACCAAACATCTCCAAATAAAACATCTTTAATAGTAATTTTATTGCTGGCTACAATTTCAATAGTGTAAGGGCCACCAGCTTTTGTTGGAGGAAAATTTACCTGCCAGTTGCCAAGCTCATTTGCTGTAGTCTTATATTTTTTTTGATTGAAATGAACAGTAATTTTTTCATTTGCTTTTGCCCAACCCCAAATATTTACATTTGCATCACGTTGCAAAACCATACTGTCTCTCACTAACTGTGGAAGTTTTACTTGTGCATTGATGGTTGCACAAATAGTACAAGTAAAAAATATAAATATGATATGTTTTATATTATACATAATTTATTGAATGGTATTTGTTCAATTAAAAGCCAATTGAATTACCTCCATCAACAGGTAATACAACACCTGTTATATATTTTGATGCATCGGTTGCTAAGAATAAAGCTGCATCTCCAATATCCGATGGATTGCCCATAAAGCCCATTGGTGTTCTGCCTAATACCTTTGCTTTTCTTTCTACATCATTATTTAAAGCTTTCGCACTCATATCGGTCGCAATAAAACCAGGTGCAATACAGTTTACTCTAATGCCAGAAGGTGAAAGCTCAACAGCCATTGCTCTTGTCATGCCTTCAATAGCACTCTTTGATGCTGTGTAAGCAATTACTTTAGGAATGCCATATTGTGAAGCCATTGAGCTGATATTTACAATACTTCCTTTCTTCTTCTTCAACATTCTGCTGATGATTTCTCTTGATAATGCAAACATGGCATTTACATTGGTATGCATAATTTGTTGAAAGTCTTCATCAGTAACTTCTACTAAATTTTTCTTGCCATTAATGCCTGCGTTGTTTACTAAAATATCAACATTGCCAAATTCTTTATAGATTTTTTTTACTAGGTTAGGGATCTCGGTTAAGTTGTTTAAATCAAAAGAAATTGTAGTACAGTTATTACCTAATTTCTTTTTTGCGATTGCTAATTTTTTTTCATCTCTTCCAATAATAATGGTTTGTATAGCTGCTCTTGTAAAGGTGGTTGCAATTGCTAAACCTATTCCTGACGCACCGCCAGTTACAATAGCAATTTTTTTTGTTGAAGTTTTCATGTAATTCGTTTTTGCAATTTTAATCAGCTCAAAAAATTATCCGTTACCAGGGGCGTATGGGAAGTTGAGACTTTTATAATAGTCTAATGAATGTTTCGGTTGTTCGTATTGAGGTGGAATAGGCATTTTAGAAAATGTTTGAAAGTATAGTAAACATGCATCTTTCCACCAAACTGCCTCCTCATACTGTATTTGTAATAATTGTTGAACATGTGTAAAACGCTCTTCATCAATTTCTGCTTTTACAGTATTCCATTGTTGTTGCATTTTTTGTACTGATGCAACCCCCTTGTTATATTCGTAGCATAATTCTTCCCAAAGGTTTCGTCCAGATTTCATTGTATGATTCCAACTAACATGATGAAACCAGAGTAGGTATTTTTCATCACAGGTATTACTGTCTTTCCACAAGTCTTCTATCTCTTTTGCATATTGAGCCAATGCATTACTGCCTTTTATTGTTCTATCGAAGCCAATTCCATATTCATTTGCTTTATGATAATAAACAGGATTCCAATCTGCTCTTGAAAGCGAATTACCCCAAGGTAATGGACCATAATGATGACCATTACCCATTATATGATGCAAGCCTAATGGCGTCATAGATTGAACCATTGTTTCGTAAGAGTTGAGCATTATATTTTCAATCGTTTTCTTTGCTTTGGGTTGATTGGTAAAGGTTTGAGCAGTCCACTCCTTTGCAATTTCTTCAGATGTTAAATTGCTATTCCATGCAATTCTTCCAAAGGCATACCAATTTGCTTGTGCAAATGGATGTCCACACCAATTCATATCATTTCCAATATTTGCAACCCCAGCCATTCCATTTAGGGAATGCTGATTGATTGAGCCGTTAATTATTTTTTGAACTGTTGTGCCTTTTCCATTGGTATAAGTATCTGCATTTAATATTTCTTTAAACATGGGTGCTTCATATACTAAATGCGTAGCTTGACCTAAGTATTCTTGTGTTATTTGAAACTCCATCATTAAAGGAGTTTTAGGCATTGCACCAAATAATGGATGAAAAGGTTCTCTTGGTTGAAAATCAATTGGACCATTTTTTACTTGCACCAAGACATTCTTATTAAACTTGCCATCTAATGGTTTAAACTCATTATATGCTTGTTTAAATCTGTCTTCTGGTGTTTCGTGGCTGTAAACAAATGCACGCCACATAACTATTCCATTAAAGGGTGCCACAGCATTGGCTAACATATTTGCTCCATCTACATGGGTTCTTCCATAGTTTTGCGGACCAGGCTGTCCTTCACTATTTGCCTTTACAAGAAAACCACCGAAGTCGGGTATTAAATTGTAAATTTCTTTACTTTTATTGTTCCACCATTGTTGTACTTCTTCATCTAAAGGATCGGCTGTTTTCAAGCCACCAATTTCAATGGGTGCAGAGAAACGAGCAGTTAAATACACTTTAATACCATAAGGTCTAAATACATCTGCCAATGCCTTTACTTTCTGTAAATAATCTTTGGTAAGTACAATTGCATTGGCATTTACATTGGTTAATACTGTGCCATTTATGCCTATAGATGCATTGGCTCTAGCATAATCAATATAACGTTGATCTATTAAGCCAGGTAAAGTATGCCAATTAAAAATAGAGATGCCTGCATAGCCTCTTTCAACATGTCTATTTAAGTTATCCCAGTGATTTAGAATGCGTAAATTATTTGTTGGATTACTTACAATATTCAGAGTTTGAATATCTTGTTCTGTTTGTAGTAATCTTATCAAATGAAATGTTCCATAGAGTAAGCCAATAGTTGATTTTGATTGAATGCGTATTTGTTTTCGTGTATCATTCTTTTCAGTTATAATGCTATAACCATCGATAGTATTGAGTTTGGGAGATTGTTGGTTTATAATAATTGTAACATCGGCATTACGTCTATCTTTTGTAAACTCAATTTTTGTGTTCAACATAGTCGTTAAACTTCTGACTAGCTCTTGTTGAATAATATTACTTGTAGCTGAATTGTTTTGAATGTAAATTGAACTAATTTGTTTTGAATATTCTTTTAATAAAGCAGGATTATTTATTTTGTTGTACCGTAACCATAAATCATAGCCATTCTCTGCAAATGCATTTTGTATAACACAAATGATCATTAATATGAAAAAAGATTTCTTCATGCTTTATGACTTTTTTAAAGATGAATTTCTAATAATCAATTCTGAACGAACTACAATTGTTTGTGTATGCTGAATATCAGAAATACCTTTTAAATGATTTACTAAATTTCTTGCAGCAATTTCGCCAACATCGGCACCAGGATATTGAATTGTGGTGAGTTGTGGCTCAACAATTTTACTTACCGAATCGTTGTTAAAGCCAACAATGGCAATATCTTCAGGAATTCTTACACCATACTCTTTAAGTGTTTGCATACAAACAGCAGCTGAGAAATCATTGGTAATAAAAGCACCATCGGGTAGAGGTTTCATTTTTAAAATTTCCTTAGCTGCATCTACACCACATTGCTCACTAAGGTCTTTTATTAAAACGAGATTTTTGTTTAAGGGGATATTATTATCAAATAAAGCATCTGCATATCCTTTGTAACGTTGTGCATAAACATTACGTTTTTGGTTAGCTGTTACTAACACAATTTTTTTACAACCCTGTTCAATTAAATGTTGTGTAGCTTGATACCCACACTTATAATTATCAATAATAACTTTTGTGTAATCGAGTTTTTCTTCAACTCGGTCAAAGAAAATCAAAGGGATGCCTCTGTCTTCAAACTGTTTAAAGTGATCCAAATTTTTGGTGTCAAAAGATAGGGAAGCTATTATTCCATCAACACGTTTATGAAATAAGTTGGTTGCATTGGCACTCTCTTTTTCGAAACTTTCAGAAGAGTGTGCTATAATAATGTCGTAGCCCGCTTCTGTAGTTACCTTTTCAATACCTGCTAAAACTGATGTCATAAAAGTACTATTCAACTCATGCACCATAACCCCTATAGTATTGGTTTTTTGCTTGCGTAGGTTGCTGGCAAAATTGTTATGCCTATATCCTAATTCTTTTGCAATGTCTTGAATTTTCTTTCGGGTATTTTTATTAATTGCAGGATGGTCTTGTAAACCACGGCTTACAGTAGCTGAAGAAATATCCAGCTTTAAGGCAATATCATAAATGGTAACTTCTTTTTTTTGTTTCATCTTTTTGCAATCGGTTGCGTAAAATTCGCAAAAAAAATTTAATTACAAACTTTTCTTTTTTAAAGAAGAATCTCTAATTATTAGTTCCGACCTTAAAACGATGCTATTTGTTTGTTTTATATCACTAATGCCGTTTAAGTGATTAATTAAATTAGTCACTGCAGATTCGCCAATTGCATAACCAGGATAATTAACTGTAGTAAGGTTTGGCTGAATTACTTTGCTAATAGGATCATTATTAAAACCAGCTACAGCAATTTGAGAGGGTATTGAAATTCCGGCCTCAATTAATCGAATCATACAATGAACTGCACAAGTATCATTCGCTGAAAAAATGCCATCGGGTTTATCTTTCATTTTTAAAATGAATTCCGCAGCTTTTGTACCAGCTTCTTCTGTTAAACTACTCGTGTAAATTAACCTATCATCAAACTTAATATTGTAATCAAGCAGGGCTTGTTTATAACCTTTAAAACGTTCGGCATAAACATTTCTTAAAACGTTACCACTTAAATGAATAATTCTTTTGCAACCTTGCTGTATCAAGTGTTCTGTAATATTATAGGCTGCTTGATAATTATTAATTACTACACTAATACTATCATTATTTTGTAAGGATCTGTCAAAAAATACAACTGGAATTCCCTTGTCGATAAACTGTTCAAAATGATTAATTCCATCTGTGTCAAACGATAGAGATACTAATAAACCATCTACACGTTTATTAAACATAGTAACTGCATTGGCTCTTTCTTTTTCAGTACTTTCTAAAGATTGACTAATAATTAAGTTATACCCAGCCTTACTGGCTGAATCTTCCATTCCTGATAATACGGTTGCCATGAAGTAACTATTTAATCTAGGAACAATTACACCCAACGTATTTGTTTTTTTACTTCTTAAGCTACTGGCAAACATATTTGACCTGTAGCCCAATGTTTTAGCAGCTTCCTGTATCTTCTTTTTTGTGTTTTTATTGATGTTAGGATGATCTTTTAGTCCTCTGCTAACGGTGGTTGCAGAAATTGTTAAATGTTCGGCTATATCGTAAATGGTAATTTCTTTTTTTTCAGCCATGATTTCTGCTTTTTTCAAAGGAAATCAGTTTTTTTCAAAAAAAAAATTGCAATCGGTTGCATTTTTTAAAAACTTTCCTATATTCGAACTGCCAAATGAATTTTTGATACTTACCAAAACGCATAAAACGGTTGTGCCATGCTGCCTCAAAAGCTTACAAATCAAGAACTTGCTTCAAATACTACAGCATCTTGTAGTATTGTTTTTACTCATTTATTTCTTTATATTTTGGTTTGTAACTCCACATAACCAAGTTTTTAAACCTTTAATATCAGATAAACAAGAACATTTTACTCAAAAATAGCTTTATGAAAATTTATTCGTTACAAAACAAAAAAGCGAAAAAAAATTCGCTTACCGCAAAGCATAAAGGTGCCAGACAATTCTTGTCTGCATTAATGCTTTTTATACTTATTGCTCCATTTTCTCTTTTTGCACAAGACAAAATAAAAGTAACTGGTCAAGTAAAGGGAGAAAACAATCAAGCAATTGCCGATGTATCTATTGTTGAAAAAGGTACTACTAAAGGGGTTCTTACTGATGCAAATGGAATGTTTGCTATTTCAGTATCTGGAAACGGAACACTTGTATTTTCAAGCCTAAATTATACTACACAAGAAGTTAATGTAAACAATAAGACTGTTTTAAATGTAACCCTTGTTGCTTCCAAAAATGATTTGGAAGGTGTTGTTGTAGTAGGTTATGGTACTCAACGAAAAAAAGATGTTACAGGTTCAGTGGTTTCGGTTGGTGAGAAGGCATTACGTGAAGTACCAGTAGCTAATTTACAACAAGCATTACAAGGAAGGGCTGCTGGTCTAGAAGTACAGCAAGTAGGGAGAAGACCAGGTGCAGGTGCGGTTATTAGAATAAGAGGAGAAAGAACTATCAATGGCTCAAACGATCCTTTGATTATATTAGATGGTATACCTTTTGAGGGTGGAAATCTAAATGATATAAATCCTGATGAAGTAGCATCTGTGGATGTTTTGAAAGATGCTTCAGCAACTGCAATCTATGGCTCTCGTGGTTCCAATGGTGTTATCTTAATTACCACTAAGAAAGGTAAATCAGGTGAAGCAAAACTATCTTATAACGGCTATTATGGTATATCGTCTGTTCGTAATCGGTACAAAGTATTCGATGCAAATGAATATGTGGCAATGAGAGATTTAGCCAACAATGCTTCCGCTCCTTACATGTCAGAAGAATTGGCAGCAAGAGCAAATGGGCAATCAACCGACTGGCAAGATTTGATGTATCAAAACGGCTACGTTACCAATCATAACTTAGCGGTTTCTGGGGGTGCCGGTGGTAGTACTTATTCACTAGGAGGTGGTTATTTTAAAGAATCAACAGTATTGCCTGGACAGGACTTTGCTCGTTATTCCATCCGTGGTACAATCGACACAAAGATTGGAAAGAGGTTGAAAATAGGATTGAATACAATGAATTCATTAAGTATTACTAATGGATCACAATTTAACAATCCAATGTTTCCAATTATAACACTTAGCCCTTTGATGCCATCTAACAATGATACTTTAGTGGCTGGTAATACAACGGATAGAGTTAATCAATACAATCCCTCATTGTTAAAGAACAACAATGGCAGTTGGGTAGATAAAGTACGTAGATTGCGTACATTCAATACCTTGTATGCCGAGTACCAGATTATACCGGGTTTGAAATACCGTTTAAATGTTGGTCTTGATTATAGGTTACAAGAGAATAATCAATTCCAGAAATCAGATAAACCATTATCTCCAAGTTACTTTAGGGCTAAAAGAGGAAATACTGCTAGTGTAAATAATTCTGAAGGTTATGGATACACTTTAGAGAACATACTTACCTATGATAAAACAATTGGTAAGCACAAATTTACTTTTACAGGATTGTACAGTTATCAAGAAGATCATAGCCATAATACTTCTGTAAGTAAAGATTCCATAGATGAAGACTTTATACAGTTCTATAATCTTGGACAGGCTAATGCTTCTAACACTAGTAAACCTACAATAGGTGGTTCAGAAGTATCCTATGCATTGGAGTCTTACATGGCAAGGCTTAACTATTCATTCAATGATAAGTACATGGCAACACTAACATATAGGTTAGATGGTTCATCACGACTAGCACCGGGTAATAAGTATAAAAGTTATCCAGCACTTTCTTTTGGATGGAATATATCAAGTGAGGATTTTATGAAAAAAATAACCTTCCTAGATAACTTAAAACTTAGGGCTGGTGTAGGACAAACATCTAATCAATCTATTAATCCATATACTTCTTTAGGTCTTGTATCACCATATAATTACAATGGTTATTCAAATCCTGCTGCTCCCGGTGGAACTATTCGTTACAATTATGGACCCTCTACTATTGTTACTGGTTATAACTTAGTAACCTTGCCTAATCCAAATTTAGATTGGGAATATACTAAAACTATTAACGTAGGTTTAGACTTTAGTTTCTTAAAAGGTCGTATAACAGGTGCAATTGAGTGGTACAAATCTACTACCAATAAAATCTTATATGGTATTGCATTACCCGTTACTTCTGGTGTTGCTGGTAGTTATACCACCAATATTGGTGAAATGGAAAATAAGGGGTTAGAGTTTACAATTAGTACAATTAATATTAAAAAGAAAGATTTTTCATGGTCAACTGATTTAAACCTTTTTGGCAATCGAAACAAATTGTTGAAACTAAATGATGGGTTTAAAAATAATATTGCTAGCCAGCTATTTATTGATCAACCATTAAGTGCTATTTATGATTATAACAAATTGGGTGTATGGCAAATAAGCGAAGCTGCTGAAGCTGCAAAATTTGGCAATCAACCTGGTGATATAAAATTGGAAGATGTGAATGGAGATGGAAAAATTGATCCTAATAATGATAGAAAAATACTGGGTAGTGGTCAGGCAAAAATTCAAGGAGGTTTAACCAACCGTTTCACTTACAAAAACTTTGACTTTTCGTTTGTACTATATGCTCGTTTTGGTGGTTTATTGGTAAGTCAGGTACACCAGCCATTTGCAGGTTATACTAATTTAACGGATGGTGTAAGAAATGCTATTAAAACAGATTATTGGTCGCCAACTAACCCTAGTAATGATTTTCCAGTTGCCAATTTTACTTCCCGTTCAAGACCTATCACTACTGATTGGACAACCTTGGGATATTATGATGCAAGTTTTATAAAAGTACGTAGTATTAACTTTGGTTATACGCTTTCATCAAGCCTCATTAACAAACTAAAAGTTCAATCTTTTAGGGCATATATAGCAGTACAAAATCCATTTGTTTTGTATTCACCATATATGCGTAAAGTAGGTGGAGTAGACCCAGAAGCAACTGGCACAGGCAACCAAGGTGTACAAAACCCTGGCAACATATCTGGTAGAGCGTTAACAATTGGTTTGAATACCCCTCCTACAGTTGCAGTGAACATAGGTTTTAATATTACTTTCTAAATAAAAAAATTATTTGATATGGAAAAGACATTTTCGAAAATATCAGCAGCTATTATTAGTTGTCTGCTGCTTTTAACTAGCAGTTGCTCAAAAAAGTTGATTGAAGAACCTAAGACAACTTTTACAATTGAATACCTTAAAACAGCTAATGGCTTACAAAGCGGCACTGTTGCTTTGTACTCAGGTATGCGTTATATATATGGCCCAAACGGTGGGCTTAACACGTTGAATTCAGGAACAGATGAATGGTCTTTAGGTGACCAAGGTGCTAGTAGTGGTTTGGATTGTGGAGCGTACAATTTAAACTCTACCAATGGCGACATTTTAACGCCCTGGAACAGAAGTTTCAACAATATTAATCTTGCGAATGGAATAATACAATTTGCTCCAAGCGTATCTATGGATGCAGCTTTAAAAGCTAAAATTCTTGCCGAAGCACATTTTTTTAGGGGCTTGTATTATTTTGGTCTGGTACAACAGTTTGGTGCTGTTCCTCTAGATTTAGGTAGTGGTGATTCTGCTTTTAATCAACAACCTTTTCAAGGCTTTAATAGGTTGGTACCCGATTTATTGAAAAAGAATTACCAGTTAATTATTAATGACTTTACATACGCAAGTCAAAACCTACCTACAACAAGACCTGCAAATGGAGGCTTTTATATTTACAAAGCTGCAGCATACCATATGCTAGCTAAAGCTTATTTATTTAGAGGTTATAACGCCACAGCAAAGCAATCTACCGATTTTAAAAGTGCATGGGATGCTGCTAAGTATGTAATAGATAATCAAGGATTGTTAGGAACTTCTCTTTTAACTGACTATGGGGATATTCATAAAGAGGGAAATGATTATAACTCTGAAATTCTGTATTCTGTAGAAAGAATACAAGGAAGCCCTTTTGACAATGAAACAAACGATGTGTCAAATGAATTTTCTGGTAAAGCAAATATGTCTTGCAACTGGTTTAATAGCAACTATCAAAATAATGTATCCATAAATGGTGCTTTTCCTTGCGATAGAGTATTGCAATACATGAGACCATTACGTCAGTTAGCACCAAATCCATGGTTAATTGATTCTGCATTTGCTGATAAAAGAAACGATAGCCGATACGATAATTCATTTAGAACTGTATGGTTGGCAACAAATAATAATGCAGCAGCTTCAGGAGTTAGAGTAGGAGACACAGCATATTTCTTGGCACCTAGTAAAGCTTACGGCGATTCACTTAGAGCATTAGGTACTAAAAAATATATTATTCTAGACCCTACACAGTTTTACTTAGTATCAAGACCAGCATTTCAACTATATCCTGCCCTTAAAAAATATGACGATAATAAAAGAGCCGCTGTTAATGATGCATCTGGAAGACCATTCGTAGTTTCTAAATTATCTGAAGTTTATTTAGAAGCTGCTGAAGCTGCTATATTGGATGGAAGACCAGGCGATGCATTGCCTTTAATCCTTACATTACGTCAAAGAGCTGCTTACCGCCCAGGCTTAAGTGCTTCAGAATTAGCAGGAAGACAGGCTATAATGAGGGCTAAAAATACTGGCACCGCTTCTATTCCTGTTTATGTTAATTTAACTACAGCGGATATGACTGTTGATTTTGTAATGACTGAAAGGTCACGTGAATTGTGTGGAGAAAGCGTTCGTTGGACCGATTTAGCTTGTAGAGGTTTGTTGGTTGAATATGTAAAGAATAGGGCACGCAATTTAGTTGCAGCACCAAAATTACAGGCGTATCATATGCTTAGGCCTATACCTCAAAGCCAATTGGATGCAAGCGTAATTGCTAACCCTTCTTCATATCAAAATCCAGGGTATTAATAACATTAAGTTGTAAACTTTAAAATAATTACAATGAAAAAAACAATCCTCAAATCAATATTGCCAGCAGCTTTAATAGCTATGGCGTTTAGTGCATGTACAAAAATGCAAGACGTTGGTATTTTAGATACAGGCGGTTATACTGATACAAGTTCAGCATTAAAAGATGCAGGTAATGGGGGCTTTATTGGTGTAGCTATAGACTATCCTGCAATGGTTACCAATACACAGTATTCAAGCGTGGTAAAAAGAGATTTTAATCAAGTAACCTTTGGTAATTTGATGAAACATAATGCCATTGTAAAAGATAATGGTACTATGGATTTTACCAATACAGATGCATTGGTAGCTTCAGTGGGTTCAATGGATATTTTTGGACATACATTAGGCTGGCATTCGCAACAAAATACTACTTGGCTTAAAAGTTATTCTGGCCTTGTAGTGCCTGCTGCAACTGAGTTGGCTACCAATCCTGGTTTTGAATCAGGATTAACAGGCTGGTCTGTTTTCAACACGAATGGGGCTACTATCACTGCAAGCACTGCAACTGGTGATGCTAAAACAGGTACAGGTTGTATGAAAGTTGTAAACCCTACTGCTAACACTGGCAACCAATGGAGAGTGCAGGTATCCAGTGCTGCATTTGCCACAACACCAAGTAAGCAATATGTAATTTCATATTGGGTAAAAGCAGCTTCTGCTGGTGGTTCTATTCGTTTATCTACAGGGCCAACTAGTGCACAATATCAAGGTGACCAAACCATTGGTACTACTTATCAACAAGTAAGCTGGACGATAACTGCAAGCTTAACGTCTATGACGTTTTTGTTTGATATGGGTCAAGTAGCAAACACATATTATATTGACGATGTAAGTGTAAAAGAAGTAGTTCCTGTGCCTGCTGGCTCAGCAATAGCAGCTAAATTAGATACAGCTTTAGGCACTTATGTCACTACCATGGTTAACCGTTACAAAACAAAAGTAAAAGCTTGGGATGTGGTAAATGAATTGGTAGATGACAATGGAAACCTGAGAAACAATGCAAACACTACAGCAGCGTCAGATGTGTTGGTATGGTCTCACTATTTAGGTAGAGATTACGCATTGAAAGCGTTCAACTATGCTAAAGCTGCAGACCCATCAGCCTTATTATTCATCAACGATTATAACTTAGAATCAAGATCTGTAAAACTGGATTCCTTAATTGCAATGGTAACAGAGTTAAAGGGTAGAGGTGCTAAAATTGATGGTATTGGCACTCAAATGCATATTAACAGGAACACCAGTTTAAATGGTATCGATCAAATGTTCATAAAGCTGGCTGCTACTGGCTTAAAGGTTCACGTATCTGAGCTGGATGTAAGAATTAATCCATCAGTAGTATCTGGTTATATACTTACACCTATGGAGCAAAACTATCAGGCAATGATGTACAGCTATGTTCTAAAATCATATTTCAAAAATGTTCCAAAAGCACAGCAATATGGTATTACCATTTGGGGCTTAACAGATAATACAAGTTGGTTATATAATAATGGTAAAGATTTTCCATTAATGTATAATGCCGACTATTCAAAAAAGCAAGCATATGCTGCTGTTTTGCAGGCCCTAAAAGGACAGTAAAATTTTAATGAAGAACTAAAAAATAGTAGGAGGCTTTTCTCCTACTATTTTTTTGATTCAACAAAAGGATTAACATGATTTATCAACTACCCAGTTACTTAACCCTATTTGTAAGAAAGTGTATTATTCTTGCTATTGCAGTAATATGCTTTACAGCAGTAGCAATAGGGCAGTCTGCAAAAAAAATACAGCCCCCTTTTATTGATAAAAGCAATGGAAAATCTGTTTTAATGGTAAAGGGCAAACCATTTATTGCATTAGGAGGAGAACTAGGTAATTCTACAGCATCCAATGCAAATTACCTGCGAAAGAAATGGCCTGTCTTAAAGCAAATGCACTTAAACACTGTACTAACCCCAGTTTACTGGGAGCTTTTAGAACCCGCAGAAGGTAAATTTGATTTTTCATTGGTTGATACAGCTATTGAAACTGCAAGAAGATACAATATGCATATTGTATTTCTATGGTTTGGAGCTTGGAAAAACAGTATGAGTTGCTATACACCTTCATGGATAAAAACGAATGCCAATAAATATCAAAGAACAGTGGGTGAAGATGGTGGTAAGTCCATTGAAATACTTTCAGCATTTGATGATAATATATTGCAAGCAGACATAAAGGCCTACACTGCTTTAATGAAGCATATTAAATTGGTGGATGCTCAACAGCAAACAGTTATTATGATGCAAGTGGAAAACGAAGTAGGAATGTTGACCGCTGCAAGGGAACATACTGCCATAGCCAACCAACTATTTAATGCAGAAGTTCCAAAAGTATTAATGAATTATATTAACGCTAATAGAAATCAATTAGTTCCAGAATTAAAAACAATACTTGAAAAGCAGGGTAATAAAACAAGTGGTACATGGATAGAGGTATTTGGTGGCGGTATTGGTACTGATGAAATTTTTCAGGCATGGTATTATGCTTCTTTTATAGAGAGTGTTACCAATGCAGGTAAAAAAATCTATAATTTACCAATGTATGTAAATGCTGCACTTAATAGACCAGGATGGGTTCCTGGAAGATACCCAAGTGCAGGCCCATTGCCACATTTAATGGACATTTGGAAAGCAGCAACACCTTCTTTAGATATGCTTAGTCCAGATTTTTATAATCCTGATACAAAGCATTGGTGCGATTTATTTACCAGAAATAATAACACTCTTTTTGTTCCTGAAATGCACTTCGATGAATCTTGCTCCGCTAAAGCTTTTTATATTATTGGCCATTATGGCTCATTGGGGTTTTCTCCCTTTTCTATAGAAAATGGAAAGGAGAAAGAAATAACAGCTTTACAAAAAACATACAATATTATTTCGCAGATTCAACCTTTAATGCATGCTAAACCATTAGCAATAAATGGTTTCTTGTTCAATAAAAAAGACAATAAAGACTCAGCCATTTTTGGTAACTATAAATTAAACGTTAGTCATGAATTAACCATGAACTGGAATCCTGCTGCCAAAGATTCTGTGTGGAATGAAACAGGTGGCATTGTTATTCAAACAGCTATTGATGAATTTATTGTTGCAGGAACAGGAATTGTGGTTACGTTTCAAAATACCGACAGCACTATTGTTACCAACCTCTTAAGTGTTGATGAAGGAGCATTTATTAACAACCAATGGATAGCAGGTAGAAGAATGAATGGCGATGAAAATCATCAAGGAAGGCATGTACGCATTGGGTTTGGCGAATGGAATATACAAAAGGTTAAGCTTTATAATACAAAACACTAAAGCACAATTTTACATTAAGCTTAAATAAAAAATGAAATAAATTAAAATATTTACGATCTATTTCTTCCAAATAAAATGACCAGCTTATTCAATTATTTTTTTAGATATCAATATAAAATAATCAGATGAAATTTTTTATCGACACAGCCAATTTGGCTCAAATTAAAGAAGCTAGTGAACTAGGTATTTTAGATGGTGTAACTACCAATCCATCGTTAATGGCTAAAGAAGGTATCAAAGGAAATGATGCCATAAACCAACATTACAAAACCATTTGCGAAATAGTGGATGGAGATATTAGTGCAGAAGTTTTATCAACAGAATTTGAAACGATGGTGGAAGAAGGCAAAATATTGGCAGCACTGCATCCAAATATTGTTGTAAAAATTCCTATGATTAAAGATGGTATCAAAGCCATAAAATGGTTTACCGATAATGGTATTAAAACAAACTGCACATTGGTGTTCTCTGCTGGGCAAGCTATATTGGCTGCAAAGGCTGGAGCTACTTATGTTTCACCATTTTTAGGCAGAATTGATGACAGCGGTTGGAATGGCATTCAGCTAATAGAACAAATGGCAAACATTTTTAAAATTCAAGGATTTAAAACAGAAATCTTAGCAGCATCTATTCGTAACCCCAATCATATTATACAATGTGCAGAAGCTGGTGCAAATGTATGTACTTGCCCTTTAGATGCTATTTTAGGTTTGTTAAAGCATCCACTAACCGATATTGGCTTAGCCAAGTTTTTAGAGGATGCTAAGAAAATGTAGAATTTGTACTTATTGATAGAGTAACTTTTGTAGTCGTTTTCTCATAAATAAAGAGCCTTGAAAAGATGGTGGCATCATCAGGGCTCTTATTTAAAAAGATGAACCAAATAACATTCAACTTGGTTTTTAATAGCAATCGTTGATTTTCAAAAAGGCAATATTCTTATTGCCTTTTAATATATAACAAATAAATATGTTCAATATGATGATGGAACAAACCATGCGTTGGTTCGGTCCAAATGATCCAGTAAGTTTATGGGATATTCGGCAGGCTGGTTGCACAGGAGTGGTAACAGCATTACACCATATTCCGGTAGGTGATATTTGGACGATGGGTGAAATTATAAAAAGAAAAATTGAAATAGAAGCTGTTGGGCTTACATGGACAGTAATAGAAAGCCTTCCAGTTAGTGAAGATATTAAACAGCAAAAAGGAGACTTTTTACAGCATATCGAAAATTACAAAGAGAGTTTGAAAAATGCAGCAGCATGTGGTTTAAAAGTAGTTACCTACAACTTTATGCCTATTCTCGACTGGCTGAGAACTGATATTGCTTACAATATGCCTGATGGTAGTAAAGCACTTTATTTTGAAAGGGCAGCATTCATTGCTTTTGATTTGTTTTTATTAAAAAGACCCAATGCAATAAAAGATTATACCTCTTTAGAAATTGAAAATGCAACTACAAGATTTGCATCAATGGATGAAGCAGAAAAGAATAAAATTTTTAATAATGCTATGTTGGGTTTGCCTGGCACTACAGAAGCTTTTACAGCAGAGAAAATTTTAGCAGCATTAGAAAATTATAAACATATTGATGCTGCGAAGCTGAAAGAGCATCTTTTTTATTTCTTACAACAAGTTGTTCCAGTTGCTGAAAAAGTAGGTTTAAAAATGGCCATTCACCCCGATGATCCACCTTATTCAGTTTTAGGCTTGCCCAGAATTGTGTGCACTGAAAAAGATGTAGAAGAATTATTGGCAGCAGCCCCATCACCAGCCAATGGATTGTGCTTTTGTACAGGTTCTTTTGGTGCAAGAGCTGACAATGATTTGGTAAAGATGATTAAACGTTTTGGCAACCATGTTCACTTCCTTCATTTGCGTAGCACTAAGAAAGATGAAGATGGTAATTTTTATGAAGCCGACCATTTGGAAGGTGATGCAGATATGTATGAAATTATCAAAGAAGCATTAGTTATTATGAAAAGAAACAATATTTCTATTCCCATGCGTCCAGATCATGGTCATCAAATGTTAGATGATTTAAGGAAAACTACTTATCCTGGCTATTCTGCAATAGGCAGGCTTCGTGGGCTTGCAGAATTAAGAGGAGTAGAGTATGCAATCAGTAGAAGTATGCACTAAAACTAGTAAAATGAAAAATCGTAATTGTATTCTCATCATGGTTGTATTGTGTATTGCAACACTTCAATTGAAAGCACAAAAAATAGTCAATCCAATTCTTGCTGGCTTTTATCCAGATCCTTCTATTTGCAAGGCTGGCAACGATTATTACCTCATTAATTCCTCCTTTGCATATTATCCAGGGTTGCCCATTTTTCACAGCAAAGATTTGCTGAACTGGAAACAAATTGGTCATGTGCTCGATAGGCCAGAACAGTTAAACCTCGATGGGGCAGGTGTTTCAAGAGGTTTGTTTGCACCATCCATCTCTTATCATAATGGCGTTTTTTATGTTATTTGTACTTTAGTAGATAAGGGTGGAAACTTTGTAGTAACTGCCAAAGATCCTAAAGGGCCATGGAGTAACCCTGTTTGGTTACCACAGGTTGACGGAATAGACCCTTCACTTTTTTTTGATGACAATGGTAAATCTTATGTAGTGTACAATAGTATTCCTCCAAATAATATATCCATGCATAATGGACATAGAACTATTCGAATAAATGAATTCGATGCCACTCAATTAAAAGTAATTAGCACCAATAGAATTATTGTAAATGGAGGTACAGATATGGCTAAAAAGCCAGTTTGGATTGAAGGTCCTCACATTTTTAAGAAAGATGGCATGTATTATTTAATTTGTGCTGAAGGTGGTACAGGATACAATCATTCGGAAGTGGTTTTTAAAGGTGTAAGTGTAGATAGTCCGTTTATAGCGTATGCTAAAAATCCTATACTAACACAAAGGCATTTAGATACAGCAAGAAAAGCACCAATTACAACAACCGGACATGCTCAGTTTGTTCAGGGAAAAGATGGGAAATGGTGGGGTGTTTTTTTAGGATGCAGGCCGTATAAAGGTGATTATTATAATACTGGTAGAGAAACATTTATGGCACCTGTAGAATGGAAAGATGGTTGGCCTGTTTTTAATTTAGGAGGAGATGAAGTAAAGTATAGTTACCCTATTCATGCTAAACAGAACAACACATTTCCTAAGTTTAGCGGTAACTATTATTTTAAAGACGAGTTTAAAACTACTGCACTCAATAATCGATTTGTTTTTTTGAGAACCGTTAAGAAAAAATGGTATTCCATAAGTACTAAAGGGCTAACTGTACAATTGCAACCTGCAACTTGTAGTGAACCTGTTAACCCATCTTTTATTGGGTTTAGGCAAGCACACAATAAAGGTTATGCAGCAACCTCATTTGAATTTACACCCAAGAGTATCAATGAAAAAGCCGGACTTATTGTTTTTCAAAATGAGCAGCACTATTATTACCTCTGCAAATCATTAGATAGTAATGGTAATGCAGTTATACAATTATATAAAGGGAATAATAATAAGGCAGAGAACAATAAACCTGTGCTTTTAGCCTCCAATTTATTAAGTAAAAAAACAGGCAGTTTTTTACAACTGAAAATTTCTGCTGAAGCAGATACCTATAGTTTTTATTATGCTCAAACTAAAAACAATTGGCAATTGCTTATCAATAAGGTAGATGCTACATTTTTAAGTACAAAAAACGCTGGAGGGTTTGTTGGTTGTATGTATGGCATGTACGCAACCTCAAATGGTATTGTTAGTAATAATGCAGTAGTTTTTAAAGAGTTTGAATCTAAGAATGTAGATGATATACACAAATAAGAAACGCATTGTAAAAATGTTTTAGCCAACACATTTTCCTTTAACCAACACATTCCAAATGCTTGGAACAAGCAAGCCATGTAAAGAGCAGATGCTGCAAAGTTTTTTGGTTGATTATTTTGTAGCCAAGACATTGCTTGGAAGAAAAATTTAGATTTACATTGATAGGCATATATTTGTTTACTTAAAGCTTGGCTGTACAGTTACCGCTTCTGAAAGGATAACATGTAAGAAAGGGAAGAAAATGCTGCAGTCATGTGTAAATAATTCACCAACCTTAAATTTAAATGTATGTCGAAAAAGAAAGTTGAACCTAGGAAGAATAAGCCTACTCAAAAGAAAAGCTCAGCACAGAAGAAAGCGAATCCAAAGAAAAAATTACGCTAAGGTCAAAGATTCCAAAAGCTCGGTTCACAGAACCGGGCTTTTTTTATTAACCAATACACAAAGCCATGCAAAGAGCCGATGCTAGGAAAGTTCTTTGGTTTAAAAATTTTATTTAGAAAAAGAATTGTATACCTGTAGCAAATGCTACCATACAAAACGGCGTAGTGAATACTACGCCGAGTGTGTGTTTCTTTATGGTGTTAAGAAGCTATGATGAGTTTGGGATGCCTATTTCCAATGCTCAATTAGGCCTCTCGTCTTATTATTGGGTTCTAGTTCCTTATCAATCTGTCCTATGTCAATTACTACAGGCACTTGAGCAGATAAGCCTGCCAAAATACAAGTGCCAGTTGGCAGAATCGGCAAATACTCAAATGACAATTTATCTAGGTAAGAAATAGTCTTTTCTACAGCAAGAATATCGTTGTTATTAATTAGCCTATGTAGAAAATAATTATGCAATTGTGAAATAATCGTTGCAGATATATCCGAAGGTCTTTGACTGGCAAGTGTTAAGAAAACACCAAACTTTCGCCCTTCTTTTATGATTTCTTCAAACGTCTCTAATCTATAGTCTTTCCATTGTTCACTTTCACGGTCTGAATCTCTTGAAAGAATATTATGTGCTTCGTCTATGATAATGTTTAAATAACGGATTTCATCATTTAAAGCCTTCTGTTCATCATATAATTGCTTACATAATAGTAGGGGCAAAATTTTTCGCATGTGAATATTAACGTCTTTTAACGCTACAACTGTAAAGTTTTTTTTGTCTGTTACGTTATCATTTATTTCAATTACTTTTCTTATATCCTCAAAACGTTTTTCCATTCTTTTAATTAAAGGCGAAAGGTGTTCTTTATTTGAGTGCCCCTTAATAATATCATCATAATATTGAAAAAGAATTTGAAGTTTGAGTTTGTCTAAATCATTAAATGCTGCATTTGAGAGGTCTATATTACCTAGTTCATCAATAACCTTTTCTTTCATTTCTTCCCCATAATATTTTTGCCCTCGTTCAGAAATAAACATAAACTGGTAGGTCGTATTATGATATTCCAAACGTTCTCTTAAAACATCTCTGACTTCAGAAATATTTGAATTAGGTAAGCATTTACTAATTTCAGAAAGAAAATCAATAACAATAGTCGAGCCGAGTTCTTTATCGTTTTTATCAAGTGCTAATGTAATTCTTGATTTAATAAGGTCAAGCAAAGAGGCGTTATTTTCAATTCTTTCTGCTAGCCAATTATTTGATATTGCTCTTCGAATAAATGGAGTTTGAGTTTTCTCCGTTGCTTCTAGAATAACCGCCCAAAAAGATGAATCATATAAAGTCTCAGTAGAAACTGGGAATTTGTCTCCATTGCCTTTTGTGGATAGCTTATAAATATTTTTGTACTTTTTATTTACAATAATATTATCATCATTGTTGACATATTCACCATTAAAGTCAATTAAGAAAAACTTTGCGTTAGTTTTGAAGCTAGGCTTGTTTTTGTATTTTTTGAATAGTTCAAAATAGAGCTTTGCCAAAGTGTATGATTTTCCACTTCCAGTATTGCCAAAAATTCCAATGTGACTTGCAAAGAGGCTATCAATACCAATTTGAATTTTTTGCCCTTTTTCAAGTGTTAAAGTTCCAATGGTTATTGGTTCGTCTCCTTTCCTTATAAAGTCATGAACTCTATTAAATTCATCTCTGTCTAAAAGATAGCATTCATTATCAATTAAAGGCATTTCCTTAATCCCCCTTTCAAATTCACTTTTATTGAAAAATCCAAGTAAGCTAATATTCAATGTTCTGCTTACTTTTTCTTTTTCGCTGGAGTACTCCTTTTTTGAAAAGCCTTTGTCCTCAATAGTGTATTCACCTTCAACCTTGCCAATTATTTTGGTAAACCCCTTTATTATTTTAATGTAACTGCCAACGGAAACGTTTTTAATTAAATCACTTTTATAAAGCAGATGGGAACTATTTTTTACTTTGTCTACAGATATACGAACTGCTCGTCCATCAACCGATGTAACACTACCAATTCTAAAAATGGAATCTTTTATTATTATCTCGTCTGACATTTTGCTAGCCTATTTTAGAAAGGATTTCCTTAAAAACTGAATCATTAATTGACTTAAAATCAAATTTTTCTCCTGATTCAGGAATAAATATTTCAATATTATTATACCTTATTGTTGTATCTCCTTTAGCTAAATTTGATTCAATCGTATTTTTTGCATCTTCGTCATAAGCAAATATTTTCAATACTAATGTTGGGTTCGAATTAGCAGCTCTCAATACAATTTCTTTAATGTGTTCATCAGCTATAGAAAATCCCATGATGAATAAAATTGTATTTTCTTTTTCTAATTCATTTGAAAGAACTCTTAATAATTCATAATAGTATAGATTTAAAATAGTGTCATGAAATTTTTCTTTTGTGGGATTGACAACAGCCAATTTATCGTAAGCGTTTAAAAAATCAGAATATCCTGTTTTGTAGGTTTTAGATTTAACTTCTGATTCAAAATGTGTTATATCATTTTTTTTATCAAATTCTATTAAATCTGCCTCAATTGCATCATACTTCAATTTTATTTCTTCAAGATTCGACAAGTCCGAATATATTACTTTATCATTTTCCGATTTCCACGTTAATGATCCATGAACTTTGAGTAGATTAAAAACTGGAATTTCTGAGGTATTATCGTAATGTAGGCTTTTTTTGAAAATTGACTTCTTGAAATTTGTGAGACTAAAGACTGGTTTAAATCTTCCATAAAAACCATCATTGTATTCAAGTTGCGTTAGCTCTAAAGCCTTTTCAAAAAAGACATCAATGTTTGTTGTAAATAGATTGACTTGCTTATTAAGCAAAGTACTCTTTCTTTTTAAAACTATAGTATTTAAGGTTACTAAAAAAGACTTGTAATTATTTAGAACTTGGATTTTAGTTGCTTCTTTTTTTGAATCATCGATAATTAAAGGATTCTTTTTTATTACTGTATCAAAATATTTTCCAAGTATTGATGCTCTTATTATTTCCTTTTCTTTTGTATTTATTAAACTGCTCTTACTTAAATCTGTGAGTAATGTTTCAATGTTACCTAATGTTGAAAAATAAGGTACAGACAAACCTGAACCTATTAAAAAATTTAGATTACAATCTTGAATAGTGTCTTTCAGTTTTTCGATATCCATAAATTTCTCATTTTAGCACGAATAGTTTAATTCCTCTATCGGTTGGTGGCCCACCAACCGAAAAATACTAAACATATTTTTGACAATACAATCAAACTGAGTTAACTACATCGCCAAGAATTCAAGGTCATACGCTATTGCATCAACTGTATTCTTTAATGGTTGGTGAGACACCAACTATTAGATGAAAATCTACTAAATGCAAATTTTATTGATCTTTTACTTGTTATGATGAGGACAACCTCTCTTCTCAGCAATCTCTTCTTTACAGCCATTTAATATGTATATAATCCTGCGATGAAGTTATAAATATTCTACATGCAAAAATTGCGTAGTTCTACGCAATTTTTATTCCCAGCATCATCTCCTTTTATAGCAGCCATGCAAAGGAAGATGCTGAAAAGTTCTTTAGTTGAGTGTTTTATTGCCAAGACATTGCTTTAAAGAATTTCGTATAGCCCAAACCAAAGTACAGCAATGCAAACAGCCGAAGTTAAGCGTTAAGCTTGCTTGCACAAAACCCATATTGCCTGTAGGTTTGTTTATTTTAGCTCAAGGTTTTTAATGCGTTTTCCAATAAATATTTCTTTCATTTCCTGCTCTAACTTTCCAAAATCTTCTTTGTAAACTGGTTTACTGAATTGCCCATTTTTCAATACAAGTATTTCGTCGCAAACGTCGTTTAAAGTAGAAAATATATGCGAAGAAATTATTAGCGTCTTACCAATTTCTTTTAACGCTCTTAAAATGTCTAAGATTATAATATTGCTCTGTATATCCACTCCATTAAAAGGTTCGTCAAAAATATAGTATTGATTTTCCTGTAATAAAATTGCTGTTAATGCTAATTTCTTTTTCATCCCTGTTGAATAAGTAGATGCATATTGATTAAGTGGCAATTCAAAAATATTTTTGGTATCAAGATTTTCTATTTTTTTATTTCTTGCATTGCACAACAACTGTATATATTCTCGACCTGTGATTTTTGAAAAATAAAAGGGTTCAGTTTGCAGATACCCTATATTGTCTTTAAGTGGTTGTATGTCCGATACAATTATTCCAGTATGTTTCTCAATTCCTGTGATACACTTAAATAAAGTAGTTTTCCCCGAACCATTTTCGCCAACAATACCATATACTTTGCCTTTCTCAAATGTTAGATTGATATTTGATAAAACTTGATTAGAGCCATATGATTTTGATAAATTTTCAATTTTTATCATTCTAAAATTTCTTTAAGTTGCTTTTTGGATTGAATATAAAAAAGAGGAACTATTGCCAAAAGCAATGGTGGCATGGTAATACTCAAAGCTAATAAAATACCTTGTGGCAGGTTCATTTTTTTGGGATATGCAGCGTATTTTGCTAAAATAACTGATACCAAATAACAATACCCTAATGCCTGAAAGCCAAAGACTGCTTTAATATTTGTTTGATAGCAAATGAGCAATGCTATTGTGATTGGTAACGAAATTATGGTTGAAAAAAGAATAGCCGTTATTATCTTGTCAAAAAGGAATTCGTTGACCTTTAGTTTATGAATCCAAACATAAAATTCATTTTCAGGTTCGCTATAAAATGACAAGCACAGTAAGAATATAAGCACAAGTGAAAATATTCCTAAATTGAAGTTGTGAAATGTTAAAGACATTGCAGTTAGAAAATAGGCAAATAAAAAACCCAGTAGCGATTTTCTAAATCCAACAATAAACTCAAAAGGTTTTCGATAAAAGGGGGTTGGAATTGTTACCATTACTTTTTTGTTCGTATTCAAAAAAGAAAACAAAATTGAACCCACAATCAACAGCAATACAGAATACAATTCTACTTTATAGCATAGGAATAATATAAAAGGTACTACTATAATTAAATTTTCTAAAACCCTTATTGTAAGATAGTGCTGTTTCGGATAAATAAGTTTTAAAAAATCATTTCTGTTAATTTCAGAATATTGTAAGACTATCCCTAGAGCCATTAGGATATACAGATAATTGGCGTATTCTGTTTTGGTAAATAAATAAATCGAAAAGCCATAAAACCCTATTAAAATAAATATAATCCCTGCAATAGGATTCAGTCCAAATTCAATTAATTGTCTTTTAAACATGGTTAATTGAAGTACGAGATAATGTTGAAGTGTTGTCATTAAAATTGCAGCTAATATACAAGGCTTTGGGCTGGTGAGTAATTTTTCAATTGTTCGCCCGGAACCGCAGTTGATTATTTTGTGTAGTTGAAGTTATGAACTTAAACTTAAAGTTGTTTGTTAAGCCACACTTACACAAAACCCAATGTTTTGCCCTGTGCTGTTGTCCCTAGTGTCAGTCGGTAATTATTAATTTCTTTACTGCGATGATTTTATTTTCTTCTGTCAGCCGGATGAAATACAGTCCGCTTGGAAGATTGTCACGGAGTAAAGAAACTTTATGTCCCGAAATGTTTTTTACTTGTTTTACCGTTTGCCCGTATGAATTGCAAATTGTTAGGGTTGCATTTTTAAGATTGCCAATTGTTTGTATTGTTGTCGAGGAAATGAAAGGATTGGGAAAGATAGAAAAAATATGCTTGGTAGTATTTTCATTAATTCCTAAAGTGGTTTGTCCCGCCTGAATGCAAGCATTGGGGGTACTGTTATAGGCATAATCTTTAACAGTGAAAGACCCCGATCCTGGTAGAAAATTTAGACGTGCCCAGCCATAGTAGGTGTTTGTACCTACAATTAGTTTTAGTGCTAAATATTTATCTGTTGCTCCTACCCAATAACCTGTATTTGTTTCCCAAGCCATTGTACCTGGGTTACTAGAACCATACCATGTTACTTGTGTGTCACAAATATTAGTAGCTGAAGGTAGTGCCCATGGTAAATGAGCAGCACCTGCAAAATTCCCTGAATAAGCATTGTTATTTTGAGGATAACACACCACCTTATAGGCCAAAGCGTATTGAATTATGAAATCATCAATAGCGTCATTATTCAAATCTAAAGGATAAGTAGCATTTGGAGTAGCGTCTGGTATGTTAGTATATACAATTTGTGCGTATAACTTACTGTTGAAAAAAAATAATATAAATAAGCAGCATACGAATGTCACTTTTTTCATGAATGTAATTTTCGTTGTCATTTTTTGTCAGACGTGATTATAGTGCAACCTACACACTTATTAATTGTAAAGATAATGCTGTTTTGTTGGCATTTAGCATTGGGCATAACATACAAGGCTTTGGGCTGGTGAGTAATTTTACAACTGTTCGCCCGGAACTACGGTTGATTATTTTGTTTAGTTGAAGTTAAGAACTAAAGCTCAAAATTGAACGTTTGGCTAAAACTGAAGACCATGCAGTTAGCTGAAATTAGGTTGCCTAGCCACGCTTGCTCCAAACCGTTTGTTATGGGCAGTTTTACTAATAATAGAAAACTATTTTAAACCTTGTTTTGTGTTAATGAATTGGCTATGTAAATTCAATTTCATGAAGAAATCATTAAACATTAAAGGCACGTCTAATTTGGTATAAACTCTAATGGTACGCCCGTTTGGGTTGTTTTCATATTGTCCTTGGCTGCTTATTCTCGGTGCTTGCAACTTTTGATAACTGCTTGATGCAGGATCTGGTTCAAAATATGTTTGCAGGGCCGTCAGTAAAACCAGCGGGCTATCACCCAAAATATAAGTTTCTCCAACACGATGCAGTTTATTCATTAATTGCATTAGTTCCTGAAAAAGAAATCGACCAATTGGGCCTTTGGTTGGTACATTGATTTGCACTTGTGAAAAAGGAATAATCGCTTGTCGGTAAGCATCTCTTGGGACTTGCCAAAATGCAACTGTAGATTGATTGAAAATCACTTTGGCAGCACTGATATCAATGTTCAGATTATATTCAATTTTTGAAGTCTTTGGTGGAGGAAATGCGATTGTTGGATATTCAGGTCCACCAATCCAAATTAAAGTGAATTTTCCTGCAATTGCTGGATTGGTAAGTAAGGCTGATGCAACTTCTGTAAGTCCTCCACCGCAAAGTATGTATAAGGGAAGTTTCGTGTCTGTTCGCAAAGCTTCTTTAATTATAAAATCTACTGCCTCAGTTCTAACAGGGGTAGAGTCATTTGGCATAGCCAGATTAGAACCTGTTAAAACCGGAATACTGTCTTGTAGCTTCATGAGCTTTAAAACATGCTTTGCTTTCTTCACTGCATTATCCGATTGCGTCTCCGAAGGGTCGATAAAATCCTTGATGCCTATATGGGAACCAATAATTCCTCTAGTTTCCACAGAGGGTGATAGCAACAGATGTGTCAATTGAAACAACCCATCCGGATCACCGCTAAAATCATTGTCTATAATGACCCGCATTCTTTTTGTAAAAGAGATCTTGTCAGAAGTACTCTGGCATATTCCTGAGGAAGCTAGTATCAAAAAAAAAATGAGCGTAGTAATTTTTTGTATTATCATATTTAAGTGAAATGTAAATCTTGATAAAGGTAAATACTTTACAACCTAAGTATTCAAATTACCCATACCGAACATGGCTTTGTGCAGTTTGGTTAATAGAATTCCGTTTGCCCAAACTGTAGCAAATGCTACCACAAAAAACGGCGTAGTGAATACTACGCCGAGTGTACGTTTATTTATGGTGTTTACAAGCTATGATGACTTTTTTGAGGGGAAGGCTAGGTTTGCCATGCTTATTGTAAGCCAATAAAGTTCAGCTAATGCCCATATAGGTGGCCAGTATTGTTTGACTCTTGGTAAATAGTTGCTGTATGTTTTTCTTGAAAACTATTTTGTGACAAGAAAAAAAAATAAAATTAAAATGTGACAATTCTGTCACATTTTAAAAAGACAAATAAATTTTGTGACATTTTTGTAGCAAAAAAAATACAGCTTCAAAATTTGTGACAATTGGCTATCTAATTTTCTATGTAATCATCATCAACAAAGAATTACATAAATATTATACAACTTTCATTCTCAGCATCGCCTCTTTTATAGCCTTGAGTAAAGCCCAAGAACGATGCGTATTATGAAGCTAAATAGTTTTAGCTAACGCATCTTCCTTTTACCAACACACAAATCCATGCAAAGAGCAGATGCTAGAAAGTTCTTTGATTGAAAAATTGTCCTTAGAAAAAAGAATTTTACAACTGTAGCAAATGCTACCACAAAAAACGACGTAGTGAATACTACGCCGAGTGTACGTTTCTTTATGGTGTTTACAAGCTACGATGATTTTTTTTGAGGGGAAGGCTAGGTTTGCCATGCTCATTGTAAGCCAATAAAGTTCAGCTAATGCCCATATAGCTAGCCAGTATTGTTTGACTCTTGGTAAATAGTTGCTGCATGTTTTTCTTGAAAACTATTTTGTGACAAGAAAAAAAAATAAAATTAAAATGTGACAATTCTGTCACATTTTTAAAAGACAAAAAAAACTTGTGACATTTTTGTTGCAAAAAAAATACAGCTTCAAAATTTGTGACAATTGGCTATCTAATTTTCTATGTAATCATCATCAACAAAGAATTACATAAATATTATACAACTTTCATTCTCAGCATCGCCTCTTTTATAGCCTTGAGTAAAGCCAAGGACGATGCGTAATACGAAGCTAAATAGTTTTAGCTAACGCATCTTCCTTTAACCAACACACGAAGCCAAGTAAAGAGCAGATGCTAGAAAGTTCTTTGATTGAAAAATTTTATTTAGAAAAAGAATTTTATACCTGTAGCAAATACTGCCACAAAAAACGGCGTAGTGAATACTACGCAGAGTGTACGTTTATTTATGGTGTTTAGAAGCTAAGGTGAGTTTAGGGGGAATATTTCAATAACGTGAGGATCCTCCATAAGTTCATCACTATCGTAGACTGTCGTAATATATAGGTTTCCATTTTGATCAGTAAACTTTATGATATCAAGATACTCTCTAAATCCTATTGCATGAATATCAACGCCTTTTATTTCTTCCCATTTCTTTTCTTTCACTAATTGAGCGATTAAAGGGTATTCTTCGTGTTTATAGAATGATGATTTAATATGCTCATAATTATTGACAACCGTAATATTAAATACTTTATTATTCAAAATGGATTCTTTAATCATTTGCTCATGATGGTTTTTACTAATCATTCTATTTTTATTAAAGAGTTGCATTTATTGTTGCAGCTTGCTTTGTTAACGACATAGTAGTTTTAATATTCAGCTGGTAAGCCATTTAAATTTAGAAAGTCGCCATTATTTATTCTGGCAACTAGTATTAGTGAGAGTTGAAACCAGTATTCCTTGTCACCGAAATAACTGAATACAAATTCTTTTTCAGTCGCATCAAACCCACCTTCAAAAGAGTTTGTTTGAAACATGTCATCGCTTTCGATTCCTGCCCACTCTTCCAGCGATAAGTTTTGTTCAATTATTTGACAACAAATAGATTTTAATTCTTCATTAATTGGAATAACCATCTTTAAAATTTTATTTTAAATACTTCGGGCAGAAATGGGGCTAGTGTTTTAAGAATACCACTTACTGATTGTCATATTTAGTGATCTTTCATTTATGTCAAACATTAAAGCAAATGAAAAGTCGTTTCCTGTTTTTGTAAGTGGCCCAAGAAATTTGGGCTCCCAAGCAGAATATCTTTGTATTGCTGGTATAACAGTGTGTGTAGTCAATGAAATAAAATGTGTCAATTGGAGTTTTAATCCAATTCTCATTGCTTCAGCAAGTGTCATACCCATTGCCTTTCCGTTAGTGATTTCTCTTACTTCATCGGAAATACAAAATCTCGATATTTCATAAATTGTATTTGTTCGTGGCTCTTTACAAAATGTAATTGCTTCTCGATACTTGTCCGCTAACATATAATTACAATTTGTAGGTATTAGTCTACATGTTGCATGTACTTTGTTATTTGAATCAAGAGCTACAATATATTTAGCATTGTCATTATCATATTCATCGAACTCCATTCCATTTTCGATTGTAACACCTACATCCCACTTAAGTTTTTCGATAAAAATTGAATATCGCAACCGCAGCATTGATTTTCGAATATCTGGCTCTAAAGAAAAGTTGTCTTCAATGTACTTAAATGAAAGCATTTTATTTATGTTTTTAAGTGAGTCCTTTTACATTATTGCTAACGTTCAAGGATTGCTGGAGTGAGGGTTTATAAACTACGACGAGTTTGGGGGAATTGTTGCTAAAAGCAACAGAATGTAACTTCGAGACGAATACGTCTCGAAGAGCTAGGTTGGCTAAATTTATTCTTTGCTCCATTTCATATTTAAGACCCATTTAGTATGTTGTCCGATTTTAAATAAAGGTTTCTTTTGTCTATTGTCATGTCCTAGGCAATTAATTAATTCCTCGTCAGCCCATTTTAAATATTCAGTATCACCGGCATTCAATAGTTGTAACAATTCTGCTTCTTGTGATGGAGTTGGTATTAAGTCTAACACATCATATTGAAGAATTTCGCAACAATCCCAGCCTGGAGTTTTCTTGATAGGAGTTGTAACTGTTCCAACAAAATTATAATTAACATATGGAAAATTTTGTCTAGAAAGTACCTGAGCTTTTCCGTCAACAAGTTCTTCATAGAATTCTCTCCAATGTGATACTTCACGGTCTTTACCTTTGTTAAACCAATCTATAAATTTTATTGCCTTTTTGGCTGGAATAAATATTGCAAAATCGTCTTTCATTAAGCCAGTTGTTTGTAATTTCAAGTCGTCTCTTGCTTCAAACTCACTCTGCAAAAGAGCTTGTGTTTGTTGATGTCTTTTATATTTTCCACCAACTAATTGATAATGATTCCAGTTGGAGTTTTTTACTAGTAAATATTTGTCATTTACTTTAATTCGATACTGATACGACATTGAAAAGCGAATACTTTTGCCCCTTAAAGCCAAATAGCAACAATGTAAGACAAGTTTAAGTCGATTCCAGTTAAGATAAATATCGTAACCCAATTCAACGATTATTAGAGTGATAACTAAAATCAATCCGTTGCCTACAAATTCAGGTCGCAATTCGTCACTTGCGAAATTTCTGCCAATTATAATGAATATAGTGGCTGCTATTATTTGTAAAATGTACTTCATTTAATTTGAGGACTAGGTTTTATGTTTTTAATTGTGTCGCATAGAATTTCAAACGTGAGCGGTTTGTCAGGAAAGCTAATAGCAATTGCTTCTGGTAATATCTTCAATCGAATATCCGAAAATGAATGACCTAAATCATCATTGTTTTCTGGGCTTGTTAAGTCTGCAAGTTTTTGCAATTCCTTTTCTGTAAACTTAATGCCTTCCAAACTTTTCTCAAAAAGGTCTTTACGTTCTTGTTCATTCGGACGTTCAAATTCTAATATTACTGCGGCTCTCCTTACAATTGCTTCGTCAATAAAATGGAGTCGATTTGTAGACATAAATATAACGGCTCTACCTTTTAAATCACGAATTTCATCAATCTTTTGAATCAATGTATTTACTGCTGCTTTCTCTTCCTGATGCATTTGCATTGTTGAACGAGTAGTTGCAATTGCATCAGCTTCATCAATTAGTAAAAAAGCTAGTCTGTTTTTACCAGCTTGCTTTTTTAATTCAGCAAAAGCATCATTTACTAGATTCCCCATTTGTCCATGAAGACCTTCACCTCTTACTCTAGTGCTTAATTTTAAAAAGAAACCTTCTTTTTTCAATTCACGAACCATTC
>CALRLF020000044.1:0-36754 GCA_943368475.1 Allobosea thiooxidans
AATGGTGTTGCTAGAAGCAACAGAATAGTACTACGAGACTACAAGTCTCGTAGAGCGGTTAATATCATTTGCTTTTTTCTACCAGCTTATGAAATTCGGAAGGGAGTATTTTAAAGTATTTGCATAGAGCAGAAAGTGTACTTACCGATAAATTGGAACTTACTGACTCGATACGGCCAATATGTATGCCTGTATCATTATACACTTGTTCTTGGGTATAGCCAGCATCTTCCCTCAATTTTTTTAAAACAAAGGCAATCTTTCTTAGTAATACCTCATCTTTTACTTGTGCCATAATACATCAAAGAGAAGCATAAAGATTATTTTGAACAATGACTTATTTGTCATTATTTTGTATGACGAATAAGTCATTAAAAAGTAGTCCCATGTCAACACTCTCACCCACCATTCAAGATCATCTGCTGAACCTGCAGGGTACGGCTGGCAATGAGCATGCTCAGGCAATTATAGCAGGATACTTTAATACATATACAGTTGCAGATGCAGGACAAGAGCTATGGTTATTATTAACCATAGCATTAACAGCAACCAATGCACCCAATAGCCAGCATCCGCAGGAACGTGAGCAATTATTGCTGTTTTATGAATATACCAAAGCCCTGATAGCCGCTACCGAAAAACTGTATGTATTGGCCAATCATTCTTCTTAAAATCCTGTTGACAATGTTTAACGAATCGGCTTACATACGTTTACTTTTTTTGCTAAGCGATACCCATGGCTGGTTACAAACCATGGAGCAGCAGTTGTTAGAGCAATTACCTCTAGAGGGTAGCAAAAAAAAACTGTTTAAACAAAACTACTTACTTACGGTACCCGCAATGGCACATATTGTAGAAAGGCATTATTATAAAATACAGCGTCACCCCGATGCTGGTAAATTTACCATTACCTTACCCGATATTTTATATTGGATTAAACAAGCTGCCACCCAGGCAATGCAACAGGTGCCCGATAGCCCCAATTTGTATCGCTGGTTAGATACACAAATAATCATTGGTTTTGATAAACAGGGCATCAATACTTCTATAATAACTGTAATTACCAGCCCCTGCGGATACATCAAAACAGCTTTTCCGGGGCAGTTAAACAGTTGAACAATTGCCTTTGCACTTCGAACACTTATGGCTGCAAGTCTCGTATAGGGGAGAACAGGGATAAGAAGCTTGAAATAAAAGTTGATTTTCTTTACATGCCCATGTATTTGAGGTAGTAAAATTTTACTGTAATGCAATGTCTTTTGTCTTACACTTAACAGCAATACAATAGTCAATATCAGGAAGAAAAATTGCGTAGATGTACGTGTTTTTTGCTTATGGTATGTCTATAATTTCATATTTCAATTGCACTTGTATAGAATGGCTGTAAAAAAGATATTGCTATAAAGAGAGCGGCAAGACTTTTACACAAGACTAAAAAGTAAACAATGCTGCAATTTAATTTCTAACGCTTCTTTTAAATAAGGAATCAACTAACAAAATCATTACAAGACAACACTTAAAATTATTTCATGGGTCTACAATGGACTGACCATCCAATGTGAAAACAAATAAATAATAAAAGTGGAGCAGAACCCACTTTAAAAAACGAACTGGCTGTAACAGGTTAAAAACAGGGCAAAAACCGAAAAGCCTTATGAGTAGGAATCTTAAAATATTATAGTATGAGTAACTTAAAATTAGACTTTGCTACAGAGGCAGAAGGCACAACATTGTATAGAATTAATTGTATCAACAATTCTACTGCCAACCTTATTTTTTATGTTTATCAAACAATGCCCTCCCAGCCATCTAATGTTTTTTCTTTAGCCTGGCTTGCATCACCGTACAAACTTGGTCTTGGGTATAAAATAAGTTTTACATGGAGTGTTGATTATTCTTTTGTTTGGGGAAATACAGGCACTTTAACTCCAGGTGTCAATTTTTATGCAAGTCAGCGTATGTCTTGTAGTCCTACTGGTCCAAATATGTCAACTTTTAGTTTAGATAATTTCAATCCGCAATTAAGTACTCCTGTTACAGGTGGTCAGGTGGGTAGTTTAACGATTCATGGAGCTTCAAATGTGCCCAATATGGTTTTTAGTACTGGTATTGGCATGTCTGGTTATGGCGTTTTTGCTCAGCAGGCATTAGCTAATGTAACGCAGTTGTATACACCAACTCCTAATTATTGGATTGCTGCTGCAAATAATATGCAAGCGGGTCAGGTTTTAGGGCAATGGGTTAACCTGGCTTCTCCTTTTAGCTTTCCACCGAATATGTACACTGCCAATGCAACATTAAATCCTGATAATACATGGACTATTAGTTATCAATAATTATCGCATTCTAAATGGGGTGAGTTTTGTTTAAACGAACTGCCACTACCTTTAGTAGGTAGCTAGGGAAGATGCGTAATCTGAAATGTTCAGGTTTCCTTTACGCATCTTCCTTTTTGCACGGCACAGGGCAAACAGGGAGATCATGTCAGAAATAATAAATCGTACCGTATGTATCAGTCTGCAATCGCCTTTCACTGCAACATTGCAGCCAGCGAATGTTACATTTTGCTATAACTAATTGATTTTTATTTGCTTGTGTGTAACAAAAAATTTGTAACATTTTAAATTGTTACAAAAATTTTGTTACAGTAGCTGTACACAGGATATTTTATTGGCAGCTATTGACACTCTTTTATCTGCTCCTGCTCTTACAAGATTTAAGTGTATATAGTTAAGTTTGGGTAATAAAAACCTCCTTTTTGGGGTAGCAGGCTGATGTGTTAGTTAGGATGTGTAATTGAAAAAAATTCATGCTACACATCGTTTCTTTTATGAGGTAAGTGGTTAAACTGTAACCGATACCTGAAGTAAACAATCCACTAATTTAAATAAGGCATAAAATGCTTTCGGGCATATTTCTTAATTTGCTTTTTAGCAGCTTCTAACCTTCTGAGCATTTCATCTTTTGCGTAATTGGTAAAAAATAATTCATCACCCAAAAGCTCTTTCATGTTATTGGGAAAATACTCCCGAATATCCAATGAGTAAATATAAATCCGATGATCGGTTTCAACAGCAACAGAACCTATTGCTGGCATTTCAATTTGTTTAAACTTTTTTAAAACAAATTCGACCACTTTTTTTTCGCTGCTATCGAGGTTGCCATTAAAAGTAATAGATTCAGCATATCCACGAAATCCTACCCTAAACTCTACATAAGCTTCAATTGCTTTTTTTCTAAAGTCAAAACATCCATAATAACTGTGCAAATTTCTGAGCATTGCATAAAATACCGTGTCGAACTGTTTGTTTTTAAGAATAACGGTTGGTGGTTCTTTGGTTTTTAAATAATTAATAACTGTTTTACCTGCAAGCGAATCTCCATTTATTTTGAAACGAATATCAAATAACATGTTCTCCATCCTGGAAAGTCTGCTAGGGCTGAAAGAAAATTGTTTGGCTAGCGAATAATTTGAGTTGCCAAATGAGTAATAAGATGTGCCAGATTTAAAAACACCATTTGCATATTTTTCTTTCATGAGTTTTACCTGCTTTGAGCCTACATCACCATAAAACTCCCAATCACCAGAACGCTTTCCTTTGTCAAAAGAACCGTTTACGGTTAGTGTGTTTTTTGATTGGTCAAAAGCATCTGATGGCCATTCAAAACTACCTACACCATTATCCATAAGTAGTTTACCCGTTTGGTCGGTGTAGCTTACAAACTGAAAATCTTGTTCGTTTGTGCCTGGAAAATAAATGCTTGCTCTATCTTTTCCATCTTCATAAAACCATTTCCAAAAGCCACTAATTTTATGATTCACGTATTTTCCTTTACAACTTACCAATCCATTGTCATTATAAAATATGAAGTTGCCGTTTCTTAAACCAGTACTGGAGTATTCTCCTTCAGATAGAAGAATATCATTCATTGTATAATCCTTTACTTTACCCGAAAAAAATGCTCCTGAATCACTGTTTAAAAGCACACCTACTCTATAATATTTCGCCAAAGGTTGTTCACATATTTTCCATAAATCATTATAGTAAATAGTGTCTGTAACCTTTTCCTGAGCATAAGAGTTGAAGCAACTGAATATTATACAACAACAAAGCAATTTTTTCATAATGCTAATTTTTATACGAAATAAAAATAAGCAATATGACAATTAAAATATATGATATTTATCCTTTTTTCCTACTAGTATCTTTCGGTATAAATCCATAATAAGTGAAGTGCCTTGTATCTTTTTCCAGCTGCCTGTTGTGTGATGGATTAGAGAAGATATTTAATTTGAAATATGGAGGTTCTTATTGTGTATAGCCCTTTTTGCTAGGCACATGGCTTATTGGGAGGGACGATGTTTGAAATAAAATGTTGTTGCTACAAGCAACAGAAAGAAACTACGAGACTACAAGTCTCGTAGAGCTGAGTTTCCAAAATTTTCTTTTCTATATAATATCATTAAGTATATAGCTAAGCTACAATACAAAAAATGCTTAGCATTTACTCAATCATAAACTTATAGCCTCTGCCATGTACATTAATAAATTTAACGGTGGTATCGTCGCTTAATTTCTTACGTAAATTAGATACCAGTACATCCACATTTCTGCTGATAACAACAATACCATTGTCTTCCCAAATTACCTTCATCAGTTTTTCCCTTTCTACGACTTGATTGATATTTTCTGCAAATATTTTTAGTGCTTTTGTTTCTTTTTCAGAAAGCGTAATACTTCTTTGCTCAATTTTAAGAAGACTGTTATTTGTATAAAATTTAAACTTTCCCAATGGTATATAATCAGTATTATCTAAAATAGGATTTTGTTCTTCTATTTTTCGAAAATGATATTTCACATAAAAACCAACAATACCTAAAGGAACAATTAACAACAACAACCAAAAGAAATTAAATGAACTTTTATTTAAAAAATTAATCTGAATATAATAACAACCAATATCTAACTTACGACCATTGCAAGGTGTTAAATTGCCTACCCGGTTATTTATTTCGAATGCAAACACTGTTTCTTTTTGTTCACAACTCCTTAGATTAACAATATACTCTTTTGCCAAAGCATTTTTTTTAAATGCCTGTTCAACAATGTTGATGAGTGTATCTGCAATAAAACTAAAGTTGTTTTGAAAGTAAATATGGTAGGTGTTTGCATCTATTTTTTTAACTGGCAGTACCCTGGAAGAAGAATCTTTGGCTGATAGCAACAACTGATGCCCTATATCACGTAATACCACTTCTAAATGCTGCTCAGTAATTTCATTTTTTTTATTACTGCATGCAATACCAAAGATTAAAATACCAATTATTATAACTGAAGATCTGAACAGTATAAATGACTTCATGTGTGCAAAATAATCGATTACACTTCAGTTTACGGTGCTTTACAAACGTTTTACATCTCTTTTACATGTTTTTACTATTAAAAACCTTCAGGGCAATTGGCTCTTAATACCTTTATTGTATTGTTTTACTCAAATTAATTAAAGTCATGAACATCATCAATCAACTTGCTTTTTTACTTTTTTTTAACCCCCAGTTAGGTATTGAACATGCATTGAAGTTTTCAAACCCATTTCCTGTACAGGATAGTCAGCGAACACAAAAAAGTGATAAACCTACAGGTGCAAACATTGTTTTTCAATCCACAGATGGAGGAAAAACATGGCAAGACATTGGTAAAAGCCTGCCTAAAAATATACAAGGAGAAAATGATGGGGTAGATCGTTATGTATATACAGCTGAAGATTGTGCCAATAACAATGGCCTTTATTTACGTGCTGGAAAAAGTATATTTCACCATGAACGAAACGCTGCAACTACTTTTTGGAAAAAAGAGGTGTTTCCCAACCAAATGAGCAATATTGCCACTGGCAAAAATGGCTTACTTGCCTACAATTATAGTGGGCAAATTGTACAAAAAGCAAGTGGAACCGATGCTTGGTTGCCTGTGTACACAAGTTTTAAGGGTAATGTACGAACCGTTTTTGAAGCTGCTGGAGGTACTGTTTTTATAGGCTCGGAAAACGGAATTTATAAATCTGCCAATGGCGGAAAAAACTGGAAACAGGTACATGCAGGTGGCTGGGTATTGAAATTGGTAGAGCTGAATGGTGTACTAATGGCTACGAGCCAAAGTGGAATCATAAGATCGACTGACGATGGTGAACATTGGACTGTGGTAATTAGTGAAGGTGGTGTGGGTATTGATGTGGCACCCATTAAAGGTGGGTTTGCTGCTATTACTTACAATACAACAACTGAAACCCGAAGAGTAAGAACCTCTTATGATGGTGGTAAAACTTGGCAGATTATTGACGCAGGTATTCCACCCAGCCAATCCATATCGTCCATTGTTCAAGTGGGTGAAAATTTATTTTGTGGTCATCCTGACGGCATTTATCAATCATTAGACAAGGGAAAAACGTGGAAACGCATACTTATTCCTATGGATGGTAAGGTTTTCAATTTATCTGTTTCGGGTAATGTGATTTATGCAATATTAAAAAGTGGGGGCTGTTGAGTATTGCTTTTTTTAGCAATGTCTTCAAGCATAAAATCAACATAAAAAGAACTTTGCAACAAGTTCTGGTTGCTGGCTTTTAATGTAGGTTTAGGTAAGATGCGTAATTCGAGCATATTTAGGTTCGTATTACGCATCTTGCTTTATTTAACACCTGGCTAAAAAAGCGGATAGAATTTTTACGTCAACAACCAACACTTAAATGATTTGCTATTGGTTTTAATACTTCGCTTTTTTCTGCTGGTTTTGATAAATATAGGGTTGGGCTTGTGGTATTATAATGGTTAGAATTATTGATTAATAAATCCACAATTCCATCACCATCAATATCACCAGCAAAAATTACACTTATCATACTGTCATTAAAGTTTGGTTGTGCTGCAATAAGGCTTTTGTGTTGTTGGCCTTTAATTGTAGCAGTTAAATACAGTTTATAATTCCAAACATCAACTGTACTTGGGTCATCTTGCCTTTGCTTTTTAACCCCTGTAGCAAATAATTGGTAATCAATTCCTAAATATTGAAAATTAACGGTGTCTCCTGGATAAATTTCTTTTTTGGATAACAGTACACTTTGAATATTTCTGTTTGATAAAGTAGAAAACGATTCTACCAAGAATATACAGGTATCTTTATTTATCGTTTTTACTTCCCATCCTGTTTTTGCGTTTTTGCTTTCGTCAACAATTTCATCTCTCACTCTTTTTATTTGTAGTTGGGTGGAGGCTATGTAAAAACCTGTTGTGTTTTGAAAAATTCCAAACCATTTTTCTTTATCAGCATTCGCCCAAACTTCATCGCTATGAAAAGTACCTGTTGTTAATGCCTTTACTAAAAAATTACCATTGGCAGGAAATTCTGTAGTATCGTAAACAATTGATTCATTGTTATCCACTACTTTATTACTTGCAGAGTCTATGAATGTTGCTTTATTCTTATCAATATTTTGATTGTTCGAATTTGTACAAGCAACCAAGCCCCAAACTGAAAAAAGTATTATTAATTTAATTTGTTTCATTGTTTTTCGTTTAACTAATGTTCGTAATGACAATAATTAAATCTAAGTAATTTCTATTACTCGGGTTTAAGTAGTTGATGCATTTTCGATTCAAGGTTATTGCAACTGAGGTAAAGCAATTTTACGTTTTCAGATAAAAAACAGCTCTAAACCTTCCATTTTTATCAGCTTCCTTACCTTTGCTCCCTTAAGCTTTTTTAGAAAATGGTGTATTTAACAAGACAAGAACATTTTAATGCAGCTCATAAATTGTACAATCCTAATTGGAGCAAGGAAAAAAATGAGCAAATGTTTGGAGTTTGTGCCAATGAAAACTGGCATGGGCATAACTACGATTTGTTTGTAACCATTAAAGGAGAACCAGATGCTGAAACAGGTTTTTTATACGATGTAAAAAAGCTAAGTAAATTAATTAAAGAAGAAGTGGTAGATAAATTAGACCACAAAAATCTGAACCTGGATGTAGATTTTATGAAAGATAAAATGTGCAGTACCGAAAATTTGGCTATTGCCATTTGGCAACGTTTACAGCCACATTTACCAGCCGACGTTCAATTGCATTGCATTAAATTATACGAAACAGCAAGAATTTATGTTGAATATTTTGGATAATTTCTTAAACAGAATGAACCAAAATCTTTTTATTTCGTTTATATAAGCGTAGTTACTTTTTTGGAAAGATAAGGTGAGCTACTATTTAGAAGGGTTATTAATATTGGCTTCTCTTGCCTGAGTACTTGAGCAACACACTTTTGTCACAGTGCAGGCAGTTGATAATCTACTCTGAATGTTTTTAAATGAAAATAGTTACTAAAGTTGATGTGTGCTCTGCTGGTAACAAAATAATTATATCTACTAGGCGATGAATAAAGTTGCAGTTTATAGAAAAGAACATTTTAATGCTGCCCATAGGCTTAATAATGCTGCGTGGAACGATGAGCAAAATGTTGCTGTATTTGGTAAATGCAATAATAAAAATTACCATGGTCACAACTATGAATTAATTGTGAAAGTTGTTGGAGTACCGAACCAAGATACTGGTTATGTGTTAGATACTAAGCTATTAAGCGATTTGATAAAGACGGAAGTCTTAGATCGCTTCGATCATAAAAATTTAAACTTAGATACCACCGAATTTATTAACCTGAATCCATCGGCCGAAAACATTGCAATTGTGATTTACAACTTGCTAAGAGCCAAGCTGAGTGCAGATTTAGAACTACAAATAAAATTATATGAAACCGAACGAAACTTTGTTGAATATCCGGCTTAATGGTGACAACAAAATTGAGCTGAGTGATATTTTAATTGATGAAATGGGCGACAATCATGTTAGTACAAGTGTTGATACACCTATGAAGGAAGATGCTTTTGTATTAAGTGAAGAAGAAAAAATGCAGGAAATTGAAAAACATTTTCGCAGTATCATGGATATTATGGGCCTCGATTTAAATGATGACAGTTTAAAAGGTACACCTAAACGTGTAGCTAAAATGTACATCAAAGAAATTTTCAGTGGCTTAAATCCTGCCAATAAACCAGCAATGGCTTTATTTGAAAATAAGTACAAGTACAACGAAATGCTGGTTGAAAAGAACATTTCTTTTTACAGCAATTGTGAGCACCACTTTGTACCTATTATGGGTAAAGCACATGTGGCATATATTAGTAATGGTAAAGTAATTGGCTTAAGTAAGTTGAACAGATTGGTTGAATATTTTGCCAAACGTCCGCAAGTACAAGAACGTTTAACCATGCAAATTGGTAAAGACTTACAAAAAGTTTTGGGAACAGAAGATGTGGCCATAGTAATTGATGCTAAACATTTATGTGTTGCCAGCCGTGGTGTAGAAGATGATACCAGCAGTACCATTACTGCATTTTATGGCGGTGCTTTTAAAGAAGAACAAAAGAAAAATGAGTTTTTAAAATATTTAGAATTAAGAACTGAGTTTTAGTTAGTACAGGTTTTTGTTTTAGGCCGATGCAATTTGCATCGGCTTTTTTATTTAAATTACTTATTGAAAGTACATTACATTATTTCAATTTTTAACACATGAATGATTTTTTTAGCAAGTTTAAATTATTGCATGAAAAAGAAGATACTGCAGTTGTAGTAGAGCAAATTGAAAAAGGTGTTGTTTTCAGGGGAACAAACTTGTGGATATTGATGATAGCCATTTTTGTTGCATCGCTTGGGTTAAATGTAAACTCAACTGCTGTAATTATTGGGGCAATGCTTATTTCTCCATTAATGGGTCCTATTATGGGCTTGGGTTTAGGAATGGGAATTAATGATATTGCCTTGCTGAAAAAGGCATTGTACAATTTTTGTATTGCAACTGGTGTAGCATTGGCAACCTCTACTTTGTTTTTTCTAATTTCTCCAATAAACGATGCTCATTCCGAAATTTTGGCTCGTACTGCTCCCAATATTTACGATGTGTTAATTGCATTATTTGGTGGTTTGGCTGGTATGCTGGCAACCAGTAGTAAAAACAAAGGCAATGTAATAACAGGTGTAGCTATTGCAACTGCATTAATGCCACCCTTGTGCACTGCTGGTTATGGTATAGCAACACTGCAGTTTCAATACTTTTTTGGAGCATTTTACTTGTTTATCATTAACACAGTTTTTATTGCTTTGGCTACTTTTTTTGTAGTAAGATTTTTACAATTTCCATTGAAAGATTTGCATAACGAACGTTCTCAGAAAATAGCCAAAAATGTGGTAACGGTAATTGTGTTGGCTACACTATTACCCAGTATTTATTTTGGATATGATATGATTCAGCAGGGTAAATTTTATCAGGCAGCTAATCTTTTTATTGAAAAAGAAACCCTGTTACCCAATGATTTTTTACTGCATAAAAAAATAGATACCAAAGCAAGAAAAATAACCTTGGTGTTTGGTGGAAGAGAAATTACGGCTACAGAAATTGAACAATTGAAACTTAAACTAAACAATTACCAATTGACAAATACTGTACTTGAAATAAAGCAGGGCTTTGCTTATTTAAAAGATGATGCTAACGTACTATCGGAAAATAAAAGCAGCAATGCTGCTGTACAAAAAGATTTACTGATACAGCAATTGCAAATACATGCCGATAGTATTTTGCAAAGCAAACAATTAGGTGAACAGTTATATAAAGAATTGAAAGTGCAATATGGTTCGTTAAATGCAGCAGTTATTCAGCCTGTGGTTACTTATTCAGATACAACTGTTGTTAATCGATTTTTGGTGGTTTTAAAATTTGCTAAAAAACCTACTGATGCAGAACAGTTACAAGTAAGTAAATGGTTACAAGTAAGATTGAATAAATCTTCGATACAACTAATTGTAGAGTAAACTCAAAAAAAATGCAGCTTTATAAAGCTGCATTTTAAAGTAAACGATTTGTAAGACTATCTTAAAATGGTAACGCTACCCGATAATTTAGTATAGCCGTTGTTATTTAATTCAATGATGTAATAATAGGTTCCAACCGGTACTGGATTTCCGTTTACAGTTCCATCCCAAGGACCATTATAACCTACTGAACGATACACCAATTGTCCGTTTCTATTAAAGATGTCTATTTTACAATAAGGATAATCGTTTAAGAAATCAATTACCCAGCGATCGTTAATGTTATCGCCATTTGGTGAAAACGCATTAGGAATAGCTAATTGTTTAAAGGCTACTACTTTTACTGTATCAGTTGCAATACAATTACCAGGACCAGTAGCTGTAATTTTATAACTGGTGGTAAATATTGGTGTACAAATTGGGTTCAGTAAAGTATCATCATTTAAGTAAATAGACGATGTCCATTTATATTTAAATGCAGCTGAATCGTTAATGGTTGTATGCATTGGTACAGATACACCTTCGGGTGTATAAATGGTTAAACCTGCATCTACCACTGGTTGTTTATAAATAGTAACCGATTTACTGATTGGGTTAGATGTACAACCATCTGGATTTTTAACCAATAAGGTGGCTGTGTAAATTCCATCAGTACCAAAAGACTTGGTTACATTTTGTGTAAATGCACTATCGCCTGTGCTAAATGTCCAAATCCACTGACTAATGGTACTTGCAGGAGCAGTGCTGCTATCGCTGAATACAATGAGTTTAAAAGGACAAAGCGTATCGCCAATAATACCAAAGTTAGCAATAGGCTGTCGGTAAAATGCAGTTAATGGTGTGGTTAAAGAATCTTTACAGCCTTGCAAAGAAGTAGCAATTAATTTGATGTTGAAAGGACCAGAGGCGGTGAAGTAATGTGTTGGATTTACAACTGGAGTTGTGGCTGAATTATCGCCAAAATTCCATACATAACTTAAGCTGTTCACTGTACCTCCATTAATGGTACTTTGGTTGGTGAATTTGGCTTCGCCTAATGGCATACATACCCCAGACGGAGGTGTGAATGCAACAACAGGTAAAGGATATACTGTTACAGGTTTGCTCACTGTATCACTTACACATAAACTGTCACTAACTGTATAAAGTTTAACAGTAAAAGTATTAAAGCTGCTGTATTTTTTATAGAAAGGAGCTGAGTTAAATTTAATGTCGGTTGTGCCATCCCCAAAATCCCAACGACGTTCTTTAATTGAACCTGTAATTACATTCGATGTATCTTTTATGTAAACAGAATCGCTTAAACAAATATTATTGGTAATTGCAAAACCTGCTGATGGTTTAGGGAATACACGTATTTGTGCTGTGGCAGAATCTTTACAACCACCTGCTGCTGTAAACACATATTTTATAGTATGTAAACCAACACCAGCAGTTACCGGATTAAAGTTGCCTAAAGTATCAGTTCCATTGCCATAATATTTACCAATACCACTTACCCCATTGTTTAAAGTAGCAGTTGCTACAGAAGTGTTGCCGCTGTTAATGCAAACACCAGTCATGTTATTGAAAGTTAACTGAGGCATTGCATTTACAGTAATTATTTTTGTTGTTTCGCTGGTACAACCACCTTTACTAAACGCTTTTATTTTTACTGAATACGTTTTAGAAGTTGGTGCAAAGAAAACAGGATAACTGTTGGTGTACACTTCGTTTAATGTTGGTGTATTGTCTGTTGTAAACACAGTTGGGTTATTTGTAAAGTCCCAGTACAATTCTAATTTATAAATTGAATCAATTGTAATGGGTGTTTGATGTGTTATACTAACAGGTTTACTGCTGCACAATTGTAAATCATTGGCAACGTTGAATGTAACAGTTGGCACAAATCCAAATACAGCAAAATTCTTTACAATGCTGGCAGCACAACCATTGGTAGTTGTTGCTTTCAATGTTACAGGATAACTATTGTATTGCGTATATCTATGTGTTGGATTTTGATTGGTAGATGTATTGTTTGCACCACTAATTGGGTCGCCAAAATTCCAGCTCCAGGTAAATGATTGTCCATCACTAACTGTTGTAGCATCAGTAAATATTGCTGTACTATCGTTTAAGCAACCAGTGCTCATGGTAAAATTGGCAACTGGATTTGCATAAATTGTAATGGGTAATAAAGCTGTATCGCTGGTACAACCCAAACCTGCATTTACTGCATGTTTTACTATGTAAGAACCAGGCGTTAAGTAGGTAGTTGTAACAGGATTACTATTGTTGGTGGTAATGCTTTGTGTATTGGCAAAATTGTAATACCAGGATTGAATGGTACCACTACCAAAGCTTGATGTTGGGGTGAAAGTTACCAAAGTGTCTTTACACAATCTTGCAGATGCTGTGATTGTAGAAATTGGTCGTTGGCGAACTGTTACATTTAATGGGAAGGTATCACTTACACATAAACTATCACTAGTTACAGCTAGTTTTACAGTAAATGTATTGGCTGTGCCATAGCTTTTAAAGAAAGCATTGCTATCTAAACGCAAAGCATTGGTTGCATCGCCAAAATCCCAATTCCAGTTAATAATTTTACCAGAAGAGATAGTTGCTGAATCTTTAAAACGAATACTATCGCCCAAGCAAACATCACGTTGGTAACCAAACTTACTTACAGGTTTAGGGAAAACACGAATGTTTTGTGTGGTGCTGTCTTTACAACCAAAACTACTGGTATAAACATATTGAATTGGATGTACACCCACACCAGCTGTTGCAGGATTGAAATTGCCTGTTGCATCTGTTCCATTACCACTATACATAAATGTACCACCAGTAATACCATTGGTAACATTGCCATTGGCAACACTGCTTAAAATTGCATTTACACATTTACCTTGTAAAGTAGTAAATGTTACTACAGGTGTTGCATTTAGTGTAATGGTTTTTATTTTTTCGCTGGTACAACCACCTTTAGAATAAACAATCCATTTAATGGTGTAGGTTTTGGTTAAAGGTGTAGTAAAGTTTAGGTATTGATGTGTGTATTGTTCACCTTGTGTTGGGGCATTGTCTGTTTCGAAAACAGTTGGGTTATTGGCAAAATCCCAGTAGATATCAATTTTATAAATTGAATCTTGTGCAATAACTGCCAAATTGTTTAGCTTAACCAGCGACTGTGCACATAAACTGTTTTCGTTTACCACATCGTATTGAATGGCTGACGCAAATCCACTTACAGTGTAAGGTTTAGTAATGGTATTGATACAACCATTGGCTGTTGTAACAGTAAGTGTTACTAAATAAGTGCCATAAGCAGTGTAACGATGTGTTGGATTTTGTAAAGTAGAAGTATTGTTTGCTCCACTTGCAGGGTCGCCAAAATTCCAGCTCCAGGTAAAGGTTTGTGCATCAGCTACAGTGGTATTATCTGTAAACTGAACAGTACTGTCTTGCAGGCAACCCAATGTATAACTGAAGTTAACCGTAGGGTTGGCATAGACTTTCAATGTTCTAAAAGCTGTATCACTTCTACAGCCACCAGTAACACCTGCATAGTGTTTAACAATATACGTTCCCCAACTAGGATAGTTTTGTGTTTGTGTTGCATTGGTATTTGAGGTAACAGTATTTCCGTTTCCAAAATCCCAGTAAAAAACATCTAATGGAGAACCTGCAAAAGAAGAGGTATCGGTAAAAGTAACGGTTGCACTTCCACAAGATTGTAGAGGGCTCATGCCAAAAGTGGCAACTGGTGATGCAGTAGTAGTAACTATTTTAGTACTATCGCCAATACAACCTGTTGTACTGATAACCCTGAACCTTGTTGGATGTGCCCCTTGCGTATTAAACTTTTTCTTGGCATTAATTACACTGTCCTGTGTATTATCGTCAAAAAACCACCTGTATTTGTTAATGGTATAACCGTTGGCAATTGGTGTGCCTGTTAAATAAGCTGTATCTGAAACACAACCAGAATATGTCCAAGTGAAATCGGCCTTGGGTCCTGGATTTACACGAACCGTGTAGGTTACATCTTCTGTATTGTTGCAATTGTCTATTTCTATTGCAGTACATGTAATTGGAATGATGTAAGTACCTGTATCGCTGAATGTATATTCTCTAGGTAAATTATAGGTGTAATATTTTCTGCCATTAACTATACTACTATCTTTAGGAGTTGGGTTTAATACAGTTGTATCGGCATTAACTGGCCCTAAATTAGCACCAACTGTACTTAAGTTCCAAACCATTTTTGTTGGCTTGTAGGCAACCTGCATCGAAAACTGAAAAGGCGATTTTGGACAAGTAGTTGTACTTGCACTAGTGCCAAAAGTATTTTGTACAGCACCAATGGCATTTAAGTTATTGATTAAAGTGCCTGCATTGTAGCCATAACTTTCAACATTACCTAAGCCATAAACAATGGCAGTAAAGGTAGAGTCGCTTTCTATAATGTGCTGCCCGTAGTTGCTAGTCCATTTTTTAATCACTACTCTGTATCCAAAATTTTGTGGATGAAACCCTACGTAATCAAATGTGTTACTACCATCAACCTTAAAGGTATTCAAACTGGCCGAAGGCATAATTGCACAAACAAAAGCTGATGAAATACCAGCATTTTGTGTTGTGTAGAATACAGCTTTTTTTACAGATTGTTCAATAGGGCTTAAGTAAAACATTTCAGGGTCGCCAGCTCCGTTGTAAGAAGGATAACCACCAATTGAACAAGGGTTACTTGTAGATGGTATTAGCTGCTCTACTAATATTGGTTTATCTGCTTCTATATATTCTCCAGCATTGCTATAAATATCGTAATAGAAGTTGTTTACCAATCCTGTTAATACAACACCATTTCTTTTAACTACGGTTAATGGATCTCTTACTGCAATTCTGTAAAAATTAATATTGGGTGTATTTACATTATTGGTTGATACAGTTGGATAAGTTAAATATCGAGTACCCCAGGCACTGGCTGGAAAAATTTGCTGTTGCATAAATTCTCCACTCGATGAATTACAAATAGTCATTCTGCTTGCACCAGAAAAAACACCAATTGGGTGACAAACGCCTGTGAAATCGGCAACGGATACAATTTTACTACCCGTCATATCATTACCAGTTAAGCCTGAAGTTTGTCCAAATACGTTATAAATCTGACCTTTATTTAAGTTAACTGTAAATGTTTGGTTCGCAGGTTTTCCTCCCTGAGTGGTTGCTGATGGAGTGATTTGTAATTTGGTATTATCCTCACTGGCAACTACAAAAAACCAAGAATAAGCTGTAGTTGAGTTCGTTTGCTGCGTATAATTTAGTGAATAATAAGTATAACCATAAGTTTCAACTGGCATTAACATAGTTGCACCTGAAGAACTTCCTCCATACTGGTGAGCATATGCTACAATGGGTACATTACTTTCAATATGAATACCATTATTGCTGGTTCCTTCTGCATTAAGCACTGCATTTACAGGAATAATATCGCTTGAAATAGCAGTATTAGCAGGAATGGAATAGGTCTTTGTCCAGCTTAAATTAGGAATAGTAACCGTTACATTGGCTGCCTGCTCGGCACTTAGGTACAAAACCATTGTTTGTGTACCATTTAATTGATTGTGACCATAACCCACCCAAAATTCCTTTCCTTTATTCGATTTATTTTGAGCAAATAATGTAGTTGTAATACAAAAGCAGGTAGTAAGTAATAGTAATAATCTTTTCATGCAAAATGCCCATTTGGGGAAATCTAAAGATAAGGGTAAAGCGGTAAACGTTGCTTTTGAACTGGATGAGTAGCTGATTTTATTGGGCTGAACACCATTTTTTGCCCATTGGGGTTACATGTACATAAAAATCAGCATCTAATTGTAATATTTAACCATTTTCGCTCACCTATATTTGCCACTCAAAAATTGGCATTAATGGAACATTTATTTACATCGGAAAGTATTATCAGTTTTTTTGTATTAGTAATTTTAGAAGTTGTTTTGGGCATTGATAATGTAATTTTTGTGAGCATTATCATGAACCGCTTACCTAAAGAAAAACAACCCAAAGCCCGTTTAACTTGGATGTTTACCGGCATTATTGTGCGTTGTATTTTACTATTTGGATTAACTTGGTTATTGGCACAAAAAGGTAAAGAAGTATTTGGAGCATTTGGTAAATCGTTCGATTTGGCAAGTTTGGTAATGCTGGGTGGCGGTTTGTTTTTAATTTATAAAACCGTAAAAGAAATTCATCATAAATTAGAAGGAGAGGAGGAAAGTGGTTATGCAGGCAAATCGAAACCATTATCGTTTGCCAATGCAGTGGTGCAAATTATGATGATTGATATGGTATTTAGCTTCGATAGTATTATTACTGCTGGTGGTACTGCTAAACATATTGAAATAATGGTAGCTGCAGTTGTGGTAGCCATGATTGTAATGTTTTTATTCAGTGCAAAAATTGCTGGCTTTATTCATAATCATCCAACCATAAAAATGTTGGCATTATCGTTCTTGGTAATGATTGGTTTTACACTATTGGTAGAAGGTTGGGACCATCATGCTGCAGAAATGTTACACCTTAAAAACTACGTTTATTTTGCAATGGCTTTTTCATTTGGGGTAGAATTATTGAACCTGCAAATGAGAAAGAAAAGTACCAAACCAGTTGAGTTAAGAGAACCTGTTTTAAAAGAAGAAACAGAGCATAAAGGTGGTGATATGGCAAAGTAATTTTTGATTACCACATAGTATCATAGGCACATAGAGTTGTTGAATTTAAAAGTCTATTCTTCTATGTGCCTATGTGGTAAACTATTTTAGCAGCTTAGCAATTGCAGTATGCACTTTTTCAAATTCAAACTTGCTTACAGCAGTTTGCATTATACTATTAATTTGTTCAGTACATAAATTACCAATACTCCCTTCGTGTGTGTGATTTACTTCTGTTGAATAAGTAAACTCGTTGGCTTCAATGGCAAGCCCAACTTGTTTATAAGCATCTCTAAATGGAACACCTTGCAACACTAATTTGTTGACTTCTTCAACACTAAAAATGTATTTATACTTTTCATCGGCTACAATATTTTCTTTAACAGAAATATTGCTGAGCATTAATGCAGCCATGTTAATACAATCTTTCAAAGTTTGAAAGGCTGGAAACAAATGTTCTTTCAATAATTGTAAATCACGGTGATAACCACTTGGTAAATTGGTGGTCATCATGGTAATTTCATTGGGCAATGCTTTAATTCTGTTGCAATGGCTACGTATCAATTCAAAAACATCAGGATTTTTTTTGTGGGGCATAATACTGCTGCCTGTTGTTAACTCTGTTGGAAAAGAAATAAAGTCGAAATTTTGGTTTAAGTATAATGTCATATCCATACTCAAACGACTTAATGTATCAGCCACATTAGCCAAAGCCTGAGCTGTAATGCGTTCTGCTTTTCCTCTGCCCATTTGTGCATACACCACATTGTAATTCAAATCGGCAAAGCCCAATAATTGTGTGGTTAATGTTCTGTTGATTGGAAAAGATGAACCATAACCTGCAGCACTTCCCAAAGGATTTTTATTGACTACCTGATACGCTGCATGTAAAGTAGTAACATCATCAACCAAACTTTCGGCATAAGCACCAAACCACAAACCAAAACTGCTGGGCATAGCAATTTGTAAATGCGTATAGCCTGGTAATAAATGGTTTTTAAAGGCTTCGCTTTGTTGTTGTAATAATTGAAAGAAAGGTTGAATTGCATGCACCATTTCTTCAATTTCATTTCTTAGAAATAGTTTAACATCTACTAAAACCTGATCATTTCTACTACGGGCTGAATGGATTTTTTTTCCTACGTCTCCTAATCTTTCAGTTAATAACAATTCAACTTGTGAGTGAATATCTTCTACATTATCCTGCAGTGAAAAATTACCTTCCTGTATTTGCTCATAAATTTTTTTCAGCTCTACTTTCAATACATCTAACTCTTCTTTGGTAAGCAAACCAACACTCTCCAACATGGTTGTATGTGCCAATGAACCCAATACATCAAATGCTGCTAAGTACATATCCATTTCACGGTCTTTACCTACAGTGAAGGTTTCTACTTCTAAAAGCGATGCTTTATCTTTTTGCCAGAGTTTCATGATTAAAGGTTGAAGGCTGAAGGTTTAGGGTTTAAGGTTTGGTGCTTCCACCTTTTGCCTTACGCCTTATACCTTCCACCAAATTTATAAAACAACTTTTCCTAATAACTGAATATACGTATCAATACCATTTCTTATCTCCTCTAAATAAATATACTCATCTGCTGTATGACTTCTTGCACTATCGCCTGGTCCCATTTTTAAAGTGGAGAAAGGCATCAAGGCTTTATCACTTGTGGTTGGACTTCCATAATAACCTTTGCCCAATGCCAATCCAGCTTGTACCAATGGGTGCTCTAATGAAATAGAAGTAGATTTCATACGGGTAGTACGTGGCTTGAATTTGCTTTTTAAATTGTTTTTGAGTTCGTTCAAAATTTCATCGAACGTGTACAATTCATTTACACGAACATCAATTACAAACTTGCATTGTGCAGGCACAACATTGTGTTGTTTGTTGTCTGTTTCAATTACTGTAACAGTTAACATACTTTCTCCTAAAAGACTACTTACTTTTTCGAATTTGTAATTGCGAATCCAGTTAATATCGTCCACAGCTTTATATAAAGCACTTTCGCCTTCTTTACGTGCAGCATGACCAGCACGGCCTTCAGCAGTACAATCAATGACCATTAAACCACGTTCTGCAACAGCCATTTCTAATTTGGTGGGTTCGCCAACAATGCCACAATCAATGGCACCTAAATAAGGCAATACCAATTCAATACCATTTACACCGCTGATTTCTTCTTCGGCACTTGCTGCAAAAACTACATTATAAGCAGTATCATTTCTATCGTAGTAAAATAAAAAAGTTGCAATGAGAGAAACTAAACATCCACCTGCGTCATTACTCCCCAAGCCAAATAATTTACCTTCTTTTTCAATTGGGTTAAATGGGTCTAATGTGTAGCCTTTATTGGGCTTTACAGTATCGTGGTGAGAGTTTAATAATATGCTTTTTTTAGCAGCATCATAATGCTTGTTTTTGGCATAAATATTATTGCCCACACGAGCATGTGGTATATGATGTTTATCAAAAAAGGCACAAATAATTTCGGCAGTATCATTTTCTTCTTTAGAAAAAGAAGGTGTTGCAATCAGTTGTTTTAAAAGTTCAACTGATTCTGAAAATAAAGTATCAATAGAGCTAATCATAATTGTTTATTTGTTGATGATGGTTGTTCCAGCTGTACCATCTATCAGTTGTTGTAATTGTTCTGCTTTGCCAATAATTACCTTGCTTACGCCACTTTTTACAGCAGCAAAAGCATTGTCTAATTTTGGAATCATACCGGCAAAAATCCGAGCCTCCCCACCCTCCAAAGGAGGGCTTTTTAATTCTTCATAGTAGGCTTTTGTTAGGGTTGATATTACAGTGCTGTCGTCATTGGCATCCAACAATACACCAGCTTTTTCAAAAGAATAAATCAATGAAGTTTCATATAAACTACTCATTGCTTTGGCTGTTTCTTGTGCAATGGTATCGGCATTGGTATTTAATAATTGTCCTTCTTTATTGTGTGTTATTGGAGCTAAAACAACAGCTATTTTTTGTTGCAATAAACTGTTCAGTAAATCTGCATTTACAGTATCAATATCTCCAACAAAGCCATAATCAATGCCATTTTTTAATGGTCGTTTATGAGCTTGGATAACATTGCCATCTGCTCCAGTTAATCCAATTGCATTGCAGTTATTGGCTTGCAATTGTGCAACAATATTTTTATTGATAAAACCCGCATACACCATGGTAACAACCTTCAAAGTTTCGGCATCGGTAATTCTTCTACCATCAATCATTTGTTGCTGAATGTTCATCCCTTCTGCAACTTTGGTGGCTAATTTTCCACCACCATGTATTAATATTTTCTTTCCCTCGATTGCTGCAAATGATTGTAGAAATGACGCAAGTTTACTTTCATCATCAATAATATTTCCACCAATTTTTATTACAAATAAAGCCTCCCTGCCCTCCAAAGGAGGATTCTTTGAAACTTCGAAATTATTTGACGTGCTATTCATATAATTAACGGTTTTTAAGCCCCTCCTTTGGAGGGGTTTGGGGAGGCCAATATCTCACTCAACACAGCTTGTGCAGCCCAAACCCTGTTACTAGCTTGTTGTGTCACTAAACTATTAGGACCATCTAAAATTTGATCACTCAATTCTACATTTCTTCTTACTGGTAAGCAGTGCATTACTTTGGCATTATTGGTTAAAGCCAGCTTATCATTGGTCATCATCCAACGTGGATCATTCTCATAAATTTTACCATAATCGGTAAACGTACTCCAGTTTTTTACATATACATAATCGGCATTTTTCAATGCTTCATCTTGGTTGTGTGTAATCGTTGCTCCTTTTGTAAATTCTTCACTTAATTCATAATCTTCAGGATGTGTAATTACAAAATCGGCTTCTCCCCAGGCATTGATCCATTGAGCAAAACTATTGGCAACACATTGTGGTAAAGGTTTTACATGTGGAGCCCAGGTGAGAACAATACGAGGTTTAAGGTTTAGGGTTTGAGGTTTAAGGTTCAAATCTTCTCTAATTGTAATTATATCTGTAAGTGATTGTAAAGGGTGTAAGGTTGCACTTTCTAAACTTACTACAGGTACACCAGCATATTTGATGAATTGCTTAATATACATTTCACTATAATCATCTTCTTTGTTAGCTAATGAAGGAAATGTTCTAATTGCTAAAACATCAAAGTAGTTACCCAGAATTGGAGCAGCATCTTTTATGTGTTCAACTGTTGTTCCACTCATAATCGCACCTTCTTCAAACTCCAATGCCCAGCCTTCTTTGTCTACATTAAACACAATGGCTTCCATACCTAAATTACTGGCAGCAACTTGTGTACTTAAACGAGTACGTAAGCTTGGGTTTAAAAACAATAAACCAATGCGTTTATTAGCTCCCAAGGTTTTGTCAACAAAAGGATTTGCTTTATAAGCCAATCCTTTTGCTACCAATTCATTGATGTTTGCAACATCGTTTACAGAAATAAATTGTTTCATACATCTATCTCCTTAAGGGGATTATTGTGTTTTGTTATAAATATTATGTACTTAGCTTTTGAATTACTATTGGGCTGTGGTTGCGTCGTTGTAAATCCTGCTGAATAGCAGGGCACTCTTCAACGCTTTATTCTTTACTCCTCATTTTCAGCATTATTTGTTTTGGTTAAACTTTGTATAACTGTAGAAAAAATAGATACAATTATACTAAACCACAATGCAGCCCACCAATTGGCCACAGTAAATCCTGGTACCAAGGTTGCCACCCATTTTACAATAATTATATTAATTACCAACAGAAATAATCCCAGGGTAAATACAGTAATTGGAATAGTTAATAGTATTAAAACAGGTTTAACAAAAGTGTTTAGTAAACCCAATACAACAGCCACTAAAATAGCAGTTAAACTACTGTCTATTTGCACACCTTTTAACATCCAAGAAGCAATTAATGCTGCTGCAGCTGTAATAAGTATTCTTGTAATATATTGTTGCATAATTTGTTGTATTTACACTACCGTCAGTTCATAAAAATCTTCAGGATTCAAATATTTCTTTGCCAATGCTTGCAATTCTTCGGCACTGATTGTTTTTATGATTTCGATAGAATTATAGAAATATTGTTCCGTAAGGTTGTTTAAAATATAGTTTTTCCAACGACCAATAATTTGAAATGGTCCATCTAAATCGCCCAATAAACTACCCATCATAAAGTTTCTTACCAAATTTAGTTCTTCTTCATCTACCAATTCATCTCTTAGAATTGCCATTTCTTTGTAGGTTTCTTCAATGGTTGCTTCACAAACAGCACGGCCAGCTTCTGTACTAATCATCCATGCAGTTTCATGAATATGATTTTGTACATAAGAATGTATGCCATACGTATAACCTTTATCTTCCCTAATATTACTCATTAAACGGCTGCCAAAAAAACCACCAAAAATATTATTCAGTATTTGCACTTTCATAAAATCTGGATGGTGTCTATTGGGGAAAGGACGTGCCAAACGTATTGCACCTTGTACACCATTTTCATCATTAATGATTAGCTGTTTTTTCTCGATTGCTGGTGCAATATTGTAAGCTCTTTCACTGTTTTTTTGAGGATTAAAAGGTAATTGACCAAAATTGTTATTCAGTTGTTCTTGAATATCTGCTGGTAATTTTCCTGCCACAAAAATCATGCACTTGCCATGTGTATAAAACTCTTGATAAAACTTCACCAATTCTTCTCTTTGCAAAGCATCATAATCTACCGTAGAAGTATATTTTCCATAAGGATGGTGTAGCCCATACACATATTCATCAATTAAACGATTGGCAACGAAGTCGCATTTTTTTAAACTTACTTCTAAACGTTGTTTTTGATTCTTTTTATAAATAGCCAGTTCTTCTTCAGGGAAAATACTATCTGTAAAAAGCTCTGCAACTACAGGTAATAATTTAGGTAAATGTTTATTTAACGTGTGCAGCGTAACAGTGGCAGTTTCATTGTAGCAATTTCTATTTAAGAATGCACCATGAAATTCAAAATGATCGTTAATGGCAAAAGCCGATTTGTTTTTCGTGCCATTTTTTAACATGAAGTTGGTAGTGCCTGCAACAATATTTTTATCCTCGTACCAGTTGCCTGCATAAAAAACAAATTCAACCAATATAACATCTTGTGCACCACCATCAAAGGCATAAACAGGCACTTGATTATCTAGTTTAAATTGTTGTACAGGTTTTAGTTGCAAGTCTAATTCTACTGCATCTAATATATTGGGGGCTTGTGTTCTGTTTGTCATTTTATTTTTTCTTTTGCTTTACCACAGTTTTCTTTTACCACAGAGAAACTGAGTTTAAAAGTTGCACAGAGTTTTACTTTCTCAGTGTATCTCGTTTTCTCAAAAACTCTGTGTTTAAAAAATTAATTTTTACTATAGTAATGAATCGTACTACTGTTCTTTTCATCAAATATTTGTTGTGCATACTGCTGAATATCATGTGTAGTAACTTCTTGATATTTAGAAAACTCTGTATTCATCAACTCTGCATCGCCTAATAGTTCATACATGGCTAAACTGTTGGCTCTGCTCATAACACCCATATCTTCAAACGTAATCACACTTTCGGTACGATTAATTACTTTTTGTAATTCAGCATCGGTAATTAAAGTGGTCTTTATTTTTTCTAATTCTTCCTGCACCGCTTTTTCAGCATCTTCCATTTTTACACCTTTCACCAATTTTCCTTCAATAGCCAATAATCCGGCTTCTACACTACCAAAATGATAACAATCTAAATTGCTGAACAACTGTTTTTCTTTTACCAATGCTTGATACAAACGAGAAGAACCACCACCACCTAAAACCTCAGTAATTAAATCGGCTACATAATAACCTTTGGTTAAACGTGCATCTATATGCCAGGTTTTAATCAACGCATCTAAAGGCACATCAGCCCTTACTTCTAAAAACTTAGCTTGTTGTTGTTTGGGTTCTTGTGGTAAGTTTCTTTCGTATTTTTCTCCACTTGGTATATCTCCAAACCATTTTTCTGCCAATAGCTTTACGTCAGCTGTTTGTACATTTCCTGCAACTACCAATATTGCATTGCTTGGGCGATAAAACTTAAAGAAAAATGCTTTTACATCTTCAATGGTTGCGTTTTCCACATGCCTTAACTCTTTACCAATGGTCATCCATTTGTAAGGATGCACATCGTAAGCTAAGTTTCGCATTTTATTCCATACATCGCCGTAAGGTTTATTAATGTAGTGTTCTTTAAACTCTTCACAAACTACTTTTCTTTGCACTTCTAAACTCTTCTCACTAAAGGCTAAACTCAACATACGATCACTTTCTAACCAAAAAGCAGTTTCAATGTTTTCAGCTGGTAAAGTGCAGTAATAATTGGTTAAATCGTTGGTGGTGTAAGCATTGTTTTCTCCTCCTGCACGTTGTAAAGGCTCATCATAATCTGGGATGTTGATGCTGCCACCAAACATTAGATGTTCAAACAAATGTGCAAATCCAGTTTGGTTGGGATTTTCATCTCTTGCACCTACATTGTACATAATATTTACCACAGCCATTGGTGTGCTGCTATCTTCATGCACCAAAACTTTTAGTCCGTTAGAAAGTGTAAAACGATTGTATTGAATCATATTTTTTTATTTTGTTACCGGCACCTCAATAACTATTGAGCACCTGTTGCGTCGCACCCTTCAAGGGTTATATCGCTATTGAACATTTAAAAACCCCTATCCCCTCCAAGGGAGAGGAACTATTGCAAAGTACATTATGCATTAGTAACAGCTGCTAACTCTCGTACATTTTGTAAAAATACATCTACTTGATCTTTAGTAATTGCTAAAGATGGAAGTAAACGAATTACATTGGGTTTGGCTTCTCCTGTAAATATTTTTCTGTCGAACAATAATTGTTTTTTCAAATCTTTTAATGCTTCTGTCATTTCAAAACCTATCATTAAACCACGACCACGAACGTTGATAATGCTTTCAATTTTTTTCAATTCATCCATCAAATAATTACCCAATTCCTTGGCTTGTGCAATTAAATTATCGTCTTCTAAAACATCTAATACTGCAATGGCTGCTGCACATGCTAAAGGATTGCCACCAAAGGTTGTACCCAACATACCATGTTTGGCATGCAATTTTGGAGCAATTAAAATACCACCAATTGGAAAGCCATTGCCCATACCTTTTGCCATTGAATAAATATCGGCATTTACGCCTGCATAATCATGTGCAAAGAATTTACCACTACGACCGTAACCACATTGCACACTATCAGCAACATAAATTGCATTGTATTGATCACACAAATTTCTAATGAGTTGTAAGAAAGAATTATTGGCAAGATTTATACCTCCCACTCCTTGAATACCTTCGATGATTACAGAAGAGATTTCGTTGCCTTGTTCATTAAAGCATTGTTGTAAAGCAGCTTCATCGTTAAAAGGAAGAAAAATAATATTATCCGTTTCATTCACTGGAGCTACAATATTTTTATTATCGGTTGCTGCAACTGCCAATGAGGTACGTCCATGAAATGATTTACTGAAAGCAATTACTTTTTTTCTTCCGTTGTAAAAGCTGGCCAATTTAATGGCATTTTCATTGGCTTCAGCACCACTATTACATAAAAACAATTGGTAATCTTCTTTGCCAGAAACCTTACCTAATTTTTCAGCCAATTGCTGTTGAATAGGCATGATAACTGAGTTGGAATAAAAAGATATTTTATCCATTTGCTCTTTAATAGCTTCTACCCAATAAGGGTGTGTATGACCAATACTGATTACTGCATGACCACCATACATGTCTAAATATCTGGTATTGGTATCGTCCCAAACATAAGAACCATGGGCTCTTGTGATAGTGATGTTGTTGAGTGGGTAAACGTCGAATAAAGGCATAAGATAAAAGGTTAAAGGTTTAAGTTAAAAGGTGTTTACTATTACTCATTTGGTCTTAAGTATTTTAAAAATGCAATTAACATTGCTCTTACTTCATTAATTAGTTTGTTTATAATTTCATAATCATTAGCAGTTATGTAATTGAGTTCTAAAGCAGCAAAACAGCAATAATCAGTTTCGTTGGTGGAACCTAATGAGGTATCTAAAAATTTTGCAAAATCTTTATCTGTAAATCTGCCACACCCTTCTACAATATTTAATGGAACAGATAAAGCAGCTCTAAGCAATTGTGATGTTAATTCATATCGTTCTTCTTTTGGAAATTTGGGAGCAATATTTCTTTTTACAAACATGTACATTTCGTGAGATTTTTTCCAAACATCTAATTTCTTATAATCACGCATGTTTAATGGTTTAAAGTATAGGGTAGAAGGTTAAAGGTAGATTAATAAAATAATTACAATTTGTGTTCGCCTATCTTCTACCTTTCTGCTTAATCCTTCTGCCTTCTAACTTTTACCTTCTACCTCACGCCTTTCGCCTCAGAAATAACTTGCTTTTAACTTCAATCCTTCTCTCTCATCTAAGTCAAACATCAAATTCATATTTTGAACTGCCTGACCACTTGCTCCTTTTAATAAATTATCAATTGCAGAATGAACAACTAGTTTGCTACCTACTTTTTCTAATTGAATAACTGCTTTGTTTGTATTGACTACTTGCTTTAAATGAATGGCAGTTTCACTAACTGTTGTAAATGCTGAGTCTTTATAAAAATCATTAAACAGCAATGTTAGTTCTTGAATAGATAAATTACATGCAAGTGTAGAACTTACAAAAATGCCTCTAGTAAAATCGCCACGCCAAGGAACAAAATTCAAGCCCCCATCTCCTGAAGGGGAGTTTGAAAAATTGGTTTGCAATTGCAATAACGATTCGCCAATTTCTCCTAAATGCTGATGGGTTAATGTTTTGTAAGCCTGAATATTATTGGCTCTCCAGCTAAAATGAGAGGTGGCACTTAAACTTTGTCCTGCACCTGTACTACCTGTAATGCCTGTTGTATAAACATCAGTTAATAATCCTGCTTTTGCCATTGGTAATAAACCTAATTGAATAGCTGTTGCAAAACAACCAGGATTGGCAATACTATTGGCTTGTTGAATAGCTGTTATGTTTAATTCGGGCAAGCCGTAAATAAAATTTCTTTCTTTAAAATTGGCATCTGCTTTTAAACGAAAGTCGTTACCTATATCAATAATTTTTACTCCTGACGGAATCTCATTGTCGGCAACAAATTTCTTCCCTTCTCCATGTCCTGCACATAAAAAAACAACATCAATATCAAAATGGTGTTCTGCCGAAAAAGTTAATTCGGTTTCGCCAATTAAATCACCATGAACAGAAGATAGCAAGTTGCCTGCATTGCTTTTGCTTTGTACATAAGCAATGTTTGCGTTTGGATGATTGATTAATAATCGTATCAATTCACCACCTGTATAACCTGCACCACCAATAATACCAACATTAACCTTCTTCATGTGCAGCAGCATTTACTTTATGATAAATAGATGTTTGGTTGCCAAATATTTTACTGAATCCACGAACATCTTCACCTGTAAAACCTGTATTCATTTCTCCATATTTGCCAAAAGCACTGTTCATTAAATCATACTTACTTTCTATGCCAATTATTTGAAAATGGTAGGGCAATAATTGTACAAAAACTTTACCTGTAACCGTACGCTGACTTTTTTCTAAGTAGGCTTCAATATCTCTCATTACAGGGTCTAAAATTTGCCCTTCATGTAACCAGTTACCATAAAATTGAGCCAATGTATCTTTCCATTGCAATTGCCACTTGGTAAGTACATGTTTTTCTAATGCATGATGTGCTTTTAAAATAACCATTGGTGCAGCAGCTTCAAAACCAACACGACCTTTAATGCCAATAATGGTATCGCCAACATGCACATCTCTACCAATCCCAAACGGACCAGCCAATGTTTGTAAATATTGAATGGCTTCACTTGGATGTTCAAATGTTTTATGATTTACACCAATGAGTTCACCATTTTCAAAATGTAACTCAACTTCTTCTGCATTATGCTTAGTTACCTGTGTTGGCCAAGCACTTTCTGGTAATAAACCTTTACTATTTAAGGTTTCTCTACCACCAACGCTGGTGCCCCATAATCCTTTATTAATAGAGTATGCAGCTTTTGCAAAATTCATTTCAACACCTTTCGATGTTAAGTATTCAATCTCTGCTTCTCTGCTCAACTTCAAATCTCTGATTGGTGTAATAATTTCTACACCAGGAATTTCAATATGAAAAACCATATCAAAACGAACTTGATCGTTGCCAGCACCAGTACTTCCATGTGCAACAGCATCTGCGTCAAGTTCTTTTACATGATCGGCAATATGTAAAGCTTGCACCAATCTTTCAGCACTTACGCTTAATGGATAGGTATTATTTTTCAACACATTCCCATACACTAAATACTTAATGATGGAATCGTAATAACTCTTCACAGCATCAATTGTAGTGTGTGTTTTAACACCCAATTTGTAAGCATGAGCCTCAATTTGTTTTAACTCTTCATTACTAAAACCACCAGTATTTACAATAATGCTGTGTACTTCGTAATCAAACTCTTCAGTAAAGTATTTTACACAAAAGCTGGTATCTAATCCACCAGAAAAGCCTAGTACAATTTTTTTACTCATAATTTTATTTTTATCAAACTGCTAAGTATATTATTTTATCACCAAGGCACTCAGTACACAAGCAAGAACTACACAAAAAGACTTCGTGTTCTTTGTGGTGAGATTAAAAATTAAAAAAGTATCTCAATAAAGATTTAGTTCCACCACCACCTTTGCCATCATCTTTTTTTAGAAATCTTCTTAGTAGTTTACTTTCTTTTAAACGTTGTAAACGTTCAAAAACCTTACTATTTTGCTCAAAATATTCTTTGGTTTCTTTTGGTTCATAATGATCAGTTGGATCGAAGAGCATGGCAGTACACATGCAGTTCTTTCTTTCTTTACTCATTAAAATATCATAGTTCACACAGCTTTTACAGCCAGCCCAAAATTCTTCATCGTTGGTTAATTCGCTGTAAGTAACAGGTTCGTAACCCAATTCACTATTAATTTTCATAACAGCTAAACCAGTTGTTAAACCAAATATTTTTGAGTTGGGATATTTTTCTCGGCTGAGTTCAAATACTCTTTTTTTAATCAACTTGGCTACGCCACTTTTTCTAAATTCTGGTGCAACAATTAAACCACTATTGGCTACAAATTCTCCATGTTGCCATGCTTCAATGTAACAAAATCCAACCCATTGGCCAGTTGTAGTTACAGCAATAACTGCTTTTTCTTCCAACATTTTAGTAGCTACATATTCTGGAGTACGTTTAGCAATACCTGTACCTCTTGCTTTTGCAGACGATTCCATTTCGTCTGTAATACGTTTTGCGTAATGCGTATCAATGTGTGTTGCCACACGAATGATAATGTTATTATGTTCCAACTTGTAAAAGAATTAAAATGAAAATTTTGGCACTGCATTGAATGTTCTGGGAGAAATTCACTGATAGGGGCAATTGCCAACTGCTCGTCCTATCAGCAACCACGTCGGGGTCTGGGTACGAAACACGGGATATTATGTTGTTTTGTTTTTATCATTCGTGGGCGTAAAAGTACAGTTGTTTATAAAACCAACAACATTTTTTTTGAAAAAATTGCGTTAACAAATTTTAATAGGCTTTACGGCTGGCAAGGGTTTGCAAGAAAATGAATGCTCACAAATGTTAGCATTGTTGAGGGATATTCTTTAGATGAATGGCTGCTGGATTGCAGTGAATGCCCCAAAGCAACGCATTTGGGCAGCAACGTAAAGCCAAGACAGCAGTTGAGTAATGAACCTAATGATGAAAGCACCTAAAGAAAAAGCATAAAAAAAGTGGTCGATTTTAAAATCGACCACTTTTAAAATTATTTAAAAAGGTTGTTCGTCGAAGCCTTCATCGAAATCGCCAGTATTCATTTTACTACCTTGTACAAAAAATTTGCCACCTGTATCAGCAGATGGTGCACCACCACCAATTGGAGCTGGTCCTACAGGTTTCCAATTGCTACTTGGCATGGTAAAACCACCACCACCATCGTTGGCATCCCAAACTTCGAATTTTTGTATGGATAAATTGGCTCTTAACTGAATGGTATCCAATGAACCATTACGATGTTTGGCAATTTTTATTTCTGTTAAACCCCTGGTGTCTTCGCCATTTGCACCTGCAGTTACTTCGTAGTAATCAGGACGATAAATAAACATTACCATATCGGCATCTTGTTCAATTGCTCCAGATTCACGTAAGTCACTCAATTGTGGCATCTTACTTTCTTTACGTGTTTCTACAGCACGGCTTAACTGAGACAATGCAATAATGGGCACACTTAATTCTTTTGCAAGAGCTTTAAGGTTACGAGAGATAGAGGAGATTTCTTGTTCACGATTACCGCCTTTATCGTTAGAGCCACTCATTAACTGCAAATAGTCGATAATGATGATACCAACATGGTGTTTATTTACCAATCTACGGGCTTTGGCTCTGAATTCAAAAATGTTTAAAGCTGCTGTATCATCTATATATAATGGGGCTGTTTCTAAACGTTTAATACCTTTTGCATGTAGTTGAGCATACTCATGGTCTTCTAATTTACCACGTGAAATTTTCTCTAGCATAATTTCACTTTCGGCACTTAAAATACGTGTTACCAACTGGCTGGCACTCATCTCTAAACTAAAAAATCCAACACCAACAGGTTTGGTAGGGTGCAATGCAGCATTGCGTGCAAGATTTAATGCAAATGCTGTTTTACCCACGGCAGGACGAGCAGCCAAAATGATTAAATCGGTAGGTTGCCATCCGTAAGTTATTCTATCTAAATTGCTGAAACCGCTTGGTATACCACTGATTTCATCAGTTTTGGTTCTTAATGCATCAATTTTATTGATGGTGGTTGCTAAAACAGAACCAATATCTTCAAAGTTTTTCTTTAGATAATTGTTGGTGATGTTGAACATTTTTGTTTCGCTATCATCTAACAAATCAAAAACATCTGTACTATCTTCATAAGCATCACCAATGATTTCACCACTAATACGTATTAACTCACGTTGAATAAATTTTTGCAAAATAATTCTTGCATGAGCATCAATATTGGCAGTGCTTACAACCGCATTGGTAAGTTTGGTAACATAGTAAGGACCACCAACAGCATCCAGTTGTTCTTTTCTTTTTAATTCTTCAACAACAGTAAGTATATCAATAGGTATACTACGTTGCTGCATATCCTGCATGGCTTTAAAAATAATTTGATGAGCTTCTACATAAAAACACTCAGCTTTTAAGTTGGCATCTGTAGCTGCATCAAATGCACCTTTTTCAAGCATAATTGCACCAAGCACAGCTTCTTCTAATTCTCTGGCCTGAGGTGGCACTTTGCCATATACCATAGTGCTTAAATCTACACTGGCTTTTCTTCTTTTTTTATCTCGGTTGGTATTCGATACAATTTCCATTTAGTCAAAAATCTGTTAGAACGGTTAGTAAAACTTGCTGCTTTATTGCAATTATAATTTCAGTATTAAGAAATTGTTACTACAATGAAAGGACAGCGAATATGGAGCAGTTTAAGTGGACTTAAAAATTTTTTTTTGTGATTTTTACTGCACAGCTGTTCACATGTAAACTAACAGCTTTGTGGGCTTGATTCACATAGAAACCAGTGTTTTTCCACAATCTACAAAAGTTATTAGTCAATCTGTTGCTTTTATTCACAAATTATGTGAAGAAAGAAATTTTAACTAAAAACGGTGAAAAATTGATAAATAGTTGTAACTAAAAGAGCGTTCAAAAAAGGCACTTTCTTACTAAAATCATGTAAATATTAAAGAAATTGTTGAGTAAATAGACCATGTACCAATTTGAAAAGTGAGTAGAATCCTTTAATGGCAAGCATTCTATAATTACTTAAGTGGTGTAAGTATTTTTGTTTTTGAAAAGTAATTGTGCAACAAGCAGCAGTTGTTTCTCCAACGCTTAAAACATTATCTTCGCTGCCTATTAAGTATATATAATTATGACGATTAGTTACAATTGGTTAAGTGAGTATTTACCAACAGTTATTGAACCAGAGAAATTATCTAAAATTCTTACTTCTATTGGTTTAGAAGTAGAAAGTATGGAGAGCTATGAAAATATAAAAGGTGGTTTAAAAGGATTGGTAATTGGAGAAGTATTAAGTTGCGAACAACACCCCAATGCCGATAAATTAAAAGTTACAAAAGTAAATGTTGGTGCTGCCGAACCATTGCAAGTGGTTTGTGGTGCTGCAAATGTTGCTGCAGGGCAAAAAGTGGTTGTTGCAACTGTTGGTACAACCATTTATCCTGTTGGTGGGGAGCCTTTAACCATGAAAGTAGCTAAAATAAGAAGTGTTGAAAGCTATGGAATGATTTGTGCCGAAGATGAAATTGGTATTGGAACAAGCCACGATGGAATTATGGTTTTGCCACCTGACGTAACTGTGGGATCACCTGCTGCCGATTATTTTAAACCATACCACGATACTATTATTGAAATTGGCTTAACACCCAATCGAATGGATGCCATGAGCCATTATGGGGTTGCAAAAGATGTGTGTGCTTATTTAACACACCATAATAAAAAAGAGACTAAGGCTAAAAATATTTTCACCAATAATGTAAAAGCTGATAATACTAATTTACCTATTCAAGTAACTGTTGAAAATGCAGATGCTTGTCCTCGATATAGTGGCATTAGCATAGCAGGTGTAACTGTAAAAGAAAGTCCTGATTGGTTAAGAAATAAATTAACTGCAATTGGTGTAAGAAGCATTAATAATATTGTAGATGTTACCAATTATATTCTGCATGAAACTGGTCAGCCTTTGCATGCTTTTGATGCAAATGAAATTAAGGGCAATCATGTTAAAGTTAAAAACCTGGCAGAAGAAACAGTATTTGTTTCATTGGATGAAAAAGAAAGAAAACTAAGTGCACAGGATTTGATGATATGTGATGGAGATGATAATCCAATGTGCATTGGTGGTGTGTTTGGTGGATTAATCAGTGGTGTAAAAGCAACTACAACCAATATATTTTTAGAAAGTGCTTGTTTCAATTCTGTAAGCATACGTAAATCATCTGTTCATCATGGATTAAGAACCGATGCTGCTACAAGATTTGAAAAAGGTGTTGACATTTCGAATACTGTAAACGTGTTAAAACGTGCAGCTTTATTAATTAAAGAAGTTGCTGGAGGTGCTATTTCTAGTGAAGTAATTGATGTTTATCCTGCACCAAAAGAAAGGGTTCAGGTTTCTATTAAATACCACTATTTGAAAAAACTGAGTGGTAAAAATTACCATCAAGATGCCATTACAAGAATATTAACCAGCCTTGGTTTTGAGATTGTAAAAGAAGGAATGGATGAAGTTCGTGTAGCTGTGCCATACAGTAAACCAGATATCAGTTTACCTGCAGATATTGTTGAAGAAATTGTGAGAATTGATGGATTAGATAATATTGATATTCCTGCAACAATTACCATTTCACCATCGGTAGATGAAATGAGTGTGAAAGAAAATTTGAAAGAAAAAATCTCTAACTATTTAGTTGGTCGTGGCTTCAATGAAATTTTCACTAACTCTATCACCAATAGCAAATATTTTACTGAAGAAACATTGGCTTCTACAGTAAAAATGATGAATAATTTAAGTGCCGATTTAGATGTGCTTAGACCAAGTATGTTGGAAACAGGGTTAGAGTCATTATCCTACAACATTAACCGTAGAAACAGCAATTTACAGTTGTTTGAATTTGGCAAAAGTTATCATACAAGTTCAGTTGGGCATTACTCAGAGAAAGAACATTTGGCTTTATACATTACAGGCTCTAAACATGACGACGTTTGGAACGAAAAAAGTAAGCAGCAAGATTTTTACAGTGCAAAAGGTATAGCACAGGCAATTGTTGCGTTGGCGGGTTTTAACAATATTCAATTCGAAAAAGCCGAAGGCAATGAATTGTGCTTAAACATTGTTGTGGGCAAAGAACAACTTGGATTAATTAAAGAGGTACCTAAAAACCAGTTGAATAGTTTTGATATAAAACAACCTGTTTTTTATATAGATTTAAACTATGTAACCTTAGTACAAATGGTTATCAATAATAAAATAACTTATAAAGAAGTAAGTAAATTTCCTGCTGTGCAAAGAGATTTAGCAATGGTTGTAAGTAGCAATACCAGCTTCGATTCAATTGAACAAAATATTAAAAAATTAAAGCTGAACAAACTGCAGCAAGTTCGTTTATTTGATGTGTTCGAAAGTGATAAACTAGGCATTGATAAAAAATCGATGGCAGTAAACTTTACTTTCTTAGACGAAGAAAAAACCCTGACCGATAAAGAAATTGATGGCATGATGGGTAAATTAATTCAGCAATTTGAAAAAGAATTAGCTGCTGAAATAAGAAAGTAATAGCTTTATAACAAGTTGTTCAAACCTGTAACTGATTTATGTACCCTGAGATTGATGTACAATTAAAAAACCTGCAAGCCAAACTTCAGCAATTGCTGAAGCAATATCAATTGTTGCAAAAAGAGAATGAGCAATTAAAAAAACAATTAGAGCTTAATAAAAATTATGCAGCCAATAATCATGAGCTAAACCAAAGTTTGCAGCAAAAAATGGTGGTTAATGGTTTAGTGCATCAACAAAATAATAGTGCAGATAAAGTGGCTTTAGAGAAAAAAATAGACAAATACCTACAAGAAATAGATAAATGTTTACTGCTTTTAAATGCATCGGTATAATTTTTTCAAAAAAAGTTGATACAGTTTATGTCCGAAGAATTAATTCCAGCAAATATTTTAATTGCCGATAGAACTTATCGCCTTAAAATTGAAGTGCATGAAGAAGAGTTGATACGAAAAACAGCAAAATTGATCAACGATAAAATCATGGAGTACAAAGAAAATTTTGCAGGGAAAGACATGCAAGATTATGTAAGCATGGCTTTATTGTGGTTCGCAACCGAGCAAAATAAAACCGGCGAGGCCATGATTCAACTAAATGAAACCGCAAAAAAACTGCAATCTTTCGAAAATCAGTTAGATAAAACCTTAAACGACATAAAATAATAAACCCCGGATAGAACTTCCGGGGTTTTGTTTTCTGGGTAGGCTAGGTTACGGATTAAACTGTAACATAACTGATATTAGTTTCCACGCTGAAACTTTAAAACGTTGGTATAGCCCCAATCTCCATTTTTTAGGCTGTATCTAATCATGTAATACATTGTAGATGCTTTTGGATTTGCTTCAATTACTTGATAACTTTTTAATTGAGTACTATTGGCACTTAGATTTTCTGTATGAATGGCACATAAATAATTTGGAGTTTCGCCACTCATCAACTCTAATTTGGTAATATTCTTTTCGTATAAAGTCGAAAAATCTATTTTAACACCTGTAGAATTGCTGTTAGATGCTTTGATTGAATAAACTGCAAGATTTACATCTTGAAAAAATAGCTGGCTTACTCCAGATGGATCGATTGCTGGCTCAATTAAATCGTTTTGTTTACTACATGATGCAAACAAAATTGCTACTAAGGCTAACTGTAAAAACTTTTTCATTTCCTGAATTATATTGTTGGATAAAATATTATCTACTTTTCAGGTTAATGCAAAGAATAATTTGGATGTATGTTTTTACGAAAGATATTGGATTGATAAAGATATACAGATAATTGCAAACCAAATGCCAAGCAATGCCAGAACAAATAAAAAAATCTATTTCATTGAAAATCAATCAAATAAAAAGGTTAAGCTGAAACAAAAATGCTTTCTTTTTCTAAAAATCATCCCAAAAATGGAAATGAATATTCAATTTGAGAACCCAGTTCCATTTTTGGCGTAACTAAAAATCGATGTTCACAAAATTAATTTTTGGGCTATCGGTGCTATCGTTTGCATAGGCCAAACAAACTGCAAATACATGAAATTTCTTATTGCTATTTAATTATCTTCGCCACTCTTCGTTTGTTTGTTCGTTGGCAGGAACTTTGAAACGAAATATTTGATTTTGAACCATTTAAAAAAATTTCATAAACATGGACCCAATCGTATTATCGATAATAATAGGTGCTAT
>CALRLF020000045.1:0-33802 GCA_943368475.1 Allobosea thiooxidans
AAAGTGCTGAATCTCAGGCACAAACCATTATTAAAGAGGCTGAATTAAGAGCCGAAACAATTAAAAAAGAAAAACAACTTGAGGCAAAAGAAAAATTTGTACAACTAAAAGCCGAACACGACAAAGAAGTTTTAGAACGTAACAAAAAAATTAATGAGGCCGAGAACAGAATTAAACAAAAAGAACTTTCTATTAACCAAAAAGAAGCTGGTATAGAAAAACAGGTTAAAGAAAATGATGCAATCAAAGAAAATCTGAATCGCCAAATTGAAGTGGTGAACCAAAAACGTACTGAGTTAGAAAAACATCAGGAAGAGCACATTCGCAGGTTAGAAAAAATTGCTGGTTTAAGTGCCGATGAAGCAAAAAATCAATTAATCGAAAGTTTAAAGAACGAAGCTCATACACAGGCTTTGGCTTTGCAACAAGAAATTATTGAAGATGCGAAGCAAAAAGCCAATAAAGAGGCTCGTAAAATTGTTATTCAGTCTATACAACGAACAGCTGCTGAGCAAACAATTGAAAATACGGTTACTGTTTTTCAATTAGAAAGCGATGAAATTAAAGGACAAATTATTGGTAGAGAAGGTCGTAACATACGTGCCATTGAAGCTGCCACAGGTGTAGATTTAATTGTAGATGATACGCCAGAAGCAGTTGTATTGTCTTCTTTCGATCCATTGCGTAGAGAAATTGCCCGTTTAAGTTTACAACGTTTGGTGGCCGATGGTCGTATTCACCCTGCACGTATTGAGGAGGTGGTAGAAAAAACACGTCGTCAGTTAGAAGAGCAAGTAATGGAAATTGGCGAAAGAACTGTAATTGAATTGGGCGTTCATGGTTTGCATAAAGAGCTGGTACGTATTGTTGGTAAAATGCGTTTCCGAAGTTCTTATGGTCAAAATTTATTGATGCACAGTCGGGAGACTGCTAATTTATGTGGTGTAATGGCTGCCGAATTGGGTATGAATCCTAAATTGGCAAAACGAGCAGGTTTATTACACGATATTGGTAAAGTGCCAGATGAAGAAACTGAATTAAGCCACGCTTTATTAGGAGCTAAGTTAGCTGAAAAGTATGGCGAAAATCCAGCTGTAGTAAATGCAATTGGTGCTCACCACGACGAAATGGAAATGTTGTTTGTAATTTCTCCAATTATACAGGCTTGTGATGCCATTAGTGGTGCTCGTCCTGGTGCAAGAAGAGAAATTATGCAACAGTACATTCAGCGTATTAAAGATTTAGAAAATTTGGCAATGGCTTATACTGGTGTAGAAAAAGCTTATGCTATTCAAGCTGGACGTGAACTACGTGTAATTGTAGAAGCTGATAAAGTAACTGATGGGGATAGCGATAAACTAAGCTTTGAAATTGCCCAAAAAATCCAAACCGAAATGACTTACCCTGGACAAATTAAAGTAACTGTAATTAGAGAAAAGAGAGCTGTGAATTTGGCAAGATAATCTGCTGAAGTATTTAACAAAAAAGGTCTCTCTGCAAAGCAGAGAGACCTTTTTTGTGTAGCACTTTTTGTAACTAGCTGTAGAATTTTTATTCAGCTGCATTGGCGTCGCACTCTTCAGCATTTTGTCCTTTAATCAGCTGTATGTTGGTATTAAGTATTTACTTTTCAAAGTATAAGGGCTGAATTTTTCGGCATCTTCTATTCGTTTGTAAAGTTCGATGTGTTTTAGTAAATGAATTATTGCTCTGTAAATATTCCATTGTTATTTACTATCTGGTCTTTCTACACTCAAGCCAAGCATCTATATACTTTTTCCAAAGTAATACTTTGTCTTCATTAGTTAGTGTTGGCAGCATTGCCCAACCTTCTTTTTCTTCTTCAATATCATTTTTAAGTTGTTTACAACTTCTTAAACCAATGCTCCAAATCGTACCACTTGTAAAAAAAGGATTGTTGATAAATCTATATTCAGGAGTACCTCTTGAAGGCAGTACAACAAAAACTTTATCGGCATTTTCTGTAATACCCCACTGATATAAAGCAAAACTATCTACACCATATATTTTCTTACTCAAACAATTGTATTCATATTCATAATTACCTTTTGTTACTTTATCCATATTGAGAAAAAGACTGGTATCATTGGCCAATATTCTAAAACCATTTCTCGTAGTGTCTTTTGGTAAACTCACACAATAATTGCTGTATGATTTTCCTGCATCTTTAAAATTTTTGAATTTGTAGGTTACACTATCTATTGTAAAAAATGGAATGGAGTACGTATATGCTTCAATTGTTTCTGTTCGTTTTGTAAAACTTGTTCCGTTTGATTCTTTAACGGAGAGGGTTTCAATTTTTATTTTAGAAGAATTTTCGCCATATAGATTTACATAAATATTACCTTCTACTTCTCCAAACAGTAATACGTATACTTTGGCTTTGTACTTTGTTGGTTTCCCATTTTCTTTTGCCAATAACATGCTATTGAAAGCGAAGAGTACCAGAATGCTAAGTAATTGTTTCATACGAATAAAAATTAGCTATGAAAGTAAAGTGAACTTGGTTGAAGCAAATACCCACTACACGGTAGTTTTAGTATTTTTCTATCGGTTGGTGTCTCACCAACCGAAAAGCAACTGTGGTGGGTGAGACACCACAACACTAGAGAATGACAATACTAATAAAATTGCTCAGTTAAGAATTTAAAGTTGAAGGGTGCCCTGCTATTCAGCAGGATTTACAACGACGCCACCCGATAGCTATCGGGTGAAGTTTAATTGAAATACTACAGCTGGTAACACAAAAATCTATTTATAAAAATGCCACACTTTTAAAGTGTGGCATTTTTATAAGATTACAATTCTAACTTTTATTTTCTACTGTAATTAGGAGCTTCTTTGGTTATATCTACATCATGTGCATGGCTTTCTTTCATACCTGCATTGGTAATTTTTACAAAGGTTGCTTTTTGCAATTCAGCAATATTTTTTGCACCACAATAACCCATTCCACTGCGTAAGCCACCAATGTATTGATATACAATTTCACTTAAATTTCCTTTAAAAGCAACACGACCTTCGATACCTTCTGGTACATATTTTTTTACATCGTCTTCTACATCTTGAAAATATCTATCTCCACTGCCTTGGCTCATAGCACCTAAACTTCCCATGCCACGATATTCTTTAAACTTACGTCCTTCGTAAATAATGGTGTCGCCAGGGCTTTCTTCTACACCTGCAAAAACACTACCCATCATTACTACATTGGCACCAGCTGCTAAAGCTTTAACCATATCGCCGGTGTAACGAATGCCACCATCGGCAATTACAGGAATATTTTTTCCTTTTAATGCATAGCTTGCTTCCATAACAGCTGTAAGTTGTGGTACACCTGCCCCTGCAACAATACGTGTAGTACAAATACTGCCTGGACCAATACCCACTTTAACACAGTTGGCTCCAGCATTTGCCAATGCCAATGCACCAGTTGACGTACCCACGTTGCCAGCTATAATTTGTAATTTTTTGAAGTTCTTTCTCAATGCTTTTAGGGCTTCGATAACACCTTTGCTATGGCCATGAGCACTGTCTAATGTTACGACATCAACACCAACATGAATCAATGCTTCGGCACGTAGCATTAAATCGCCAGTTATACCTAAAGCAGCACCAACCAATAAACGACCATAACTGTCTTTTACAGCATTTGGATGATTGGTTAATTGAAGAATATCTCTGTAAGTAATTAATCCAACCAATTTACCTTGTTTATTTACAACAGGTAATTTTTCAATTTTATAATTGCGTAAAATGGTTTCTGCTTTCTTTAAATCAGTTCCTTCGGGTGCGGTAATCAATTTTTCTTTGGTCATCACTTCAATCACTTTACGTTTTTTATCTGTTTCAAAACGCAAATCACGATTGGTTAAAATACCTACCAATTTTTGACCTTTATCTATAATAGGAATACCACCAATTTTATTTTCTTTCATTAAACGCAATGCATCGCCAATGGTGGCATCTACAAATAATGTAACAGGGTCTATGATCATGCCACTTTCGCTACGTTTTACTTTTCGTACTTGTTCGGCCTGACGTTCAATACTCATGTTTTTGTGCAAAATGCCCAAGCCTCCTTCTCTTGCTAAAGCAATCGCTAAATTGGCTTCAGTAACTGTATCCATTGCTGCAGAGAGCATAGGAACATTTAAAACTATTTCTTTGGTAAGATGAGAACTGATGTTGACTTCTCTTGGTAAAACTTGGCTGTATGCTGGAACTAGCAATACATCATCAAAGGTTAAACCATCAATAAAAGTTCGATTGTTGTAGTTTGTGGAGCGTGGAGATTTTATTGTTGCCATGAGCAAAATTAATGGCATAGAAGATATGTAGCAAATGAAGTTTAAAAAGTTGCTGGTTGCAGGTTTCTAGTTGCCAGTAATTGTAATAATTTATTGTTTGGGTTTGGTAAGCCAATTTTTATCTACCCATTGCATAAAAGCATTTAGCCTTTTGCTGAGTTGCTGATATTCTTCGATAAGTTCTTTATATGTTAGTTCATCTTTTAATGATTCAGTTTCAAATAGAAATTCAATATGTAAAATTGTTTCATCACATTCAGTTAATGCGAATGTTAAGTAACGCAGAAACTCTGGTTTGTAATTTCTTCTACCATATCCTTCTACAATTGCGGAAGTAACAGCTTTTGATGAACGTCTTATTTGACTGCCTTCTTCATATAATTCAAACTTTGGCAAAGCCAAACTCATTTTATGAATTCGGATAGCCAATGTTTTTGAAATTGTATAAACTTCTAATTCTCTATAAGATTTCATAATATGGGTTTACATTTGAATAATTGAGTACCAGTAACCTGCAACCAGTAACAAGCAACAGGCAACTAGTTAAATTAACCTATACATTTTTCCAGGTAGGCTTACTACTACATTTTGTAATTCTAAACTTAAAATAGCTCCAGCAACAGAGCTGCTGCTTAAGCCACTTTGTAAAAACAGTTCATCTATAGAAACAGTTTCTTTCTGTTTCAACAAATCGACTATTATTTTTTCTTCGGCAGATAATTCGATAAATAACTCTCTTTGCTTTTTGGGTTCTTTCTTTTTTTCTTGCCATCCCATTTCTTCAATGAATTGTGTTGTGCTAGAAAGTAATACTGCTTTGTTTTGCTGAATCAATTTTAGGCAACCACTGCTCTTACCATCATAAATTTTGCCGGGTATGGCAAATACATCTTTGTTATAGTTATAAGCCAATTCGGCTGTAATCATACTTCCACCTTTTGCAGCAGTTTCAATAACAATAGTAGCATCTGCAATGCCTGCAACAATTCTGTTTCGTTGAGGAAAATTATAACGATCGGGATTGGTGTTTTTTCTAAACTCAGTTAATAATCCACCATTCAGCAACATATCTTTTGCTAAACTTTTATGCTGTGCAGGATAAATTGTATCTAATCCATGAGCCAATACACCAACAGTGGCTATATTATTTTTTACTGCAGCTTTATGTGCTACAGCATCTATACCATAAGCCAATCCACTTACTATTAGAACATTGTATGATTGCAATTCGGCTATTAAATCTTCGGTTACTTGTTTGCCGTAATCCGTATTATTTCTTGTACCAATTAGGCTAATGATTTTTGGGTTGTTTAAATTGGCATTGCCTCTGTAATACAAAAGGGTAGGAGCATCGTAACAATGCAGTAAACGTTTTGGATAATTGTCATCGGTTAAAAACAAACATTGTATATGATGCTTCTCTGTAAATTTTATTTCTTCTTCTGCTTCTTGAAACTGATTAAAATCTTTTATTTGTTTGGCTTTTATTTCGCCAATTCCATCAACGGCACTGAGATCTTTTTTCTTTGCTTTAAAAATACTTTCAGCATTACCAAAATGTTCGAGTAATTGTTTGGCTTGTACTGACCCAATTCCTGGAATTAAAGTGAGTGCTATTTGATGGAGTATATCTTTATTCATGTAAGAATAAAGATATATTAAAAGTTATTTGTTACAAACTTGTTATTGTAAATTCAGTTCTTCTATTTTTAGCCCTACCTTTTTCTGTTGAGTTATCTGCAATTGATTTAGTAGAACCGTAACCTTTGTAAGTAAGTCTGTTAGCACCAATACTTTTTGAAATTAAATAATCAACAACCGCTTTTGCTCGATTGGTACTTAGTTTAAGGTTATCTGCAGCATTGCCTAAGTTATCTGTGTGGCCAATTATTTCAACTTTAAGTGTAGGATTCTCCGTAAGTATTTGTAATAATTTATCTAACTCAATTAAACTAACGGATAATAATTTGTAAGAGCCAACTTCAAACTGAATATTGTTTAAAACAACACTGGTATTTAAAGCAACGGGCTGTAGAGGAATGTCTTTTTTATAAGTACTATCGGCTTCTTTATTTTTTAGTTCATAGAGTTCTGTATAAAACAAGTATCCTTTTCGGTTTACAGTAAATGTGTAATCTTTTCCTTTGGGTAATGTGATGAAATATTCACCCAATTCATCGGTTTGAATTTTCATTAATGCTTTGCCATTGCTGTTATCTATTAGCTCAACGGTACATGGTAAACCCTTGCCAGTATTTTTATCGAATACTTTTCCCTTGACGTATAAAGTTTTAGCAGGACGGATGTCGTTTCTCAGCTTAAATTTATATAAATCTAGTCCACCACGACTATCACTTCTATCACTTGCATAATAGGCTGTGAGTCCATCTGCACTAACAGCAAAACTACCTTCATCATCCACAGTATTTATTGGATAACCCAGGTTTTCTGGCTTGCTCCAGTTGCCATCTTCTTGCTTACGCATTAAGTATAAATCGCTTCCACCATAACCTGGCAAACCATCGCTGGTAAAAAATAATGTTTGATTATCGGCATGAATATAAGGAGCCAATTCATCACCAGTTGTATTAATACTATCACCCATATTCATAGCCTCTCCAAATTTACCATTGGGCATTCGAATACTATAGTATAAATCTTTGCCACCAGCACCGCCGTAACGATTACTGCTAAAATATAATACACGTTTATCAGGACTTAAACTTGGGCTACTTTCCCAAAATTCTGTATTGATGTTGGGGCCTAAATTTTCTGGTTCACTCCATCCGTCAGGTGTATAAAATGAAATGTATAAATCAAAATCACCAAAGCCTTTTTTTCTTCCAAAATTTCCAGCAAAAATCATCCATTCACCATCTGCAGAAACTGTAATGGCTCCTTTCGATGGTTCAAGATTAATATCACCATTTATGATTGTTGCTTTTTTGTATGCTTTATTTGCAATTTTGCTTTGCATAAAATCTTCTCTGTAACCATCTCCACGTCTAGTAAAAACCAATAGACTGTCATCAATTGTAATACTTGGATAGTATTCACTCCTTTCGCTGTTAACACTATCGCCTAAATTCTCAGGAGCAAAAACATAGTTTGTGATCGGGTGTGTAGTCTGATATTCAAAAGCAAATTCGTAACAACGTTTTCTAAATTTGCCAGCTTTAATACTGTTGGGACTAATTTTTGGAATGGATAAGAAATAATTTACTGCATCTAATGCTTCTTTAAACCTACCCATGCCAGCTAAATTGATAGAGTAAGGCAAATGATATTGTTTAAAATAAGTGGTATCTTTTGGTTTTGCCCATTCGTAATTGGTTACTGATAAATCATGTTTTTTTAGTTGCCCATAAACGCCAGCTAAAGATAAAATTGCATCTACATAATTGGTATCGGCAGCAATTGCTTTTTGTAAAAAAGGAATGGATTCTTGGTAAGATTGATCTCTTAAATATTCAATTGCTTGTTCATAATATTGAACAGCTTTTTTCTTAATTTTTTCAGGCTGATAGGTTTGAGCCTGAAGCTGAAAAAAACCAATACATAATATGATGAGCAAATATTTTTTCATTGACTGTAAACTTGTAGCAATATTGGCAAACGAAAAATTAAACCTTGTTAAAAAACAAGTTATGGAACGTTAATGTATTTGTGTATTTGTACGCTCAATTCCCATTGGGGATTCGCTTTTATATAATCAATAATTAGCGGTGTAACGATTTCTTTTTTATCCCATTCGGCTTGTAAGTATAATTTGCAGTTACGGTTTACTTGTGCAGCATAAGTTTCGGCCCAGTCGAAATCATGTTTATTAAAAACAACCACTTTTAATTCATTGGCTGCTTGCACAACTTCAAGTAATGGAGCTTTAAACTTTTTGGGTGATAAACAAATCCAGTTCCAATAACCACTCAAAGGCGATGAACCACTTGTTTCTATATTGGTTTCAAATCCTGCAATTTGTAGTGCAGTGGTAAGTTCATCTAAATTGTGTAGTAGTGGTTCTCCACCTGTAATTACAACTAAAGGTTTAAGGTTTAAAGTTGAAAGTTTAAGCTTGTTGATGCCAGTTTCTAGAATTGCTTTTTCAACTATTTGTGGTATTGTAAATTTTGGATGAGCATTGGCATCCCAACTTTCTTTTACATCGCACCAAACACAGCCAACATCGCAGCCACCAAGGCGTATAAAATAAGCTGCTCGTCCTGCAAATAAGCCTTCACCTTGTAAAGTGTAAAAGCTTTCCATTATAGGAAGTAATGATTGCTGGTTGATTATTTGAGCTTGATTGTTTTCCAAATTTTTGGTTTCAATTATAAAACTATTTCTTTCCTCACTGCCCACTTGCAATTAACGACTAGCCCCATTAACGATTTCCCTTTTGCCTTTCACCTTCACCCTTCTACCTTTTCTCTATACGCTTGCAATGTATTTTTCAATAATCCAGCAATGGTCATTAATCCAACACCACCAGGCACAGGTGTAATAGCACTTGTTTTTGGAGCAACTTCATCAAAAGCAACATCGCCTTTAATTCTAAAACCTTTTTTTGCTGTAGCATCTTCAACTCTTGTAATACCTACATCTATTACCACAGCACCTTCATTTACCATATTGGCTTTTACAAACTCTGGTTTACCCAATGCAGCAACGATAATATCAGCCTGCAAACACATTTCTTCCAAATTAGGCGTATGGCTATGGCAAATAGTTACAGTACAATTACCTCTTTTAACATTGCTGCTTAGTAAAATGCTCATTGGTCGGCCTACAATATTGCTTCTTCCAATAACAACTGCATGTTTTCCTTTGGTTTCAATATTGAAATGCTCCAGCATTAACATTATTCCAAAAGGTGTTGCTGGTACAAATGTTGGTAATCCTTGAACCAGTTTACCAGCACTAATTGGATGAAAACCATCTACATCTTTTTCAGCAGCAATTGTTTCTATCACTTTTGCCTCACTAATGTGCTTTGGTAAAGGTAATTGTACCAAAATGCCATCAATTGAATCATTATTGTTCAATTCTTTAATTCTTTGCAATAGTTCAGCTTCGGTAATTGAGGCATCCAAACGTATTAAACTCGATTGAAAACCAACATCTTCACAGTTTTTTGCTTTGCTGGCTACATAAGTTTCGCTGGCACCGTTATTTCCAACTAAAATTGCTGCTAAATGTGGAGCCCTTTTTCCAGCAGCTAAAAGTGCATCAACTTCTTGTTTTAATTGCTCCTTTACAGAGGCTGCAGCTATTTTGCCATCTAAAATTATCATGCTGGCAAAGGTAAAAGCCTGATGAGTAATAATGGATAATTTGTTTTATTAAAATATTTTGTTTTTATATCAATCAGATGTTTTTTAACTATCTGATTTTAAGTATTATTCGAATTAAATTTTTTAATATGTTTTGTTTTTTTGCGTAAGTGCAGCAGTTTTATACAGTTTTTTGTCAAAAGAACTTGTATAGGGTTGTTAAATTTTGATTTTTAAGTTTTTTTAACTTTTAATTCAGAATCCATATATTTACAACTTTAACGTAAAGACTTAAAAACTCCAAGCACATGAGAAAAATGGTATTGTTAATGGTAGTTACGCTATTCACTACATTGATAGCAACTGCTCAAACCCGTGTTATTTCGGGTACAGTAACAGATGATAAAGGAGAAGTAGTTCCTTTTGCATCTGTCGTAATTAAAGGCACACAAACAGGGGTAGCAGCCGATGCTACTGGTGCATTTAAAGTAAATGCTAAAGCTGGTGATGTTCTTGTAATTTCAGCTGTAGGCTTTAGTACTGTTGAGGTTAAAGTAGGTACAACAAACACTGTAAAGCCTGTTTTAACTAAAACTGAGTTATCTACCGAAATTGTGGTAACCACATCTTTAGGTCAATCAAGTAAAAAGAAAGAATTGGGTTATTCTGTAGCTAATGTAAAAGCTGCTGAATTAACTCAAGCTAAAGTAGTTAACCTTCAAAATGGTTTAACAGGTAAAGTATCTGGTTTAAATGTAACTACTACCAACAATGGTGTATTTGCTGATACTAGAATCACTTTACGTGGTATCCGTTCTTTAACAGGTAGCAACCAACCTATGTTAATTTTAGATGGTGTGCCAATTAGTTTAGGTTATATCAACTCAATTAACCCAAATGATATTGCGGATGTAACTATTTTGAAATCAGCATCTTCTACAGCTTTATATGGTGGTGATGGTGTAAATGGTGCAATTGTAATTACTACTAAAAAAGGTAGTAAGTCAAAACCTCAAATTACATTGAGCTCTACTGTACAGTTTGAAACTATTTCGTTCATGCCTAAGTTCCAAACACAATTTGGTAGTGGTTCAAGTGAAGATGCAAATGGTTATGGTGTTTATGACCCTATTGAAAACCAGTGTTATGGCCCTGCATTTGATGGCAGCAAAGTAGCTATTGGTCGCCCTAATACCATTACTGGCGAAACCTTTTATACAGATTATACTGCAAAACCTAATGAGAAAAGAAAATTCTTTAATACAGGTGTTACTACGCAAAATGATTTCTCATTCTCTACTGGAGATTTTTATTTAAGTGTTCAAGATGTTAACATTAAAGGTATTGTACCTAAAGATGTGAATCACAGAACATCTGCAAGGGTTTCTGCTATTAAAGAATACAATAAATTCAAAGCTACTTTTAACGTTACTTATACACAAAATAATTATAATGTAACAGGTGGTGATATTTATTGGAGTGTATTTAATACACCAATGCAAATTCCTTTAACTGAGTTTAAAGATTGGAAAAATGCTTCAGATTGGGGAAATCCTAATAACTATTTCAGTGATTATTATGGTAATCCGTATTTTGAAATTGACAACGAAAGACAATTTGGTAGAAGCCACGATTTATTGGCAAATATCGAGTTAAACTATAAAGTAACTGATTGGTTAACTGCAACTTATAGAGCTGGTGGTAGTATCAATGCTGGTAGTTCAAAAGCTACCAATGGTGCATTCGTTTATTCAAGTGCTGCAAAAGCATCTAACAAATACATAGCTGGTACAGATTTAGCTGCATCAGTTTCTTCTTCTTCTGCAAATTCTAGCCGTTTTACAAGTGAGTTTTTCTTAACTGCACGTAAGCAATTTGGCAAATTCAGATTAGAAGGTTTATTAGGTCATTTGTTCAGAGAAACACAAGCCAACTCTTTAGGTGTTGCTGCAAGTCCATTGGGAATTTCAACTGTATTTAACGTAATTGCCCGTAAAGGAGAACCTACTGCAAGTGAAGGAAGTTCAAAAACTAGATTACAACGTTACTATGCTAAAGCAACATTAGGATTCAATAACTGGATTTTTGCTGAAGTAAGTGCAAATATGGAAGACAATTCATTGTTAGCTAAAGCTGCAAATTTTGATGCTAAAACCATTAACTATTTCTATCCTGGTGTAAACGTTTCTGCTGTATTAAGCGATGCAATTCCTGCTATTAAGAACAGTAAAGTAATTTCTTTATTAAAAGTAAGAGGTGCAATTGCTAAAACTGGTAACACCAATGCATTGGGTGCTTATAGTTTACAAAACACTTTTGGTACTGGTTCTAACTTCCCTTATGGAACATTGTTAGGTTACACATCTAGCAACACATTAAGACCAGCTACATTAGAGCCTGAGTTTGTACAAACAACTGAAGTTGGTTTAGATTTAGGTTTAAACAAAAATAAAATTAATTTTGAGTTTACTTATTATAAGCAAGATAACTCAAATCAAATTTTAACTGGTGCTACTTCAATATCTTCTGGTTTCACTGGTATTTTAAGCAATGCTGCTTCTTTTGTTAACGAAGGTTTAGAGTTCGATTTAAAATTAACTCCATTCATTAAAATCAATAAATTAAACATCGATTTTAAAGTAAACTATTCTTACCAACAAAATAAAGTGTACAAAGTATTGGATGGTGGTGTAGATGAATTGGGTATTGGTAATGGTAACTATATCATAAAAGGACAACCTGCTTACACTTTCAAATTAACTGACTATGTTAGAGATGCAGAAGGTCGTGTTGTAGTAGATCAAAATACTGGTTACCCAAGCTTAGATCCAAACTTAAAACAGTTTGGTCAAACATTACCTAAACATTACTTAGGTATGACAGCTAGCTTTAACTATGAAAGATTTAGTTTAAATGTAGTTGTTGATTATCGTGGTGGTGCTCAAGTGTACAATGGTATTGGTCCTGATATGGATTTCACTGGTATTTCTTACAGAAGTGGTCAAAATGGTCGTCAAAGATTCATTTTCCCTAATTCAGTTTACTTAGATGGTACTGGTAAATCTGTTCCTAATACAAGTGTATATACACAAAGTGGAGGATACGGTTTCTGGGAAAACTCAGCTTACAACCGTTCTATCAATTCAAACTATTTAAGTAGTGCAGATTTTTGGAAAGTTAGAGAAATGGCATTGAGCTATAATATTCCTACAAGCATTTTTGGTAAGCGTATTCCAGTAAAAGGTGCAACTGTTACATTAACAGGTCGTAACTTACTTACTTTCTTACCTTCAAATAACGAGTGGACTGATCCTGAGTTTTCTAACACAACAGGAAATGCTCAAGGTGTAAATAACTCATTCAATACACCTCCAACAAGAATTTGGGGTGCTAACATTACTTTAAATTTCTAATTTTTGCAAACACACAAAATAAGTAAGACAATGAAAAAAATCTCGATGGTAACTTTGGTGCTTGCAGTAATTATGGTAGCAAACCAAAGTTGTAAAAAAACATATTTCGATATTAACTCTGATCCAAATAATGTAACTGCTGAAAATGTAACCTATGATGTTATTTTGCCAGCAGCAATGAGCACAAGTGGAGCTGTAATTGGCACTCAGTGGGCATTTTTACAAAACTGGATGGGCTATTGGGCTCGTACGGGTAGTTTTTCTGCCAATACGCTAGAGGAAACGTATGGTATAACTAACAATTTTGGTACGGGTATTTGGAGCAATTTATTAGATAATAATTATGATTATCAAATTGTAGAACAAAAAGCAAAAGCTGCTGGTGCTGGTTTTTATGAAGGTATTGCAAGAACCATGAAAGCACACAACACTGCTTTATTGATTGATGTTTATAATAACGTTCCTTATTCTCAATATGGTAAGGGAGCTGAAGGTTTATTAACTCCAGCTTACGATAATGGTTTAGTTGTATACAAAGATTTATTTAGACAACTAGACACCGCTATTACTTTATTTACTGCTGCAACAACTACTGGTGCAAATAAGGATATTACTACCAATGATATCATGTTTAAGGGAGATCCTGCACTTTGGATAAAGTTTGCAAATACTTTGAAATTAAGAATGATTCTTCATTTATTTAAAGTACCAACCACCGAATTTGATAGAGCTGCTGAAGTTGCTAAAATTGTTGCAACTGGTGCTGGTTACTTAGGTGCTGGTCAAAGTGCTGCTGTAAATCCTGGCTACCGCCAAGACAAGCCAAATCCATTTTATAACAGCTTTATAAAGGATGCTGCTGGTAATCAAACTGGTAACAACAGATACTATGCTGCAAATGCATGGGCTATGGAATATTACAAATGGAATGGGGATATTAGAAAGAATTACTTTTATGCACCTGTAGGTGGTACTGGAGCTACTTATACTGGTGTTGCTTATGGATTGCCTCCACAAACCGCAAACGCATATACAAGTTTATCTTTAATTGGTGCAGGTTTAGGTAAAAACTACGATATGCCTCAATGGGTTTTAACCAGTGTTGAAAGCTTATTCATACAAGCTGAAGCTATTCAAAGAGGTTTTATTACAGGAAATGCAACTACAATGTTGTCAAATGCTATTACTGAATCATTTACATGGTTAGGGGTGCCAAATGCTGCTGCAAACGCTACAGCTTATATTTCTGGTAATGGTACTTACACAGATGTTGATATTACAGCAGCTTCAACCCCAGCTTCTGCTACTGCTACTGCAACTGGCGATAAAAACTATACCATTCTTACCCAAAAAATGTTTGCTTTAAATGGTCTTGCTCCTTTTGAAATTTGGACAGACTGGAGAAGAACAGATATTATTTATGGTGGTGGCAATAGTGGTTTTGAAATTGGTCCTAAATTATCCGTTTCTCCAGCAGTTGGTTCTAATAAAATTCCTGCAAGATTGTTGTATCCTCAAAATGAGTTTAACTATAATGCTGCAGCCGTTGCTGCACAAGGTTCAGTTACACCTCAATCTAAAATATTTTGGGATCGTTAATCAAACAACATTAAATCAGTCATAAAATTTGTATAACATGAAAAAAATCATCTTCTCACTCAGCACTTTACTGGCTTCTGCTGTTTTGTTTACTGGGTGTTTAAAAGATAAAGGATACGAAAATCAGGAGTATGGAATTAAAGATCCTGCTGGTATGTCTTTAGGTATTTCAATACCAGAGTCTAACGAGAAAGATTTTGCAATTGATGCAAAAAGCACTTCTCAAACACTAACTATGTTCAATGTTAACTTAGAATCTGATCAGGTCGCTACTACAGATATCCATGTTAACCTTGTACAAAAACCAACTTTAGTAGCTGACTATAATGCTGCTAACGGAACAACTTTAGTTGCTTTACCTGCAACTCAACACACTGTAGTTACCTATAAAGTAACTATACCTAAAGGTTCTCGATTGGGTAATTTCCAAATTACTGTACCCAATGCTAGTTTAATTGATGCAACTCAGTCTTTTGGTATGGGGTTATCAATTGCTAGTATCGATGAAGCCGGTTATACAATTGCTTCTAACTTAAAAGATATCTTAGTAAAAATCAGCGTAAAAAATAAATATGATGGTGTTTACAGATTAAGATGTAAAATGCTAGATTGGAGTGCTTACAACATTGGTGCTCATATTTGGACTTGGCCTAATCCAGATGGTATTTACATGATCACTTCTGGACCTGCAAGTGTTAAAATGTTTGATAACTGGGGTTTTGGAACTTATATACATCCTGCTATACAAGTAAACCAAACAACTGCAACAGGTTTTGGTCAAACAGCACCTAAGTTTGTTTTCGATCCTGCGAATGATAAATTGATTGATTGTATCAATGATTTCTCTCCAATAACAAATGGTAGAGCATTTCGTGTAAACCCAGCTGTAACAACTAGTAGATGGGATGCTGCAACTAAAACTATTTATGCTGCTATCATTCTTTCTCAACCTGGTAGACCAGATTTACAAATTTTTGATACTTTATATTACGAGGGCCCTCGTTAGTCGTATAAAAATTAATGATAAGATTAACAAAAGCCACACTATCTTAGTGTGGCTTTTTAATTAAAATAATAGTTATGAAAAAAATCGTTATTCAATTTGTATTATTGATGGTAACCTTCAGTTTAGCCAATGCACAAAGTGCAGCTTTTACCGACCCAGCACAAGCATTTAATAAACTCATGTTAGATAAAAATGGCGTTGGTGGTGGTTTAGATAGAGTTGGTGCTTATAAAGTACGAGGTACTGCTTTTTATTTTGGAGGAGATTTACCTGCTTCTATTTATTTAAAAGATGGGTCTTATGTAGATGTTTTGGTGAGTTATAACACCTTTACACAAGTAATTAATATTTACGATAAAAGTAACAAACCATTGGCTACTAAAAAAGTAGCAGATGTAGATTCCTTTAAAGTTGGTGTAACTACCACCGATTATAAAGCCAATGTAAAATTTGTTTCTTCTTTTAGTTTAGGTAGTAATGAGAATAGTTTTTTTCAGCCATTGGCTATTGGTAAGAAATATTCTTTGTATAAAAAATATAAGTCGGATTTAGGCATTGTTTCAGATAATATTCTGCAGTCCGATTTACGTCAGTACGATTTATTAGTAGATTATTATTATGCAGAAGAAGGTGTAAAAGGATTGAAAAAAATTAAACTTACTTCTAGTGGTGTAACCAAAGAATTCAAAAAAATTAAAGATGTTTCTGCAATTGTCGATGAAGGATCTTTTATGTTTAATCCAGAAGCAATTTTATTAAATGTTTTTGAGTCAATAAATCAATAAACACTTTTATAGAAGCGTATTATGCTGGTAAAAACCTTTGGCAGTGCTGTTTATGGGGTAGAAGCAATTTCAATAACCATTGAAGTAAATGTAAGCGGTGGTGATTTAAAATATTATATTGTAGGCCTACCAGATAATGCTGTGAAAGAAAGTTTACAGCGTATTGAAAGTGCCATTAAGACCAATGATTTAAGTTTCCCACGTACAAAAATTGTCATCAATCTAGCTCCAGCAGATATAAAAAAAACAGGCAGTGCTTTCGATTTGCCTATTGCCATTGGGGTATTGGGTGCAAGTGAACAAATAGCCGAACCTGAACGATTGAAAGATTTTGTTTTAATGGGTGAACTAAGCCTCGACGGAACTGTACAACCCATAAAAGGTGCATTACCCATTGCCATACAAGCAAGAAAGGAAGGTTTTAAAGGACTAATTGTTCCTAAAGCCAATGCCAGAGAAGCTGGAATGGTAAATAATTTGGCTGTTTATGGTGTTGAACATATAAATGAAGTAGTGAAATTTTTTGAAGATGAATCTTCACTAAAACCTGTAATAGTAAATACTAGAGAAGAGTTTTTTGCAAATCAATATGAATTTGATTTTGACTTTAGTGATGTTAAAGGTCAAGAAAATATTAAACGAGCTTTAGAAATTGCGGCAGCAGGTGGTCATAATGCAATTTTAATTGGTCCACCAGGTGCTGGAAAAACCATGTTGGCAAAACGATTGCCTACTATTTTACCTCCATTGGGATTGCATGAAGCATTGGAAACTACCAAAATTCATAGTGTGGCTGGTAAGTTACCAGAGAACAGTAGTTTGGTTTCTAAACGACCTTTTAGAAGTCCACATCATACCATTAGCGATGTTGCTTTAGTTGGTGGAGGTGGAACGCCACAACCAGGAGAAATTTCATTGGCTCACAATGGTGTGTTGTTTTTAGACGAGCTGCCCGAATTTAAAAGAACTGTTTTAGAAGTAATGCGTCAGCCAATGGAAGAAAGACGTGTAACTATTAGTCGAGCAAAAATTGCCATTGATTTTCCAGCAAATTTTATGTTAATCGCAAGCATGAATCCTTGCCCTTGTGGGTATTACAATCATCCTGAAAAAGAATGTACTTGTCCGCCTGGCACAGTGCAAAAATATTTGAATAAAATTAGTGGTCCATTATTAGACAGAATTGACTTGCATGTAGAAGTTACACCTGTTGCTTTTAGCGAATTGAGTAATAACAATAGCAAAGGAGAAAGCTCTGAACAAATACGAGAACGTGTAATTGCTGCCAGAGCAATACAATTAGAACGTTATAAAGACCAAGAAGGTTTGTATGCCAATGCTCAAATTAGCAGTAAGCAACTAAGAGAAATTTGTGTGTTGGATAAACCCAGCGAAGCTTTATTAAAAAAAGCAATGGAAAGACTGAATTTAAGTGCCAGAGCTTATGATAGAATTTTAAAAGTAGCTCGAACCATTGCCGATTTAGGTGCCAGTGAAAATATAAAAGCTGAACATTTAGCTGAAGCTATACAGTATAGAAGTTTGGATAGAGAGGGCTGGGCTGGGTAGTTAATTGAACATTGAAAATTGGTAATTGAACATTGAGTAAATTATGTTCAATGCTCAACTTTCAACGAACAATGTTCAATGCTCAATATTGGTATAAAGTTCAAAAGCTGCACCGCTTAACCGGAAATCTTTTTTGTAATTGGCTTTGTGGGTTGGTCACAAAAAAATTGGAGGTGGGCGGTGAACCACAGTTGAAGCTTATTCTACAGTCAACAGCCCCATATTTTTCTTGTATCGCAAACGGTAGAACAACTCGTTCAATAACTCCCAATTTCAGATTTGTATATTTGCAGCAAATATTTTGTATGCTGATTAAACAATTATATACTGGCTGCATAAGTGAAGCTGCTTATTTTATAGAAAGTGAGGGGGAAGCTGCTGTGGTTGATCCTTTGAGGGATATTGATGAATATTTACAATTGGCCAACGAACATGGCGTAACAATTAAATACATTTTTGAAACGCACTTTCATGCCGATTTTGTTAGTGGACATTTAGATTTGGCTGCTGCTACTGGTGCAACTATTGTGTATGGTCCTGATACAGTTACAAAATTTCCTGTGCATGTTGCAAAAGATGGCGAAGTTTTTAAGTTAGGAAAAATAAGTATTCAAGTATTACATACACCTGGACACACATTAGAAAGTAGTTGCTTTTTAGTGAAAGATGAAGCCGGAAAAGACCATGCAATTTTTACAGGAGATACTTTATTTGTGGGAGATGTTGGCCGACCAGATTTGGCACAAAAAGGGGCCGATTTAACCATGGAAGATTTAGCTGGTATGCTGTATGAAAGTTTACAAGCTAAAATTATGCCTTTGGCAGATGAGGTAATTATGTATCCTGCACATGGAGCTGGAAGTAGTTGTGGTAAAAATTTAGGTCCTGAAACATACAGCACCATTGGTGAGCAAAAGCAAAGCAATTATGCTTTACAACAAGCCACCAAAATTGATTTTGTAAAAGCAGTTACTGATGGTTTGGCTGCTCCACCACAATATTTTCCTATTAATGCAAAGATTAATAAAGAAGGATATGAAAGCTTAGATGCCTTACTGGAAAAGGGTTTGCAATCTTTAAGCATAGAAGCATTTAAAGCAAAAGCTGCCGAAGAAAATGTGTTGATACTTGATACACGATCTGCGTCGGTATTTACAGAAGGCTTTATACCTGAAAGTATTTTTATTGGTTTGGAAGGAAAATTTGCAGAATGGGCTGGTACTATATTGCCATTTGATAAAACCATTATTTTGGTTACTGACGAGGGAAAGGAAAAAGAAAGTGTTGTACGTTTAACAAGAGTAGGGTTCGATAAATTTGGTGGTTACTTACAAGGTGGATTTGAAGCTTGGAAAAATGCAGGTGAAAGAGTTGATTTGGTAATTGATGTAGAAAATGATGAATTGGCTATGGATATTCCGTTTGATGAAAACTTAGTGGTTGTGGATGTTAGGAAATATACTGAGTACGATGAAGGGCACTTAAAACAAGCGATTAATATTCCTTTGGCAACATTATCAGACCCTGGAACAATGGCTGATTTTGAAGACAATCAAAACCTATATGTGCATTGTGCAGGTGGTTATAGAAGTGTAATTGCAATCTCATTAATGAAGAAACAAGGCATTCATAATTTAAGAAATATTGTGGGTGGCTGGGGTAAGATAATTGAGTTGAAAGATAAGTTTCAGATAGAAAAAACAGAGCCAGTAGTTGTTGAAGAGGTAAAAGAAGATTAATTTTTTTCGCCACAGAAGCACAGAAATACTGAGCTTGTTTTCGTGAACATTCGTGGCTTCGTGGCTAACCCTTTGCGATTCTTAGCGAAACCTTTGCACACTTTGCGTTAAAGTAAATTTTTTTTGCCACAGAAGCACAGAAACACTGAGAGAATAGTTTTAGAATATTAAGAGCAATTATTTTTTATTGCCACTGAAACACGGAGAAGCACAGAAACTAAAAATTATATTCCGTGAATTTTCGTGCCTTTGTGGCAAATTTTTATAAGTCACTAATTTTTAAAATTTCTCCTGCCCGTATCCCTTTTTCGGTTTCTTGCAAAGTGCAACATTCGTTTTGTACATCATGTTCAAAAAGTAATACATAGTTGTTTTCTACAGCTTCTGTTAAGAAGGATTTCTTCTCATTTAAAGTTGTTAATGGAAACATATCATACGCCATTACATATGGCAAAGGAATATGACCAGTGCTAGGCAATAAATCAGCCATGTACACCAATGTTTTGCCCTTGTAATTTATTTGTGGCAACATCATGGCATCTGTATGACCATGTACAAAACGAACAGCAATATTATCAGTAAAAATAGTAGTAGATAGCTTTCTTGTTTGTTGTAAAGTTTCTGTTGGTGTGTCAATAAATTTTAATTGTCCACTTTCTTGTATAGGTAAAATATTGTCTTTTAAGAAAGATGCTTTTTCTCTGTCGTTGGGTTGTGTAGCCCATTTCCAGTGAGCTTCATTGCTCCAGTAAGTGGCATTTTTAAATGCAGGAACTAGTTTGTCGCCTTCACGTTCTATACTACCTCCACAATGATCAAAATGCAAATGGGTTAAGAATACATCAGTAATATCAGCTTTGCTAAAACCATGTTTTGCCAAAGATTTGTCTAACGTATTTTCTCCATGCAAATAATAATGCCCCATAAACTTGGGATCTTGTTTATTGCCAATGCCTGTGTCTACCAATATTAATCTATTACCATCTTCAATTAATAAACAACGCATGGCCCAGTTGCACAAATTGTTTTCGTCGGCAGGGTTTAGTTTGTTCCAAATACTTTTTGGTACAACGCCAAACATAGCACCTCCGTCAAGTTTAAAATTTTCTGTTTCTATACTATACAGTTGCATGGGTTTTCTTTTTTTGAACAAGAATGGTAAAATAGAGGAGTATCAATCCAATAACAAATAATCCGGTTAAAGATAAAACTGAGTTGCGTTGAGAACCACCAGCCAATTCAGTTATATAACCAAAGCCAAACATGCCAATTACAATAGCCACTTTTTCGGTTACATCAAAAAAGCTGAAGAACGAAGTGGTGTCTTTGGTTTCAGGCATTAGTTTGGCATAAGTAGAACGACTTAAACTTTGTATGCCACCCATTACAAAACCAACAAAAACAGCCAATCCATAAAATGCATTTACGTTGCCCTTGGGTAATAAATATCCAGCAATGCACAATCCTATCCAAACGGTAACAGCAATCATTAAAGTTTGTAGGTTGCCAATTTTGCTGGACAATTTAGACATTAAAATTGCTCCAGGAATAGCCACCAATTGAATTAATAAAATGGATATGATTAAGTTTGTGGTAGGAATTTCCAATTCACTTTTTCCATATAATGTTGCAGCAAGCATTACTGTTTGCACACCCATATTGTAAAAGAAAAAAGCAAAAAGAAAACGTTTTAAAACAGGTAAATGAGTTAATTGACGCCACACTTTTTTTAGTTCAATAAATCCATTTGCAAATAAGTTCTTTTCTGGTCTGTTGGCACTTGGTGTTCCCTTAGGTAAAATAAATAAGGTTCTTTGGGCAAAACCAAACCACCAAATACCCACTAGTAAAAAAGAGATTTGTAAAGCTTGTCCATCAGTGGTTAAACCAAACCAGCTTTGTTTAAACAGTAATATAAAACAAATAATTTGTAGTAAAACACTACCAATATAACCCATGGAAAATCCTTTTGCACTAACTCGATCTCTATCTTCTTCAGCAGCAATTTCGGGTAAGTAAGAATTGTAAAAAACCAAACTACTCCAATAACCAATGCAAGCCAATATCATTAAAAATATACCCAAGCCAACGTGGTTTGCATCAAAGAAAAATAAACCACTACAAGCAATACTTCCTAGTGTACAAAAGAAACGCAGGAACGATTTTTTGTTGCCCTTATAATCGGCAATGGAAGATAAAATTGGCGACATAATTGCCACAATTAAAAATGCCACAGCCAATGCATAATTGTATAAAGAAGTGTTTACAAATGTTCGACCTAGTAATCTTACTTCATTGTTATTACCTTTAGTTACCGCCTCATAATATGCAGGAAACATGGTTGACGTAATCACTAAATTATAAACGCTATTTGCCCAGTCGTACATGGCCCAGGCGTTCACTACTTTCTTTGGGGCTGTTTGCATTCGTTTGATTTTGGATTTTAAAGATAACTATTCAACCGATAAAACAATAAAGGTTTGATTCTTATGAAATCAAACCTTTATACTACAATTTACAAAACTGATTTATTTTTTTACGCCACTCGAATCACCAGCTGTTGTTGTAGGTGTTTCAGCAGCAGGTGTATCATCAAAAGTTTTTACGTCTTTAAATTTATTATCGGTTAGTACCAATTTTACTTTACTGCCTTTAAAAACTTCATCGGCAATAAGCATACGCAAAGCCATAAAACTAATATCTAAAGTACTATCTGCTTTTAATTTATCTGTATCCACCACCATTTTAACGGTGTACGTACCATTTTCTTTAATCAGCTGAAACGATTTCTTGTTGGTAATATCTTTCCAGGTTTTGGCAAGATAGTCACCCAGTTTTTTAGCATCCGTTTCTGTAGTGCTATCTCCCTTAATATAAATTTCCAACGAATCGTTGATGGTTACTTTTTTGCCATAGGGTGAAAAAATACTGCAGGCTGCAAACAAAACAGCCATCATTGCTACGGTACATATTCTTTTAAGCATACAATTGATTTTAGTATAAAGAGAACACTTTTCTTGTACAAATGCAATCGGGGCTATTGGGTATTTATTTTAAATAACCAGCATAAATTAATGCCAGTAATGCAACACCAACTATAATTCTGTACCAACCAAACAACCTGAAACCATGCTTTTGTAAAAAACCAATAAAAAATTTAATGGCCAATAATGCTACCACAAACGCAACCACATTGCCAATACCTAATAATAGTAGGTTCTGCTTGTTTTGCAATACTTCTGGATGTTCTTTAAACGTTTTCAATAACTTATAACCAGTTGCAGCTGCCATGGTTGGCACAGCTAAAAAGAAAGAAAATTCAGCAGCTAAATTTCTCGTTAATTTTTGTTGCATTCCACCAATAATACTGGCTGCACTTCGGCTAACACCAGGCACCATAGCAATACATTGCCAAAAACCAATAATCAAAGCTTTGCCATAACTGATTTCTTTTTCTTCCTGAATAATGGGTTGCTTGAAAAGCTTGTCAATAAACAATAAGATAAATCCACCCACCAATAAGCTTACAGCAACTGTGGTTGGACTTTCCAATAAATCATCAATTTTATCGGATAATAATTTGCCCAATACCAACGCAGGAATTACAGCAACAATCAACTTTATATAAAATTGCCATTTGCTAAAATCGAAGAATTTTTTCCAATATAAAACAACAACAGAAAGGATGGCACCCAACTGAATAGCCACTTCAAACAATTTAGTAAAATCATCTTTACCAATGCCCATTAAAGAGCTGGTAATAATCATGTGTCCTGTAGATGATACAGGTAAAAACTCTGTTAATCCTTCTACAATAGCAATAATAATAGATTGTATGGTATTCATTGTGGGTTGGTTGAGATGAGTAAAGAAACAAAAAAAGCGATGACCATCATCGCTTGTGTATTAAATTGAACTGAAAATATACTTATTCAGCACTTTTCGATTTCTTGAAAATGGCAAAAATTTCCACCGCAAAACCCAATAAAATTAATATTGGAGCTACTGTAACCCTAGTAAAACTATACACTTGGTTATAATCGTACACCTTAGGGTCCTCATTTTTACCACCACTCATTAAAAACATGCCAATTACAATTATTACAGCACCAATACCCATCCACAAATAATTGTCTTTATTAAAAAGGCTTTCCGTTTGTTTGTTTTTATCGCTCATACAATTAATTAAGAGTTGCAATATAGGGAAAAGTACGAAAGCAAAAAGCTAAAAGGAAAAAGGGCTAAACTAAAAGGAGTAACTCGAAACTCTTTTGAAACTATCCTTACACCTTCTACCTTACGCCTTCCACCCTTCTTAGTACAAATCATCCAGTTTCATTTTCAAATATTTCAATACACTTCTGTGGGTACTGTAAAGGCTTATTAAAACACCAATCACAATCATACCACCAAATAAGGTTAAAGTAAGTTTGGTATCACGTATTTGTTTCAACTCAGGAAAATGATTTTCGGCCCAACCAATTAAAATAAACAGTAAAACTACTGCAATGCCACCACTAATCAATCCATTTACTACAGCTCTAATATTCATGGGTTTGGCAATAAAACCACGTGTAGCACCCACCATTTGCATGGTTTTTATTAAAAAACGATTGCTAAACATGGCCAAACGAATGGTATTGTCGATACTAAAAATTACAATGATGCAAAGTATAATGGCAATTACTAAAAATATTAAACCAATTTGTTTGGCTTTGGCATCTAAACTGCTTACCAATACTGGTGGATAATTCACTTCGGTAATTTGATTGCTGTAATTCGACGTAATACTTTTTACAATGCCTTGCAAACTGTCGTTGTTTACATAATCGGCTTTGGCATAAAAATCAATGCTTTCAGGTAATGGATTTACATCTAAAATTTTAGCCCAATCTTCATTGTTTTCTTTATTCCACAGCTTTTTGGCTTCTTCTTTATTAATGTAACGTACATCCTTGGCATAAGGTTGTTTGGCAATAAACTGTTGAATTTGCCCAATTGTATCCTTATTCAGTGTACGTAAATACACATTTATTCGAATGTCTTCTTTAAACTTGGTGGCTATTTCTTTACTGTTTAAAAAGAACCAGCCCATAATACCCATCATAAACAATACCAGTGCAACACCAATAATGCTGTAAACATAATTGGGCTGACCACGTTTTAAAGATGCTTTTCCAGCTGCTGACATACTTCAATTTTAAAAGGTTTACAACACCAACAAATGTAGGCAAACACCTACATTTGCTGCAAATAAACGGGCTGTTGTGAATAAAGATTGCCATTGTGCTGCGTTATACAGGTTAAAGTTTTGTTACAAGCAATTTTGTTAACCAGCAGCAGTACAAAAATCAACTGTTGACGGCAAGTTTATCCTGAGCGTTAGTCGAAGGACCTCATTCAAGGTTCAGTTCTTTGGTGAGCAAATAAAACCACAGAGTCGAAGGAGTTTTATCACAGAGTAAAATGAGTTTTTGTGTAACTCTGTGCTTAACTCTTATCCTCTTGTGGTAAAAAATACGCTTCGATAAAAGATGCATAATGTTCAAAACCTTGAAGTGAGTGACACAACAGGCGATGCCATGAAAAACTACAGTTCGTTACAAAATAAAATTCGCTAATTCATCAATTCGATCATTCGACAATTTAAAATATGGATTACAAATTCAGAGAAATAGAGCAAAAGTGGCAGGAAAAATGGAAGGCTGATAAAGTGTATCAGGTTTCTAATACAAGCGATAAGCCCAAGTATTACGTGTTGGATATGTTTCCTTACCCAAGTGGTGCAGGTTTGCATGTTGGCCATCCATTAGGCTATATTGCCAGCGATATTTACAGCCGTTACAAACGCCTGAAAGGCTTTAATGTGCTGCATCCTATGGGTTTTGACAGTTTTGGTTTACCTGCTGAACAATATGCTATTGAAACTGGCCAGCACCCTGCAGAAACTACTAAGAAGAACATAGCAACTTTCAAAAGTCAGCTTGATAAAATTGGTTTTTGTTACGATTGGGAACGTGAAGTGCAAACCAGTGACCCCAATTATTACAAATGGACACAAAAGATTTTTTTAGAATTATACAACAGCTATTTCTGCAACACTCAACAAAAAGCAAGACCTATTACTGAGTTGGTTGCACTATTTGAAGCAAAAGGTTCTGCTGCTGTCGACAGTCGACCGTCGACAGTCGACAGTTTTTCTGCTGAACAATGGAAATCATTTACCAATAAAGAACAGCAGGATATTTTAATGAATTTTCGTTTGGCTTTCTCTTCTTATGGAGAAGTAAACTGGTGTGAAGCATTGGGAACAGTATTAGCCAATGATGAAGTAGTGAATGGTGTAAGTGAACGTGGTGGTCACCCTGTGGTGAAAAAGAAAATGAGGCAATGGTATTTACGTATTACTGCATATGCTGATAGACTGCTGCAAGGCTTGGAAACAGTAGATTTTAGCGAAAGCATGAAAGAAATGCAACGCAACTGGATTGGCAGAAGTGAAGGAGCTGAAGTAGAGTTTGCTATTAAAGGTTCTGATAAAAAATTAAGAGTTTACACTACAAGACCTGATACCATTTTTGGAGTTGATTTTATGGTGTTGGCACCTGAATTGGATTTGGTAAACGAAATAAAATCTGTTGAACAAGCTGCTGCTGTAGAAGAATACATGACTTATGTAAAAAGCAGAAGTGACAGAGAAAGACAGGCTGACGTAAAACAGGTTTCAGGTTGTTTTACTGGTGCGTATGCCATTAATCCGTTTAATGGTGTGGAAATTCCTATTTGGATTGCAGAATATGTATTGGCTGGTTATGGTACAGGAGCCATTATGGCTGTGCCTTGTGGCGATGAACGAGATTTCAGATTTGCACAGCATTTTAATATTCCTGTTACCAATATTATTGGTGCACATTTTAATGGCAAAGAAGCCAATCCAACCAAAGAAGCAACCTTAGAAAACAGCGGTTTCTTAAATGGATTGTTGATGAAAGATGCTATTGGCGTTGCCAATGATAAGATTGAAGCAATGGGTATTGGCAAGCGTAAGGTGAATTTTAAAATGAGAGATGCTGGCTTTAGCCGCCAACGTTATTGGGGTGAACCTCTCCCAATTATTTGGGATAAAGATGGTGTGCCAACTGCACTTGACGTAAACCAACTGCCATTAGAATTACCACATGTAGAAAAATATGGTCCAGGCCCAGAAGGTGAAGGTCCATTGGCTAATATTACTGAATGGCTTTACCCTCCCTCCTTTGGAGGGAGCAGGAGGGAGGCTTCTACCATGCCTGGCTATGCAGGTTCTTCCTGGTATTTTTTACGCTACATGGATCCCAACAATACAGAGGCATTTGTAGATAGAAAAGTGAGTGATTATTGGAACAGTGTTGATTTATACATTGGTGGTACAGAACATGCTGTTGGCCATTTATTGTACAGCCGTATGTGGACCAAAGTATTGTACGACTTGGGTTATATTGGTTTTGATGAACCATTTAAGAAGTTGTTGAATCAGGGGATGATTCAAGGAAGTAGCAGGTTTGTTTATAGGGTTAATGGAACTAGCATATTTATTTCTGGAAACTTTTGGCATAAGTTAATAATGTCAATTGAGAGTAAAGTAGATATTTCAAGTTTAATATCAGAAATCAATTCTCAACTTGGATATCCTGCTTTTAATGCAGATGGTTCATTTAATGAAATTAAGAGCAATAATGATTCTCGATTTAATGATATAAGTGACGTATCAATGTTGCATGTTGATGTAAATATTGTTGATGGTGTTGAGTTGGATATTGAAGCTTTCAAAAAATGGAAAAACGGAGAATATGAAAACGCAATATTTATTTTAGAAAATGGCACTATTCCATTCCCTGAATCTAATTCATATTCAAAGGCAGGTGTTTACATCTGTGGTGTTGAGACAGAAAAAATGTCCAAATCCAAATACAACACAGTTAATCCAGATGAATTATGTGAGCAATATGGTGCTGACACTTTCCGCATGTACGAAATGTTCTTAGGCCCTGTAGAGCAAAGCAAACCTTGGGATACCAAAGGCATTGAAGGGGTGCATCGTTTCTTAAAAAAATTATGGCGTTTATTTTACAGCGATACTACTTATAGTAATGGAAATCCAGTAGAAGGCAAAGCCATTTGGAACAACGATACACCAACTGCTGAAGAATTAAAAGTGTTGCACAAAACCATCAAAAAAATTGATGAAGACACAGAACGTTTTTCTTACAATACTGCTGTTTCTGCTTTCATGGTTTGTGTAAATGATTTAGCTGATTTGAAGTGTAATAAGAAAGCTATTTTGGAGCAAGTGCTCATTTTATTAACGCCTTATGCTCCACATATTGCAGAAGAATTATGGGCTACGCTGGGTAATACAAATTCTATTTTAGATGCTGCTTATCCAGTGTACAATGCAAGCTATACAACAGAAAGTAGTAAAGAATATCCGGTAAGTATTAATGGTAAAATGCGTACCACACTTACGTTTCCAATAGATGCAAATCAAGCAGATGTTGAGCCTGTTGTTTTAGCCAATGAAATTGTACAAAAATGGTTAGAAGGTAAAGACCCCAAGAAAATCATTTTTGTAAAAAACAAAATGATTAATGTAGTAATTTAACCCAATAAATGAAATTACTTTTTCTATGAGTGCACCCATTAGATGTAAAAACTGCGATACACATTTTAAAGGTAATTTTTGCCCTCATTGTGGGCAAGCAGCAACAATAGAAAGAATAGATTATCATTATTTTATTCATGATATACCTCATTCGGTATTTCATGTTGATAAAGGTTTTTTCTATACTTTAAAGTGGATGTTTATAAATCCGGGTTTAGCAATAAAAGAATATTTAGAAGGTAAACGAATTAGGCATTTTAGACCATTTGGGTTTGTAATTATTTTAAGTACAATTTGTACCCTTTTAATACCATGGATAGAAAAAGCTATTGTTTATACACTCCAAAAAACTACGGGTAATAATTTTATTTTCAAACAGTTTTTTTGGGAAAAGTATATCAGCTTACTAATTTTTTTGTTGATTCCAATTTTGGCTTTGGTAACATTTCTTACTTTCAAAAACAAAAAATACAATTATTGGGAGCATTTTTTGGGCAATACATACTTGGCTGCTTTACTAAATATTTTGTTGGTTTTTTATAAGCTATGTGGGTTAGCCAAAGTATTTTTAGGGCTAGGTTATAGTATCAATATTGCAGCATTCATGTTTATTTACATGTTTTATTATTCGTATGCTTTTAGAAAATGGATGGCACCAACAACAGGCTTTTGGCCAATGTTTTTTAGATTGTTACTAATGAACTTTCTATTATCGTTTATTTATATTACTGCATTATCTGTAACTGGCATTATTACGCCTTGGTGGAATTTTTAGTAACCTATTTTTTTTAATGGAACTACAAGAAAACAATTACTAACAAAGTGTTAGTTTATGCATGAATACTCCAAATAGTAAATGCAATCAATGCTTTTTTAAACAGTCCAAAAATGAGGTAATAAAATATTCTGCAACATAAGTACGATATAATAATATTCTTCCACCAAGTAGTTGCAAACAATCTTTTAAATGCAATAAATAACCAAGGCATCCAAAAAATAAAGTGGGTAAACTCAAACGCCTCGCCAAAAATAAAAGTACTAATGGGTTCGGTATAATTATTGTAAAAAATACTGTCAAAAGGCCAACGCATCCAATACAACAAATCAATATTATCAAACCATTGTGCAGGTAATACATTGATTGCGGTATAAAGCATGTAAATGCATAAGTTATATACAAAAAAGTGGGTTGAAAAAATAAGTGCAGCCCCGTAAGTAGCTAATTTTCTATAAAAAAGCATTAGCAATGCCAAAGCAAAAATAGGTATCAGTAAAAACACCAATGCTTTTGAGTAAGTAGCTATTTTACTGTAAAATCCATCATCACGAAGTATCAACATATCATGAAATGCAAGCGTATTAATCTTACTATATGGCACAGCTAAACTATCTTTTTTAAGTCGGCTGTATATTTTTACAGTGCTGTCTTTATCAATATTTGTTTTGTATTCCTCAGCTAATTGATATTCTATTGCTTTTCCTTTTCTTATCCAAATACTGTCTATTGATTTTTCAACGTATTTGTCAACTGGTTCAATCCATTTAAAAAGGGTATAAGATGATAAAGTAAAATATTGATGATCTCCAACAGCTGGTATATAATCTTTCCTATTAAAATAACCCATTGAAATGTAGAACAATACAGCTACAACTAAATACAATTGTACGGGTCTTGCAAACGGCACTCTAACACCTCTTAAATTTTCTTTGGTAACAAATCCTGGTTTTAAGAAGTTGAGTCGAATGGTTTTTAGAACCTTGTTTTCAAAATGATAAAAGAAATCTATTACCTCATGTAAAAAATGTTTAGCACTTAACTGATGGTGGTGAAACACTGCTTCGCCACACATATTGCAAATCTTTCCAGTAAAAACGTGTCCGCAGTTTTTGCATGCTTCATTGTTGTTTTCGTGGATCTTTCTTCTTTTTCTATGTTTCATAAATGCAGTGCTTAGAAATCCTTACAAAAATAGTGCGATTGAGAGAATCATGAAGATTATGTTTGGTGTTGTAATAAAGTAAAATAAATTATGTTATATCTATAAATAAATGCACTTCGAAGAACAAACATTTCATCCTTTTTTCTGTTATCTTCAACCTATGCCATTTCATTTTAATCGATTCAGTGGTTTACTGCTTATATTTTTTGTACACGGTTTGGTGTATGCTTTTTTGTTATTGCGTAAAGGCATACAACACGAACGAAGTAGCGATAAATGGTTAAGTTTGTTTTTATTACTCTCCATTTTTTATATATGCCCATGGATGTTGGGTTTTGCAGGCTGGTACGATGGAACTATTTGTATAGAATGTAGGAACTTTTTGTTCTACATGCCTTTTCATCATACATTATTAATTGGGCCAGTCATCTTTTTTTATGTACAGAGTTTATTAAACCCAACATTTCAATTTACCAAAAAGCAATGGCTGCATTTAGCACCAGGATTGGTTTTTATTATGTGGAATATTATCGTTGCTGTGACGGATAGAATTGTGTTGAAACGATACTTTTTAATGGATGGGGACAACGATCCTGATTTTCAAACATGGTATATAGCAGCTGGTTTGGTGAGTATTTTGTTTTACCTCATTTTATGTTTGCGTTATTACAACAATTACCGAAAATTTATTGTGCAGGAATTATCTTTTGCCGATACTGTTACTTTTAAATGGGTACGTAATTTTTTGATTGCCTATTTTATTTACTTCTTCTCTTCGTTGGTATTGGGCTTGTTAAACTTATTGGGCGAAGGATTGAATTATCAGGAAGAATGGTGGTATTATTTACTATTTGCTTTACTGTTTTATTATATTGCTATAACAGGTTATAGCAACTCTATTGAAGCCAAAGTAAAGTACGAACTCGATTTTTTAAAGTATCAATTGCCTTTACAATTGGCAGCACCACAAACTACAACTACTGAAGATATTATTTATGAAGATGTAACCGTTATTGAACAAGCAAAACAAGAATCTTCAATTGATACTGCATGGAAAGAAAAAGTGTTGGATGCAGTGGTACATCAAAAAAAATATCAAAACCCTGAATTGACCTTAACCGATTTAGCAAAAGAGTTAAATACAAATCCTTCTTTACTATCAAAGGTCATTAACCAAAGTTTTGAAATGAACTTTAACGACTTTGTAAACTTTTACAGGGTAGAAGAAGTAAAACTAAAACTACAAGATAAAGCCAATGCCAACCTCACCATTATGAGCATGGCTTACGATGCAGGCTTTAACAGCAAAGCCACTTTTAATAGAGCATTTAAAAAGTTAACTGGTAAAAATCCAAAGGAATTTATGGGGTAACTGGCTGAAGTTTTTCATGGCATCGCCTGTTGTGTCACTCACTTCAAGGTTCTGAACATTATTCACCTTTTATTGAAGCGTAGTTTTTACCACAGAGGAAAAGAGTTAAACACAGAGTTTACTCTGTGGTTTATCTGCTCATCAAAGAACCAAAAGTACAAGTGTGCGACGCAACAGGAGTTCCATATTTATTCTGCTGCTGGTATCAAAAATTGCTTTTCTTCTTTGAATTCCGAGTAACAATTACGTCTCAAATCATAACTTACAATTGCTGAAACCCTTTGCCAGTAAGGATTCAAGATTTGATACCACTTGCAAAAGCATCAAAACATGATTTGAGGCGGCAAACTTTTGAATTACAAACAATTTGCAGCAACAAAACCAAACAGTATGAAACAGTTGTTGCTTTTATTCACTTTATTGATTGCTGCAAATGCCTACAGCCAAACCGATACTTTGGTGGCTAAAAAAACCGATTCGGTTGTAGTGGTTGCAAAAAAACCATTCATTCAAACAATGGTAGATAAAACCGTTTTAAATGTAGAAAGCCGTCCAACTGCTGCTGGCCAAAATGCATTGGAATTATTAAAAGCTGCTCCTGGAGTAGTGGTTGATGGAAATGAAAATATACAAATGGGAGGCAAAACGGGTGTAACTGTTTTAATTGATGGTAGAAATACCAATATGAGTGCTACTGATTTGGCACAACTGCTAAAAACCATAGAAGCCAGTAATATAAAAGAGATAGAATTAATTACCAATCCATCTGCTAAATATGATGCTGCTGGTAATGCTGGTATTATAAATATTAAATTGAAGAAAAGCATTACCAATGGATTGAATGGAAATGTTGCTGCCAGCTATACCCAAAGTACACATGCAAGAAACAATTTGAATGGAGCTATTAATTTTCGCAAAAACAAATGGAATGTATTTGGCAATGCAGGTATAAATAAAGGTTTTCAAAATACGATTGCCAATAACGATAGAACAACGACTGATAAAAACTACATTCAACGAAGTATTGAAAGCGATGATTTTAAAGGCAACAATATTAGAACAGGTGTAGATTATACCATCAACAAAAAAAATACCATTGGCGTTTTATGGATGCATAATTTTCACAACACCACAATGGATAATAACAGCAATACTTTATTGCAAAAGTTAAACGCTGCCGATACCAATGTAACTACCAGAAGTCTGGCTCCATTTGATACCAAAAGAAACAACTTTAACTTCAATTATAAGTACAGCAATAATGGAGAAGAATTGAATTTTGATGCCGATTATACGCAATTCAACTCATCGTTATACAATACAGTAAGCAACGAATTGACGAATGCATTTGATGTAAAATTTGCCAATAATGCTTCTCAAAACAATGCAGATGTACATATTTATATTGGCTCCTTAAAATTAGATTATGCTAAAAAGTTAGCCAACAATGCCAATATAGAGGCTGGCTTAAAAACAGTAACCACCACTACCAATAATAACTTAAACGTATTGTACACCAATAATTCTAGTTGGTTACAAGATACAGGCAAAACCAATTTGTTTAAGTATCAGGAAACTGTTCATGCTGGCTACATAAACTTCAATAAGCAAGTGAAAAAATTTACTGTTCAATTGGGTTTACGTGCAGAGCAAACACAAGTAAAAGGTAATTCTACCAATTTAAAAAATCAGCAAATTAATAATCCAGATACCAGTTATATCAACTTGTTTCCAACCCTTTTTATTCAATATCAATTAAACGAAAAACACCAGTTGGGCATTAATTATGGTAAACGAATTGACAGACCAAGTTACCAAGACCAAAATCCATTTATTTATGTGTTAGATGCATTTAACAGCGAAGTGGGCAACCCTTATTTATTGCCTCAAATTACCCATGCTATTGAATTGAGTTATACGTATAAATATGCAGCCAATGTAAAATTGAAATATGCAGCAACAACAAATTACATGGAGCAGTTAACCTATCAAAATGGTAGCAATACCATTATGACACCACAAAATGCAGGCAGTAGAAAAACCATTAATCTTAGTTTAAGTACACCATTGCAACCAACCAAATGGTGGAGTGCTTATATCTCTGCAGAGCCTTACTGGCAACAGTACAAAACCTTGC
>CALRLF020000046.1:0-33054 GCA_943368475.1 Allobosea thiooxidans
ATTTTCTATATTCAATAATATCTCCATTAGAAAAACGACGAAAGTATTCATTATATAAATTAATGTAAGAACTATACTCGTAGTTTATAACATGGTAACTACCAATATTGGTGCTAACTGCATGTGTGGGATTGTATTTTTTTTGAGAAGTACTATCTGAATAGTAATTATAATAATCATCTTTTTGGAATTGTACACAATTGTACTCAACTCTTTGAATACGTATTTTTCCAAGAGGAGCTTTTTTGATTTTTAAAGTACATTTAGCCGATGCTCCAATTCCCATAAAATTAATTTTATGGGGTATTTGTTCCTCATCTGTATTTTGAAGAAAATGATATAGTGAGTCTGCAACACCTTTTGGAGAGTAGTTAGCTACTACTAAATATTCACCTACAAATAATGGAACATTCAGTATATGATGTGATGCAGGTTTGGTATAAGATGCATTGGGTTGCGACTGATCGTTCCAATAAAATGGAATGGCTATTTTTTCGCTTGGTTTTAAATGGACAATACCATTAATGCCAATGCTTTTAATAAACATATTCATTTCACGGTTTTCGAATGCTCTTTTGATAAAAATATTTTTGGCTCTATCGTAAATATCTAAGTGAATTAGTTTTAGTCCGCTATTTTGGCTGCCAGGTGTTACTACAGGATATGTTTTGGTTTTATCGGTATTGGTAATGGTTAAAATAAATTCAACCATTTCTCCTTCTTCATAAATTTCTTTAGCAGTCTTTAAATGGAAAGATAGTGGTATGTAAGGCATATCGGCATTTGCATTTTGTGAAAACAAATTGCATAGAATTATAAATAAGACCACTTTAAAACTTACACGAATACTGGATTTTATTTTTATTGTAAAAGTCATTTTTGTACATGGTTATTTGCTGATATGCATGAAAAAATTATCGTTGTTTACATAAATTATTTTTACTTTTTTGTTGTTGGCAAGTTTTGCATTGTCTTGAACGAGTTGTATCAATCTTTTACTTTGACGCCCCATAAACCTGCTCCAATATACCAGTACAATATAATCATACTCAACAGTGTTAAATGGTTGTACACCTGTTAATGGTCGTATATATTCAAAATGGTTTTTTACTGTTAATATATCATCTAAAGGTGCTTGTTGCTGAGGAATAAAATTGTTAAAAACACCATTTCTCTTCCATTTGAGATTGGGAAAGCCTCCTGCATAACAATTGGCATGGTAAGAAACCAGATTGAATGTATTTGCTGTATTTTGATAATATAAAACTTGTAAAGGCTGTGAATGGTTGTTTCTTGCAGTTCTTAGAGCAGTATCTTTTATGTTACTTAAAAAATTGTAATACGATGTGTCTAAAGAGTAGCTATTTTCTATTGGGATATTAAATTTTTTTGAAGCAAGGATAATTTCATTCTCACTTAGATGTTTATTGCTTTTAATGCCATACATGGCTGTACAGCTACTTGTGATTACAACAATTATAAAAACTACATTAAATTTTTTACGCATTGGACTGTTTTTGAATTGGGAAGTTCCTGAAACTAGTAAATATTTTCTAAGAGCATAATTTGAGTTGGGGCTTCTTTTAAATAAATGATGTTCACTTTATCATCAACTTTATATTTTTTGAACTGCATCATTGATATGGGAATAGTTAATGTTTTGTAATCTCCTATTGGTCTTTCTTGTGCATGAATTTTATTAAATACTTTATCTACTAAATCAGGTCCATTTTTTGCTTTTAAAGTTGCTGTATCTGTAGTTAATGGTTTAATGGTTGTAGTATCCGCAAAAAAAGCAATGTCCATGTAGTAGTTAGCACTACTAGTACCTCTTTTCTTTTTAGTTCTATGTTCTTTTAAGTCTAAAACCCAACCTACACTTTTAATACCTTTTTCTTGCAGAGCTTTTTTTAAGGTAGCTTCTTTTTGAAATAAAAATCCAATAACACCCACAATAAGTAGAAATGTTATAGCCATTACCCAATAAAAGTATTTTACTGGAATTACTTTTTTTGCTGCATACAATATTGATATTATTTCAATTTATCGCAAATAATTTTTTGTACATTAAACTCTTTGAATCTTGGATTACTGTATTTACTGCCTATATAGTCTTGGTATAAGTCAATTTTTAGAACAACACATTTCCCATCGGGCTTTTTTGCACCAATTGCAGTACCTATTTGTTTGTATTCTGGTATGCCAGATATTTCGTTTTTCTTAACATACCAATCTTCAGAAAGTAAGGATTGCTTTAAGTATGTATAACCTGGATAGTTTTTAGTAAAATAATCTTTAAAAGCTTTTTCCCAGTCTGCATTTTTAGAAACAGGGTTAGGCATTTCAACATCTGCGAAAGCAGCGGTTAAGTTTTTTTTGATTACTGCCATCATTGTTTTTTGGTCTGCGTAATCTGATACGACCTGATTAGCAGATGTGATTACCGCATCAATATTTGGTGTATTACTAAACACAAATTTTACTTGCTTTGCATATACTAAAATACTTTTTAGATTTTGCAAACTACCTTTTGCTCTGCATAGTAAGTTTTCAATTGGTTCATTTGGGTCGGATGTAAACGTTCCTTGTTTTTCAATTAAACCTTTATAGTAGGTAACCTCTTCAAGGAGTTTATTGCTAATCTTAGCATCGGTAGAAAATTTTTTATCAGCAGCTTGCATTTGTTTGGCTTCTTTTTCACCAGCATTAAATTTCTCTACAAATTCCTGAAATTGTTTTATACGTACATTACTTAATTCTACAAAATCGTTGCAGGGAGAACTAGTGAAAGATTGTGTAAGTACTTCTGGGCGAATAAAGTTGATTAAAAATTTAGCTGTACGTTTACCCACAATTGGTTCATTAATAATTTTATCATACGGATTAACATCTGTACTAAGTTTTGGGTTTTCGCCTCTTTGAGCAATAAGCTTAGTAGTTAGCAATAAAACAACTACGAGTAAGTATAAATTATTTTTCATTTTATATTTTTTATTTATTTAAATTTTCACAGGGTACTGTAAGTACAGAGTTGGGCATAATCATATTGGCTGCACTGTATTTGCCACCCCCTTCATAAATTTGACGCATATAGGCACTGGAAAAACCACAACTACCATCAGCTTTTTTTATAGCAAAGCTTACTTGTACTTCTTTATGAAGTGGAACGTCAAGAATATTTTTTTCTATAGTCCAATTACTAGTGATATGAACTTTTGTTACAACTAATTTTTGAGCAGCAGCCCATGCTTCGTACTGTTGCTTTGCTCTTGCTTCCAAACTTGGATCTGAAAAGACGGCTGGCTTCATTCTTTGATTCTTAACCCAATCAATATTGTTTTTCTCGAGTTTAGCAATATAGCTTTCTCTGCTTCCATACTTTTGAATGGCTTGTGAAACTTCATCAAGTTTTTCTTGTAGAGACAATGCCTCTGGGTATATTTTAATTGCACCAGCTATAAATGCTTGATATAAGTACAAGTTTTGTAAGTAAGAAACATAACTAATAGACCTGCCATTTAGTAAACCATCTGCTGCATTTTCAATGGCATTACTCACCGAATTGGCTTTGCTGGTTACAGTATTGAAATAGCTTTTTATAATTGTTTTTGTAGGTTTCGATTGTATGAACTCTTCAACTTTGGTTTCAAATTCTTTAATCACTTTATCGCTTTGCTGAATGGCTTCTAGTACAGCCGGTTTATTATTACCTCGATCTCCATCAATTTTTAATATTCCTTTAGAGAAGAGTATAGATTCAGTAAAAAGTTCTTTCATACTTTTAGCCGTTTTTTCAGCTCCATCTCTTGAATAGCTATCAGGTTGAGCAATTACTGTATAGTTGCAAAAAAATGCAAGAAAAACAATAAAAATATTTTTCATTTGTTGTGTTTAGTAAATACTAAATTATGTTTGTTTGTTTTTTTTAGCTTAGCTGATAAGTAGTTGAATTGAATTAGCTAATAACTGTTAAGCAGAACATAACAAGCGTTATATAATACTTGCTGTTTGATATTAAGAAGCTTGGAAGTAACTATTTTATTTACTGGAATAGTTGAAATACTATTTTAGAAAAATTGAATATTGTCGGAGGAATTTTTATTTATTATCTCTATATATCTTAGTAAAGCAGTAATTCTTCAATGACCTTAATAAATTTCAATTACTTTACATCATAACACTCTTATCTATGCAAATAAAGTTCCTTCTATGTGTTTTATTGTTTTCAAGTGTTGTTTCAAATGCACAAACGTTCTACTCTAAAGCATTTGGTAATCCTCAAAAACAAGCCATTATTTTTTTGCATGGAGGCCCCGGATACAATTGCTCAAATTTTGAAGTTACCACAGCAGCTAATTTGGCACAAAACGGTTTTTATGTAATTGTTTATGATAGAAGAGGAGAAGGTAGATCGGCTTGTTTAAAAGCCAAGTTTACTTTCGATGAAAGCTTTAGCGATTTACAGGATTTGTATAAGCAATATGGTATTCAAAAAGCCATATTGATGGGTCATAGTTTTGGTGGAATAGTTGCCACCTTATTTGCTGAAAAATTTCCTGAAAAAACTGCTGCTGTAGTATTGGTTGGTGCTCCTGTTGCTTTGCAGGAAACTTTTAAAACAATCATTCAAACCTGTAAAACAATTTACACTTCAAAGAATGATGATTTAAGTTTAAGTTATTTGGAGCAATTAGAACAAATGGATTTAGAAAGCATAGAATATAGCTCTGGCTGTTTTTACCATGCTATGAAAAATGGTTTTTATACGCCTAAAGTTTTTACTGACGATGCAAAAAAGCATTATGCACTTTTTAAAACTGATTCTATATTAATTAAAAATGCATCTGTTATGAGTATCGATGCACCCAAGGGTTTTTGGAAAAATGAAAGCTATACCAGTATAAATCTTACAGAAAAAATTAAACAATTACTTGCTAATAAAGTGAAGATGTATGGCATATATGGAAAGGATGATGGACTTTATTCTACAGAGCAAATTAATGCGTTAACGCAACTTGTTGGATTGAATAATATTGTCTATTTAGATAATTGTTCTCACAATGTATTTATCGATCAACAAATAATCTTTTTAGATACAATCACAAAATGGTTGCATCATTAATCACATTTCCAAGGCATTATTTGGTTATATAAACATTTAAAACATTCAAATATTGGGCTTGCAGTTTTAATACCATCTTTCACTTCGTAAATGATTTCTTTGGTGCCTTTTATTGTGCTTGAACCATTGTACATAAAATACATAAAGTTGGTATCTTTTATTGCCAATTGGCCGGTACTCCAATAAACAGAAGTCTTTTTTTTTTTTTGAGCAAATAGTAGATTGTTGAACTCAGTCATTTTGTGTATTTGGTCATAAACAGTATCTAGTATTATTTTTCCAAAACGAGATATGCCATATTGCAAAAATCGTTTTCCATTTTCTTCTTTTACTACAGCTATTAAAGTATCCATATTGCCCAAGTGCCTGGCAGAATAATATTTGGTGGTTTTAATTTCATTAAAGTTACTGTCTAAGTGAATTTCTCTTAATTCATTATTCACTAAACTGTCTCTGATGTAGCCCTCCCATTTTTTATAATAATCTACAGTAGGTTCTCTTTCAAAATTGTATTTACAAATACGATTTCCATATTCATCCAAAATGTATGTGCCTTTTCGGCTTTGAGCTAAAAAGTATTTGATATTTTGTTTTGTATAATAAGAATAGTAAATTCCTTTTAAATCATAAACTTCAGGTAGTTGTTGTATTGTTCCATCTTTTTTTATAAAACCACATCGTGTAATAGGATAGCCATTTTTAGTAGTATCTGCTTTGTTTTCTTGCTTATAAAAATAAAAATATTTGTAGGGTGTTATTTCTGTAAACTCAATATTAGCAATAGTTTGGTTATTGATGTTGATAATACCTCGTTTGTTATGTCTACTTACAATAAATTGCTCTCCATTTATACACTCTATTGCTTCATATAAGCAAGGAATTTTTTGTTTTAAATCTTTACTGATAAAACCCCAGTCGTCTACGAAAGCAAAATTATCTTCTGAGGGTGATTTATTATTCACACTATCCATCAGAAAATAGCCATATTTAAAAGCAATAATATTCTTATAAGCAATGGGTAAAATAGTATTACCTAAGCTATCGATAACACCATATTTACCACTTTTGCTTACCACATAAATCCATTTATAAGGTTTGGCATAAGGTATGTATGGCCGAGCAGTACGCATTCTTATAAAGTCATTGTTTCTATAGTGTTCAAAATCAAAAGATTCACTGCTTTCTTCCATTGCTTTTTCCCAATTGGGTAAAGTGGAATTTTTATAATTGATATGGTGAGTTGCAACTGCTAAGGATTGCTCAACAGATAGTTTAATTTGCTTTTGATATTCTCGTTTATCATCATTAAATACATCTATAATTTTTCCATTACTATCTCTTAAATATATAGGGTTATGAATGTCTCGATAAGCAACATACAAATTTCTAGCAGCGTATTCCCTTATGTGTAGTAAGCGTTGGTATGTATTCAAATCTACTTCAACCATTTGTATGTTGTTGTAGATAGGATGATAGATAACATTAAGGTTATACTCATTATATTTCAGAATTCCTTTTTTTCTTTGAGCTATACAAGTTGTAGCTAGTATTAAAGCTATTATTGTGTAAATAAGTTTCATTAAAATGGTTTTACTTTATTATCTAACTCAGGTTCATAATAACTATTCAAATTAGCACTTATAACCATTGGATTTCTGGTTAATCGATCAAATGCTTCGAAGAAACCTTCATCAATTAGCTTACCACTTGCATGAGTAAGCCAATATCTGTTGCTGCCCATATCTGCTCTAATGTTTGCAAAACCTAGTGCTAAAGCCTTTTTCTTAAAATCTTCTATATCGGAAGTATTTATTTCAACATATACTTCATTGTTACAAAATGCCATTCTGTTTTTGTTCATTACTGTATATAAATTACAAACAAAACGTATGCAAGAATCGTTGGTTAACTGCATCACCAATTTATATTTTTCCTCATGGCTAAGTTTGCTTAAATCAATACCACGTTGGCTTCTACTTACATATATTGTGATAATTTTTGAATATTTTTTTTGTAAAGATTGAAGTATTGAATCTGTAATTTGAAAAGTAGTTCTATTTTTATTTGTAAACTTTGAATAATCTGGAATGATGGTATATTGATTTTTTAGTACTGAAAAAGGCATTCGATAATAGCCAATTTTGAGCGTTCTTTCATCAGGTTTTAATAAAAAAAACTGCATTGCAATATTAGCAGGAATCTTATTGTATGGTAATACAAAACCATAGCTAGTAGAATCTGTATAAGCTAAAATACTATCTGTTTCATTGGTAATATAAAAACGCTTCTGATTGTTATCATTATCAATAATAGGTTGTTTCCATTTGCCATTTTCTAATACTTGAATCTTAAAATTGGTATGCTGACTTGCATTGTCTGCATCGAAAGCTGTTAAAGAAATTTCTTTAGAATACACTACTTCATCCATACCCCAAACACTTTCTTTGTAAAATTGCCATTTGCCAACTTTTAAACTAGTATCACCATCTTGTATGTATCCTTGGGCACTTAAATTACCATTTTGGTGAGTAAAAAAGGCATTGCTGTATCTCTTGTTTTTCTGTTGAGCAATGGCATAGTTTACACTGCTGTCTTTATTGTAAAATACCGTTGCATGATTGCTTATTGTTGGAACAGTTATACCAAATCCAAGTATTGTAGTATCGTTTAAAGTTAAACTGCAATTAAAAGAATTATTGTTAAAGTCAAAACTATTGTTTTGCAATAAGCCATTAAATATTAAAGGTGTGTTTTGTTTAGGTAAAAGAGTTTGATTGATGCTAAAAAAATCTCTGGTAGAGCTTTGTACTTTTGTAATAAATACAGTATCGTCACAAGCATTGTATAGCCAAAATGTATCCTTAATTAATTTAGTTGCATTATTACCAATAACAGCTTGCAAAGGCAAAGTGTGAAATTTATCTCCAAATAATATACAGTTCTTAGGTGCATATTTTATTTTGGGTGGATCTGGTTTAAATAATATTTCATTTTTATCTATCAATACCCATTTTTTATTTTCTAATTGATAGGTATTTTTTATTTTAGATTTATCTGTGATTACGTACTCATAACGCCTCATTGTTTTTAATGGTAAATAATAAAACACATCTTCGTAATTACTTAATGCTGTATCAAGTTGATATTGTTTTGTTGAAGTATTGAAAATATAATAATTAGTTTTCTCTCGATATACCATATTCTTTAAATCTCTCCACCTTTCTATTTGCACAGAAAAATCTTTTGCTTCCTCAATTTTTCTATCATAAAAGTCAATGAATTGAACAATGTTTTTACTTTCTTTATTTATGGATTTTGACTTGCTAGGAATATAAATGTTCTGATACAGTTTACCAGTTGTTGTGCTATAAATTTTTGCAGCAACAATATTATACTCGGTTACTTCCAACGGCTGATTTTTATGTTCCATAAACTCAAACCTAACAGTGTATATTAAACTATTCTTTTTAGATTCGTCTGCTATTCCTGGTTGTTGTTCTTCATTTAGAATAATATCAATTGGCTCAAACGTTTTACCATCCAATGTTTCAATAGCATTTGAAGGCTTAAAATTGTCAGTTACCCCATTATTACAAATTCTCACTGCTTTTTGTGCAGGTAAATGAAATATTTGTGTAGAATAAAAATTTCCAGAATTATCGTTTAATTCTGATTCAATTTTTAGTTTATAAATAGGGTAATGTAGTGGGTCTTTCAACTTCATAATATCTAACCAAAAAGCAACCACATAATAATCACCAATGTTATAAAATTTCTGTCTTAATAATGGTTTTCCTTCTGCAGATTTTTTTACTAATTTATTATCCCAAAAAAACAATGTATCCTCTCTATGTTTCCATTGTTTATTTTCTTGAAAGGTAACATCAGCTGTTATGGGCTTATCATTTTCATTTACTAAATACAATTTAAGATTCGGTATTTTTTCAGTACTGTTTTTTGTATGCACATTCACTACAAATAGATAATAGTTATCGTATCCACATTGCTGTGCAAATGTTGTTTTACTTAAGCATATTATAATGAATAATAAACAGATCGTCTTTAATATAGTAAGCCTAGCTTTCATTTACTTGATAACATTTAATTAAACTTACGTAATTATTCAATGTGCTTATCCTACATATACAATTGCATGGAATGAGTAGGTAACTGTATTGGATGGATAAATAAAAAAATAGCCCCCTGTAAGAATACAGGGGACTTGAACTAAACTAAACTGCGAAAATTTCAGATTTAATATTTAATCAGTGATAAAGTATTAGATTTTGTGTTGGTAGAAATGGCTGAAATAAAGTAGGAGCCGTTGTTAATAGTACTCATATTTAATTGAACAGTATTTTCACCTTTTTCAACTGAAATATTTTTATTGATTAATATTCTGCCAGTGATATCTGTTAACAATAATTGCAGATTTGCTTTTTCTGGTGCACTAATAACAATATTTGCAGTATTCGATTTTAGTGGTTGCGGATATACATTGCTTATAACAAAACTTCCACTGTTTATAAATACTTTGGCAATATTGCTAAATGTAGTTTTACCATCTAAATCAGTCATTTTTAACCTGTAATATTGATAACCAGTTTTGGTAATTTGATTATCGATAAACTGGTAGTTATTGTTGGTTGTATTTCCATTTACCGTTCCTATGATATCAAAAGAAATGCCATCGCTGCTTCTTTCTACAACAAATATTTTAGGGTTAGATGAAGTATTAACCTGCCATTTAATTTCAGCAGAACTGTTATTAATTAACTTAGCAGTGAATGACTTCAATTGAATGGGTAATAGCGTTAGTTGACTGGTAACATACATGTCTTTATAGAATATAGTGCTATTACCATTAATTGTTAAGTCTCTTACGCCGGTAATTGTTCTGCTAAATGATGTTGCACTTTGTATAGTAGCTGCACCGGGAAGTGTTTGGTCAATAATATTGGCAACGGAGTATCCGTTTTGACCAATATGCGATCCAGTAACAACACCACATGTTGTTCTATTAAAACTACTGTTTTCATCGTCAGTATTCCAAAAGAACGTGAAACTAAAATCAATATTCGGTGTGCCAGAAAATCTAAATCTTTTATTTACATAGTTTGTTGAATTGCTACCTGTAAAAGGACCTGAACCATTAAAAACTTTTAGGCGACAATCAGCAGTTGTATTTGATGAATGGCTTACAATTACTGGTGTGTAGCTTGAAATAGAATTGCCTATTGGATATACTTTTGATTGCCCTGCTGCTATACTTTGAAGAAGTACTGCACTATTATCGCCATTGGGTATTACTATAAACCTATCACTATTATATCCAGTAATATTGCTACTACTTGAAAAAAGACGCAGATAAAAGCTTAGAATTAGTTTTCCCGCAATAAAGTGAAGTGTTCCGCTAACCACAGGTGTTGCTTGATTCATTTTTACATTCGATGGGTTATTAATAGTTAAATTATTAAATAAAGTTGCAACGCCACTAATCGTTTGTTCCTCAGTACCATTCATAGTAATTTTTGAGTTGGCTACACTGGCATCTAGCGTACCATTAATTATTAAACTATCACTAATGTTTAAATTTTGTCCATTCAATGTTAAAGAAGCACCTGATTGAATAATGAGTTTTTTAATAGAAATATTTGGCGATAAATTAGATGATAAAATAGGGTAACGAGGAGCACCTGTAGGTATTAGGACATCATCATTTGAAGATGGAGTTAAGCCACAGCTCCAGTTGCCAATATTGTTAAATTCTGTGTTCACTGCACCAGTCCAATTATTAGTTGGGGAGCTTTGGGTTACTGTCACTTCTGTTGAAGAAACCCCATTGCCACAACCTGCATTTGCTATAACAAAATAATTGGTTGCTTTATTTGCATATCTGCTTGTGCCAGTACTTAAATACTTCTTTTCTATTTGTAAAACCTCACCTCGATTTATTGAAGAGCTAGAATAATAACCTAATAAATAAGGTACATTTCTATTGTTAAAAATTAGTTGAGCTTGGTTATCAAAACCAGCATCATTTATGCTTGTAACAACATCTATCCAGGTGTTGCCTACATATTTTACTACTTTGAGCCTTGATTGATTATTACTTGCATTGAGAAATGTGTAAGCCATGTATGGAATACCATCGTTATCTAAAGCCATGGCACTGGTTTTTTTATTCGAATTCCAATTTTCACTTGGACCTATATTTACCCATGTAGAGGCTCCATTTAACAATCGTAATAAATTAGGTTCACGACCAGTTAGTAAATTAGTAGATAAGTATAATGTGTTATTTTCATCGCAGGCTAAAGTTATAAAATGCGATTGGGATGTAATACCAAGATTAAAACCTTGCCAAGCGGTACCTGTGTATTTGAATATTTTGGGAATCCCTTGATCGTAAATATTTGTACCATCTGTAAAACCAATATATACAGTACCTAGTTTGTCGAAACAAACATCTAAATATCCCATATTTGTTCCACCAATTACAGGGGTTGCCATCCAACCTGTGCCATCATTTATATAAACAATAGGATTGCTAGATATACCCAACTGACCTGTAGCTAAAGCAATTACACCATAGCTATTAATACTTAAAGCTGCATGTGTATTTGCAGATGTTACAGTTGGTCCCACATTAACCCAGTTGCCACTCACAAATTTTTTAAGTGTAACAGATTTTGAGCCACTATTTTCTATATAAGCAACATACAAGTTACCTTGTGGATCAAAAGCAATATCGGTAACATCATTATTTCTGTTTCCAAAGCTTTTACCAACTACTCCTCCAACATCTTGCCAACTGCCACCAGTAAATCTTTTAACGCTAATTGAACTATCAGACAGCAGCATTTTCACCACATACAATGTACCATTTGCATCTGTAGTAAATGAAAATGCAGCATTATTGTTATTGCTACTATCATTTAGGTCTACAGATTCTCCAATAACTTCATGCGTATTCAATTTTTCATACCAAGAAAATGTTGTATTGGTTTGTGCTGTTGTGTTTAATGTAACACCACCACCAGCACAAAAACTAAACCCAGCTGGGCTAGATGTTATTGCAGGTGTTGCTGCACTATTACATGTTAGCTGTTGTACTACAGCTTTATCGCTAATGCCAGCATCTTTATAGGCAATATAAATTGATTGATCTGTATCAAATTCTATACTTCCATAATTTGCAATGCCAGCACTAAAACCAGATGTGCCAACAATTACCCAGCTTGTGCCATTGTGCTTTTTTACAGTGAGTTTATTGCTTGCAGAAGCGTCTTTATACATGATATATGGTACATTGTCATAATCGTAAATCAAACTTGTGTATTGTACCGAGCTAGATGAAATGCTCGACAATCCAATAGCTTGCCAAGTACTTCCATCATAATATCTCACTGTAGCCCTGTTATTAATTGAAGCATCACTATATGAAATTGCTGGTCTGTTTAATCGATCAACAGTTATTGCACACTCGCTAACAGCTTGAGATGTAAAACCTTCTGTGCCAATGGTTGTCCATGCTGTTCCACTATATTTCTTAACAGTAGCTTTACTGGCTGCATTACCATCTTTATAAACTATATAAGGTAAATTATCGTTGCCGCAGGTAATATCAATATCATCGGCAGTTGCAGCAGATAATCCATTTGTTCCAGAAATATTGGTCCAATTACCTGTTACTCTCTTCTTTAAAAAAGCTTTGCCAGCAAAGCCCAAATCGGAATACGCAACAAATAAATCTCCATTATTAGCAGCTGTAACCGCTATACTGCTAGCATCGCCACTAGATTGCGATCCTGCTGAGCCAGCTGTAAGCCAGCCAGTTCCATTCCATTGCATAATGGTTAGCCTATTGCCATTGGCGGCATCGCTAAATGCCACCACAACCTCATTGCCTCCTAATGAGGGGAAAGTTGCAATGCCAATGCTATAATTCACTGCTCCCTGCGATATACCTGCATTACCAAGTAATGCCCATGCAGTACCTGTGTATTGCATAACAGTTAGCTTACCACTATTGGCGTTATCTCTAAAAGCAACATACATTTTATTGTCGCTTTTAGAGACAGCAAAAGCTGTATTATCTACAGATCCCGATGAAATACCAGTTGTTGTTACATGTGTGAATACATTACCCGGTTGAGCAAATGTTCTTAATGAAGAGAATAATAATAGAAATGCAAGTAAAAGTTTGTAAGTAAAAGTGTAACCTTTATTCATTGTGTAATATTTAAATGGATGAATACAGGTTAAAATTATACTTGCTGATTAGCATGAATAGGCAACATTAGTACACGACTAAATGAACTTAGCAGTTGCTCGATTTTAAATAATATTTGTAGTCAATTATTTTGTGTTAGCAGTTGTTAGTGGAATTTAGTGAACCAATATTGTAAAGTATATTTTTATACAGTTGTTCACTATAAATAATGAAAGTCGAATTAAAATTGATAAGCAATACCCAATCTTGATCTTAAATTACCACTTTTAAATTCATCGTTTACATAAGGGGATAGCTCGAAAATAAGTTGAACATGATTGTTCTTTTCTAATGGTTTTATACGACTGCCAAAATCTATAAAATAACCGTTGGCTAGTGGAGAGCCTGCAGAAGGGTTGGCGAAGTTGAAGACAAATCCCGGAGCTACATACAAATTAAACTGTTTGTTTTTTTTGAAATTGTATTTTGCAGATAACTCCATATTCATGTTGGTGAAAAATGTATTGGTTTCAACTTTATAATCTAGCCATAACTTTTTTTCAGTATTGGTTGTAACAGAAACAATCGATTGAAATGGAAAATAACCAATAGAAAGTTGGGCATTTACCTGTTTAAGTGCAGTTAGTGTAAACACAATCAATATTATTTTTTTCATAGCTGATTTTTTATAGCACAATAGGCTGGTTTGGGTAAATAGTTATCATCGTATAGTAGAGGGAAATCAATCCTGTTGTAATAGCTTCTTATCCAACTGTATCTATCTGTAATTCCCCAAAAAGTGATACCATATTGATAAGCATTATTTATTTGATTATACTGTTGTATAATACCTGCAAGTAAGGCTGCTTGTTTACTTGCTAAATCAGGGGTGAATAGAATGTCTTTGGCAAGTGGATTCACCGAAATGTCAAGTTCAGAAATATGTAATTGATAGTGATTGTCTTCAACCTGCTTAATGGCACTTACAATTTGTGTAAGCTCAGGGTTTGAGGTACTTATATGCATTTGTAAACCAATACCATTTACTTTAACACCTTTTAGCCTGAGGTTATTGAGTAGTTGTATAACTGCATTTCTTTTAGTTGTATTAAATTCTAGATTGTAATCATTATAAAATAGCAAAACAGTATTGTCTACTTCCTGTGCATATTTAAATGCTTTTTCAATGTATGTGCTCCCAAGTTTTTCTTTCCAAATAGAATTGCGTAATGTTCCATCTTCATTAAATGCTTCATTTACTACATCCCAAGCGGTTACTTTATTTTTAAAATGAAGCACAACTGTTTGTATATAGGTTTTGAAAAGTAATTCCCAATCGTTACTATTACCATTAAATTCTTTTATCCAGTTGGGTATTTGCTGATGCCATATAAGGGTATGTCCATGTACTCGTTGATTATTTTTTTTTGCGAATGCTACAATACTATCTGCTTCTCTAAAATCATATACACCTTCTAAAGGGGCTAAATATTCAGCCTTAAAAGCGTTTTCAGCAGTTACACTATTGAATTGCTCGGCTGCAATTTTTGCATAGTTTACATCAGTTATTAAGTTACTATAATCAATCGCATAGCCAATGGGGTATTTAGCAAGTTTATACAATCCTGTGTCGTCAGAACAGTAATTATAATCTCTTTTTTTACATGCTATGAAAACAACAAAAAGTAATATTGTATAGTTTATTCTTTTCATTTATACAGTTCTTAAATTAAGGGCTGTCACTTATAAAATTGATTTATTTAAATTCTACCTTCCAGAATACTTAACACAAAGTCTTTTTTTCTCTGGGATACTGGTACTGTAAGACCTCCTTCTAATACCAAAGAACCTCCATCGGTTTTGTCAAACATTTTAATTTTAGATGGGTTGGCTAAATAACTGTGATGCGTTCTGATAAATCCTAATGGTTCTAACATGCTCTCATATTCTTTTAAATTTTTTGAAACAAGAATAGGTTCGTTATTGGTAAAATAAAATTTGGTATAAGTACCTTCTGCTTCACAATAAAGAATATCTGAAACTTTAATAAAATAGGTGGCTTCTATATCTTTTAAAACTATTTTTTTGTCATTTTCATTTTTATAAGATAGTTGATGCATTAATACAGAAAGCTGTTTACTTAAATCGTTGTTTCTAATATTTTTCAGTGCTTTGGTAAATGTTTGTTCTACCTCATCTGGGTTTACAGGTTTCAGTAAATAATCGATCGCACTAAACTTAAATGCTTCTATGGCATACTTTTGATGAGCTGTTGTGAATACAAGTTGAAAAGTAGGATTTTGAAGTAACCTTAGTAAATCAAAACCAGTACCATCATCCATTTCAACGTCTAGAAATACAATATCTGGTTCAAATTGATGAATTTTTTTTAAACCTGTTTGTACACCATCAGCTTCTTCTAAAACAATGCTGGAGGGTAACTGAGAAAGGATGATGGTTTTCAATCCTTCTCTAACAGGTGCTTCATTATCTATAATTAGTACTTTCATGAGGTAGTTATTATTTATATAGTAATGGTAAGCGTATTTTTACTGCAACACCCTTTCCGTCAGTATTGTTATCCAGCATAAATCCAGCTTTGGTTTTTAGTTTGATATTTAAGAGATAAATTCTGTCTTTAATTATTTGGCTAGCTCTCGATATATGCTCTCCATTTTCTTTTGCCACTGTACTTAATCCATTACCATTATCGGTAATTTCAATCATTAGTTCTTCTTTGTATTGTTTAAAATGAACATCAATAATTCCTGGATATACAATTCCTTTAAGACCATGTTCAATTGCATTTTCTATAAATGGTTGTATAATCATTGATGGAATTTGCAGTTCATCAATTTCCAGCATTTTATCAGCTTGAATACTATAGCTGAATCTGTTGGGGAATCTTAATTTTTGCAGTTCGAGGTATTCATTTAAAAAATCAATTTCTTGTTCTATGGTCACATATTCCTTATAGGTACTTTCTAAGGTTTCTCTCATAATGTGAGAGAATTTTGAAATATTGGCAGCAAGGTTCTTATTGTCATTTTCAGTAAGTGCAAAACTTTGTAAAGAGGCAAGTGTATTAAAGAAAAAATGTGGGTTCATTCTGGCTCTATTCAATCGTTGCTCAGTTTCCATTATAATTTGCTGATGCTTGAGTTTTTGTTGTCGTAAATAAAAAACTACTACAATAATGATAGATGTAGCAGCTATGATGAGTAGTAAATAAATCTTTTTTTGTTGCGAAAGTTCAGTAATCAGTTTTTCATTTTTGGCTTGGCTGTATTTCTTTTCAAGTTCCTGTATAACTTTATTTTTTTCTAAAGAAAAAACACTGTCTTTTGTTTGTGTCATTTGCTCAAAAGCCCACAAAGCTTTACTTTCATTTTTTAGCACTTTTGAATTTTTATAAATTAATTCGAGTGGGTAAATGGAAAGTTGTTTGTTAAATAATATAGCATAATGTAAAGCTGAATCGGCCATTGCTAAGGATAAAGTATAGTTTTTAAGTTCAAACAATGCTTCTGCTTTTCGTTCATAGGCAAGCATTAAGAACCTATCAAAATCATGAACGTTCTTAGGGCTTTTGTAAATAATTGAATCAGCATATTGAATGCCTTTCGAAAACTCTTTTTGTAAGTTGTAGTATTTACTCAAATTGCTGTAGGCTTGTGTAGATTCTATAAAGTCTTGTGGATACCTGGCAATGGATATTGCTTCTGTAGAAAAAATGTATAAAGAATCTAAAAGACTTTTATTATTGTTTGTTGTAAACAGATCGGCATAGTTAGATGATAACCTAACTAAAGCTGCACATGTAATTGTTGTATCTTTTTGTTGTTTGGCAATGCTGTAAGCCTGATTAAAATACTGACTAGCTTTTGTGTATTCTTTTAGCTCACTAAAAATAGATCCTGCATTTAACAAAGCCCTTGCTAAACCATATTTGTCTTTTTGCTCAGATGCCAGTTTTATAATTTCAAGTGCAGTTATAACCGTACTATCTAAGTTATTGGTTTCTGTATAGTACTTAGATAAAGTATTATAATAGCGTATAATTGGCTTGTTATTACATTTTATTTTAAGTACAAGTTTATACTCCTCAGACAAATAGTTTGCAGCAGTACTAAATTGCTTTTTTGAAATTGCAATTTGTGCAAGCCCATCTAAATAGTCCAGTTTACAAATAATATTATCTGAGTTGTTGAATTGTCTAATGAAGTATGCAGCTGAGTCGAGATTGCCTCTATTGAAGTTCTTAACAATGTTAGGAATTAGTGTTGGGGCTAATTCGCATTTGCAATTTTCCTGTGCTGTTATATTTTTTGAAAACAGGAGAAATAAAATAGCAAATGATATGTATTTATATACTTTCATAAGGCTAATATACTTTTATATCGAAATTAATAAACCATTCATAACTGTTAATATGCAGTTGGCGTTATGTACTGCATGTAATATCAGTACTGGCGAAATTTCAGTTAGAAATTCTTCATTTAATTGTAGTGTATAGTCATGTGTTTTTTTGGTCCAACTGATTGTTGGTAATAAAGCAAAAAGTTCGTCATTTTTATCATTGGTTAAAGTGAATCTAAGTTTCCATAATCCATTTTTTTTAAAATAGTATTGTTTATTTAGATTTAATAGATGCAAAACAACCGAGTTACTGATGCCTGCTTTGGTAGTTATTATTTGAATATCATTGTCTTTATAAGATACTGAATCAAGCAACACAGTTTTTGATTTGATATAAATACTTCCCTGTTCATTGTTAATATGCATACTCGCCTCTTTAAATGAATGGTTTATATATATAAGGGAGCCTAGTAACATATTTTCATTATTGTAAAGTAGAAACTCCTGATTACTTTTGGTTATAAGGTACATATTTTAATGTTTAGGGTAAATACAGACCGTTTTTAATAAAAAATACACCCTAAATTATACTTACTTAGTTTCAATTATCCATGCAACTATTATTTGGGTTGTTGTGGTTAATAACTGCTTTAATAAAAAGAATAACTGATTTTAAATTGTAAAGACAAAGTTGTACACGAACAGTTATTATTTTTTTCCTTTCAGTTGCCAATTAATAAATAACAGATAATAATGAAAAGAGGTATGCTGTTATCCCTCAGATAATTTAGCAGTAAATCTGTTTAGTATGCTAAAAAGTTTACTTGTTGTAATAGCAACGTTTATAGTGAATATTTGTATAGTTGATGCTCAATGTCCTTCTGGAACATATAATAACACAGGTTTTTTTATTGGTTTTGACATTCCATCACAACCTGGAATAGCAAATGAAAAAACGGCTCCATCAGCTTGGGGTGGCGATTATTATTTATTTAATGTGATATCAGGTAATACATATGTTTTTAGAACCTGTTTTACTGAAAATGCTAGTATTAATACTGTTCTTTCGTTATACAACGCTGCTGGTACAACGCTTATAACTTTTAACGATGATTTTTGCGGACAACAAAGTCAAATTTCATGGACAGCAACTTTTACGGGTCAGGTTAGATTAAGTTATTATCAATCAGGATGTACAACAGTTTTTGTTGATACAAAAATTGGTGTTTACTATACGTCACCTTGTACTGCTCCATCTATTGGCACACAACCCTCTAATGCAAGTGTTTGCACTTCAAGTAATACTTCTTTTTCTGTAGTAGCTACAGGTACAAGTTTGTCTTATCAATGGCAGGTTAATACAGGAACAGGATTTACAAATATTACCAATGGAGGTATTTACAGCAATGCAACAACTGCTACACTCAATGTAACTGGAGCTCACTCCGCAATGAGTGGATACACATATAGATGTAATATTTCAAATAGTTGTGGTAACATAAATACCAGTAGTGTAAGTTTAACTGTTAATCCCAATAACTGGACAGGAAGTGTAAGCTCTAATTGGGCTACAGCAGGTAACTGGAGTTGTGGCTTGGTGCCAGGTTCACTAGATGACGTAACCATAGCATCAGGTAATCCAACGGTTACTTCTGGTACAACAGTAGCTTGTAGAAATTTAATGAAATCAGGGTTGTTATCAACATTCACTGTGTCTGGAGCAACATTAAATATTTATGGTAACCTTGCTTATAATGGAGGAACCATTGCTACAAATGTTGGAAGTAATATAAATTTTGCTGGTACAGGATCTCAATCTTATTCAGGATCTGTATCTTCTTTCACTACGGCTAATATAAGTGTTACAGGTGGGGCTACCTTAAATGTAAATGGACTTTTATACATCACCAATGGTTTGAATGTAACGAACGGAACATTGAATACCAATAATAATATTACCTTAAAGAGTAATGCAAGTGGAACGGCTTTTTTAGGACCTGTAAATGGAACATTAGCTGGAAGATTAATATTCGAGAAATATATACCCGGTAAAAGAGTTTTTCGTTTTTTTGCACATCCGTTTAAATCAGATACTTCTATTTATCTGAATTCATTAACCAATGCACTTGATATAACAGGTACTGGTGGTAATGCCAATGGTTTTACTACTACTGTTTCTAATGCACCTTCAGCATTTTATTATAACAATACAATTTCAGGTTCTGGTACTGGTTCAAACGATTTAGGATGGCAGCCTTTTACGCATACCAGCTCTGGTTTAAGTAATAGGTGGGAAAGTTATGAGGGAATAAGAGTATTGGTAAGAGGTGCATTGGGAGAAGGTTTAAATGGATTGACATATACTCCATCGGCAACAACATTAAGTTTAACAGGGTTTGTAAATACAGGTACACAAACGATTAATCTTAGCAGAAGTGGTACCAACGGATACAATTTTATTGGTAATCCTTATCCTGCTCCTGTAGATATAAATGCAACTTCTAGAACAAATGTTGGTTCAACATTTTATGTTTGGGATGCAACTTTAGGTACATTGGGGCAATATAGAAACATTGCTTTCGGGTCTTCTTATGTCATACCTGCATACAGTGGCTTTTTTGTAAATGCTAGTTCTGCTGGTAGTATTGTTTTTAATGAAGCAAATAAAAGTACTTCTTCAACGCATAGTTTATTTAGAACCACGAATACTGTGAACAATAAGCTTAGTCTTAAATTGGCTACAGATAGTGTAGTCTGGGATTATCACACGATATACTTCAATAAAAATGCTGATGTAAATAAAGACTATTTTGATGGTGAAAAACTATTTAACGCATCTGTTAACTTGTATAGTTTAAGTGCCGATAAAGTAAGACTATCTATAGATAGCAGGCAATCATCAGACTTAGAAGAAATTCCTTTAGGTATTGTAAATGCCAATGAAACAAAATTTACTTTAACTGTAGATGAATTAATAAAGGAGGATAATCAACAATTCTATCTGAAAGATAAATTTTTAAATAAATTAATAGAACTTACAAATGGCTTTAGTTACAGTTTTTCAACTACAAGCGATTCTCTTTCTAAAGGTGAAAACAGGTTTATGATTGTACAACAAATAAAAAGTAATCAATTGCCGATGCAAGAGAATTTACAACTAAATGTATCTCCTAATCCAGCAAAAGATTTACTGAATATAAAGTGTGCATTCGATAAAGAACAAGCTGTAACAATAAGATTGATCAATACCGATGGGAAAGTGGTTCTTCAAAAAAACTTGCCAGTAGCAAAATTGGTAAATGAATCTTTATCGATTGGTAAACTGCTAGCAGGAGTATATGTAGTGGAACTTCAATTGGAAGATGCTGTTTTAAGTAAACAATTTATTAAATTCTAATTCTTGCATCATGTTTAAAAAGCAATCGTTTTTTTTAATGCTCATTATTTTTTTATTAGGTATGATGCCAATTTTGGTATTTGCTCAACCTGGGTTTGTAGATGATGTTGGCGATGTGCCTGTAGATGGAGGGTTGAGTTTACTAGTTGCAGCTGGAGTAGGCTATGTAATAAAAAAATCAAGTAAAAAATTGCCAAGTAAAAAATAAACAGTTTCAGTTTGGGGAGGTTGTACACTGTTTTTGAGCCAATAAGCATTTTAAATGCGAATTGGCTATTTTTGTTTATGCCTTTGAAAAGAAACTTCACTTATTGGATTGATAAACGCAAATGGAAATACATTTTCCTGCTGGCTACATTGGAGCTTAGTCGAAATTAAATTGCTGAATAGAATTGTTGCAGTACAAGGGTGCCCTGCTATAAAGCAGGATTTGCAACGACGCAACTATTGCTAAAACTTGAAACATTGTTGGTTATAAAAATTTTATTTCGTTATTCTTAATTTTTAATCGTAATGCCACACTATTATAAGCTGGGAAATATCCCTCATAAACGTCATACACAGTTTCGAAAACCAAATGGTGAATTGTATGCGGAACAATTATTTTCTACAGAAGGATTTAGTAACGATTATTCGTTGCTGTACCATTGTCATCCACCAACACAAATTATTAAAACCGATGAACCCATAAATGTTGCTCCAACAATTGCGGAAGAAAAAATGTTGAAACATAGAAGCTTTGAAGGGTTTAATGTAAAACCTGTGAATGATTATTTGCAAAGCCGTATTCCTGTTTTGGTGAATAATGATTGCCACATAGTATTGGCAGCACCACAAGAAAGTATGACTAACTATTTTTTTAAAAATGCCGATGCCGATGAAGTAATTTTTGTACATGAAGGAACAGGAAAGTTGCTTACTCAATATGGGCAAATACAATTTGGTTATGGAGATTATGTGGTGGTACCAAGAGGAACCATTTATCAGATTGAATTTGATACTGACGTAAACCGACTGTTTATTGTAGAAAGTTTTAGTCCTATCCGTTATCCAAAGGGTTATGTTAGTAAATATGGACAATTGCTGGAGCATTCACCTTTTTGTGAAAGGGATATAAGAACTCCAGAAAATTTAATTACCAAAGATGAGCAAGGCGATTTTGTAATTAAAACAAAAAAGAAAGGGGTGTTGTATGGATTGCATTATGCCAATCATCCTTTTGATGTAGTAGGGTGGGATGGATGTTGTTATCCTTATGCTTTTAGCATTCACGATTTTGAACCCATTACAGGCAGGGTGCATCAACCTCCACCTGTACATCAAACATTTGATGCCCATAATTTTGTAATTTGCAGTTTTGTACCAAGGTTGTACGATTATCATCCTGACGCAATTCCAGCTCCATACAATCACAGTAATATAGACAGTGACGAAGTGTTGTATTATGTAGATGGAGATTTCATGAGCCGTAAAAATGTTACCAGAGGAATGATTACATTACATCCAGCTGGTATTCCACATGGCCCACACCCTGGAGCAGTAGAAAAAAGTATAGGCAAAAAGGAAACACAAGAATTGGCAGTTATGGTAGATACTTTTCATCCTTTAATGCTTACCAAAGAAGCATTAGAAATTGAAAATGAAAATTATACCATGAGCTGGGCCGAATAATAACTTCTCTTATCATGCATGCTTATACAAAAAGCCTCACCAATTTGGTGAGGCTTTTTAGTTAATTCGTATCTCGACTCCGCTCGATACTATAAAATTCATGGTTCGACTCTGCTCACTACTAAAACAAAAATTCTCTTCTGCCAATATTCAATCGAACACCAGCTGAAAATACGCTGGTACTACTTTTTCCCGTACTCATTCGGTCATAACTTCTATTTAAATAAGACAAATCGAAGAATAAATTTTCTTTCAATTCATAGCTAGCTGAAAGTGTAAAAATGGTACAGTTTACCAAATCGCCTGTGGTTGTTTTCCAGCCATTATCGAAAGGACGGGTTAGTACAAAAGAAAAAATATTGCTTCCGTAGTTTTGGTTAACAGCAGCAACGCTGCTGTCTAGACCTTGTTTGTAAAACAGCACTTTTGTTTCAAGATATAATTGCTTAATAGGCTGATAACGCAATATGCCAATATACTCTTCGAAATTGGCACCTAATGGATGTGCCAATGGTTGATTGTAATGATTGTAACTGCTGAATGAATCGGTTGAAGCATACATAAACGGACGAACCACATTGGTTTCTATTTGTGCATCTAAATTCTTAATGCCAAATACATCAATATATTTAGCACCTACCTGATAGCCAAATCGATTGCCCCACCAATCATTTTTAAGTTCTGTAGTGTTCAGTTTGTCTACAATTAATTGTCCATACACTTGAAACTTTTTGAACAAATTGGCTTTTATATCAAACCCAACCAAAGCCTTGTCGCTGTTGTCGTTTGAGATATTGGTAAACATAATTGGATTAAACAAAGGCAAGCTTAATGAGGTACGATTGCCCAATGTAAGTGCTTCAAATAAACCCAGATTTAACCATTTTGTTGGGTGATAGTTTAAGTAACTGGCCCTCATATATTTTCTAGGATAAATTCTATCGCTTCCAGATCTTCTGTAAGCAACCAATTCAGAAAAAATATTTTGATACCTAAACTTCCCAAAATGTGTTTGCATTTTTAAAAACATGCTGTTATTGCTAAAATCGCTTAGGAATAGGCTTCTATATCCATTGCCAATAAAGTTTCTGTCATACGCTAATTGCATATCCATAAATTTTGCAACTTTCCAGCTAATGCCACCTCTTATATCAAAGTAGTCAAACCCGCCAACTTTAAAATTTTTGATATAGCCAGCTCCTGGCACTGCATAAAATTTATTTTTCCAGTCTTGTACATAAGTTGCTTGCCTTTCTTGGTTTTCAGTAAAGTAAAAGTGAAAGCCAATTTTTTCTCCAATAATACCTCTTAAATTTATACCTCTTTGATTAAGAAACGTACTTTGGCTATTGCCTGCTTTGCTGCCTTGCTGGTAGTTAATAATTGGGTTAACAATAAGGATATAGTCGGCTTCTTTTTTGTCGAAGAAGTTTGCCCGATTTACATAGAAGCTCTTTAATACTGACTTTTCACTAATATAAATTTCTTTTGGTTTACTCCATTCACTGTTAGCCATTAAAAAGCGTTGCATGTTGTATTTATCTACTTCGCTGTAGCTTTTTGTTTTTTTATCATTGGTATTGTACAAACTATCCAATACATCAATTTCTTTTACCCAAATTTTTCTGCTATACGGTTTTACTGATGAAAAAGAAAATGCTGTAGCTGGTGTTTTTATTTCCAATCTATTCAATAGCCATTCTTCTTTACCTCCTAATGTCAAATAACTGCTTTGGGCATTTAGTAATGCTGGTAAAACGGTTAAAGAAAGATATATAAAGTAGCTGATTTTTTTCATGTTGCTGTTGTTAAACGGTCATTAAAAGTCAAATGTTCTTTTGGTAATATTCCACCTGAAACCAATATTAAAAATGGCAGTACTTTGAGAGCTGCCTGACGCAAGTGAATAGTTTCTAAAAACTATACCTGCATCTAGGAATAAATTTTCTCTTATTTCATAAGCTGCATTGGCTTCAGTATAAAAGCAAGTGGCTTCATTGCCAGCACCAATTTTCCAGCCATAATCTCCAGCTCGGGTTTTATAATCAATCAAAATGTTATTGCCAAAATTATTGCCAGCTGTATCTTGTCCTTGTTTATAATACATTATTTTACCTTGTAGAAATAATTTTTTCAAAGGCTGATACCTTAGAATACCAATATACTCTTGAAAGCCAGCTCCCAATGGGTGAGCCAATGCCATACTGTTATTGCTGTAGTTAGAAACTGAATCGTAGTGGGTGTATGTAAAAGGTCTTGTTCTATTAGTTTCTACTTGCAAATCCAAATTTTTTACGCCAAAAGCATCTAAATATTTAGCACCCAATTGATAACCATATTTGTTGGCCCACCAACCACTTTTAGCTTTTATTTCTCCCAATAAAAATTCATCTAATAGAATTTGACCATACACTTGTACTTTCTTGTTTACATTGGCTTTTACATTCATTCCCAATAAAGCATTATCGGGGCTACCACTTTGTTGTTCCATGGCACGTAAAAAAGTAAAAGGTAAAATATAATTTAACTCAAATTGTTTTTCTCTACCTAAAACAACAGCATCAAAAATGCCTAAATTCAGCCAATTGGTTGCGTTAATGCTCAAAGTATTTATGCGTAAATATTTTTGAAAACTAGACTTGCCCGTAATACCAAATTGTGGTGTTAATTGCATGTACAAGTTTTCGAAGTTAAACTTCCATAAACGAGTATTTATTTTAAAGAAAAGGCTATTGCCACTAAAATCGCTTAAAAATAAACTTCTGTAGCCATTGCCAATAAAGTTTCTATCATAGCCAACTTGCATATCAATAAACTTAGCAAGAGTCCATTGTGCAGAAGCTCGTACATCAAAATATTGAACAGCATTACTATCGGTAATATTGTAGTTGCTAAAACCAGGAACAGCTCTAAACTTTGTTGTAAAATTTCTTACAAATAATGGTGTTCTTTCTCTATTGCCTGTTGCATAAATATTAAAAGCAAATTTTTTACTAATTAAACCTCTTGCAGTTAATCCACCACTCATTAAGTATAAACCCTGTGTGTCATCTGTTTCGAAGCTTTGTTGGTATTGCAATGCAGGATTAATAACCATAAAAAATTTGGGCTTATTAATTTCGAGTAAATTGTTTGGATTTTTTTTGTTATTGAAAGAAGAAGAAGCACTGGTGTACTCTTTATGTTCCATTAAAAAACGGGTAATATTATATTTATCTACACTACTCACTACACCAGCAATGCTATTTTGGTTGCGTTGTAAACTATCTACTTTTTCTACTTCTTTTACCAACAATTTTACATTATAAGGTTTCATGTATGAGTTGTTGAAACCTACCTGACGAGATTTTATTTCCAATCTGTCTAACAAATGGTATTCTTTGTTGCCCAATTGGGTATAAGAGGTTTGCGATTGAGCAAAAAAACTACACAGCAGCAGGAAAAATGTGAAAATACTTTTTATACTTTGCATCATTAAAAATTAATATTGTACCAAATTGGTAAACAAATGAGTAATTATATAATTAAAGATACAACCATCATCAATGAAGGGCTGCGAATTAGTGGGGATGTGTTGATAAAAAATGGTCGTATAGAAAAGGTTGGTGAAGTTATCAACAGTCAGGAAAACTTTATTGAGGTAAATGGGAGTAATCAGTTTTTATTGCCTGGCGTTATTGATGATCAGGTGCATTTTAGAGAACCTGGGTTAACGCACAAAGCCAATATTTATACCGAATCTAAAGCAGCTGTTGCTGGTGGGGTAACCAGTTTTATGGAAATGCCAAACACCAATCCACCTGCATTTACACAAGAATTGTTAGAAGATAAATACACCATTGGTAAGCAAACTGCATTGGCCAATTACTCATTTTTTATGGGCACCAGTAATGATAATTATGAAGAGATCATGAAAACTAATGCCAAAAAGCAAGAGGTGTGTGGCGTTAAAATTTTCATGGGCTCATCTACAGGTAATTTATTGGTGGATAGTCCTTTAGTGTTAGATAAAATATTTGCCGGTAGTGAATTGTTAATTGCAACCCATTGCGAAGAAGAGGCAATTATTCAGCGGAATTTGGCAAAGCTAAAACAGTATAAAGCACTGTTAGAGCCAGCCGATCATCCTATTATTCGTGATGAGGATGGTTGTTTTGAAAGTTCTTTTAAGGCCATTCAGCTAGCAAAAAAATACAATACCCGTTTACATATTTTGCATATTAGTACTGCAAGAGAATTGCAATTGTTTGGTAATATGTTGCCACTAGAAGATAAAAGAATTACTGCCGAAGTTTGTGTACATCATTTACACTTTACCAGTGAAGATTATGCAACATTAGGTAATCAAATAAAATGCAATCCTGCCATTAAAGCTCCTGAAAATAGAGATGCTTTGTGGAATGCTTTGTTGGATGATCGTTTAGATATTATTGCTACCGACCATGCCCCACACACATGGCAGGAAAAAAATGAACCTTACGAAAAAGCTCATGCTGGCTTGCCATTGGTACAACATTCTTTACAACTAATGTTGCATTATGTAAACGAAGGAAAAATAAGTATAGAGAAAGTGGTTGAGAAAATGAGCCATGCTGTTGCTACCTGTTTTCAAATTAAAGAAAGAGGGTTTATTCGTGAAGGTTATTTTGCCGATTTAGTTTTGGTGAATATGAACCAACCACAAACTGTTAGTAAAGAAAATATTTTATACAAGTGTGGTTGGAGTCCTTTAGAAGGATTTACTTTTCCTGCAACAATTACCAACACTTTTGTAAGTGGCAATTTGGTTTATGGAAATGGCGTATGGAATGAATCTAATAAAGGAATGCGATTACAATTCAACAGGTAATCTATTGCCCAACACAAACTGCAATATGCAAGCCGACAAAACAACCATAGCCGATTTATCTATTTTTAATGCCGATGAAGATCAATCTGTATTTCATTTATTGAACCATACCCAAACCAATCAAGGACGAGATTATTTGTATCAAATACTCAACCAACCATTGGGTTCTATCGATGCTATAAATGATGTGCAAAACACCATACAGCAGCTACAGTTATTGGTAAATGAATTTCCCATTACCATTAACAATGGAACAATAATGGTAATTGAAAAATTCTACGATACACCAATGGATGCATATCCTGAAAAGCCTGGTGTAATTGACAGTTTTATTTATAAGTTGTTCAACAGTTTCGATTATTCGTTAACCAAATATTCAGTTAGTTATTTCATCGCCTTTTTACAAGGCATGCAAAAAATTAAACAGCTGCTCGAAAATAAAAAAGGTAGCAAATTGCAGCTGTGGTATAACAAGATTGATTTTTTGCTCACCAAACCTGCTATACAAAAAATACTGAACATCGATAAACAGCAGGTACTGCAACCACTAGAAATATTAACCCATGCAGGTTATTTAAAAAGTTATTTTAAACACGATTGTTTCGAGTTGATTGATATTTACAGCAGGCTCGATGCATATTGCAGTTTGGCAATTGCCTGTACTAAAAACAATTTTATATTTCCGCAATTTGTAGAAACACAACAACCGTTTATCGAAGCTTCCAATGTGTTCCACCCATTATTGAAGCAGCCAGTTAGTTATACGATTCAATTGAATAAAACCAATAATTTTTTATTTCTTACAGGTGCAAATATGGCGGGCAAAAGCACCTTCATTAAAGCCACAGGTATCAGTGTTTATTTAGCTCATATTGGTATGGGTGTTCCTGCAAAAAATATGCAATTGAGCTTGTTCGATGGGCTGCTCAGTAATATTCATGTAATGGATAACATTATTAAAGGAGAGAGTTATTTTTTCAACGAAGTACAACGCATAAAAAGTACAGTCGAGAAAATTTCGGATGGTAAAAAATGGCTCATCTTAATTGATGAATTATTTAAAGGAACCAATGTGCAGGATGCTATGAAATGCAGCACCACAGTAATTGAAGGATTGCATAAAATGAACAATGCCTTATTTGTACTATCTACACATTTATACGAAATTGCCGACGATTTAAAACAATACCAAAACATTCAATTTAGGTATTTTGAAACCGAGGTAAAAGACGACCAACTCATTTTCAGTTATCATTTAAAAGAAGGGATTAGCAACGACAGATTAGGTTATTTAATCCTAAAAAAAGAAGGTGTGGTAGATATGTTGGCAAAGTTGTAATTAATTATTGGGGGCTGTGAGCTGTTGTACAAGATTCGGCTATAGTCCCTGCTTTTCGCAAGTAGTGCCTCCTTCGTCGGTCAGCTACTTTGCTACAATCAGGCAGCCATTAAACTGAAGAATAATTTTCAACAAATAAAAAGTGTCACATTTTTAAAATGTTGCACTATTGAGAAGTATTAAAAATTTCTATTTTCTTTCACCCAACCTTTAATATAATCTGCAATAGTAGCAGTAGTAGTTCCTGGAGGAAAAAGTTTACCAACACCCATTTCATTTAAGTTTTTCATATCATCATCAGGAATAATACCACCACCAGTAAGCAATACATCGTTCATGCCTTTTTCTTTCATTAAATTAATTACTTTGGGAAAAACAGTATTGTGTGCTCCGCTTAAAATGCTAATGCCAATTGCATCAACATCTTCTTGTAATGCAGCATTCACCACCATTTCTGGGGTTTGTCGTAAACCAGTGTAAATAACTTCCATACCAGCATCACGTAAAGCCGTTGCAATAACTTTTGCTCCACGATCATGGCCATCTAATCCAACTTTGGCAACTAAAACTCTAATGGGTCTGTTCATAATGGCGTTATTTAACCCTGCAAAAATAACTGAATTGAATTGTTTGAGGCAAATAAAAACTGCCAGCTGTTAGTCTGGCAGTTTAAAGAATAAGCACTTTGTTTATTTCAATAGCGATAATGTGTGTTCAATTCTTTTCACTGTTTCATCTTTACCAATAATTGCAGCAATATCAAATACACCTGGGCCAAATTTTCCTCCAACCAACATAATACGTAAAGGCAACATCAGTTCTCCTGGTTTTAATTCATTGGCAGCTGCCAATTCTTTAAATGATGCTTCTAAGTCTGTTGCTTCCCATAAACTGCTTTGTTCAAACATTCGAATGGCTTCTATGAAAAACAAGTTTTTCTTTTCATCCCATTTGGGTTGAATAGCAGCCGTATCAAAGGTTTTAGGCAATTTGAAAAAGAAAGAAGCCTGTTGTACAAAATCGTTTAATAAAGTGCAACGGTCTTTTGTAAGTTCAATTACTTTATCTAAGAAGGCATCATTACAAGTTAAAGCAACCTCACCTAATACTTCTTTAACCTTAGACCTTAAACCTTCAACCTTGTACCTTTTTATCCATTCTCCATTGTACCATTTGGCTTTTTCGAAATCAAATTTGGCACCACCTTTATGTACACGTTCAATCGAAAATTTTTCTACCAATTCTTCTAACGAAAATATTTCTTGTTCAATTCCTGGGTTCCATCCCAACATTGCCAACATATTTACAAATGCTTCTGGTAAAAAACCTCGTTCTCTAAAACCACTGTTTACGATGCCATCAGCATTGTTCCAATCCATTGCAAATACAGGAAAGCCCAATCTGTCGCCATCACGTTTACTTAACTTACCATTTCCGTCAGGCTTTAAAATTAATGGTAAGTGAGCCCATTGAGGCATGTTTTCTAATCCAAATAAATATTGCCATAACAATATATGTACAGGAGCACTTGGTAGCCATTCCTCTCCACGAAAAGCATGGGTAATTTCCATGGCTTTATCATCTACCACAACAGCTAAATGATAAGTTGGCATTCCATCGGCTTTCAGCAAAACTTTATCATCAACCAAAGACGAATTAAAACTTACTTCTCCACGTATCATATCAGTAAAATGTACATCTACATTTTCTGGCATTTTAATTCTAATCACATGTGGTATGCCAGCATCTAATAATACCTGTGTTTCTATAGCACTTAATGTCAATGAATTTTTCATTGCATTTCTGGTATGCTGGCTATATTGGAAATTATTAATTTCTTTACGCTTTACATCCAATTCTTCAGCAGTATCAAATGCATAATAAGCATAACCATCTTTAATTAATTGTTCAGCATATTGACGGTACGAAGCTTTTCTTTCACTTTGGCGATAAGGTGCATGAGGACCTCCATGCAAAGGACTTTCATCTGGTTCTAATCCACACCATTTTAATGTATCAAAAATATATTGCTCTGCACCTTCTACAAATCTTGTTTGATCGGTGTCTTCGATTCTTACTATAAAATCTCCACCATGTCGTTTAGCAAATAAATAATTGAACAACACAGTTCTTACACCACCCAAATGCAGTCCACCAGTAGGACTTGGGGCAAAACGTACCCTAACTTTTTTACTCATAGGCTACAAAGATAATGATTGGATGGGAGTCCACAGTCCATGGTCGATAGTCCATAGTTTACAGTGATTAGTTACTAAGTTTATTACTGTTGACTATTGACCGTGGACAGTTGACTGTATTTTCACTTCCTTATCTTTACGCATCAAATGAAACATTTTAGAATACTCCTTTTTTCAATATTTTTATTTTTACTGTTACAAAGTAAGGCTCAACTTACATTTCCACATTTGGCTGTATTATATGATTCTGCTTGGACGTATAAAAACCTACAATTAATTCCAATTCGGTTTACAGATAGTTTGCATTACGACCCAACATTTCCAAAATCTTTTATGTTGTTGAGCAATGCCATTAAGTCGAAAAAAGTACAGATTAAAGAAAATAATTTTGAAGGCAGAAGTAATGTAAATGTGTTGAACCTTTTAAATACTTCTAAGGAGCATATATTGGTTGAAAGTGGCGATTTGCTGAAAGGAGGTAAGCAAGATAGAATGTTTGCTGAAACTAAATTAATACCACCAAATAAAGAAGTAGATTTTTTAAGTGTGTATTGTATTGAAAAGGGTAGGTGGGATAAAAAAGCCAAATCATTTTCTTATGGAGGTTTTGCAGGTGTAGATGTTCGGAAATCTGGTGATAGTATTGGAGGACAACAACATGTTTGGAAAGAAATTGAAAAAGAATTTGCAGCAGAAAAAGTAATTTCTGAAACCTTTCCTTATTTGCAAGTGAAACAAAAGAAAACTGTGTTGCCCGATTATATAGCTTATTTCAAAAACAGATTTGCACAAAGCGATAGTTTATACGCAGGGTTTATTGTTGTTAGTGATTCAACAATTATTGGCTGTGATATTTTTGCGAATGAAAAGTTGTTGATAGCTTCTTTTGATAACCTAATCAACAGTTATGTAGAGGGTGTTAAGCAAAGTGAAAAAACTGTTGTTGACGCAAAGCAATTGGTTAAAGTATTTGCCAATAAATTATTGGGAAATGAATTTTCACAAAAAAGGTTTTTAGAACAACATGGAAAAGTGTTTATGTATAAAAACAAACCTTTGCACATAACGGCTTATGGTAATTGATGTATGTTTAATTTGTAATTTTAATCTATAATTTAGAGTGTATCTAGTAAAAACAGCATGGTGGTTAAAGGCAATCTATCCTTCTTTTTTATGGAATAAAAAAGAGGCTGACAAAGTATTGTATTTAACTTTTGATGATGGTCCACATGCAACTGCAACACCCTTTGTTTTAGAACAATTGAAACAATACAATGCAAAAGCAACGTTTTTTTGTATAGGTAAAAATGTATTGGAAGAGCCTTTGATATATCAGCAAATCTTAAATGAAGGTCATGCTGTTGGCAACCACACACAGAATCATTTGAACGGCTGGAAAACAGATAACGTAGCTTATATTGAGAATATTCAACAAGCAGCTCAATACATAGATTCAACATTGTTTCGACCGCCTTATGGTCGAATAAAAAAATCGCAAGCCAAACACCTCCAATCTGCAATTTCTAATTTGAAATTTGAAATTATTATGTGGGATGTTTTAAGTGGCGATTTTGATACAAAAATTTCTCTAGAAAAATGCTTGGCAAATGTTATTAGTAATGCTACAAGTGGAAGCATCATTGTATTTCATGATAGTACTAAAGCTTGGGATAGATTAAGTTATGCATTGCCAAAAACATTAGAGCATTTTAGTAAGTTGGGCTATACTTTTAAAACATTATAATGCTCAATTATTCTTCCATTAGCTGAATACCTGTTTGTGTGAACTCAATTTTATGTTGCTTATATAAAGCACCAGTAGTCATTTTAAAAGTCTTTTTGCTCATCCCAAAAAAAGCATAAATAGCTTCTGGTTCACTTTTATCATGATAAGGCAAATAGTT
>CALRLF020000047.1:0-32431 GCA_943368475.1 Allobosea thiooxidans
GAAATAAGAATAATATCGAAATTGCTTGTGCCGATACAGGAGAAGGCATAATTTCAACACTAAAAAAAATAGAGGGTTATGAAAATAAGAATCCAGTATACATTTTAAATGAATCCGTGAAAAGAGGCGTAACTTCAAAAAAAAATACAGATCATATGGGATATGGACTTTGGATTATTGATGAAATAGTTAATCTTGTGAAAGGTAGATTACATTTAATTTCTCAAGGTGCATATTATCATAACGATTATGGTAAAGTTAAAACTGGGACTTGCGGTTTTTGGGGTGGAACGATAATATATCTATCCTTACCTTTACAAAATCCAAAAACATTAGTTGATATAAAGAGTTTGAGTAATGATATTAAACTTGATGATTTAAAAATAAATTGGTAATGGAATATATAAACTTAGATCGATTTGGTCCAATAATCACTGATAAACTTAAAGGTGATGAAATTTACACTCTGCTTTGGAAGAGTGCAAGTCAGAATGATATTGTAGATGTAGACTTGGGTGCAATAAAGTCTATGGCTACTTTTAATGCAAAGCAAATTTTTGGAAAATTGTACATAAAGTTGGGTGCAAATGTTTTTTTTAGTAAAATTAGATTGAAAAATGCGTCAGATGATTTAAAACTGATAATTAAGGTTGGAATACAAAACGCATTGGATAACCCACAGGAGCTAAAATAAAATTAATCATTTTTATCCTCATTTTAATTACGACAAATAACAAACTCTATTTACTCCCCCCCAAATCCTTCATTTGCCCGGGACTTAAATCATACTTGTTTTTAGCAGCAGCTTTAAAAAATTCTTGGGCATTATAGCCCTTGCCACTTGCTTGCATGTATTTACCCATCCAATACAAATCCAATGCTTCCAAAGGTTTATTAGAAACAAATTTTTTGTACACATCCTCTGCTTCTTCTTTTTGCCCAGCCAAGTGTAAGCACCAAACATACCAAGCATTGGTTTGAGGTGTAAATCTATTTACTCTTTCTATTTGTGATATTAATAAAGCTTTGTTATAGTTGTGTAAAACACCTGTATAGATTTCAATTAAATATTTATTATACATATTACCATAAATAGAATCATTGGCTTTATTCACAAATGCTGCAGCATACTTTTTTTGGGCAATAGAATCTTTTGCAGCTTCTGCAGCCCAGCTTAAATAAAATAATGCATCTGGCGATTTTGTATGAGCTTGTATAAATTCAAATATTTTTTTTGCTGTGGCAATACTGTCGTCATGTAACAAAGCAATTCTTCCCATGCCTTGTAAACTATGGTAATCAGCAGCATTGGCTTGCAAACTCTCTTTATAAATAGAATAGGCTTTATTTAATTTCCCCTCGTGTAAATACAGGTCAGCAGCATTGGTTAGTGCTGTTTGTTTTAGCAATCCTCCTCCACTTTGCTCAGCAGCTTTAAGCATATAAAATACAGAGCTGTCAAATTGTGCACTCCAATGCCAATATTTCGATGCCCTAAAAAAATAACCATATTGATTGGTTGATTGTGTTGTTTTTAGTACTGTTTTAGCTTGTTGGTATTTACCAGCTTCGAACAAAGCATCAAAGTAGAGTAATGTTGATGCATATTTTTCACTCCCTAATTCCAAGGCTTTTTGGCTATATTGTAAGGCATCTTGAAAACGGTGTCTTGTTATACTTAACGATGATAGGCTTCTTAAAATGCCTGCTTCTTGCTCCTTTGCATCGATATTCATTGCTTTGTAAATGCTATCGGCTTTTAGTAGGTTCTGAATATCTCCATACAAATGGAATTGTCCAACCAAGGTACTTGCATATTGCAAAGCAGTGGAGTTACTATTGGGCATGCTATCAAGTCGATTTTTCCAAAAAGTAAAATCTTCATTTGTTACTTCCTCAATTTTCGAGGGTGTATAGTTTTTAATTAAACTGTCAGTAAAGCTGGTCTCAACAATTGGTGCATTTGAACTACAAGAGTAGAATACAATACATGAGATGCTAATCAAAAGAAAGGTAATCTGTTTCAAATTTTTTTTTGAAGATACGATAATAGGTAGTGAAAGGATTGCATTTTATACAGGTAAATGAAAATTTGACACCCAGTTTGTCAGTTAAAAAGCCCACATTTACCGTCCATTACGTCAAACGCTACCATAGATTGTAGAAAAACTGAAAATTTGGCTTTTTTACTACTTATGGTAGAGTAATTGATGATGTGGTTACACAAATACTTAATTTCTAAAACTTAAAAAGAATAACTATGGCTACTAAGAAGCTGAATGTTACCCCACTTCACGACAGAGTGATTGTAAAACCAGCAGCAGCTGAAGAAAAAACTGCAGGTGGAATTATTATTCCTGATACTGCAAAAGAAAAACCACAACGTGGAATTGTTGTTGCTGCAGGCAATGGTAAAAAAGATGAGCCAGTAACTGTAAAAGTTGGCGATTCTGTTTTATATGGTAAATACGCAGGTACTGAAATCACAATTGAAGGTCAAGACCTTTTGATTATGAGAGAAAGCGATATTTTGGCAATAGTTTAAGGGTCTTTAGCAATTGGCTTTTAGCCGTTTGCTTAAAAGTTCAGTATTGTTCAAATAGTACAATAGTGCGACGCAACTGAAGCACAATAGAAATCCCTCAGTTCGTCTCATAAAAAATTCAACATTTATCATTTAACATTCAAAATAATTTTTGAAAAATGGCTAAGCAAATTTTCTTCGACATCGAAGCAAGAAATAAAATGAAAAAAGGCGTTGACACATTGGCCAACGCTGTTAAAGTAACTCTAGGACCTAAAGGTCGTAATGTGGTTATTGAAAAGAAATTTGGTGCACCTCAAGTAACTAAAGACGGTGTTACTGTTGCAAAAGAAATTGAGTTAGAAGACCCAATTGAAAATATGGGTGCTCAAATGGTTAAAGAAGTAGCTTCTAAAACTGCTGATATTGCAGGTGATGGTACTACAACTGCAACTGTCTTGGCTCAAGCTATTATTAGCGAAGGTTTGAAAATGGTAGCTGCTGGTGCAAATCCAATGGATTTGAAACGTGGTATTGATAAAGCAGTTTCTATTGTTGTTGAGAATTTAAAATCTCAATCACAAACTGTTGGCAACGACAGCAAGAAAATTCAACAAGTTGCAACAATCTCTGCAAACAACGATGAAACAATTGGTAAACTAATTGCTGAAGCTTTTATTAAAGTTGGTAAAGAAGGTGTTATTACTGTTGAAGAAGCTAAAGGTACTGATACAACTGTTGATATAGTTGAGGGTATGCAGTTTGATAGAGGTTATATTTCTCCATACTTTGTAACCAACAGCGAAAAGATGGCTGTTGAATTACAAAACCCTTATATCTTAATCTACGATAAGAAGATTTCTGCAATGAAAGATATTCTTCACATCTTAGAGAAAGTTGCTCAAAGTGGTCGTCCATTGTTAATTATTGCTGAAGATTTAGAAGGTGAAGCATTGGCAACATTGGTAGTAAACAAATTACGTGGTACTATTAAAGTTGCTGCTGTAAAAGCTCCAGGTTTTGGTGACAGAAGAAAAGAAATGTTAACTGATATAGCCATCTTAACTGCTGGAACTGTTATTAGCGAAGAATTAGGTTACAAATTAGAAGCTGCTGATTTAAGTTCATTGGGTCAGGCATCTTCTGTAACTATTGATAAGGATAACACAACCGTAGTTGGTGGTAAAGGTAAAAAAGCTGACATCACTGCTCGTGTAAATCAAATTAAAGCTCAGGTTGAAAATACAACCAGTGACTACGATAAAGAAAAATTACAAGAGCGTTTAGCTAAATTGGCTGGCGGTGTTGCAGTTCTTTACGTAGGTGCTGCTACAGAAGTAGAAATGAAAGAAAAGAAAGACAGAGTTGACGATGCATTACATGCAACACGTGCTGCTGTTGAAGAAGGTATTGTACCAGGTGGTGGCGTAGCTTATATACGTGCAATCGAAGCTTTAGAACCAAAAGTAAAAGGTCAAATTGCTGATGAGCAAACAGGTATGGCAATTGTTCGCCGTGCACTAGAAGCTCCAATGAGAACTTTAACTGAAAATGCTGGAATCGATGGTTCTATCGTTGTTCAAAAAATTAAAGAAGGTAAAGGAGATTTTGGTTTTAATGCAAGAACTGAAGTGTATGAAAACTTATTTAAGGCTGGTGTAATTGACCCAACTAAAGTAAGCCGTGTAGCTTTAGAAAATGCATCTTCAATTGCAGGTATGTTGTTAACAACCGAATGTGTAATTGCTGATAAACCTAAAGAAGAAGCTGCTCATAGCCATGGTGCTCCTGATATGGGTGGTATGGGTGGATACTAAGACAGTCCCTAGTTGACAGTTAATGGTCGACAGTAAAATACAGAATCCCGTTCCGATAAATCGGAACGGGATTTTTAAATAATAGTATTCTCGAACAATTAAAATGCAAAATTGATGAAACAGAAAATCAAACATTGGTATTGTTACTTGAAAAAATTATTAGGTTTTAATAAAGATGATGATTGGTTTAATAATCCATTTATTATTAACTAAAAAAAATCTCGTTTCATTTTACTGGAACGAGATTTTTTTTTTGATGTATTAGTATTAACAGTTATTAACTCTTTTGTGTTGATGCTCTCTCTACAATAATAGGTTGTAGTGTAGTACACACTAGTTTGTTATAAATACTTTTTTTGTCTTTCAGTTTTAGGAAAGTTTCGCAGCTTCTTCACCCATGTTAATAGTTTGTGATCTATTGTGGTTAATGAGGGAGAAATGTATTTACTAAACGATAAAATGAGTGTTATTTTATATTAAACAGCACTAATACGATTTGATTGCATAAGAGTTTTTTTTCGGTGATGAAACAAAATCCTACTAAACAATATAAATAAATGAAATAGTTAATATTTAATTGTAGTTACTGTTGATTATAAATAATTTTATTGAACTTAATATACCCCATTTTTGAAATTACTTACACCAATTCTTTGATTATTTCTTACGTACTTAGCTCACTCTTATTTTTTACGTATTGCCTACGTTAGTTCCAAAAAAATATAAGATAATCGTCAAAATATGTAGTATTTAAAGTACTACTGAAGTTTTGAATTAACCATTAACTACAAACCTTGTATATGAAATCAAGTATCAAATTTTGGTTACCCAAAAAGGGTATTACTCTATCAGGAATTCGGTCTGCATTTTTTTCATTAAAAGCTACACTTCTACTACTCATTATTGCAGTTGTATCAATTATCTCGGAGGTAAAAGCTCAAAACATTAGCATTAGTGGTGTTGTAAAAAATGTAAATGGTGAACTTTTAGAGGGTGTAACCATTAAAGCCAAAAAAACTGGTGTTGTAACACAAACTAATAACAAAGGCAGTTTCACTATTAAAACAAGTATTGGTCAAATTTTGGTTTTTACATCTATTGGCTATACTGATTTTGAATTTGAAGTAAAAGATAGCAAACCAATCAATGTTGTATTAAACGTAAAGATTGATGAGCAAGATGAGATAATTGTAGTAGGTTATCTTCAACAAAAAAGACCTGATGTTTCTACAGCAATATCTACAGTTTCACCAAAAAATGCTGATAAAGGTGCCTACTCTAATTTTCAACAACTTTTAGGAGGTAGGGCAGCTGGCGTTAATGTTATGGAAAATAATGCTGAGCCGGGCGGTGGCATTAATATTGAAATTAGAGGGGTTAGTTCTATATCTGGATCTACACAACCTTTGTATGTGATAGATGGTGTACCTATAGAACTACCAGATATGAACTTAAATGGAAGCAGCAGTATTGCTGGTTTATTTGGCAATAACTTAACTGCTAATCCATTATCAATGTTAAACCCCAATGATATTGAGAATATTGAAATATTAAAAGATGCCGCCGCTACTTCTTTATATGGCTCTAGAGGGGCAAATGGAGTTGTTGTAATTACCACTAAAGCAGGCAAGGTGGGTAAACCTAAAATTGTACTAAATTTTAATCAATCAATTAATAGCCCACAAAGAAGAGTAGATGTTTTAGGAGCAAGAGATTTTGCAAATTATGCAAACGAAGCCTGGGCTACAAGAAAGTTTAGAGGCTTTTCAATAACTACTGTAGATACGCCTTACTTAGCAAGAGAAATAGGTAATTTACAAGAGTATGATCATCAACGTGATTTAGCAGGTTCTTCAATAACAAGGGATGCCTCTATTAACATAAGTGGTGGTGCAATTGGTGGAGCAAAATATTATGTATCTGGTCAATATTTTGACCAACGTGGTGTTGTACCTGGTACTTATTTAAAACGTTATAGTGGTAGAATAAATTATGAAATGCCACTTACCCCTAAACTAACTTTAAATGTTAATTTGGGTATTACTTCTACTGATAGATTTGGGGCACCTACACAAACTTTAACTTCCCGTGCACTTAACTGGGCTCCAACTACTCCATTAATAAATCCTGATGGTGGATTTAATAATTTATGGGATTATCGATATGGAATTGGTGATGCCAATTATGTAGATTCAAGATTTGGAACAGTTTATTATAATTCCAGATTTTCTCAAGCTGAAATTAATGCAGCTTTAGGTGATGTGGAAACTAGCCAAGGTAGGCTTAATCCATTATTATTAACTTCTGAAAGAGGTGTACGTAATGCAAATACTTCTTCTCAAATATTGGGCACAGCTAGTCTAAACTACAAGTTTAATAATGAGTTTAGTGTACAAGGTAAGCTTAGTGTAAACCAATTTAATTCATTGTTACAAACATATATACCCAATAATGTACCATTGCCATTTGTAAATTATAAAGGTGAAGCAAGCACAGGTAGTTCTCAAAACAATAGTGTACTTTATCAAGTTAATTTTAATTATAGAAAAAAAATGGGAATGAACCATGCTATTAACACTGCATTGGTTTTTTCGGCTGAAAAATTTGTTCAAAAATCTCAACGATCTGTTGTAGGTAATTTCAATAACAATTTAACTGGGTATAATAATTTAGGAGCTGCATTACCGCAATCTATCACCTCTTCTTACAATGGCAATCAGTTAGTTGGTACTATTTTACAATTCAATTATCTGTATAAAAAATCGGTGGTAGTGAATTTATCTTCTCGTTACGATGGTGTATCAAAGTTTTCAGAGGGTAATCAATGGGGATTATTTCCAGCAGCAAGTTTAGCTTGGAAATTAGATCAAGAAAAATGGTTTAAACCATTTAAGCGTTATATAAACGAATATAAACTTAGAGCAAGTTGGGGTTTAGTGGGTAATCAAGCAATTAATGCCTACGAAACACAGTCGACACTCATACCAAATTTTTCTGTATGGGGTAATAGTTTTCAAAGTATCGGATTCTCCCCTGCTAGATTAGGCAATCCAAACTTAACTTGGGAAACAACTAGTAATACCAATGTAGCATTGGATCTTGGTTTTTTCAACAACAGAGTTACGACAACTGTTGAACTATATAGAAGAAGAACAAAAAATTTATTATTCCAAGTACAAACCTCTCCTTCAACAGGTTTCAGTACTATGTCAGATAATATTGGAACACTATTAAATGAAGGATTAGAATTTACGCTTGGTATAAAAATTATAAATAAGAAAAATTTCAAATGGCAAGTAGAGGGCAATGTGAACTTTAATAGAAACTTAGTTGAGAAATTACGTACAGATAGCCCTGATGAATTTTATACTGCAGGTGCACTTTCAAACAGTGTACCTACATTAAGAGTTCAAGCAGGAAGATCTGTTGGAGCATTCTTTGGTTTAAAATCAGCTGGTTTATGGGATAGTGCAGGTATTGCCAACGCTTCTGTTGGGTTAAGAGGAAATGCAAGAGAAGGCGACAGAAGATTTCAAGACTTAAATGGAGATGGATTACTGAACGACTTAGACAGAACCTGGTTAGGCAGTGCTTTACCTACTGCTTTTGGTGGTTTTAATAGTACGATAACTTATAAAAACTTTGAAATATCTGCGTTTTTCAGCTATGCTATTGGTCATAAAGTATTTAACCAGTTTCTAATAAACTGGGGTACAATGACTGGATTAAACAATGTAAGACAAGACTCGTATGACAATCGTTATAGAATCATTCTACCAGGAACAGATCCTAAAATAGCAGCTGAAATACGTGAAAGCAATAAAACAGCTACTACTGTGGTTGCAGGAAATACAACTGATCAAAGAGAATCTACTGACTATTTTATCGAAAAGGCAGATTATGTTAGATGTCGTGATGTTAACTTATCCTATAAATTACCAATTAAGTTTATTAAAAGATTAAAAGTTCAGGGTGTGCAAGTTTATTGTAATATTCAAAATTTATTCATTATTACTAACTATACAGGATTTAACCCTGAAATAGGAGCTTCATCTGGTCGTGGATTTGCAAGAGGAATGGATAATGGATCAGCTCCTTTAGCAAAAGCATATCGCTTTGGTTTTAACATATCACTTTAATTCAATAAAAATATATACATGAAAAATAATATTTTTTTCCTATTGCTTATAGCAACGAGTTTTACTTCTTGCAAAAAGTTCTTAGAAGAAATACCACAAGATCAAGTAACTAATTCTACATTTTATTCTACTGAGGCAGATATTGTTGCTAGCGTAGATGGCATTTACAATGCTGCTCGTTTTGAGGCCAGCAGTGGTTTACCAATCATGTTTCCATTAGAACAATTATCAGATGATGGTGGCTACTCTACCAACACTAATTTTACAGCTGTAAGATCAGAAATGGATATAATGACTTTCTCTTCTTCCAACTCTGTTATTCGTGGTATGTGGACGAACCCTTATGTGGTAATCAATAGAGCAAACAATGTTATAAAATTTGCAACTGATAGTTCAAAATTTAAGCCTAAAACTATTAGACTAGCACAGGCTCAAGCAAGATTTTTTAGAGCCTTTTACCATTTTAGATTAGCACAAATATTTGGTGATGTGCCATTGATGTTAGAACCAGCTGATGTTACAGCAGGTAATATTTTTCCAAGCAGAACTACTACAAAAGTTGTGTATGATTCAGTTATTGCAGATTTAAATTATGCGAAAGCCAATTTAGATACATCATACGCTTACACTAGTTCTAATGGAGGAAGAGCTACAGTAGCTGCTGCTAAAGCCTTGCTAGGAAAAGTTTATTTAACCATGACAGGGTATCCTTTAAATAATACAGCTGGTTATCAATTGGCAATTGATGAATTAAAAGATTTGATTGACAATAGAGCAAGATATAACATTGATATAAATGCAACCTTTGCCAATATTTTTTCTCCAACAGTGGGCACTAAACAACTTGATAAAGAACGTATTTATTTTATTAGAGGAACTAGTGGTTTGGCCAATAGTTTGCAAGCTTTTACTCGTATGGGTTGGACATTTAGAACATTTAGATACAGTAGCCCAACAAAAGATTATGCAACAGATGCTATTGCTACTCGTAGGGTTTATGAAACTGGCGATTTAAGAAGAGCTACTACAGTAAGTAGTTTTGCCTTGTCTGGGTTTAATGGAGGCTTAGTTGCTAAATATACTTCTGGTGCTGCAAATGAGGATGATGCAAGCAATGATCTTATTTTATTACGTTATACCGATGTTTTGATGATGACGGCAGAATCTCTTATTGAAATTGGTGGTACAGCTAACCTGGATGCAGCATTGGTAATTATTAATAATGTTAGAAGAACGCATGGTGGTACAACATTACCTGCACTAACTTATACAAATCAAGGAGATTTAAGAGATAAATATAGACTTGAGCGTAGAAGAGAATTTGCATTTGAATGTAGTAGATGGTTTGACTTAAAGCGTTGGAATATTTTGATACCTACTATAAAATCTTCTCTTGCAGATTACTACAGTAAGCCATTATCAGATTATGACTTTTTAGATAATCCAGATCCAAATCGTTACAAGGTTTTACCAATACCAATTATTGAAATTGCAAATAATCCAAACGTAAAACAAAATCCAGGGTTTTAATAAAGAAGAAATTAGCATAAAAATCCCGTTTCATTAAGTTGAAACGGGATTTTTTATGAAAATATTTCCTTCTATTGCAATGAAATGACATAAAAAGGAGTCAAGTATTTGTAATACAGCAATGAACCATACAGCCAAGCTTATTAAAGATTGTTTGAAGAACAAAAAAGAGGCACAACATGAGTTGTATCAACTCTATGCTCCTATTATGCTTGGTGTGTGTTACAGATATACCAAAAGTATTGAAGATGCTGAAGATGTACTACAAGAAGGATTTATTAAGGTGTTTACCAATATACACCAATATAAACAGGATGGAGAATTGGGGGCATGGATTAGAAGAATTATGGTAAACTGTGCTATCTCCTATTTAAAGAAGCATAGTCGTTATAAAAAAGATTTACAGTTAACAGATGTTGGCTTACATCCAATAAGTTGCGACAATCCCTCCATTTCTCTAGACACAAAAGATTTAGTAAGAATAATTCGTGATTTACCGCTGGCTTATCAAACCATATTTAATTTAATAGGAATTGAAGGATATAACGCAGTAGAAGTTGCTGAAATACTGAATATAAATATAAATACTGTTCGCAGCCAATACAGCCGTGCAAGAGCATTATTAATTAAAGCTATTGAGCAGAATAACCAGCATACAAACAACATTAGTTATGCAAGAAGCATTTGAAAAAAATATTGAACAACAATTAAAGTCTTTTCAACTACAACCAAATGATACTGTTTGGCAAGAAGTTGAAGCTGCTTTACATACTAAAAAAAGAAGAGCTGCACCTATTTGGTGGATGACTTTTGCTGGTACACTATTAATGGGCTGTTTTTTGTTATTCAACTATTTCAACACTATAAAAACAGCTAAATCTGCACTTGTGCAAGCAACTTTAATTAAGTCTGATTTATCAAAAGAAACAATTGAAAAAACCAATAAGCAAGAAATAATTATTGTAGAGAAACAACCGATAAATACTAAAAATAAAAGCGATATTATTTTCACTAAAAAGCATGAACTAATTGAAAAAGAGTTTACTCAAAAAAGCAAATCAAATTCTTTTGACAATAGAAAACATATATCAATATTGAAGACAAATGCAAAAACGAATGTTGTTGAAAGAAATGATTTTAAAACGAATCAAGAAAATAATACAATTCAAATAGTAACACCAATAAAAGAGCAAAGACAATATTTAACAAAAGCTGATTTATTGCCAATTCAATCTTTATTACCAACAAAATTTGAAGAGAAACAACTAGTTGGTAATAATTCAATTCAATTTCCTGCAGTTCAAAAAACAACGATCAAAGACAGTTCAAACAAAAATATAACAACTAAACAAAAATGGTTTATCACGGGTTCTCTTGGTTTATTAACTACCAAACAAAATAGTTTTCTAGACAATAGCACAACATTAGATGCATTAGCCAACTTTGGAAGTTCTAGTTCAGTAGTATCTTCAGCTACTACAAACAAAATAAAGTATCCAAACGGAACTGCATTAATGTTAGGTGGTGGTTTTCAGCAACAATTAAGTAAAAAATGGAGCTATAATGCAGCTTTACAATATAAATTATTGAGCTCTAACGTGAGTATTGTTGATTCTTTATTCAGATTTCAATCAAATAGTTATAAAGCTCATTGGATAGAAATACCGATCAATATATCTTATCAATTAAATAACGCAACCCATCCTTTTTATTTGACAGCTGGTTTATCTGGTGCTTTTGCTTTTGCAAGTAATTGGTCGTATGCTGATTTAAGAACCAACGAATTTTATAACGACATAACAAAGAATAGAAAATTATTTGTAAACGCTCAAGTAGGTGCTGCATATAACATTCAAAAAAATTGGCTGATGCAGGTATCAGTGGAAAAAAGTTTAACTTCTGTTCATAGAAAAGTAGCAAACAAGTTTTATTATACTCAGTTCAATGTACAAGTGTTCAAATTCATTCAGCCAAAATCAAAAAAATAATATGAAAACAATTACATCAAAAACAATCCTTGCAGTATTGCTATTTGCAGCTGGTTTTCAAAGTTGCATTAAAGATACAGTAACAGAGAAATACACTTTTTTTAGACCAGTGTATAAAACCAAAGAAGCGGTAATCAATAATATTAAAAGTGGTACCCCACAAGCTATTGTACAAACAGGAAAATTATTTTTAAAAGACAACTATGTTTTCTTAAACGATGTAAACAGAGGGGTACACATCATAGATTACACCAATCCATCTGCTCCTGTAAAAGTTGCTTTTGTTGATATTCCAGGCAATATAGACATGGCAGTTCGTGGTAATATTTTATATGTAGATTGTTATACATCGTTAATTGCATTAGATATCACCAATCCTCTAAACGTTCAAAAAACGAAAGTCATAAATGGTGTTTTCCCTCATAGAGCTTACTATAACTTTCAACAAGATACATCGTTAATAATTACTGAGTGGGTAAGAGTAGATACAACAGTAACCAACAGACACACCATTAATTTAGAAAAAAATTTTGATGGCATTTTTATACAAAACTTTAGCGTTGGAAGCAGCGTTAGTTCAGCTGTTACCAATGGAACTGGTGGTTCTATGGCAAGATTTGGTTTATTAAATGACAGAATGTATGCAGTTAGTTATTCCGACATTAAAGTTTTTAATACAGCTATTCCTGCTAGTCCAGTTTTTGTAAATACCGTTTCAGCAGGCGTTAATGATATTGAAACAATTTTTCCTTTTGGTAGTAATTTATTTTTAGGTAGCAATACTGGTATGCATATTTTTAATGTTGCCAACCCCAATCAACCAGTTAAAACAGGCGTATTTACACATGCAAGAGTTTGCGATCCTGTAATTGCCGATCAAAACTATGCTTATGTTACACTAAGAAGTGGTAGTACATGCCAAGGGTTTACCAACCAGTTAGATGTAGTAAACATTAGCAACATGAGCAGCCCAACCTTATTTAAGAGTTATCCTTTAAAAAATCCACATGGTTTAAGTAAAAATGGCAACACCTTATTTATTTGTGATGGAGCTGATGGGTTAAAAATATTTGATGCAACAAATGCTGCTTCTATTACACTTATTAAAACACTAGGCAATATAGAAACCTATGATGTAATTGCACAAAATGGCTATGCATTGGTTGTTGCTAAAAATGGTTTGCATTGTGTAGATTATAGAAATATGAACGACATTCAATTAATCAGCACCATAACCATAACAGGAAAATAATGAGGTATTTATTCATTTTACTAGTTGCAATTTTGTTTTTATTGCCAAACCTTGTATGGGCACAAAAAAATACAAAACTAAATTTTGTTGTAACCCCTGAAATCAACTTATTAAATGGTGATGAACATATTTCTTCAACAATCAACTTAAAAGTTGGTATTTTAAAAAACAATACCCAATACAGTATTGGTGCAGGTATAGATTATTATGGATATAGAACTGTACCTCTTATGGTAGATGTAAAGCAATTTTTGGGCAACAAAAAAAACAAACCCTTTGTATATGCAGGTACTGGCTATAATGTAACTTGGTTACTCGATGAACAAAAAAGGCGTAATTGGTTTTGGGGTATGCCAACTACTACAGCAGATTACAGCAATGGTTTTTCTTATCATTATGGTATTGGTTATGGCTTTTTAAACAAAAAAAATAAGGGGCTACTTATAAATATTGGAATCAATAGCAAATCCTTAAAAGAAACTTATGACACATGGGTTTTTAATGGAACCTCTTCTGTCTTAATGCCAACCAGCAATATTTACACCTTAAGCAGGTTAGCTATTGGCATTGCTTATTCATTTTAAGAATGCTATTTATTTCTAAAAAGGCTTGTTTAAAATTTAAACAAGCTTTTTTTATGCATATCATTTTGAGTATTTAACATTAATTAGCTAAACAACCATTATTTTGAACCTTATTCCTACAAAATATGTTTCATGTAGATTTGCGTATAACACAATATTCAACAGCAAATTTTGGAATGAAAAAAATACTACTGGTTGAGGATGAAATTAACGTTGTTAACTTTATACAAAAAGGGTTAACAGAAGAAGATTTTGAAGTATCAGTTGCACTAAATGGTTTAATGGGTTTACAAATGGCAATGAATAATACCTACGATTTAATAGTATTAGACATTATGCTGCCCGAAAAAAATGGAATAGATGTTTGCAAGGAACTTCGCCAAAACAAAATCCAAACACCTATTTTATTTTTAACAGCCTTAAACACATCTGACAATATTGCTTTAGGATTGAATACTGGTGGTGATGATTACCTGGTTAAGCCCTTTAAATTTATTGAATTGGTTGCACGAATTAATGCCCTTTTAAGAAGAAGCAACAACGTAAATGTAGAAACTAATTACAAAGAAAACACCTACACAATAGCCAACTTAACAGTAGATGATAATGCTAAAACAGTTGCCAGAGATGGCAATACAATTTCTGTTACTGCAACAGAATATAGACTTTTGTTGGTATTGCTAAAAAATAGAGGTAAAGTTTTATCGAGGGTTGAACTGTTAGAAAATGTTTGGGATATCAATTTTAATTTAGGTACCAACGTTGTTGATGTGTACATCAATTATTTGAGAAAAAAATTAGACTCTAATTACGAACCAAAACTAATACACACTGTTGTGGGTATGGGTTATGTATTGAAAGAAGGATGAAAACACAATTTAGACTTACCATATACCTTATTTTAACCAACACGCTAATGCTATTGCTGTTTGGGGGTGCAGTGTATTATTTTTTATATAATTATTCCTACAACGATTTTTATAAACGCTTAGAAACAAGAGCTTCAATTACTGCAAAATATAAGTATGAGCCCAATGCATCATCTATAAAACAACTGAGAGAGGATCATTTAGAAAAGTTAACCAACGAAAATGAGTATTCAATCGAATTATCACCTTCCATCAATATTCCACAAGTAGCACATGAATTCAAATTACCTGTTAGTTTTCTTGAAAAAATTATACAAAACGAGAAAGCCAATTTACAAATAGATGAAAAATTCTTTGCTGGAATCAAATACATCTCCAGCGATAAAAAACAGCACATTGTTATTATTTCAGCATTAAACTATTATGCCAGTAATCACCTTATTTTATTGAGAAACATAATCTTTGTTGGAATTATTTTTATTATTCTGATTACAGCCTATTTTTCAGTTTACTTCTCCCGTCATATTTTCGACCCAATTAAAAAAATAACAGATAAAGTAAAACAAATTAGTACCGATAATATTCATTTACGAGTAGAAGAAACTGCCAACGATCAGGAAATAAGCAAGCTTATATCTACTTTTAATGACTTATTAAACCGTTTAGAAACTGCATTTGAAATTCAAAAAAATTTCATCAGTAATGCTTCACATGAATTTGGAACCCCACTTACATCTATCATGGGTGAAGCTGAAGTAAGTTTAAGAAAAGAGAGAACACCAGCCGAATATCAGCAATCGCTGAAGAGCATTTTAGAACAGGCAGAAAGAATTAATGAAATAACACAATCGCTTCTATTTTTAGCACAAACAGGTTATAAAGGCAATAGTATTAATTTCGAAATTGTTCGTACCGATGAACTTCTGTGGCAGGTAAGAGAATTATTAAATAAATTAAAACCCCAAAGCAAAATTGAACTAGATTTTAGTCTATTACCCGAGAATCCTTTTAAGCTGAAAATTAATGGTAATAAACAACTACTTACGCTTGCATTTACCAATATATTAACCAATGCCTGTAAATACTCTAACAATAAGCCTGTTTTTGTAAGTATTGCTTCTAGCGATAACCAAGTAATTGTTGTTTGTCAGGATCAAGGAATTGGCATTCCCGAATCGGACTTACCATTTATATTCGATCCGTTTTTCAGGGCATCTAACTCTATACAATTTGAAGGCTATGGTATTGGTTTGCCTTTAACCAAAAACATCATCAATGCCCATTCTGGCGAATTGTTGATTGGTTCAAAAGTTAATACAGGCACCATCGTTACTGTTAAACTTCCATTGGCTTTTTTATAAAATTTATTCTACTGTTTTAAAAATTCTAATTACATTCTAATCTCTCTCTTATGTAGCTCTCATTTGGCTAATAGATGTTTGCACTTTAATTAACCAATTAAAATTAAAGTATGCATAAGACAATTTTAGTACCAGTAGATTTTAGTATAGAATCTTTGAATACACTTAAATTGGCACTTCAAAAAGAAAGTGGCAATAAGATAAATGTTATTTTAATGTATGCCGATGATTTATCTACCTCTATTACTGACTTATTGTTTTATTCTCCATCAAAACAAATTAAGAAGTTAACAAATCAAGAGTTTAATGAAGCTCTTTCAATCATAAAAAACAGGTATGAATCCCTTATTCATGCCATTAGAATTCAACTTTTTCATGGAAAAACAAAATCTGCTTTCAACACATTTGCTGAAGCCAATAAAGTTGATATGGTATACTTACCTAAGTATTATAAGTTAGCACCTTTAGACAATGGCTATGATGCAATTCCATTAATAAAAAAATCAAAATTCTCATTTCAAGAAATTGAATGGAATGGAAATAATTACTCGTTCGACACCAATCAAATGAGTGCTATTTTTTCTTAAAATCTTGGTGTTCTTAGGTTTAGGGTTGAACAAACCACTTGCTTCTGTAAGTGGTTTTTCTTTTTGTTACCAATAAGCCAATTTTAAAAGTACTTATTTGTACATTGCAATTCTAAATCTGCTGTATGAAATCAATCCATCGTCGTACATTTTTACAACAAACAGGTATTTTAACATTGGGTTCAATAGCTGCTCCATCTTTTGCAAATAGTTTTATAGAAGAAAGTAAAAAAATAAAGGTTGGATTAATTGGTGTAGGCTTCAGGGGGCAAAATCATTTAGACCTTTTATTAAAACGAAATGATGTTGACGTAACTGCAATTGCAGATCCAGAACCAAAAATGTTGGCCATGGCCGACAAACTAATTACCAAAAGTGGCAAACCTAAACCCGAAGTTTTTAGTAATGGAAATTACGATTATAAAGACTTATTGAAACGTGCCGATATAGATGCAGTCATTATTTCAACGCCATGGGAATGGCATGCTGAGCAAACCATTGATGCATTAAATGCTGGTAAAATTCCTGGGGTTGAAGTTTGTGGTGCAATAAAATTGTCTGATTGTTGGGATATGGTAAATGCCAGTGAAAAAACTGGTATTCCGGTGATGGTACTTGAAAATGTTTGCTATCGTAGAGATGTGATGGCTGTACTAAATATGGTTCGTAAAGGCATGTTTGGCGAACTGTTACATGCACAAGGTGGATATGAACACGACTTACGTGGCGTAAAATTGAATGATGGTGTAACTGCTTATAATTCTGGTGTTGAATTTGGTGAAAAAGGTTTTAGTGAAGCCAAGTGGAGAACACAACACAGTGTTACCAGAAATGGAGAACTATACCCAACACATGGGTTGGGTCCTGTTGCAGTAATGATGGATATTAACAGAGGTAACAGATTAACAAAATTGTCATCGATTGCTACCAAAGCAAGAGGATTAAATAGGTATATAAAAAATCATCCCAAAGGTGGAACCAATCACCCAAATGCAAGTGTTCTATTTAAACTGGGTGATATTGTAACCACACAATTACAAACAGCCAATGGAGAAACGATTGTATTAACACACGACACTTCTTCTCCCCGACCTTATAATTTAGGTTTTAGGGTTCAAGGAACCAATGGTATTTGGCAAGACAATCATGCTGGTGAATTTAATGCTGGATTAATTTACTTTGAAGATAAAAGCAAACCCCATACTTGGGAGAACACTGAAAAATACATGAAAGAATTCGACCATCCACTTTGGAAAAAATATGAATCTTTAGCTGAAGGTGCTGGGCATGGCGGAATGGATTTTTTTGTAATCAATACTTTTATTGAATGTATTAAACAGAAAACCGAATTCCCGATGGATGTGTATGATTTAGCAACCTGGTATGCAATAACACCACTATCAGAAAAATCAATTGCCGAAGGTGGTAAGTTGATGAATATTCCAGATTTTACAAAAGGGAAATGGAAAAGCAGAAAGCCAATTTTTTGTGTGCAAGAAAATGGAGATTATTAGTTTAACCACATAGGCATATAGGCACATAGTATTTCTTAAACGTTTCTTCTATCTATGCCCTATGTTTCTATGTAACTATGTGTTTCAAGTGCTCTTGTAGTGCCTTAAGCAAGTGCATTTGATTCGTGGCTCTTACCAAATTTTGTTCAGCATATTGAATACTGTAGTAACAATCGTTGTTAAAATAATCTGTTATAAAACGTAAAGCCTGCATATAAATCATCATTTCTCCAGCAAAGAAAAAATGCTGTTTTTCAAAGCTGGTTAATTCACTTTGCATAAAGTGTAAATAACCATTTTGAATAGCTTGCAAAATTTCGCTTCGAATTTCAATCTTGGTAAAATCTTGTTCCTCTTCTGAAACAGGACAAACATAAGTTCTTATCATATCTCCTACATCACTCAAAAAATAGCCTGGCATTACTGTATCTAAATCAATTACACAAATAGCTTTACCTGCTTCATCAAAAAGTACATTGCTAATTTTGGTATCATGATGGGTTACTCTTTTTATAGCAGCTGCATTTGCAATAAAATGTTCATATACTTTACAAATGCTAGATGCATTTTCTATTTGTTCTATTAAGCTAAAGCAAGCAGTAATTCTTTCTTGATTACCAGTTTCCAAAGCTGTTTTAAACTGCTGATACCTTAAAGTAAGATTATGAAAATTGGGTAGTGTAATATTTAGTTTAGCAGCGTCAAAGTCATTCAACAAAAAAGTGAATTCACCAAATGCTTTTGCAGCTTCAAAAGCTTGAGATGCATTTTCAATCACATTTACAGTGGTTGTGTTTTCAATAAAATCAAAAGCCCTGAAATACTTACCATCTAAGCAATACAAAGTCTTATTATCTAATCCCTTCAACGGTTTTGTAAATAAATAATTGGGTGAAGTCTCATAAAAATAATTATTCAACAACTGTAAATTTTCATCAATTGCTTCAGGTGTTTTAAATACATCATGATTAATTTGTTGAAGTATAATTACCTTCTTTTCAGCTGTAACTTTATAAGTTGCATTAATTAAACCCGATTGTAAAACAACAACGCTATAGTTGTTTAAACCATAGCGTTGTAAAACAGTATCTAATGCTTGCATTGGCATACTACAAAAGTTTATTCATCGTCTTTAATCATCATTAAATAAGCTTTAATAAATCCATCCAATTCACCATCCATCACAGGGCCAACATTGCCTACTTCATAATCGGTTCTATGGTCTTTAATCATTTTATACGGATGAAAAACATAGCTTCTTATTTGGCTGCCCCACTCTATCTTTTTCTTGTTGGCATTGGTAGCATCTTTAGCTGCTTCACGTTTACGCAATTCGTCCTCATACAAACGACTCTTCAGCATTTGCATGGCTTTTTCCCGATTACCAATTTGGCTTCTTTCTGTTTGACAAACTACTACAATACCAGTTGGAATATGCGTTAAAAAAACTTTTGTTTCAACCTTGTTTACGTTTTGTCCACCAGCACCACCACTCCTAGCAGTTTCCATTTTTACATCAGCATCTTTAATCTCAATTTCAATGGTATCATCTACCAAAGGATATACAAATACACTGGCAAAACTGGTATGCCTTCTTGCATTGCTATCAAAAGGAGAAATACGTACCAAACGATGTACACCACTTTCGGCTTTTAAAAAACCGTAAGCAAAATCGCCATCAAATTGTAAGGTTGCAGTTTTAATACCAGCACCATCTCCTTCTTGAAAATCGAGTTCCGTCACCTTCCATCCTTGCTTTTCTCCATACATACGATACATACGTAACAACATTTCGGCCCAATCTTGGCTTTCAGTTCCACCTGCACCGCTATTAATTTGTAGTACTGCACTCAACTCATCTTCTGGCTGATTTAAAGTACTCTTAAACTCAGCATCTTCAATTAATTGCACAGCACTGTTATAAGCTGCTAATGTTTCTTCTTCAGTGGCATCGCCAGCTTTAAAAAACTCAAACAAAACCGCAAAATCTTCTACAGCAGCTGCTACGGCTGTGTACAATTTCATCCAGTATTCGTTAACCTTTATTTCTTTCATGATTGCCGTGGCTCGAACGTTATCGTCCCAAAAGCCTGGCGAAAGAGAGAGTTGTTTATCTTGTTCTACTTTTTGATTTCTTGTATCGTAGTCAAAGAAACCTCCTCAGGACACTCACACGGTCCCTCATATCAGCAATTTTTTCTATTGTCATAGCTGCAAATGTAAGTGAAAGATTTTTATGTTACCAGCTGTAGAATATGCATTTAGCTTTCGTTGTGTCACACCCTTCAACGTTCTGTTCTATACGCAACTTTTTACTCAACCAACTTTTTCAATTCCAATTTCAATTTAGCTTCGGGTATTTGCTCACTAAAAAATTGACGATAGTTTTTTTTGTGGTTCACCATAATGGTTACAGGAATATTACCATCCCACTTTTCATCTATCAACGGACAAAAATAATCGGCATTGGTTTCATCTAACCAAACTATCCTGCTGGTATAACCTTTTTTAGTTATAAAAGAAAGTAACTCTTTGGGATAGCTGGTTCTAAAATCTAAACTCACCAAAATCAACTCCACATTTTTATCTTTAAGTTCAGCCACAGCTTTTTCAAACCAAGGTATTTCATGCACACATGGCTGACACCAACTTGCCCAAAAGTTAACCACCAATGGATGTTGGGTAGTATCAATCATATTCACCACATCTTTTATCTTCACCTTTTTAATGGCTTGTGAAAAAGCTGAGTTGAATAGAAGTACTACCAATAAAAAAAGGCCTATTTTTTTCATGAAATTTCTGATTAATAAGTTGAGCTATTGACTATTCACCACTTCCTTCTTCAATAAAACCCCATTCATTTAAAAGTGTATTCATCTTAGCTTCTGGCATAGAACTTTTGTTGTAATGCCCAGCATTATTCTTTTGCCTGTACGCTTCATAAATACTAACAGCACAAGCTACAGAAATGTTTAAGCTTTGAATAATACCCATTTGCGGAATAATAAAATTACCATCGGCCAAAGCCCTTACTTCATCGCTTACACCACTGTGTTCGTTACCAAAAACCAATGCCACACTTTTGGTAAAATCAATTTCGTATAAACCAATTGCATCGCTGCTTAAATGTGTAGTTAAAATGGTTTCGTAGTTTTTTCGAAGTTCAGCAAAACAGTCAACCTCATTTTCAAAATGATGAATGGTTAACCATTTTAGAGCACTACTGCTACTTTTAGCTCCAAACTTTTTGTGTCTTGGAATCTTCGTATTTAAAATATAAATATCTTGAATACCCACAGCATCACAAGTACGCATTACAGCAGAAATATTGTGTGGATCCTGCACATTTTCCATTACAACAGTAAGGTTATTTTGCCTGCGGTGCAAAACCCTTAATAATTTTTCACTACGCTCTGGAGTCATTGAATACAACGTTTATCAATCGAAGTTGCAGTTCATTTGGCGTATAAACAAAAAATGATGGCTTTATTGCCATCATTCAAATCAATATTTTAAATTCTTAACTTCTGTAACCATACATACGTTCTACATCTTGCACAATTTTTTCCATATCTCTGTCTTTATTGGCAGCATCATACCCTTGTTTTAAACTCGTACCAAATAAAACAGCAATGGTTTGGTATAAAGCAGCATTAAAACTGCCTTTATATTCATCTACAATTTCATAACAATTGTTGCCGGTTTGCCTATTAATTAACTTCATTAAAACCTTGCCTTGATAAATGGATAAATTGGTAAGTTTATCAGTAAACTCTCTTCGCAACTCTTTTTCTCTGGATTTAATTATTTTCTTCCGTTCTTTTCTATCAGTAACACCAACCAGTTTTCTGTTAATATCATTCATTATTCTGCTGGCAGCCACGGCATATGGGTATGTAACGTACACTGCATTACGCAACCTCGTCCATTCGGCCCAATATTTTCTTAATTGTGGAGTTAATTTCGTTCTTACCTCAACACCTGGTAAATAGCTCATGGGTATGGTATCACCTTGTGGCGTTACATAAGCATATACTTTTACAGTATCATAAATACCATGGGTTTGAGCATTTGTTTTGGCAGTAAAACAAATGGCCATAAACAAAACCCCAAAAAAGATGATATATTTTTTTACAATTGCCATAGACTATTAAATAGACACAATTTATGTATTTAATGCTGCTAATAGTAAAAAAGTAACCCTTACGAAGAATTAACTATTTGTTTTTAACTTTTTTATGCGTTGCACAACGCTCATAATAAATCCAATACACATTACCACTACACCCAACCACAAGAATTTAATCATTGGAAATTCTAACACTTTTAAAGTAAGTAAAGTGGTTAGTGATTTACTTTCTTTAATACCAATTTCTAGCTTACCCTCTTTTTGATCGAGTACTTTATTAAATTTCAAAACAATATTTTGGGCAATTACAGTATCGGTAATTTCTCTTAATGATTGGTCTTTAATGGCAATACCTGGCATTGCCTTAAAACGGCTTCCTTCTTTACTAATTACATCTAAATCTAAAAACATGGCAGTTTCACCAGGCAAAATTTTACTTTGTTTATCAACAGGATTAACCAATACTTTTTGTAAAACCATGAATCCATTGTTGTAAAAAACAGTATCGCCAACTTTAATTTCTTTACTTCTAAAAGTGGTGGTATCATCTTTACGATCATCTTCTTTAAACGAAGTGATGTACACAAAAATATCTTTCGTTAAATAATGCTTTGCGTCAGGATTAGCAGCAAAACCTTCACCTTTATTATTCTTTATAACATCGGGATAAATTTTAAAAGCTTCTCCCCCATTTTTAGGTTGAAAATTAATTTCGAAATAACGTTTTCTATCTTTTTCATTTAATGAATCGCTTACATAAGTAACCATGTATTTACCCATATCGGTAGCAATTCCTTTAAACAAAGTAGTATTCTCAGCAGGATCTTCCTGTTTTGTTTTTTGCAGAACAGTGATACCAGTTTTATTCCAGCTTAAAATAGTTTTCTTTCCGCTAGAAATTAAAATACCCAACAATATCATTCCAAAACCAATGTGGGCAACACTTGCACCAGATGCTTTAATTTTTCCTTTCAACACCAACCATATATAGCCAATGTTTCCCACAATTGCATATATAGCAGAAAACAATGCTAAATGAATGGCTATCATGAAGCCAATTCCTTTTTTATCATAGTTTACTTTATAGAAAAATAAAACAACCAAAGTAATTACCAAAGAAATTATAGTAGGAATCCAAATTTTCTTACCCAAATATTCTTTAGGTGTGTCCTTATATTTTAAGTACTGTGTTAATGCAGTTAATAAGCCAATAATAATGGCAACAAAAACCTGAATTTGATTGTGTGTAAACTCAGCATCTTCGGGCTGTGAAAAGGCATTTTTAAAAATGCTTTTTAAGAAATCAAAATGTGTTACAATTTTATTGAAAACAGGTAACGACGTAATAAATATAATCACAAAGCCCGATAAGAATAATACCAACGAACCAATAAACATCCAAAATTCACGGCTATAGGTATTTTCTTCTTTTACAATAGTTGGAATGTTTTTATAACGCTTAATATACAACCAAAGAGCAGGGATAAGAAATACCAAGATGAAAATGAGCAATTGCCAGTTCATACCCAAATCGGTAAATGCATGCACTGAAGTATCACCCAAGATTCCACTTCTTGTTAAAAAAGTAGAGTAAAGAATTAGTATAAAGCTGATGATATAAAAAAAGTAAGTGGCTCTTAAACTATACCCACTGTGTTTATAAATTAAATTACAGTGTAAGCCTGCAATTAATGTAAGCCAAGGTACAAGTGATGCATTTTCTACAGGATCCCAAGCCCAATAACCACCAAAACTTAAACTTTCATAGGCCCACATTGCACCCATCATAATACCCAAACCTAAAACTGCACCAGAGAATGAAGCCCATGGTAAGGCAACACTAATCCATTTATGGTCTTTATTAATCAATCCTGCATAAGCAAATGCAAAAGGCACGATTGTACTTGCAAATCCCAAAAATAAAATAGGAGGATGAATAACCATCCAATAGTTCTGTAATAAAGTATTTAGTCCGTTACCATCTTTAACCTTACTCAAATAATCGGGCATTTGAAAAATTGGAGCATCCAATTCATTTCTTAATAAAACAAAAGGATTGCTACCCACTTTATGTCCAAAGAAATAAATACCAATAACCATGGTAGCTAAACAAAACTGGGCAAAACTTACAGCCGTCATAACGCCGGCCTCCCAATTTTTGCTTTTCCAAATTAATACCCATCCCAAAACACAATGCCAGAAACTCCACAATAAAAAACTACCTTCTTGACCTTCCCAAAAACAGCTTAATAAATATTCTAATTGCAAACTTTTATCGCTGTGTTGCCATGCATACTTGTATTCGAACAAATGATTGGCAATAATGTGGTATAGTGTAACAAAAATTGCAACAACTGCAATGGTTTCTAATAAAAAAGCAAATCGAGCAATGTTTAACCAACTCTTTTTTTCCTGTTCAACTAAAGATTTATTGGCTATATAAAAAGAAATAGTTGCAACTAAGGATGCAACTAATGAAAGTACCAAAAAGAAATAGCCAAATTTTCCGGGTAATAAATGTTCGCCTATATATTCCATGTAAACTAATTAGATTATTAATAACAAAAGCAATACAAAAGAGTTTTATCTTACTTCTGCCTCTAAATTTTTCTTAGCAGCATTCATATCGTCTTTGTATTTACTTGGACATTTTACTAAGATGCCATCTTTCTTTTTAATTTCAAACACACCATTTTCCATTTTTCCCTTCAACACAACACGTTCACTTTTTTCCATATCGTATGGTTTTTCGTAATAGTAGGCAACTTTCATTCTGTCGCCTAAAGTATCAACCGCTTCAAAAGTTAAATAATTGGGATTTTTGGCAGCATCATATTTTAGAGTTGCTGTATCTAATTTTGCTATTACCATTACTGCTTTGCCTGTTTTTTGTCGGGCAGAAGCAATTGTTTCATAAGTAGTAACATCCCCCATATAAATCAATAACCCTGCAATAGCTGCAGCAATACAAACAAGCATTACAACGTGCATCTTTTTCATAGCTCTAAATTTCAGCTGCAAAAGTAACTGTTCTTCTTGTAAGGCTTGCTGATATACAAAGATTTATTGTTACAGATGAAAAGAATTTTCTCGTTCCGAAATAAAATGTTTTAAAAGACAAATTCAATAAACAGGGGCTTTATTCCTATTCATTTTGTTTATTTCACAATAACAATAGATAGGAAGTGCATATTCAATAAACTTAAAAATCTATTTACATCTCTATTCTACTAAAAAATACAATTTATCAATCCAAAATTGAATAAGTTAAAACTTAAATTACCGCTTACTCAGTTTTTGTAACATTTCTATAAAATAGTTTAAAAATATATTTCTATCTTAAAATTTACTACTACATTAGTTTTTTATTTAACACTTAGATATGTAACTGAGCTGGCATTGCTATGGAAAAATTAAAAGAAATTACTACAACTTTACCAATAATAAATATTAGTGGATTAGCTTACAAGAAAAAAGAATGGATTGCTATTCAATCTCCTGCATTAGAATACGTGAATAAAATAATAAGAACTTTTCCAAATAGATACCTTAGTGATACACAAAAACTATGGTTAGTTCCCTTAAGTAAAGAAAATTATATATTAATTACAACACAATTACAAAGTATTGCTCAACTAAATAACGATGCTTTTAAGCAGTATTTACAAGCTAAAAAAGCAATGCTACCTCAAAAAACTAAATCAGTTGAAGAGCATAAAAAACAAATACAACAGCAGGCAATAGTATTGCCCAACGATTTTAAAATACATGCAGTAAATAAAAAAATACTACCACAAGTTCAACAACATTTACAATTAAAAGCCTATAGTTTAAGTACACGAAAAACCTATTTAAACGAGTTGGCACAATTTTTACAAACCATTAAAAGTACGCCTGCAACTGATTTTACCCCTCAGCGAATAATGGATTATTTGCAATATTGCTACTCCACACTTGCACTATCAGAAAACACCTTGCATAGCCGAACCAATGCATTGAAATATTATTATGAAAAAGTGTTGGGCAGAGAGAAGTTTTTTTGGGAAATTCCTAGAGCAAAAAAGCCATTTCAGTTACCCAATGTATTGGGTGAAAGAGAAATTACTGCACTTTTTAATGCACTCACCAATTTAAAACATAAAGCCATTTTATTTACTGCATACAGCTCGGGTTTAAGGGTAAGTGAAGTAGTAAGTTTAAAACTAGCCGATATAGATAGCGGCAGAATGCAAATAAAAATAGAATCGGCAAAAGGTAAAAAAGACAGGATGGTAAATTTGAGTCCTGTTTTGTTGGATATATTGAGGCAATATTTAAAAAAAGCAAATCCTCAACCAGTAAATTATTTATTTGAAAGTGAGATTATTGGTGAACCTTATTCGTCTAGATCGGCACAAAAAGTTTTTCAACGAGCCAAAGAGAAAGCTGGTATTGCAAAAGAAGTAAGTTTTCATTCGTTAAGACACAGTTTTGCAACACACCTTTTAGAAAAGGGGATAGACATACGATACATAAAAGATATACTGGGTCATTTTAGTATAAAAACCACCCAACGATATACCCATGTTAAGAAAGAGCAATTAATACAAATAACCAGCCCTTTAGACGATTTATGGCTAAAAGGCGACATCATATAACCAAAACCAAAGGCGACATGACAATTAAAAAATGCGACATAAACACCATTGATAATCAATGCAATTTGATTTTGGTGGGTTGAGTTTGTGACGTATATTTAATTGTTGGCAGTAATTTTATGACAGCAATATCTTCAACATTTCTAGCATTGACTTTGACAGTTGCTGTTTATTCAAATGCACAAGTAAACGACCAAGCAAAACGACAAAAAGTTTTACAAAAAGCCATTGTTGACAGTTTATTTATTTTTGGTAAGTGGACAGAAAAAGGTGGAACAGAAACTCACTTAAAATATTTAGGACAAGTAACAACAAAAAACGGACAGACATTCAAGATTTTAAATTCAAGTTGGTTTTGGGGACTTTCACATAGAGCGACATCAAGAATATTAGTATTTAACGACAAGAATAAATATGTTGGCAATTACCCATTAACATTAACCACAGACTTACCGACAAAAATGAAAAACGGTAAATTAATTTTTAAAAATACAGACGAAAGTTGTGACAAGAACTTAGCTACAATAGTTGACTTTAAAAACGGTTTACCAAGACAATTTTTTAGAAAATGCAAGGGCAAGTTTGGCGACATTTATAGCTTTGACACAGAGTAAAAGATTGACAAAAACTACTGCCAACAAGCGGTTTGGCAAAATTGCGGCTGACGGAACTCGTATTTCAACTTTTGTTTTTCAATTTGGCGTTCCGTCCTTGCTGGACGGAACGCAGCCCAAATGTAAATCTATTTTTCAACTATTTAACTATATTCATCTTCTGTAAGCCAAGGGCGACGGAATTCTTCCGTCGCAACTTCGCCAAGCCGAATACGTTGGCAGCTATTTTATGAATGACAATCTCTCAAAATATAAAGTAACAGATAGACAATCTTTCATTGAGTTTTTACACTTGTTGCGACAAGACTTAACTGACAATAAAGAGAGTTGGGAAAACAAAAATCTTAATGACTTTTTAGAAGCATTGAGTTCTTATGCAGAGGATATTCAAGGCTACTATGACAATCATAAAATAGACATAAATGCTGACCAAGCAAATTGGCAGACATTTGCAGACATTTTCAAAGGAGCAACTATGTATGAGTAATTCAACTTATAGACTACGTTTCTTCTTTGATTATAATTGTGGTGGCTGTTTGTGGTGCGACAATGATGCTTCATATAAAAGGTTTGACATTGGAGTTTTAGATGCAGATGTTTATGACTCAAATGGGAATCTTGTAAAAGAAGCAAAAATTAAATTGCCATCACAAATTAGACAACGAGTTTTAGAGCTTGACAAATTGTATTGTGAAAGTTTAAATTGGGATAACCCAACAGGACAATCACTTTGGGACAAAAATCAATGGGAAGAATTTCACAAACAAACAAGAGAATTGCATAGACATATTTCATTAGAACTTGGCAACGACTTTGAACTTATTTATAAACAGGAGTGAGAAAAACAGCTGCCAACATAGGGTTTTGTGCAAGTTGGGCAGACGTAATAAACCTCAACATTTGTGCTACTATTTAGCTTTTGTTCCAGCTTGACGGAACGCTATTGAACTATTGAATAAAACATCAACTATATTGCAACTATCAACTTTGGTTACGGGCAGACGGAATTCTATTTTCCAACCTGCACAAAGCCTCGAACGTTAGCAGCAACTCTATTAAGACAGAACTCTATGTTTTGGAAAAAGAAAAAGACCGACACATCACAAAATAGTAATATCATTCTTGGAATGGTTATGCTTAAAGACAACAATTCTTTTAGCATTGACAGTTTTTGTAACGATTATACAAATAATTATAATAGTTTAGTTGAAGAACCTACTGGAGACAGTGGATCTTTTATATTTAAAATCGAAGGAGAAATGGCAGCCATTGCACATATGAACATTCCTATTCCTTCAAGCGATATTAAAGAGACAGCAATCTATGCATATAATTGGCAGACTGCTTTAGAAGATACAGATGAACATCAAAGCCATTTAATTGTTTCACTCATGCAAGGTGGACAAGACCAAATAAAACGGTTTAAAATATTTACAAAAATCATTTGCTCTCTCCTACGGACAACAAATGCAATTGGTATTTATAAAGGGAATCAATCATTGTTAATACCTAAAGATGACTATTTAAATGAAGCACAAGTAATGAGTGAAGAATTTTTACCTCTAAACCTTTGGATTTATTTTGGCTTACGTGTGACTGATAAAGGAAAATCAGGATATACTTACGGACTAAAAGAGTTTAACAAAACTGAAATGGAAATTTTAGACTCTTCAAAAAGCATGGAAGACATCAGAGAATTTCTTTTTAATATTACCCATTACGTTTTGGACAATGACATAACTTTTCAAGATGGACAAACAATCGGCGATTCAGCTGAAGAAAAAATCTTAATCAAATTTTCAAAAGGGAGATTTACCGAAGGTAACACTTTCAAATTTGCTTACTGACAAAGAGTGTGCTGCTAACAAAAGGTTTTACGTCAGCAGGGCTGACGGGTCAAGCCTCCCAACTTTTGTATTTCAATTTGGCTTTTGTTCTTGGCTTGACCGAACGCTATTCAGCAACAGAATTTGTTTGTAACTAATTAACTTTACTCAACACCAGTTCCAAGCAGGACGTCTAAAGCCGTCCTGCCAACGTAAAGCCTGGGACGTTGTGTGCAATAAAAGTAACACCCTAATAATTTAAAAAACGCAATATGACAGCTAAAGAAGCAGACGAAATTCGAGTTGAAATTGATGAACTGCGAAATGAAATCGATGAATTGCGTAAAGACGAAGCTGACCTTCGTTCCGACATTGATGAATATAGAATGGAAGACTCTAACGAGTTGACAAAAGAGCAGAAACAATACAGAAATGAAATGATTCATGATAAGCTAGAACGGATATCTGAATTGAAAGAAATTATTAATGACAAAAGACAAAGAATGAGAGATAAGCAAGAACAATTAAAAAGAAAGACTCATTCTACAGAAGAATTAATATTAAGAGAAGAGGAGTTCCGGAAACGAATGGACGAACAAAAGATTTTACTAGAAACAATGGCTGTGGAAAGACAAAGAAAACTTCAACAGCAATTGGAGGAACTATTAAAAACAGCATCATTTAATGAAAAGAGTCTTCCAAAGTCATCCAAAACCTCTAGAAAAGACATTATCGAAAAATTAAGACAGTCCTATAAAAACGAAAAACTTGTATTTGTTTTAGGAGCAGGTCTATCTATGAGTTATGGGCTACCAAGTTGGAATACCCTACTCCAAAAGTTGATGGTAACAACTATTGAGAACGAGCAGAGTGCTTCAAATGCTTTATCTAAACTTTTTACAGAAATATTTGCACCTAGTCCATTAATTGCAGGACGATATTTGCAAAAGTTTTATGAAACAAATAATCACTCTTTTGAAGAAGCTGTTAGAAAAGTTATGTATTCTGAATTTGATATTAATAAACCGTCAGAATTGATGAGTGAGATTATCAGATTTTGTGTTGCTGCTGGTAAAAGTCCAAACCTTGACAGCATTATAACATATAACTTTGACGACCTCGTTGAACAACATCTAAAAAGTATTAGCTCAATCGAAATACCTTACAAATCCATTTACGGCGTTGGGATGAACCCCGAACCTGGGGAATTGCCAATTTATCATGTACATGGGTATTTACCAAAAGCTGGTAAACTAACAGAAGATAACCAAATAACATTTGGCGAAAGTATTTATCACAAGCAGTATTCAGACATTTATAGTTGGAACAATATTGTTCAAATAAATAAATTTAGAGACTTCAATTGTTTATTCATGGGGACGTCATTGACAGACCCAAATATTAGAAGGCTTTTAGACATAGCAAAATTACAGAAAGGTAAAAGCAAGGAATATCACTTTATTTTCAAAAAAAGATACTCTGAAAACGATGTATCAAAAAGTTTAGAGTCACTGCTACAGCAAAATAAAATATTACTTGATGAAAAATCGAAGGCTAATCTAAACTTTGGAGAAACTGTAAAGTTCTTGATTAAAACAATTGAATCATTTGAAGAAAATGATTCTTCCTCATTTGGTGTAAAAACAATTTGGGTAGACGAATATTCAGAAATTCCTGAGGTATTGAAAGAGATTAGAACTGAATAATACTGCACACAACAAAGTATTTGCAAAAGCAGGGCTGGACATTGTAACATCAACAAAGTGCAAGCATCAACAGCAGTTCTGGCTCGACATTCAATATTCAGCTTTACTTCTTAACTTCAACAACATAATTTCAAATGGGCATTTGTACCAGGCTGGACAATCAATGAATTCCCTGCCTTCGCAAATACTCGAACGTTGTAAGCAACTTTATAAATAAGTTGCAACAACTTTTGTAACAACGTAATAAGTACAATCAGGACAGACACAACGCAAAAGTTTAAACTGTTTTTTTTATTCTAACAGCATCAAATTTTGGCTCATTTGCATCGTAGGTTCGTGCTGGCTGTTTTAATGCAAGCTTCTCTCCTTTCATTTTAGAAAAGCTGCTTACAACAAAAGGTTTTACGTCAGCAGGGCTGACGGGTCAAGCCTCTCAACTTTTGTTTTTCAATTTAGCTTTTGTTCGTGGCTTGACCGAACGCTATTCAGCAACAGAATTTGTTTGTAACTACATATCTTTAATCATCACCAGTTCCAAGCAGGACGACTAAAGCCGTCCTGCCAACGTAAAGCCTGGGACGTTAGCTGCAAACAAAATGACACACATCAACAATACACCAACAGTTGGACAAAGGCTAATTTCAATGCTTGTCGACCACTTTATAATGACCTTTATTATTGTTTTTGGTGGACTAATCTTAACTTCACCTTTAACACTAATTCATAAAAGTAATTTACATCTTGGACTGCAAATCATGAGTAATTGGTTCTTTGGCTTTATTGTTTTTACTTTAGTTTCACTGTATTTCAATAAAGACATTTTAAATGGACGGAGCCCTGCAAAAAGAATTCTTAAATTTCAAGTAGTTGACAATGCGACAAACCTTCCAGCATCTCCTTTAAAATGTCTGTTCCGTAATTTGACAATTCTCATCTGGCCAATTGAAGTTTTACTAATATGTTTCAATCCATCTCAAAGACTTGGTGACAAATTAGCAAATACAAAAGTTGTTATTTTTAATGAAACAAAAGAAAAAGAGAAGTTTGACAAAAAATTAATCGCAAAAGCATTACTTACTGGGCTTTTTGTATTTATTGGAATTTTTATTTTAGCAATCTTAATTCAAATTGCAATAAGCAAAAACTAAACTTGCCTGCAGCTAACAAAAGGTTTTACGTCAGCAGGGCTGACGGGTCAAGCCTCTCAACTTCAGTTTTTCAATTTGGCTTTTGTTCTTGGCTTGACCGAACGCTATTCAGCAGCAGAATTTGTTTGTAACTACATATCTTTAATCAACACCAGTTCCAAGCAGGACGACTAAAGCCGTCCTGCCAACGTAAAGCCTGGGACGTT